>NZ_CP108006.1:1933928-2578571 GCF_036127095.1 Streptomyces sp. NBC_00335
CCGCTTGGTCATCCCGCCGATCAGCGCCTCGGCCAGGTCGGCCGACGGCAGTCCGTCGAAGACGGCCCGCAGGTGGCCGGTGGCGAGCGGACCGTACTCCTTCTCGTCGAAGACCCGGTCCAGGACGAGATGTCTCGCCTCCGGGATGTCCAGGGACTCGACCAGCAGGTCCCCGAAGAGGTGGACCTCCACGCCCCGGTCGCGCAGGACGTCGGCGAAGCCGTCGTGCTCCTGGCGGGCCCTGCGCACCCACAGCACGTCGTCGAAGAGCAACGCGTCCTTGTTGCTCGGTGTGAGCCGCTTCAGCTCCAGGTCGGGCCGGTGGAGGATGACGCGGCGAAGCCGCCCGGTCTCGGAATCGACATGGAATCCCATGCCGTACACGTTCGCAGACCGGGCGGCTTTTTGACGTGGCGTCGGCCCAGGGCGTCTCCAGCGGGTCCGTCCCGCCGGATCCGGCGGCGGGTGCGGGCCCGCCGGTTCAGCGCAGGCCGAGCAGGGCCTCCGGGGTGCCGGTGAGGTCCGGGGCGATGATGCCCAGCGCGGGGGCGGTCACGTTCGGCAGCCCGTGGTTGGACGCGTCGGGCATGGTCAGCGGGGAGCCGACGAGCAGGCCCGGGGTCCGGGTGCGCACGGTGGTCGCGGGTGCGTCGAGCGAGCCCTCGCCGTCCGTCTCCGGCTTGCCCGCCAGGTTCGGCACCGGGGAGGTGAGGAGGGTGTTCCCGAGCTCGGTGCCGATCGGCACCGCCGGCAGCAGCGGGGTGGGCAGCATGTCGCCCTTGTGGAACCGGGGCGCCTCGGGTGCTCCGACCACCGGCACCGGCACTCCGGTGGCCAGGTGCGGGACGTCCACGCCGAGCGTGGTCCGCACCGCGTCCAGGGGGACTCCCACCGGCACCGCGTCGGCCATGGCCGGGGTGGCCGCGCCTGCCGCGGCCATACAGGTCATGAGTGCCGCAATGCTTCCGCGCGCGGTCATCTTCATAGGTGACGTTCCGTCCTTCCAGGGTCGCGGACATTCCGCTGCCCTGGATGAACGATCCCGCCGGTGGTTTTCCCGGAGTTCTCCGCGAAAGTTCCCCCATACGACCTAATGCGCGGCCGTACGGGGGCCCTTCCTTGACGCCGGGCGTTCCAGCTGGGCGTCGTCAGAGCCGCGGGTCCACCGGCTCCGACTCCAGCGCGAGCACGGCGAAGACCGCCTCGTGGACCCGCCACAGCGGCTCCCCGGCCGCCAGCCGGTCCACGGCCTCCAGACCGAGCGCGTACTCGCGCAGGGCGAGCGAGCGCTTGTGCCCGAGGTGGCGTCCGCGCAGCCGCTCCAGGTGGTCCGGACGCGTGTACTCGGGACCGTAGATGATCCGCAGGTACTCGCGTCCGCGCACCTTCACCCCCGGCTGCACGAGCCGGCCCTTGCCGTCCTTGGCGTACGCCTGGAGCGGTTTGACGACCATGCCCTCCCCGCCGGCGGCCGTCAGCTCCAGCCACCAGTCGGTGCCCGCCCGTACCGAGGCCTCGTCGGCGGTGTCCACCAGGATCCGGCCGGTGCGGCGCAGCAGTCCGGTCCCGGCGGCCTCGTCGGCGGCGACGAGCCGGTCCAGCCAGAACAGCTGCTCGTCGTGGGGTACGGCCGCCAGCGAGCGGCCGGCCGCCGCCAGCAGCTGGAACGGGGCGAACCGTACGCCGTCCAGCCCGTCGGTGCTCCAGCAGTAACGCCGGTACGCCTCGGTGAACTTCTCCGCGTCGGCGGCCCGCCCGCGCTGGCGCTCCAGGAGCTCCCCGGTGTCGACGCCCCGGGCCGAGGCCGCCTCCAGGGCCGCGATGGCCTCCGGGAACACGGCGCTGGAAGCCGCGCCCACGGCGGCGTACTGGTTGCGCAGCAGTCCGGTGGACTTCAGCGACCACGGCAGCAGTTCGCCGTCCACGAGCAGCCAGTCGGTGTCGAGCTCCTCCCACAGCCCGGCGTCGGTGACCGCCGAGCGGAGCCGGCCGAGGACCTCCTCGGTGACCGCGGGGTCCTTGAAGAAGGGCCGTCCGGTGCGGGTGTAGACGGACCCGGTGGGGCCGTCGACCCCGAACCGCTCGCGGGCCGCGCCGGCGTCCTTGCAGAGCAGCACGGTGGCGCGGGAGCCCATGTGCTTCTCCTCGCAGACGACCTGGGCGATGCCGTCCTTGCGGTACTGCGCGAAGGCCTCGGCGGGGTGCTCCAGGTAGCCCTCCTCCGAGGAGGTGGCGGTCGGCGCCATGGTCGGCGGGAGGTACGGGACCAGGCGCGGGTCCACGGCGAAGCGGCTCATCACCTCCAGGGCGGCGGCCGCGTTCTCCTCGCGGACGTTGACGTTGCCCAGGTGCCGGGTCTCGACGATCCGGCGGCCGTGGACGTCGGCCAGGTCGAGCGGACGTCCGTCATGGCCGCCGGGCGCCTCGGTGACGAGCGGCTTGACCGGCTCGTACCAGACCTTCTCTGCCGGTACGTCGACCAGTTCGCGCTCGGGCCAGCGCAGGGCGGTCATCTTCCCGCCGAAGACGGCTCCGGTGTCGAGGCAGATGGTGTTGTTGATCCAGGCGGTGTTCGGGACCGGCGTGTGGCCGTAGACCACGACGGCCTTGCCCCGGTAGTCCTCGGCCCACGGGTAGCGCACGGGCAGCCCGAACTCGTCGGTCTCGCCGGTGGTCTCCCCGTACAGGGCGTGCGCGCGCACCCGGCCGGAAGTGCGGCCGTGGTACTTCTCGGGCAGCCCTGCGTGGCAGACCACGAGCCGGCCGCCGTCGAGGACGTAGTGGCTGACCAGGCCCTGGATGAAGGTGCGGACCTCCTGGACGAACTCCTCCGGCTCCCGTTCGAGCTGCTCGATCGTTTCGGCGAGGCCGTGGGTCCGCTGGACCTTGGAGCCCTTGAGGTGACGGGCGAGCTTGTTCTCGTGGTTGCCGGGCACGCACAGGGCGTTGCCGGAGCCGACCATGCCCATCACGCGGCGCAGTACGCCCGGACTGTCCGGACCGCGGTCGACGAGGTCGCCGACGAACACCGCGGTGCGGCCCTCGGGGTGGGTGCCGTCCTGATAGCCGAGCTTGGCGAGCAGGGTCTCCAGCTCGGAGGCACAGCCGTGGATGTCGCCGATGATGTCGAAGGGGCCGGTGAGGTGGGTGAGGTCGTTGTAGCGCTTCTCCAGGACCACCTCGACCGATGCGACCTCCTCGGGCGTGCGCAGCACGTGCACCTTGCGGAAGCCCTCGCGCTCCAGGCCGCGCAGCGAGCGCCGCAGGTCGCGGCGGTGGCGCTGGATGACGGCGCGCGGCA
This sequence comes from Streptomyces sp. NBC_00335, assembly GCF_036127095.1. Taxonomy (GTDB): domain Bacteria; phylum Actinomycetota; class Actinomycetes; order Streptomycetales; family Streptomycetaceae; genus Streptomyces. The sequence goes on from NZ_CP108006.1 coordinate 1,937,230, forward strand.
GCTTGGCCCGCTCGGCGCGGGCCGCGTTGCGCTCGGCGCAGACCTCTTCGGGCAGGTCGAGGACGATCGCGATGGGCAGGACGTCGTACTCGCGGGCGAGCTGGACCAGCTGCCGGCGGGACTCGGCCTGGACGCTGGTGGCGTCGACCACGGTGAGGCGGCCGGCGGCGAGGCGCTTGCCCGCGATGTAGTGCAGGACCTCGAAGGCGTCCTTGCTGGCGCTCTGGTCGTTCTCGTCGTCGGCTACCAGGCCCCGGCAGTAGTCGGAGGAGATGACCTCGGTGGGCTTGAAGTGGGTGCGGGCGAAGGTGGACTTGCCCGAGCCGGTGGCCCCGATCAGGACGACGAGGGACAGGTCGGTGACGGGAAGTACGCGCTTGCGGCCGGTGGCCGTATCGCCTGCGGCCGTGGTGCCGGCGGTGTCGGTGCTGTCGGTGGTCATGCTGCCTCGCCCTCCTTCGGGGTGTCGGTGTCGGTGCCGGTGCTGCCGGCGGTGCCGGTGTTCAGGGTGAAGACGGCCATCTGGGTCGGCGGCCCCACCTCGGGGTCGTCGTCCCCGACGGGCAGGTGGGCGACGGAGTAGCCGTGCCGGGAGGCGACGTCCCCGGCCCAGGCCCGGAACTCCGCGCGGTTCCACTCGAAGCGGTGGTCGCCGTGCCGGACGTGCCCGGCGGGCAGGGTCTCCCAGCGGACGTTGTACTCGACGTTCGGCGTGGTCACGAGGACCGTGCGGGGGCGGGCCGAGCCGAAGACCGCGTACTCCAGGGCGGGCAGCCGCTCGAGGTCCAGGTGCTCGATGACCTCGCTGAGCACGGCCGCGTCGTAGCCCACGAGCCGCTTGTCGGTGTACGCGAGCGAGCCCTGCGTCAGGCGGACGCGGGAGCTCTGCCGCTCCCCCATCCGCTCCAGCCGCAGCCGCTTCGCGGCGATGTTCAGCGCCCGGACCGACACGTCCACACCCACGATCTCGGTGTACGCCGGGTCCTTGAGCAGCGCCTGCAGCAACTGGCCCTGTCCGCAGCCCAGGTCCAGGACGCGGGCCGCGCCGGCCGCTCCCAGCGCGGCGAGGATCGCCTCGCGACGCAGCACGGCGAGCGGTACGGGCTTCTCCTCCGTGTCGGTGGTCTCGTCGACCGCGTTGTCGATCTCCTCCACCTCGCTGCCGTCGGCCTCGGCGAGGCGGACCAGCTCCAGCCGCTCCAGGGCGTCCTGGGTCAGCCGCTTGTGGCGGGCCAGGTAGCGGGAGGTGATCAGCCCGCTCTCCGGGTGTTCGGCGAGCCAGCCGTCTCCGGCGCGCAGCAGCTTGTCCACCTCGTCGGAGGCGATCCAGTAGTGCTTGGAGTCGTCGAGGACGGGCAGCAGGACGTACAGGCCGCGCAGCGCGTCGGAAAGCCGCAGCTCGCCCTCCAGGACGAGGCGCACGTACCGGGAGTCGCCCCACTCCGGGAAGGTCTCGTCGAGCGCGACCGGGGTGGCCGTGACCGACTCCCATCCGAGCGGGGCGAACAGCCGGTGCACGAGCTCGGCGCCGCCCCGGGCGGGCAGCACCGGGATCTCGATGCGCAGCGGGCGCACCTCGTCGGGCAGCTCGGGGCGGGCCGCGCACTGCCCCTTCAGCGCGCTGCGGAACACTCCGCTCAGCGCGACGGCCAGCAGCGAGGAGGCGGCGTAGGGGCGGTCGTTGACGTACTGCGCGAGCGCGGCGTCCGGCGTGCCGCCCTGCCCCTTGCCCTGACCACGCCGCACGAGCGCGACGGGATCCACCTCCAGCAGCAGGCCCGCCGTGCAGCGCTCGTCCGTGGCTTCGGGGTAGAAGACGTGGGCGGTGCCGTGGGAGGTGGAGAACGCCTGCGTCTTGCCGGGGTGCTTGTGCAGCAGGAAGCCCAGGTCGGTGGCGGGGCGCTCGGCCGTGCCGGTCGTGGAGATCGTCAGGAACATGTGAGCGATTGTTGCTGGTCACCGGTGTTGCCCGCGCCCTATTTTCCGGGGGCGCCTACCGTCGAATCATGAGCGGCAACGTTGTTGTGTACGAGCTCGACCAGCCGGGAACGGGGTCCGTCCGCCGGGTGCACGCCGCCCCCCACGCTCCGGGAAGCAGTACCGGGCGCGGCCCGCGGACCATGTGCGGCAAGGACACCTTCGCCATGGAAACGGCCGACTGGAAACCGTCCGAACATCCGGACGCCTGGTGCCCGCCGGAGTACGCCGACTCGGTGTGCCCCGGCTGCGAGGCGGTGATGAGCGAGGACTAGTCCGCACCACCCTCGACGTGGGGTCCCACATCGGGTCCGACATCGGGTCCGGCACCGGGTCCCCAGGGTGATGACGTCTCCATCATGACAGGTCAGAGGCCGTTTTCGTAGGACGGACGGCACAGCCGATCAGCCTTGTTCCAGGCCTTGTTCGGCTCCCAGAATCTCCCTCATGAATCCCACGGAGAACATCAATCACGACGCCGTGCTGCGCGCCCGGGTGGCGCTCCTCGGATCGGGCACGCTGCCCGTCCGGGAGCGGGTGGCCGCCTATCGCGTCCTCGTCCGGGTGAGTCCGTTGGCCTATCTGCCGCTGCTGGCGGCCGCGTTGTACGCGTACAGCCGTCAGGAGTTCGCCCACCGGCCCGGGATAGCGCTTGCCCTGCGCGCCGAGTCCGTCGCCGCGGCGCGCCGGATGGGCGCGCTGGAGCCCGGGGAGACCCAACTGCTCCTCACCGCACTGGTGCACTACCGCGAGCAGCTGCTCCTGATGGAGCGTCCGGAGGAACTGGCTTCTGTGGAAACGGAGATGACCGCCCTCGTGGCCTCGGGCGGCGGATCGCCGGGCGTGCGCTGGGACCTCAGAGGAGCGTAGCCGCCAGTTCCGCGATGCGGTCGGGGCCGATGCGGCAGCAGCCGCCGATGAGGCGGGCGCCGGTGCGGCGCCAGGCGGCCGTGGGCCAGGGGGCGGGGGTGACCGGGGCCCGCCAAGTGGCGGTGGCGGGCTCCCAGACCGAGCCGTCGTTGGGGTAGGCGAGCAGGGGTTTGGCGGTGACGGTGGCGGCCGCTTCCAGGGCGGGCAGGACCTCCGCCGGGTCGCAGCAGTTCACGCCGACGGCGATGACCTGCGGGGACCCGGCAGCGAGGGCGAAGGCCTCGGGCAGGGACTGGCCGGCCCGGGTCCGGCCGCCCTCGACGGTGTAGCTCAGCCAGGCGCGGGCGCCGGTCTCCGCGAGGACGGTGAGCAGGGCCTCGGCCTCGGTGGCGTCCGGAACCGTCTCCAGGGCGAGGACGTCGGGGCCCTCGGCCAGCAGCGCCGCGATCCGGGGCCGGTGGAAGTCGGCCAGCTCGCGCACGCTCAGCCCGTACCGGCCCCGGTACTCGGAGCCGTCCGCCAGCACCGCCCCGTACGGGCCCACGGACGCGGCGACCCACACCGCGCGGTCCGCCGCCCGGGCCGCCGCCTCGGCCAGACGGACGCTGCGCCGCAGCAGGGCCGTGGTGCGTTCGGGGCCGTACCCGTGCCGGGCGAAGGCGGCGTACCCCACCTGGTAGCTCGCGGTGATCAGCACCGCGGCGCCGGCCCGTACGTAGGCGGTGTGGGCGGCCGTCACCTGCTCCGGCCGTTCGGCGAGGACCCGGCCCGTCCACAGTCCGCCGGACAGGTCGCAGCCCTGGTCGGCGAGCTGGTTGCTCAGCCCGCCGTCCAGGAGCACGGTCCGCCCGCCGGGGCCGGTCAGGGCCCCGGCGAGCGGGCGGGAGGCGCGGGGCACGGTCGCCGCTCCCGTCAGCCGAGCTGGGACTGGACCCGGGAGGAGATCAGCTCCAGGTGGTCCAGATCGCCGAGGTCGAGCAGTTGGAGGTAGAGGCGGGAGGAGCCGACCGCCTCGTAGGCTCCGATCCGGTCCACGACCTCGGCCGGGGAACCGGCCAGGCCGTTGGCCTTGAGATCCGCCACGTCGCGGCCGATGGCTGCGGCCCGCCGGGCCACCTCGGCGTCGTCCTTGCCCACGCACACGACGAGGGCGTTGGAGTAGACGAGGTCGCCGGGCTTGCGGCCGGCGAGCTCGGCGGCCGCGCGGACCCGGCCGAACTGCCGCTGGCTGTCCGCGATCGAGGCGAAGGGCATGTTGAACTCGTCCGCGTACCGGGCGGCGAGGCGCGGGGTGCGCTTCGCGCCGTGGCCGCCGATCAGGACCGGGATCTTGTCCTGGGCCGGCTTGGGCAGCGCCGGGGAGTTCTCCACCTGGTAGTGGACGCCCGTGTAGTCGAAGGTGGCGCCGGGCGCGGTGGCCCACAGCCCGGTGACGATCTCCAGCTGCTCCTCCAGCCGGGCGAGGCGCTCGGCCGGGAAGGGGATGCCGTACGCCTTGTGCTCCTCCTCGAACCAGCCCGCACCCAGGCCGAGTTCGATCCGACCGCCCGACATCTGGTCGACCTGCGCGACCTGGATGGCGAGCACGCCGGGGAGCCGGAAGGTGCCGGCCGTCATCAGCGTGCCCAGCCGGATCCGCTTGGTCTCGCGGGCCAGGCCCGCCAGGGTGATCCAGGCGTCGGTGGGCCCGGGCAGACCGTCGGCCGCACCCATGCGCAGGTAGTGGTCCGAGCGGAAGAAGGCGTCGAAGCCCAGGTCTTCGGTGGCCTTGGCGACGCTCAGGAGGGTGTCGTAGCTCGCGCCCTGCTGGGGCTCGGTGAAGATACGGAGATCCATGTCCCCATCCTGCCCTGAGTCACCCGGCTGCCTCCGGTGTCCACACCACCGAGCCGGGCATCGGGGCCCGTGTGCCGCGGATGCGCAACCAGAACCGGAGGCATACCCAGCGGGCCGGAGCACGCCGGTACCGGTGGAGCTTTGTCCATGAGCACTGGACCGGCGGACGACGAGCCTTCGCCGCCCCCGCGGAGACCGCTGGAGCCGAACCAAGAGGTCCATGACCAGCGCCAAGGGCGCTGTGATCACCCTCGACGCCGCGGCCGGCGCGATCGTGGCGGCCTGGGGCCTGGGGCCTGGGGCCTGGGGCCTGGGGCCTGGGGTCTGGGGTCTGGTGGAACTCATCACGGGTGGCGGAGGCCCTCCGCCACCCGATCCGCACCTCACCACCGCCGAACGCGTACAAGAATGCGAGGCGGCCCACGGCATGAACGGAGCGCCCCAGAAACCCACGTCCAACGGGTCGACCGTGTTCGCCACCTGCTCCCGGTCTCCGCCCAAGCTCGCGGATCCGGACGGCTACTTCGCGATCCCCGTGAACACGGAGCATCTTGAGGACGGGTCGGAGACGACCAACGACAGCGAGGCCACCCGCGTCACCGGACATGGCTCTGGTGGAGCGGACGGATCCAGCGAAGCCGGCCACCGGCGCCCGGGTCGGCTATCCGAGCCTGGAGCCCTGGAAAGGTGCGCTGCCCTTTGACCCCGGGAGCCCCGAAGCCGTCGTGGTGCAGGCCGCGCGCTACCAAGTCGATCAAGTGACCTGCGCCTGACCGGACACCGGGCGGAGGGTCTCGGGGCAGGCCGCCGCCGGGCACGTCGACCACGGGGAGGCCGAAGCCCGCCTTCCGATCCATGCCGCCTCCTGCTCCTTTCCACCCCGGTTCCACCCCCGCTCCACCCCGGCCGGGTGAATCTGAGCGGGCCTGACGGTCCGCCGCCGCCGTGCCAGTGACCAGCCCGGATGGGGATCGTTGGCTCGGACGGAGCCGGACCGCCCGGCCCGCGCGCCGGCGGCGTTCGCCGGTGCGTCCACCGCCCCCTTCCGCCTCTCGGAAGGGCCAGGGCCGAGGAGGCCGCCATGTCCCAGGAGTCCGCGCCGGAGACCCACCGGCAATCCCGTCAGGACTGTCAGACCGGGCAGGCAGCGCACGACCACGCACGCCAGGAGTCCGCGGTGCCCGCCCAGGGCGGCGCGCCGAAGGGCCTGCTGCAGCAGATGGAAGAGCTGATGGCGGCGCTGAACGCCGACCTCTCGCAGCTCGACGCCGACCTCCAGTCCTCCACCGACCGCAGCCCCGGCACCGCGCTGCCCCAGGGCGCCCGCACCCCGGAGAGCGAAGACCGCCCGTCCTACCGGTCCTTCTGACCGCCCGGGTCCCGTCGCGCGCGACGGGACCCCACCGAAGCACCCCGCACGCCGCAGCACCCCGGCTCGAGCCACCCCGCCTCGGCCCACGCCGACCCAGGCCACGCCGGCCCGGCCCACCCCAGCTCGGCCCACCCCAGCTCAGGCCAACCCGGCTCAGGCCACCCCAGCTCAGGCCAACCCGGCTCAGGCCAAACCGCCTCGGCCCACGCCAGCTCAGGCCAACCCGCATCGGGCACCCCGCCTCGGGCCACGCCAGCTCAGTCCACCCGGCTCGGGCACGCCTCCTCGGACCACGCCAGGTCAGGCCAACCCGCCTCGGGCCACGCTGGTTCAGCCCACGCCAGCTCAGTCCACCCGGCTCGGGCACGCCTCCTCGGACCACGCCAACTCAGTCCACCCCGACTCGGTCCACCCCAGCGCAGGCCCCCTCGGGCACGCCCCCTCGGGCCACCCTGCCTCGGCACGCCTCCTCGGGCCACGCAGGCTCAGCCCACCCCAGCTCGGTCCACCCCAGCTCGGTCCACCCCGGCTCGGTCCACCCCGGCTCGGGCACGCCTCCTCGGGCCACCCCGGCTCAGGCCGCCCCACCGCAGGCCACCCCGGCTCATGCCACCCCGGAGGCGGATCCCCGCTCGCGCACGGCCATCCGGCGCAGGATCGCCCGGACCCGGTCGCTCGACTCGTCGGCCGCGTCTATCGACTCTATGCACTGCCAGTACAGACCCTCGTCGTCCGTCCCGCAGGCCACCCCGACCAGCGCTATGCCCACTTCGCCGAGCAGTGCCTGCAGCCCGAGCAACGCCTGCCGGGCGTCCGTCACCTCGGTCAACTGCGCCGCCCGGGGCGGGAGATCGGGCGCATAGCCCTCTCCGCGCAGAGCCGCCCGGTCGAGCACCCCGCAACCTCTTCCCCCCGCTTCACCCAGCCCCCGTGCCTCCGATCTCAGCTCCGGCGGCCCGGTGACCGCCAGCCAGCTCCCTATCCCCTGCGCGAGGGCCTGCGCCTGCCAGGCCTCGCCCACGATGTCCCAAGCAGCCCCGCTCTGCGCCAGCGCGTGCCGGCCGGCTGCGATGAGCCGTACCGCGTCCATATGCCGTCCCCCGTCCGCACGACATCTTGCCGTTCTCTCCACTACCCAGAGTGAGGGCAACGGGCCGGTAAAGCCAGGGGTATTCGGAAATTGTGGACACCGAAGATGGTTGTGGATATCGCCATCACTCCGAAGAGTGACGGTCTGCCCCGGGAGTGCCCGGGACGGGGAACCGCAACTCGTTCCGCTCGATCTTCGCGGCGAGCGCATCCAGCACATCGACCCCGAGGACCTCACAGAACTGCAGCAGGTAGGCGAGTACGTCCGCCACCTCATCGGCCACTCTGTGTGCGGTGTCCGGTTTCTCCATGACCTTGGCGGACTGTTCGGGCGTCAGCCACTGGAAGATCTCCACCAGTTCGGCCGCCTCCACGCTCAGCGCCACCGCCAGGTTCTTGGGCGTGTGGAAGGGTTCCCACCCGCGCGCCGCCGCGAACTCGGCGAGCCGCCGCTGGAGCCGGTCGATCCGCTCACCGGCCCCCTCTTCTCCCCCGGTCACTCCATGCTCTTCGCTCATGCACCCAGGTCTACCACCGAGACCCCCGCGACCTCCCGGGCGGCCGCCGCGCAGGCCTCGCCCGCCGAGGCCGCCAGCCTGACCTGCCCGCGCCCGCACGCCAGTACGGCCAGCCGCAGCAGCTCGGCGGTCTGCCGGCCGTCCAGGTCCCGGTCGAAGCCGTCCGCGAGCACGGCCAGTGCCTGCCGCGCGGAGGGCAGTTCGGCCGCCGGATCCACGTCCAGGACGCCCGGCCCGGTCAGCAGCACCAGCGCGAGGGCCAGGAAACGCAGCTCGCCCGCGCCCAGCCGGGCCAGTTCGGTGGCGGGCCTGTCCGGGCCGCGGTCCAGCAGGCCGGTGACCGGGCCGCCCTCGGGAGCCCGTACGTCCAGCCCGGCGACCCAGCCCGCGCAGGCGGTACGGGCGGCCCCGGTCAGCAGGCCGTACCGGGTGCCGCACTCCAGGCGGGTCCGGCGCAGCACATCGGCCAGGTTGGCGCAGTCGGCCAGCAGCCGCCCCTCCCCCGGCAGGACCGGCTCCCGCATCCGCTCCGGGCGGGGGTCACAGGGGAACACCGCGCGCAGCGCGACCACCACTTGCTCGGCGGCGGCCAGCACCTGCCGCTGCCCCTCGGTGGCCCCGGCCACCCGCAGCGGGAGCAGCGCGGTCCCGAGCCGGTCGTCGGGCAGCGGGGCCCGGGTGACCCCGGTGGCTCCGCCGGTCAGCCAGGCCGCCTGTACGGACCGTCGCCCGGGGTCGCGGAGTGCGGTGGCGAGCAGGACCTGCCCGCCCACGGAGAGCCGCTCGCCGACGATCCGCAGCGTCGGCTCCGCCTGGACGGCGAGGTCGAGCCGGACCGGCCCGGCGGGGCCGTCGACCGTACAGCCGATCCGGAAGCCCCGGCGCCGCTCGGCATCGGGCACCGCCCGGTCCGGGATCCGGGCCCGCGGGTCGGGGAACACCTCCTCCAGGGTGGCCCCGGCGCCCAGGGCGGCCAGCGCTCCGTAGGCCTCCAGCACCTGGGACTTGCCGCTCCCGCTCGGCCCGGCGAAGAGGGTGACGGGCCCGAGAGCGAACCGTGCCCCGCGGTGCGCCCCGTAGGCGGAGAGCCGCAACTCGGTGACGGCGGGCCGCAGATGCGGGGCGCCTGCGGCGGGCGGGGCAGGGTCCTGGGCCGGAGCCGGAGCCGGAGCCTGGGGCGGAACCCGGACCGGGTCCGGGGCCTGAGCCGAAGCCGGGGCCGGAGCCTGGGGCGGAACCCGGACCAGGTCCGGGGCCGGGGCCGGGGCCGGAGCCGGGGCCGAGGCCGGAGCCGCGGCCGAGGCCGGAGCCGCGGCCGAGGCCGGAGCCGCGGCCGAGGCCGGAGCCGCGGCCGAGGCCGGAGCCGCGGCCGAGGCCGGAGCCGCGGCCGAGGCCGGAGCCGAGGCTAAGGCCGGAGCCGAGGCTAAGGCCGGAGCCGAGGCTAAGGCGGCCGGAGCCGGGGCTGAAGACGGAGCTGAGGCCGGAACTTGGGCCGACGCAGGCGCCTGTGCCCGTGCCCGTGCCCGTGCCGCGAGCGGAGCGCCAGCAGGAGCCGTGACCTGGCCAACGGCCAACTCCGGGCCGGCGAACACGGCGGAAGCCGTGGGGGCCGCGGGCAGGGCAGAAGCAGCGGAGGCGGGGAGCCCGGCCAACGCAACGGCGGGCGCAGCCGACGTGCCGGCGGGCAAGGCCGAAGCGACGGCGGGCGCAGCCGGAGCCGCGGAGGCCGTCGGCGCCGGTGAAGCAGGCGGCGCGGTCAGCGCGGTGGGAGGCGTGGCGGAAGCCGGGGCGGGGGCCGGTGGGGTGGCGAGGCGCGAGGTCATGCGCGGGACGGTACGGGCCGCCGGACCCCCCGTGGGTCCGGCGAACCGTTCCGCCCGCGGGACCTTCCTACGATCGGGGGACGGCCGCGGCCGCGATCCCCTCCACCTCGGTCCCGACGGGCGCCAGCAGGAAGACGTTCCGGTCGACCCGGTGCATCCCGCTGCCCAGCCCGAAGACCACGCCGCTGCTGAAGTCCAGGATCCGCTTGGCGACTTCGCCGTCCGCGCCCGTGAGGTCCAGCAGCACCGGGATCTGCGCGATCAGGTACTCCGCCACCTCCCGCGCGTCCGCGAAGACCTGGACCCGGATCACCACGAAGCGCCGCTGCTCCGCCGCGGACGCCCCCGGAACCGTGGGGATCGTGCGGTGATCCACCCGGGAGGGCCACTCGTTGCGGCTCCGCAGGGGAACCACCTGCGCGAGCCCCTCCCACTGTTCGTCGGTGACGTCGTACCTGCTCACCAGGCCGCCTCGGCCTTGCGCTTCATGTGCATCCCCCCATCCTCTCGCGTTTCACCCGTTCAGCCCAACACCGACACGAGGCAGCTGAGACGCCCCGCCTGCCACCCTCCGCCCACCCCTCACCTACCCCCCGCCCGTCGAGTAGGTTAGGTTAGGCATACCTAAGTACGCGCCATCTCGCCACTCGGGACGACGGAGATCCACATGCACCTGCCCCTGCCGCTGCCCACCGACGCCGAGCGGATCCGGTCCGTCCTGGCCGCCGCCCACTCCATGACCGTCGTCACCGACGGCCGGCGCACGGAGATCCGCCACCTCGACGGCACCGACCCCCTCGGCCGGCTGCACCTGCACCCCGCCGATCCGAACGCCCGCTCCGAGCACCGCCCCGCGATCCGGCTGGAGTTCACGGACATCGCGCCCACCCCCGTACGGGACCGCGTGCGCGCCCGGGTCACCCTCGTCGGGCGCCTGCTCACCCCTTATACGGACGGAAGCGCCGAAGGCTCCGGCTCCACCTGCGTGGAGTTCGGCCGGGCCGTCCTCGAAACCCCCGACGGCGCCCGCTCGTACGTCGGCCTCGAAGAGCTGGACGCGGCCGGCCCCGACCCGCTCGCCCCCTACGAGGCCGGGATGCTCACCCATCTCCTCGACGACCACGCCGAACTGGTCACCCTCCTGCTGCGCCTGGTCCGGCCGCGGCCGGCGGCGGACGCGGGGGCCGGGTCCGCCGTCCTGCGCGCGCTGCCCCTCGCCATGGACCGGTACGGGATCACCCTGCGGCTGGAGGAGCGGCACGGGCACCACGACGTACGGATCCCCTTCCCCTCCCCGCTGGACGACGTGGAGCAGTCCGGGGCGCAGATCCAGGCCCTGTTCAGCGCGGCCCGGCGCAGCTCGCACCGCAACACCCTGCCCGCCTGAGCGACCTCCCCCGGGAATAGGCCATTCCGGAGCGGGCCGGAAAGAACGGAACGGCCGGAACTGCCGGAATGGCCGGAAAGGAGCGCTCGAACCCGGAACAACGATCCCCCGAAGGCCTGTTGAAAGGATCATGAAGGCAATCACATACACCGCATACGGAACGTCTGACATCCTCACTCTCACCGAGGTTCCGGAGCCCAAGGTCGGTCCCGGTGAGGTCATCGTCCGCGTCAAGGCCGCCGGCGTGAACCCGGTCGACTGGAAGCTCGCCTCCGGATACCTCGACTCGATCCTCGAAGTCCGCTACCCGGTCATACCCGGCTGGGACGTCGCGGGCGTCGTCGAGGCGGTCGGCGAGGACACCTTCGACTACGCCGTCGGCGACGAGGTGTACGGCTACGTCCGCAAGGAGTGGGTGGAGCTGGGCACTTACGCCGAGCTGGTCACCGCCCCCGTCCGCACCCTCGCCCGCAAGCCGCGCGAGCTGACCTTCGAGCAGGCCGCCGGGATCCCGCTGGCCGGGCTCACCGCTTACCAGTCCCTGACCCGTGTGGGACTCAAGGCCGGTGAGACCGTGCTCATCCACTCCGCCGCCGGCGGCACCGGCTCCCTCGGCGTGCAGATCGCCGTCGCCCTCGGCGCACGCGTCATCGGCACGGCCGGCGCGCACAACCACGACTACCTGCGCTCGCTGGGAGCCGAACCGGTCCTGTACGGCGAGGGCTTCGCCGACCGGGTCCGCGAGCTGGCGCCCGAAGGGGTGGACGCCGCCCTGGACTTCTTCGGCGACGACGTGGTCCCGGCGCTCCAGTCCCTGGTCAAGGAGCGGCACCGGGTGGTGTCCATCGCCGACTCCACCGCGGCCGCCCAGGGCGCGCACCAGCTGTGGGTCCGCCCGGACACCGCCGACCTGACCTTCCTGGCCGAGCTCGCGGACGAGGGCCGGCTCACGGTCAACGTGGAGCACGCGCTGCCGCTCGCCGAGGCGGCGAAGGCCTGGGAGCTGAGCGCCACGGGCCGCACCCGCGGCAAGATCGTCCTGACGGTCTGAGCCGGGGCCGGGCCCCTGCCCCGGCCTCCGCACACGGACGTGCCGCCGGAGCGTTTCGCTCCGACGGCACGTGACTCCGTACGCGACGCGACCCCTCGCTCAGGAGGTGATCGGCGGCGCCGCACCGCCGCCGCCCGCCGGGCCGAGCGAGGGGCCGATCGCCCGCAGGGCGCCCGGTGTCCGCCCCTCGCCCCAGCCGATCTCCCGCCGGTAGCTGCCGAGCAGACCCCGGCCGGCGAGCCCGGCCTCGTCCCGTACGGCCGGGTCCTCGGGGACCGGACGGGTCAGCGGGGACACGAACAGCGCGTCCACGGGGCAGTTGGCCTCGCAGAGGAAGCAGGTCTGGCAGTCCTCCTGCCGGGCGAGCAGCGGGATCCCCTGCGGTCCCCGCTCGAAGACGTCGGTCGGGCACACCTCCACGCACTTGTCGCAGGCGATGCACCGCTCGGCCGAGACCAGTTCGATCATGCGACCAGCTCCGCCGGCCGCGTCCACACCCGGTCGAGCCCGCCCGTCACGATGCGGTGGTGCTGCGCCGGGTCCTGCCCCGGGTGGTCGAGCCGGCGGGCCATCCCGCGGCTCTCCGTACGGGCCAGCGCGGAGGCGTACATCCAGCGGGCGTGCGCCGTCATGGCCGCCGCCTGGCGGACCTTGACGAGCCCGGCACCCTCCCCGCGCACGGAGCCGCGCAGCTGCGCCCATACCTCGTCAAGGGAGCCGAGGGCGCCCCCGAGGACGGAGCCGTGCCGCAGGTAGTTCTTGTCGTACGGCAGCACTTGCTCCTGGACGAGGCGTACGAGTTCCCGCGCCTCGCCGGGCCCGGCCGCGGACCCGGCGCCCCCGGTCGGGCGCAGGCCCGCCCCGCCGGCCCCGGTGACCGGCCGGAAGGCGGCCCGGCCCGAGCCCAGCGAGCGGGCGTACCGGGCCGCGCCGGCCCCGGCCCAGCTGCCCGAGGACATCGCCCAGGCGGCGTTGTGGCTGCCGCCTCCGGTGAAGCCCCCGCAGATCTCCTCACGGGTGGCCGCGTCCCCGGCGGCGTACAGCCCGGGGACCGAGGTGGCGCAGTCGTCCCCGGTGATCCGGATCCCGCCGGTGCCGCGGACGGTGCCCTCGGCCAGCAGGGTGACGGAGAAGCGTTCGGTGAAGGGGTCGATGCCGAGCCGGTCGAAGGTGAGGAAGAAGTTCGGCTGCGCGAGCCGCATCGCGGCCTGAGCGGTGGCGTCGGCCCGGTCGAGGCGGGCGTAGACCTTGGCTCCGGTGAGGAGTTCGCGGGCGATGGCGGAGCGGCCGCCGAGGCTGGCGGCGCCCTCCAGGACCTCGCCGTCCTCCTGGTAGAAGGTGGCGAAGGTGTAGAAGGCCGTCTTGGTGACGGAGGTGCCCTCGGGGGCGATCCCGTAGGAGTTGGAGAACTCCATGCCGGACAGTTCGGCCCCGGCCTCGGCGGCGAACAGCGCGCCGTCCCCGGTGTTGGTGTTGGTGCCGAGCGCGCCGCTGAGGAAGGCGCAGCCCCCGGTGGCCAGGACGACGGCGCCCGCCCGGACCCGGAAGGGTTCGCCGGCCTGGCGGCGGTGGCCGACGGCGCCCGCGACGGCGCCGTCCGCGTCGGTCAGCAGCTCGGTGACGGGGCTGTGGTCGAGGATCCGGACCCCGGCGCGGCGGATCCGGATGCGCATCCGCCGCATGTACTCGGGCCCCTGGAGGCCGCCCCGCAGCGGCCGGCCGTCGGGGCCGGTCGGGAAGGGGTAGCGCCCCTCGTCCGCCAGCTCGTTCATCCGGTCGTACGTCTCGTCGAGGACCCGGGACATCCACCGCCGGTCGGCGAGGTACCCGCCGAGTCCCTCGCGGCTCGCCATCGCCGCTTCGCGGGCCGCCGGATCCGGCGGGACGTACCAGACGCCGGTGCCGCCGGCGGCCGTCGCCCCGCTGGTGCCGCAGTAGCCCTTGTCGGCGAGGACCACGGAGGCCCCGGCCGAGGCCGCCTTGAGGGCGGCCCAGGCGGCGGCGGGGCCCCCGCCGACGACGAGCACGTCGGCGACGTGCTCGCTCACGGGGTCGCCCCGGCGGTGGCGTAGCGGTTGGCGGGGCGGGCCAGGCCGTAGTTCTCGCGCAGGGTCCGGCCGGTGTACTCGGTGCGGAAGAGTCCGCGGCTCTGGAGGATCGGCACGACCTGGTCGACGAAGTCGGTCAGCCCGGTGGGGAGTACGGGAGCCATGATGTTGAAGCCGTCGGCGGCCCCCTGGGTGAACCACTCCTCCAGCTGGTCGGCGATCTGCTCGGGCGTCCCCGCGAAGACGCGGTGGCCGCGGCCCGCGCCGAGGCGGGCGATCAGCTCGCGCAGGGTGAGGCCCTCGCGGCGGGCGAGCTCGGCGACGAGCGTGAAGCGGCTCTTGTTGCCGTTGATGTCCCGCTCCTCGGGCAGGTCGGGCAGCCCGCCGTCGAGCGGCAGCCCGCTGAGGTCCACGCCCAGCATGTTGGAGAGCTGCGCGAGGCCGTACTCCGGAATCTGGAGCTCGGTGAGCTCCTGTTCCAGGGCCCTGGCCTCGGCCTCGGTGGAACCGATGACGGGGGCGATGCCGGGCAGGACGAGCAGCTGGTCCTCGGTACGGCCGTACTTGGCGAGGCGGGACTTGAGGTCCTTGTAGAAGGTCTGCCCGTCGGCGAGGGTCTGCTGGGCGGTGAAGACGGCCTCGGCGTACTGGGCGGCGAACTCCTTGCCGTCCTCGGAGGATCCGGCCTGCACGAGCAGCGGGTGGCCCTGCGGGGAACGGGGCACGTTGAGCGGTCCGGCGACGCCGAAGTACTCACCGCGGTGCGCGGCGGGGTGGAGCTTGTCGGTGTCGGCGTAGATGCCGTTCTCCTTGTCGAGGACGATCGCGTCGTCCTCCCAGCTGTCCCAGAGCTTGGTGGCCACGTCGAGGAACTCGCGGGCCCGGTCGTAGCGGAGGTTGTGCTCCAGGTGCTCGTCCCGGTTGAAGTTGCGGGCCTCGTCGACGCTGCCGGAGGTGACGATGTTCCAGCCGGCGCGGCCGCCGCTGATGTGGTCGAGGGAGGCGAACTTCCGGGCGGTGTTGAAGGGTTCGTTGAAGGTGGTGGAGACGGTGGCGATCAGGCCGATGTGCTCGGTGACGGCGGCGATCGCGGAGAGCAGGGTGAGCGGCTCGAAGCCGCCGACGGCGTTGTAGCGGGCCTTGCCCCAGAGGGCCACCCCGTCGGCGAAGAAGATCGAGTCGAGCCGTCCGCGCTCGGCGGTGCGGGCCAGTTCCTGGAAGTAGCGCAGATCGGTGATCCGCTCGGGGCTGCTGGCGGGGTGGCGCCAGGCGGCGTCGTGGTGCCCGGCGTTCATGAGGAAGGCGTTGAGGTGGAGGGTCCGCGGTGCGGTCATGTCTGGTCCTCGGTTCGGATCCGGGCGGGGACCCCGCGGGGCGGGGGCCGGGAACGGGGGGAACGGGGCCGAAAGGACCCGGGGTTTGGTGCCCGGCCGGAGGCCGGGAGTCATGCGCGGAGGCCGGGAGTCATGCGTGGAGGCCGAGAGCCCTGACCGGTCCGAAGGCCAGGGGTCAGGGACAGGGCCCCGGGACCCTGGCCAGGGGTCCCGGGCCGGGGCCAGGGGCCATGGCCCCGACCACGTGGACCGGGCCGGACCGGGGCTCGGGCGTCAGGGGTGGCCGGGCCTCAGGACGGGACGCGCCACGTGCTCAGACGGCGTTCGATCGTGACGAGGACCTGGTTGAAGGCCAGGCCGATCGCGGAGATCGTGACGATGCCCGCGTACATCTGCGGGATCGCGAAGTTGAACTGGGAGGCGTTGATCAGGTAGCCGAGGCCCGCCTTCGCGCCGATCATCTCGGCGGCGACCAGGACCAGGATGGAGACGGCCCCCGCCAGCCGGATGCCGGTGAAGATGACCGGCACCGACGCCGGCAGGATCACCTTCTGGAACAGCTTCGGCGTGGACAGGTCCATGGAGCGGGCCAGTTTCACCAGCGTCGGATCGGCGTTGCCCACGGCGCTGATGGTGTTCAGCAGGATCGGCCAGACGCAGGCGTACACGACGATCGAGACCTTCGAGGTCTCGCCGATGCCCAGCAGCAGGACGAACACCGGCAGCAGCGCGAGCGCCGCCGTGTTGCGGAACACCTCCAGCAGCGGCCCGAGCAGCGCCGCCACCGGCCGGTACCAGCCGATCAGCAGGCCGAGGGGGACCGCGACGGCCACCGCGATGCCGAATCCGCCGAAGGAGCGGGCCAGGCTGGCCTTGCTGTGCTCGGCGAGCTGCCCGTTGCCCAGCAGCTCCCACCAGGCCTTGGCGACCTCGCTCACCGGCGGCAGGAACGTCGCGTCGACCAGCCCCAGCCGCGGCGCCGCCTCCCACAGGGCCAGCAGCGCGAGGATCGCCGCCGAGCGCAGCGCCACCGCCCGCAGCCCCCGCAGGACGCGCAGCGCCAGGGGCGCGGCCGGCACCCGTACGGGGGGCCGCGCGGGGGTCCGTACGTCCGGGGGCGCGAGGTCCCGTACGGCTGTCGCCGCCCCGGCCTCCGGCTCCGCCTCCACCGCCGCTTCCACCGTGGTGCTCATACGGCGACCTCCTCCTTCTCCAGTTGCTGGGCGCGGGCCACCTCGTCGTGGAGCAGGGTCCAGATCTCGTGGCGGTAGCGGGCGAACTCCGGGCTGGAGCGCAGGTCTTCACCGGTGGCCCCGGTGGCCCGGTCGCCGAACGACACCGGCACGACCTGCTTGACCTTGCCGGGGCGGGAGGTCATGACGGCCACCCGCTGCCCGAGGTACACGGCCTCTTCGATGCCGTGCGTGATGAACACGACCGTCTTGCCGGTGCTCTGCCAGATCCGGCGCAGTTCGTCCTGGAGGGACTCGCGGGTCTGCGCGTCGAGCGCGGCGAACGGCTCGTCCATCAGCAGCACGTCCGGGTCGTACGCGAGCGAGCGCGCGATGGCGACCCGCTGGCGCATGCCGCCGGACAGTTCGTGCGGGTGCCGGTCCTCGAACCCGGTGAGACCGACGAGGTCCAGGAACTCGCGGGCCTTCGCCGCCCGTTGGCGGCGCGGGACGCCGGTGGCCTCCAGGCCGAACTCGATGTTGCCGAGCGCGGTGCGCCACGGAAGCAGCGCGTACTGCTGGAAGACGATGCCCCGGTCGAGTCCCGGCCCGGTGACCGGCTTGCCGTCGAGCAGGATCCGGCCGGAGGTGGGCGGGGTCAGACCGCCGAGCAGGTCCAGGAGGGTGGACTTGCCGCAGCCGCTGGGGCCCACGACGACCACGAACTCGCCGGAGCCGATCTCCAGGTCGATGCCGTCGAGGGCGGTGAACTCGGTCTTCTTGTCCTTCGTCGGGAAGGTCTTCGTCACGGAGTCGAACACGATCTTCGCCATGGCGCCGTCAGCCCTTCCCGGACGCGTTGAACTCGTTGGTGTAGAGGTCGGCCGCCTTGAGCTGGCCCTTCTTGATCTCCCCGCGCCCGCCCAGCCAGTCGATCCACAGCTGGAACTCCTTGTCGGCGATCCGGCCGCCCTGCTCGGCGACTCCGTAGGAGCGCCAGTACTGCAGGGTCGAGGTGTCCTCGTTGCGGCCGCGCTTCTTGACGATCTCCGTCATCCGCGCGATGACCTCCTCGCGCGGGGTGGCGCGGGACCAGTCGATGGCCTTGGCCACGCCCGTGGTGAAGGTGCGGACGGTGTCCGGGTTCTCCTTGATGAACTTCTGCGTCATCACGTACGAGCCGGCGCTGAACGCGCCGAGCAGTTCGAAGTCCTTGAACAGCGGCCGGATGCCGCCCGTGGCCAGGGCCTTGTCGCGCAGCACGCCGCTGAGGACGCCGACCTCGATCTGCTTCTGCCTCAGCGCCTGTTCGGTGTTGACGGGGGGCACGACGAGGGATTCGACCTTGGCCGCGTCGGCCTTCGGGACGCCGTTGCGCTCCAGGTAGATGTCGAGCAGGGCCTGGGCGTGGGCGCCCAGGGTGTTCATGCCGACCTTCTTGCCGATCAGGTCGCGGGCGGAGCGGATCGGGCTGTCCTCCAGGACGTAGTAGCCGAGGTAGCTGTACTGGTCGGAGCCGTAGTAGGAGGTGACGGCCTTGATCTGGGCCTTGCTCGCCGCGAGTTTGACGATCGCGCCGTTGAAGGCGCCGCCGAAGTGGGTCTGGCCCGTGGCCGCGGACTGGATGTCCTGGGGGCCGCTGATGGTGTTGCCGACCCAGTCCAGGGTCACGTCGCCGAGGTAGCCGAGGTCGGCGGCGAGCTCGGGCAGGCTGACCGCGCCGACGTTGCCCTGGTACTTCAGGGAGGTGATCTGGCCACCGCGGCCGCCGCTGGCGGTCGCCGTCCCGCAGCTCACCGCGGCCGCCGAGATGCCGAGCAGGGTGAGGAACTGGCGTCGGGAGGTACGGGTGGAGGTGAAGGCTGCGGACATGGCGATTCCTTGTCGATCCGGGTCGGGCTGGTCGGGCGGGCGGGAGGTCAGTGAGGGAGAGAGGGAGGGTGGGGCGGTTTCCGTACGGGGATCAGCGCGCGGTGGCGAGCGCGGCGGCCTGAGCCGCGCGCAGGGCCTCGGCGAACTCGTCGACGGCCTGGTACAGGTCCAGCTCCGCCTCCGGGCGCAGCCGGTCCGGGCCGGACCCGCGCTCCACGGAGGAGTCCAGGACGAAGCGGCCGGCGGTGACGTGCCGGGCGCCGAGCGCGGCGAGGACCGGGCGCAGGGCGTAGTCGATGGTCAGGACGTGGGCGAGGCTGCCGCCGGTGGCCAGCGGGAAGACCGTCTTGCCGGCCAGCCCGTCCTGCGGGAGCAGGTCGAGGAAGGCCTTGAGCAGTCCGGTGTACGAGGCCTTGTAGACGGGCGTCGCGATGACGATCCCGTCGGCTTCGGCGACGGCTTCCAGGGCCCGGCGGATCTCCGGCTCACCGCGGCGGGCGGCGAGCAGATCGGCGGCGGGGAGCTCCCGGACGGCGAGCTGCGCGGTCTCGAACCCGGCGTGGTTCAGGCGGCGCAGCACGTGATCGGCGACCACGTCGGTACGGGAGTGGACGGACGGACTGCCGGTGAGGGCGAGCAGCTTGGGCACGGAGCGCTCCTTGGCTGATGGGGCGGGTCGGGACGGGTCGTTCTGGTTCTGCGTCTGCTTCTGCTTCTGTCTTCTTCGCCTGTCGGCTCAGGCTTCGGAGGTGGAGGCTCCGGAGGCGATGCCGAAGGCCGGGTCCGGCACGGTCTCCGGGCTGATCAGCCGGGACGGGACCCCGTCGGGCCCGACCGGGACGTCGCCGTCGACCGTCACGCGGCGCAGGGTGCGCTCGTGGTCGTCGGAGTCGTCGACGCCGTAGTGCTGGGTGGCTCGGTTGTCCCAGATCGCGACGTCACCGGCCTGCCACTGCCAGCGGACGGTGTTCTCGGGGAGCTCGATGTGGGCCTGGAAGAGGTCCTGGAGGAGTCGCGAGTCGCGGCCGGTGAGCCCGTTGATCCGCTGGACGAAGTTGCCGAGCAGCAGGGTGCGTTCGCCGGTCTCGGGGTGGACCCGGACCACCGGGTGCTCGGTGAGGAACTTGGTCGAGGTGAACACCTCGCGGTACTGGGCCAACGCCTCGGGAAGGGCGTCGGGCTTCAGGGCCGCGTAGTCGTACTCGTTGGAGTGCACGGCGCGCAGGCTGTCGGCGAGGACGCGCAGCGGCTCGGGCAGGCCGGCGTAGGCGGCGGCCGTGTTGGCCCACAGGGTGTTGCCCCCGTACGGCGGGATGGTGACGGCGCGCAGGATGGAGAAGGCGGGGTAGGCGGGGACGAAGGTCACGTCCGTGTGCCACTGGTTGGCGCGGGCTCCGTGGTGGGAGTCGATGCCGAGCGCGTAACGCCCGTCGGCGGAGGGCACGGTGGGGTGCGCGACGGGCGCGCCGAGCAGCTCGGCGAAGGCTTCGTGCCCGTCCTCGTCGAGGTGGTCCTGACCGCGGAAGAAGACGACCTTGTGGGCGAGCAGCGCGGCCCGGATCCCGGCGACGGCCTCGGCTTCGAGCTCGCCGCCGAGCCGGACCCCACCGATCTCGGCGCCTATGCGGCCGCCGATCTTGGTGACGGTGAGGTCGGTGCGGGTGGCAGTGGACATGATGGGCTCCTTGTTTATTTCCGCAGCGGAAGAAATAAGGGAAAGCGAGAACGGTGGAGATCCGGCCGGGGAAGACGGGCTACGGACGGACGGGTGAACGAAGGCGGAGGCGGAGGCCGGCGGGCGGCCGGACGGGGCGGGCCGCGACGTCCGGCGGACGGCGGGCTTCGACGGACAGCCGCCGGAGGGCGACGGAGGCGAGCGGGGCCGCAATGCCCGATGACGATCACCCTGAACCGCGGAGCCACGCGCCCCTACGGGCACCCCGCGGGACGGGGCACGAACGCCCGGCCACGCGGAGATTCAGAGACTCGGGAACGCGAAGACTCCGGAGCGAAGGAGCCCAGGAACTCGAAGGCTCAGGAACTCAGGGGCTCAGGGGCTCAGGAACAGCGCGGGGCCGTACAGCGACGGCCCTGACACTCGCCCGGCGCGGTACAGGAGCCGGGGGTGTGGAGCCGCGGGGCGAGGAACTCGGTCGCGGACATGTCCCGGAGACTGCCAGCACCCCCACCCCCGGTCAACCCTGCCGAGCACCCCTCACCCTCACCCCCGACCACCCACCCACACCCGCCATGACCTGCCCTTTCACCGTTTTCCGCCACTCCCGGAACGGCCGAAACCCATGGCCTGATTTCACGCCCCCGCAACGCACCCGCCACGCACCACCCCATCCCGGCCCCACCGGCACTCGAGGCACAGGACCCGAGGCCGAGCCCCGGCAACAGCGCCGCACCACACCACTCCAGCCGGCCAAAATCACCCCCGCCGGCGCCTGAGGCAAGGGGCCCCGGGCAGAGCCCCCGCATGGGCGCCGCACGACACCACTCCAGCCGACCGAATTCAGCCCCGCCGACATGTGAGGCGCGGCGTCCGGGGCGGAGCCCCCCAACGGCGCCGCGCGGACACCCACCACCGGTCACCCGAATTCAGCCCCGCCGACATGTGAGGCGCGGCGTCCGGGGCGGAGCCCCACAACGGCGCCGCGCGGACACCCACCACCGATCACCCGAATTCAGCCCCGCCGGCGTTTGAGGCGCGGGGTCCGGGGCGGAGCCCCGGGAGCCTCGCCGCACGGCTCGACCCCGCTCCGCACCCGCCGAGCGCAGCGACACGGCATGATCGGGACCACACCCCACCCCCCGAGGAGCCCGCCCGTGCCCCCCACCCCCGGTGACGGCCGGGCCGCCGCCAACGCCGCCGCCGTGCTCCGTACCGTCCTGAGCCACGGCCCCCTCGCGCGGAGCGACATTCCGCAGCTCTGCGGTCTCAGTCCTGCCGCCGTGTCCCGGCAGACCACGGCCCTGCTCCGCGCCGGCCTGCTGTGCGAGCGCCCCGGACCGGATCACCCGCCCGCGACGACCGGACCCGGCACCGGCACCGGCACCGGCACCGGCACCGGGTCCGGAACCACCCCCGGCCCCGGCCGCCCCCGCATCCCCCTCGACCTGCACACCGGCCCCCTCGGCGGCCCCCTCGCCGCCGGCCTGCACATCGGCGTGCCCGCCTCCACCTTCAGCCTCGTGGACCTGCGCGGCCGCGTCCTGGCCCGCCGGGCCTTCCCGCACGCGGGCCGCTCCCCCGGCCGCCTCCCCGCCGCCATCGCCGCCGAACTCGGCCGGTTCCTCCAGGAGTCCAAACCCGCCGGCCGCCCCCTGCTCGGCCTCGGCGCCGCCCTCGGCGGCTGGGTCCGCCCCGCCGACGGCACCGTCGTGCGCCACGACGCCCTCGGCTGGCACGGGCTCCCCCTCGGCGCCGAGCTCTCCGACCGACTCGGGCTGCCCGTCTCCGTGGACAACCACGCCCGCGCCGTCGCCCACGCCGAGATCCTCTTCGGCCGCCCGGAGGCCCGCTCCAGCCTTCTCCACCTCTTCATCGGCAACGTCGTCGACGCAGCCTTCGGCATCGAGGGCACCGTGCACCAGGGCCCGGAGGCCGCCGCCGGGGACGTCGCGCACCTCCCGGTGCCCGGTTCGCGGACCCCCTGCGCGTGCGGCCGTACGGGTTGTCTCCAGGCGAGCGCCTCCGACGGGGTGATCGGTGCCGAGGCCGTGCGACGGGGCATCGTCCCGGAGCCTTCCGTCAACCTCCTGGTCGACGCCGCCGCCACCGGCGACCCCCGCGCCGACCGGCTGCTGCGCGAACGCGCCCGTACGGTCGGCCGGGCCGCGGCCCTGCTCCTCGACGTGTTCAACCCGGCCGTCATGGTGGTCGCCGAGCTGTCCAGCATCCTCCACGAGGGCTACCTCGACGAGATCCGTGCCGCGGCCGGCGACCAGGACCGCTACGGGCGGCGGATCGTCGCCCCGCACGCGGGTCCCGCCGTACTCCCGGTAGCCTCCGCGACCGTCCTGCTCGCCCCGCTCTTCCGTGACCCCTCCCGACTCACATGAGAGGGCGAGATCACATCCGGTGGTTATAGGTCGTTCACAAGGACCCCCCTAACATTCGAGCCATGACGGTCCTGCCTGATGACGGGCTCTCCTTGGCCGCCGAATTCCCTGACGCGACGCATGAGCAGTGGCAGCGCCTGGTAGAGGGCGTGCTGCGCAAGTCGGGCAAGGAAGTTTCCGGCGAGGCAGCGGAAGACGCGTTGTCCACGAAGCTTGAAGACGGGCTCACCACCCGCCCGCTGTACACCGCGCCCGAAACCGCGCCGGACACCGGTTTCCCCGGTTTCGCGCCGTTCGTGCGGGGCGGACGCCCCGAGGGCAGTGCCGCCTCGGGCTGGGACGTGCGCCAGCGGATCGCGGGCACCGACCCCGTACGGGTGAACGACGCGGCCCTCGCCGACCTGGAGAACGGCACCACCTCGCTGTGGCTGGCGGTCGGCGACGCCGGCCTCCCCGCCGAGGGCCTGGGCCGGGCGCTGGAAGGGGTCTACCTCGACCTCGCGCCGGTCTCCCTGGACCCCGGCGCCCAGTACGCGGAGGCCGCCCGGGCCCTGCTCGCGCTGTACACCGAGCGCGGGGTGGCCCCCGAGGCCGCCCACGCCTCGCTCGGCGCCGACCCGCTGGGCCACGAAGCCCGCACGGGCGAGGCCCTGGACCTGGCGGAGGCCGCCGCGCTCGCCGCGGACACGGCCGCCTGGCCCCACGTGCGCGCCCTGACCGTCGACGCCCTGCCGTACCACGAGGCGGGCGGCAGCGCCGCCGAGGAGCTGGGGCTCTCCCTGGCCACCGGCGTCGCCTACCTGCGCGCCCTCACCGACGAGGGTCTGAGCACCGAAGCGGCCTTCGGCGAGCTGGAGTTCCGCTACGCCGCCACCGCCGACCAGTTCCTCACCATCGCCAAGCTGCGCGCCGCCCGCCGCCTGTGGGCCCGGATCGCCGAGGCCTGCGGGACCCGGGGGGCCGGCGCCCAGCGCCAGCACGCCGTGACCTCGCCGGTGATGATGACCCGCCGCGACCCGTGGGTGAACATGCTGCGCACCACCGTCGCCTGCATGGCGGCGGGCGTGGGCGGCGCCGACGCGGTCACCGTGCTCCCGTTCGACCAGGAGCTCGGCCTGCCCGACGCGTTCGCCCGCCGCATCTCCCGCAACACCTCCACGATCCTGCTGGAGGAGTCCCACCTGGCCCGGGTGATCGACCCGGCGGGCGGCTCGTACTACGTCGAGCAGCTCACCGACGAACTCGCGCACGCCGCCTGGGAGTTCTTCCAGACCATCGAGAAGGCGGGCGGTCAGGCCACCGCCCTGCGCTCCGGCCTGGTCGCCGAACGCCTCGCCGCCACCTGGGCCGCGCGCTCCAAGAAGCTGGCCACCCGGCGCGAACCCGTCACCGGAGTGAGCGAGTTCCCGCACCTGTCCGAGAAGCCGGTCGTACGGGAACCCGCGCCGGCCCCGCTCACCGGCGGACTGCCGCGCGTGCGGCGCGACGAGGCGTACGAGGCCCTGCGCACCCGCAGCGACGTACACCTGGCGGCGACGGGCAAGCGGCCGACCGTCTTCCTGGCGGCCCTGGGCCCGGCGGCCGCACACACGGCCCGCGCCACCTTCGCCTCCAACCTGTTCCAGGCGGGCGGCATCACCCCGGTCCACGACCCGGTGTCGGTGACCCCGGAGACGGCCGCCGCGGCCTACGCGGCGAGCGGGGCCGACGGCACGGCCGTGCTGTGCTCCAGCGACGCGCTGTACGAGGAGCAGGCCGAGGCGGTGGCCGCGGCCCTGCGCTCGGCGGGCGCGACGACCGTGTTCCTCGCGGGCAGGCCCGGCA
The DNA here is from genome assembly GCF_036127095.1 of Streptomyces sp. NBC_00335. Classification (GTDB taxonomy): domain Bacteria; phylum Actinomycetota; class Actinomycetes; order Streptomycetales; family Streptomycetaceae; genus Streptomyces. The sequence goes on from NZ_CP108006.1 coordinate 1,961,471, forward strand.
CCGCCGCGGCGGCCGTGGACGAGTACGTCTTCGCCGGCTGCGACGCGATCGCCGTGCTGTCCTCCGTACTCGACCGGATGGGAGTCGCGTCTTGAGCATCCCCGATTTCTCCGAACTCGCGCTGAACGGCGCGGCCCCGGCAGCCGGGTCCGAGGACCAGTGGCGCACCGCGCTGAAGGAGTCCACCGGCTCGGGAGCCGCCGAGCTGCTGTGGGAGACGCCCGAGGGCATCGGCGTGCAGCCCCTGTACACCGGCCGTGACCTGGAGGGCCTGGACTTCCTCCAGACCTACCCGGGCGTGGCCCCGTACCTGCGCGGCCCCTACCCCACGATGTACGTCAACCAGCCCTGGACCATCCGGCAGTACGCCGGCTTCTCCACGGCCCAGGAGTCCAACGCCTTCTACCGGCGCAACCTCGCGGCCGGCCAGAAGGGCCTGTCGATCGCCTTCGACCTGCCCACCCACCGCGGCTACGACAGCGACCACCCGCGCGTGACCGGTGACGTCGGCATGGCGGGCGTGGCCATCGACTCGATCTACGACATGCGCCAGCTCTTCGACGGCATCCCGCTGGACAAGATGACCGTGTCGATGACGATGAACGGCGCCGTGCTGCCCGTCCTCGCCCTCTACATCGTGGCGGCGGAGGAGCAGGGCGTCTCCCCCGACAAGCTCGCCGGGACCATCCAGAACGACATCCTCAAAGAGTTCATGGTCCGCAACACCTACATCTATCCGCCGAAGCCCTCGATGCGGATCATCTCCGACATCTTCGCCTTCACCTCGCAGAAGATGCCCCGCTACAACTCCATCTCCATCTCCGGCTACCACATCCAGGAAGCCGGAGCCACGGCCGACCTGGAGCTGGCGTACACCCTCGCCGACGGCGTGGAGTACCTGCGCGCCGGCCAGGCCGTCGGTCTGGACGTGGACGCCTTCGCGCCGCGCCTGTCCTTCTTCTGGGCGATCGGCATGAACTTCTTCATGGAGGTGGCGAAGCTCCGCGCGGCCCGCCTCCTGTGGGCGCGCCTGGTCAAGCAGTTCGACCCGAAGAACGCCAAGTCCCTTTCCCTGCGCACCCATTCGCAGACCTCGGGCTGGTCCCTCACGGCGCAGGACGTCTTCAACAACGTCACCCGCACCTGCATCGAGGCGATGGCGGCGACCCAGGGCCACACCCAGTCGCTGCACACCAACGCGCTGGACGAGGCCCTCGCCCTCCCGACGGACTTCTCCGCGCGCATCGCCCGCAACACCCAGCTCCTGCTGCAGCAGGAGTCGGGCACCTGCCGGTCCATCGACCCGTGGGGCGGCAGCGCGTACGTCGAGAAGCTGACGTACGACCTGGCGCGCCGGGCCTGGCAGCACATCCAGGAGGTCGAGGCGGCCGGCGGCATGGCCCAGGCCATCGACGCCGGCATCCCCAAGCTCCGCGTGGAGGAGGCGGCGGCCCGCACGCAGGCCCGTATCGACTCCGGCCGCCAGCCGGTGATCGGCGTCAACAAGTACCGGGTGGAGACGGACGAACAGATCGACGTCCTCAAGGTCGACAACTCCTCCGTGCGCACCCAGCAGATCGAGAAACTGCGGCGGCTGAGGGCGGAGCGCGACGAGGCGGTCACCCAGGACACCCTGCGGGCGCTGACGAACGCGGCCGAGCGCGGGGACGGCAACCTCCTCGCCCTGGCGGTGGACGCGGCGCGCGCGAAGGCCACGGTGGGCGAGATCTCGGACGCCCTGGAGAAGGTGTACGGGCGGCACGCGAGCCAGATCCGTACGATCTCGGGTGTGTACCGAACCGAGGCAGGCGAGTCCCCGTCCCTGGAGCGCACCCGTGCGCTCGTCGACCGGTTCGAGGAGGTCGAGGGCCGCCGTCCGCGCATCCTGGTCTGCAAGATGGGCCAGGACGGGCACGACCGCGGCCAGAAGGTCATCGCCACCGCCTTCGCCGACCTCGGCTTCGACGTCGACGTCGGCCCGCTGTTCCAGACCCCGGAGGAAGTGGCCCGCCAGGCCGTCGAGGCCGACGTGCACGTGGTCGGCGTCTCCTCCCTCGCGGCCGGTCACCTGACCCTGGTGCCGGCACTGCGCGAGGCCCTCGCCTCGGAGGGCCGCGAGGACATCATGATCGTCGTGGGCGGGGTCATCCCGCCCGCGGACGTCCCCACCCTCCTGGAGATGGGGGCGACGGCGGTGTTCCCGCCCGGCACGGTCATCCCGGACGCGGCGCACGACCTGGTGACGCGGCTCGCCGCGGACCTGGGTCACGAGCTGTAGGCGCCGTGCCGCCGCGGATCGACATCCCCGCCTACACGAAGGGCGTGCTCGACGGGAAGCGCGCGTTCATCGCGCGCGCGATCACCCTCGTCGAGTCCACCCTGCCCGCGCACCGGGCCCTGGCCCAGCAGCTGTTGACCGAACTCCTCCCCCACTCGGGGCGGGCGCGCCGGATCGGCATCAGCGGTGTGCCGGGCGTCGGGAAGTCCACCTTCATCGACGCCTTCGGCACACTGCTGACGGGCCTGGGCCACCGGGTGGCGGTCCTGGCGGTCGACCCCTCCTCCACCCGTACGGGCGGCTCCATCCTGGGCGACAAGACCCGCATGGAACGCCTCTCCGTGGACCCCGCGGCCTTCGTCCGCCCGTCCCCCTCGGCGGGGACGCTGGGCGGGGTGGCGAAGGCCACCCGGGAATCGATCATCGTGATGGAGGCCGCGGGCTACGACGTGGTGCTCGTCGAAACGGTCGGCGTGGGCCAGTCGGAGACGACGGTCGCCGGAATGGTCGACTCCTTCCTCCTCCTCTCCCTCGCCCGCACGGGCGACGGCCTCCAGGGCATCAAGAAGGGCGTCCTGGAACTGGCCGACGTCCTCGCCGTCAACAAGGCGGACGGCCCGCACGAGCGCGACGCGAAGGCGGCGGCACGCGAACTGTCCAGCGCGCTGCGCCTGATGCACCCGGCCGACGCCGCCTGGACCCCACCGGTCCTGACGTGCAGCGCCCGGGAATCCACGGGCCTGGATGAGGTCTGGAACCGCCTGGAACAGCACCGCGTGCTCCTGGAAGCGGGCGGCCGCCTGGCGTCGAAGCGCGCGGCCCAGCAGGTGGAGTGGACCTGGTCGATGGTCCGCGACGAACTCCTGGAACGCCTCCGCTCGAACCCGGCGGTACGGGACCTGGCCCCGAGCCTGGAATCAGCGGTCCGGGCGGGCACCCTGACGCCCACCCTGGCGGCGGACCACCTCCTGGCGGCCTTCACCGACTCCTCGCCCACATAGCCCCGCCGGCGTTCGAGGCGCGGGGTCTGGGGCGGAGCCCCAGGAAACGGAGAAAGGGCGGGGCGGGGAGCAAGCCCCGCGCAGCGGCACCCCCGACCCCGCCCCGGAATCACGCACCGCAGGCCCGACCCGCGAGGGTCAGGCCCGACCCGCCAGGGTCAGGCCCGACCCGCCAGGGTCAGGCGGCGACCAGCACGGGCTGCCCGGTGGCCAGCACCCGCCGCAGCACCCGCACCCGAGCTTCCGCATCCCCCTCGGAGAGCAGCGCCGCGAGCACCGCGACCCGCGCCTGCGGCGCCCGCAGCGTCCCCGTCGGCACGGCCCCGGCCGCAACCAGATCCACCGCACCCCCGTGGGTGTAGATCTCCGTCACCGGCCCGGCCGCGACCCGCGTGGTCAACGCCACCAGCACGCCGTCCGCGACGGCCGCCTTCACCGCGTCGACGACCTCCGGGGTCGCGTTCCCCGCGCCCGTCCCGACCAGCACGATCCCCCTCGCGCCCGCCGCCACCGCGGCGTTCAGCAGCACGGCGTCACCGCTCACGTGGTGCACCACGACATCCACCCGCGGCAGCCATTCGGGTCCCTCGGCCACAGCGGGCAGCGGCAGCGGCTCCGGCCGCACCGGCGTCCGCAGCACGGTGACCTTGCCGAAGCCGACCTTCCCCAGCAGTTCCTTCGACGGGTCGGCAAAGGCGTCGAGGGCCACGGCCTGCGTCTTCACGGTCCCGCGGGCCGCGTGCACCCGCCCCGCGAACGCGACCAGGACGCCTAGCCCGCGCGTGGTCGAGGCGGTCAGCAGGGCGTCGTAGAGATTGCCGGGACCGTCCCCGTCGGCCGCCCCCATGGGCCGCTGCGAGCCGGTGAAGACGACGGAACGCACATCACGGTGATACAGGTCCACCAGGAACGCCGACTCCTCCAGCGTGTCCGTGCCGTGCGTGACGACGATCCCGTCCACACCCGGATCGGCGAGCACCTCGTGCACGGTCCGCAGCAGGGTCAACTGGTGCGCGGTGGTCAGCCGGGGGCTGTTCACGCTGAACAGGTCGACGACCTCCACGCTCACGCCCTCGGGCAGCGGCGCGGTCGCCATGACCTCGGCCCCGTCGGCATCGGCCGCGAAACCGGAACCCTGCCAGCGGCTGGCTATCGTCCCGCCCGTACTGATCACGACGACGCGTCCCATGGCCACGATCCTTCCCTCACACCGTCCGCACATATTTTCTACAAAAGGCAATGGTAGGCCGATCTACGCGCAATGTGATTGCCACTTCACCCAAGCCCGCAACAAACCATGCGTGATAATTGCGCCATGGACGCGATCGACAGACAAATCTTGCGCGAGCTCCAGGCCGACGGCCGGCTCAGCAACCAGGAGCTGGCCCAGCGCGTGGGCCTCACCCCCTCCCCCTGCATGCGCCGGGTCCGCCAGCTGGAAGAGGAAGGGATCATCCAGGGGTACCGCGCGGTGATCTCCCCCGAAGCGGTGGGCCGCGGCTTCGAGGTCCTGGTCTCCGTGGAGGTCCGCCGCGACCGCGAGGCCGTCGAGGCCTTCGAGGCGGCCCTCCAGGAGATCCCCGACATCATCGAGGCCTACCGCCTCTTCGGCAGCCCCGGCTGCCTCCTGCGCATCGCGGTCGCGGACCTCCGCGCGTACGAACGCCTCTGGATCGAAAAGCTGACGGCCCTCTCGGGCGTCACGGAGGTCAACTCCCAGATCATCATGAAGCGCATCAAGGAACCGGAGGGCCTGCCGGTCTGACCGAGGGAGGGCGGCCCGCGCGTTGACCACGCACCACGTATATGGTTAGGGTTACCTAAGTCGGACGTGGCAGCCCTGGGCCCCCTGTCCTGACCCGTGTACACGCGCGTTGCCGCCAGGGGGAGTTGGACTGCCCAATGCTGTGTTCGAGGCTGACCAACGCGAACTTCGTCACCATGGATCCGGACCGCCCCTTCGCCCACACGCTGGGGATCTGGCGGGGGCGGATCGTGGGGCTCGACGAGGACGTGGCCTCGCTGCCGGCCCGTGAGGTCATCGATCTGCAGGGCGCCACCGTGCTGCCCGGGTTCATCGACAGTCACGTCCACCTGGCCTGGACCGGGCTGAAGCAGAGCACCCCGAGCGTCGCCCCGTGCGAGCGCGTCGAGGACGTGCTGGCGGTGGTGGCGGAGGCGGTCTCCCGCTCTGCGGGCGGGGACGGCGCCTGGGTCGACGTCATGGGGTACGACCAGCGGGCGCTGGGGCGGCACCTGACCGCCGCCGAGCTGGACGCGGTCAGCCCCGGGCGCAAGGTGTTCCTGATGCACGACTCGGGACACGGGTGCGTCGTGAACAGCGCGGTGCTGCGCCTGCTCCCCGACGGCGTCCCGCACCAGGACGGCTTCCTGGCCGAGGGCGCCATGACCGCCGCGCGCCGGCTCCGGCTGCCGTACGGGCAGGACGAGATCGCCGATGCCGTCGAGCGCGCGGCCCGGACCTGCCTCGCCGAAGGCGTGACCGCCGTCGCCGAGGCGGGCATCGGGGGCGGGCTGCTCGGCCACAGCCCGGTGGAGCTCGGCGCGTACCAGCTGCTGCGGGACCGGGGGAGGCTGCCCCTGCGGGTGCAGCTCATGCCCGCGGGCGATACGTTGCGGCCGCGCGAAGCGCACCGGGAGGACGGGATCCCCCGCTCGCTGGACCTGGGCATGCGCACCGGGTTCGGCGACGACTGGCTGTCGCTGGGCGCGCTCAAGATCTACACCGACGGCGGGATGATGGCCCGCACCGCCGCGCTCACGGCCCCGTACGCGGGCACGGACCACACCGGACAGCTCCAGGACGACCCCGACCGCCTCACCCGGCTCATCGTGGACGGCCACCTCGCCGGCTGGCAGCTCGCCGTCCACGCCATCGGGGACCGCGCCGCCGACCTCGCGCTCGACGCGCTGGAGGAGGCGCAGCGGCTACGGCCCCGGCCGGACGCGCGGCACCGGATCGAGCACGCCGGGCTGATCCGCCCCGACCAGCTCCCGCGCTTCGCGCGCCTGGGCGTCAGCGCGGTCGTCCAGCCGGCCTTCCTGTACTCCTTCGGGGACGACTATGCGGACGTGATGGGTGAGGAGCGGGCCCCCTGGATGTACCGGGGGCGCGGGTTCCTGGACCACGGGGTGACGCTCGTGGGCAGCTCGGACCGGCCCGTCACGGACGGGGCTCCGCTCCGGGCGATCCAGTTCATGGTCGAGCGCGCCTCCGCCTCCGGGCGGCCGATCGGGCCGGACGAGGCGGTCACGGTCGAGGAGGCGCTGCGCGCCTACACGGTCGCCGGTGCGTACGCCTGCCGGTGGGACGACAGGGCGGGCAGCCTCACTCCGGGCAAGCGCGCCGACCTGGTCGTCCTGGGCGACGACCCGCGGCGCGTCGATCCCTCCCGGATCAGTGCCATCGAGGTCGTGGAGACCTTTGTTGACGGACACCAGACGACGACGGATGCGGGAAAGCTGTGATCGGTGTGAGTGGTCAGACGAGCGTTCTGGAACGTTTCTCCCCGCTGTGGGAGGCGCCCGAGATGCCGCCGCGCTGGGTGATCTGGCACGCGGGCGCGGGTGATTCCTTCGTCTTCGACCGGGAGTTCAACATGCCCGTCGACGTGGACGACGCGCTCCTCGGGGAGGTTCTGTGCCGGATGCGCGAGGTCGGGGCCCCGGAGGGTGACACCTACCCCGGCCGCCCGTGCGGATGACCGCCGCGGCGGGCCCGGCCCCCGGCGCCGGCGCCTCGGCGCAGCCCTGGCTCACCTCGCCCGGACCGGGGCTGTGGGCCGTGCGCGTCAGCCTGTACGCGGACCGGGCGCGGGAGTCGGAGGGGATGCTCGACGCAGCCGAGCGGGCCCGGCTCCAGGGGATCAGGCGGGCCGGCGACCGTGACCAGTACCGGGTCGCGCACGTCGTGCTGCGGCAGTTGCTGGGCGACCGCCTCGGTGAGGACCCGGCGCGGGTGCGCTTCTTCCGCGAGCCGTGCCCCGGCTGCGGGGCGCCGCACGGTCGGCCGGCCGTGCCCGGCGTGCCGCTGCACTTCTCGCTGTCCCACGCGGGGGACGCCGTACTGGTGGCCTTCGCGGACAGTCCGGTCGGAGTCGACGTCGAGGAGCGGCCGGTGCCCGCGCTGGCCGCCCAGGTGGCCTCCGAACTGGCCGAGGTCCTCCATCCGGCCGAGCGCGCCGAGCTGGCGGCGCTGCCGGCCGAGGAGCTTCCCGGCGCGGTGGCCCGCTGCTGGTCCCGCAAGGAGGCCTATCTCAAGGGGATCGGCATCGGCCTCGGCGGGAACCCGGCCCTGACGTACGTGGGCACGGGCGCGACCCCCTCGGCTCCGCCGGGATGGACCGTCGAGGACGTGCCCGCCTTTCCCGGCTACGTGGCGGCACGCGCCGTCCGTACGGGCCGAGTTGGCTCCGCCAGCTAGGTAAGGCTAACCTTACTTCGACAGTTCCGCCGGGAGGCCTGCGCCTCCGCACCCGCCCCGCACACGGCGGAACCGAGGAAGGAACACCTTGACCACGGCCACGCTGCACCCTGCCGCCGCGCACGCCATCCTGTCGCCCCGCACCCCCGTCCCCGCCCCCCGGTGGCACGAGGCCCCCGGGGTCCCCGAGTTCTTCGTGCGCCCGGCGCGCCGGGACGACGGCCCGGCGCTCGCCGCCCTCTCCCGGCCGTTCGTCCATGCGGGGGCGCTGCGCGAACGCCCGCTCTCCCTCTACCTCTCCCGGGCGTCCGACTTCCTCGTCGCGCAAGCACCCGACGGAACCCTCGAAGGCTGCCTCGGGCTGCGCGAACACCCCGCCGCCGGCGTGCTGTACAACTTCTGCGTCGCGGCCCACCGGCAGGGCTCCGGCATGGGCGCCCGGCTGCTGCACGCGGCGCTCGCCAGGGCCCGCAACCGCTCCCTGACCACGCTGTTCACGGCGACGACCGGCAGCGGCCGCCTCTTCCTCCAGAACGGCTTCCTCCCGGCCTGCCCGGCCCTGGCGCCCGCCGAGTGGGCCCGTTCCCTGGACCCCGCCCGGGGCGCACGCGTGCTGTCCCGCGCCCTGTAGACGGCGGGACCGGAGGTACGCGCGACGGGGACTGCCGGGCCGCGCTGGTGTCTCCCCCAAACCGCGGTGGGCCGTTGAGGTGAGTCCGCTACTGCAATGGTGCCCTCCCCGGTCGAGTTCGGGGGCCCTGCCCCCGCGCGCTGCCCAATGATGTTGGCCGAATCCACCCGGCCCGACGCGTACGGCAGCACGCGGAAGCCGACGCGCACGCCCTGGTCGGATTCGCTCTCCTCATCCCATGGCTTGAAGGAGCATCATGCGGTCTGCACGCATTGTGGGCTTGCTGCTCGGGGGTATGGCCCTTGCGGCGACCGGCGCCCTCGCACCGGCCTCCGCCGCGGCGAACCCTCGCGACCTGATCGTCCCCACGGCGGCCTACCCGACCATCCAGTCGGCGGTCGACGCCGCCGGCCCCGGAGACGACATCACCGTTCGCCCCGGCACCTACCGGGAGCAGGTGACGATCCGCAAGGACCTCACCGTCACGGGGGCGGGAGCCGGGAAGACCACCATCCTCGCTCCCGAGCAGTTGGTGACGGGCACCGACGGCCTCAACTCGATCGTCTCCCTCGACAACGAGGCGTCCGTGAGGATCTCCCGCCTGACCGTGAGCGGGCCGGGTTCCGGCACGTGCGACGCGGGCGCGCTCGGGGCAGGCATCCGGGTCCTGGGAGGAGCGCACCTGGACCTGAGCCACGCGGCGGTGTCCCACATCAAGGACACCCCCATGGCCCCGTGCTTCCGGAGCGCGAATTCCGTCCTCATCGGGGACTTTCCCGTGGGTACGGGGTCGGCGACCATCCGGGATTCCAAGATCACGGACTATCAGGGCTCCGGCATCGTCGTGCTCAACGCGGGTTCGCAGGCCACGCTGCTCCGCAACGTCGTCACCGGCCAGAAGAGCATCTCCACCGACGGGATCGAGTTCGTCGAGGCGACCGGCAGGGCCGAGCAGAACACCGTGAGCGACAACGCCTGCCGCGAGCCGGATCCGGGTTGCGGACCCGACTTCTACACCGAGTTGCAGCACGCCGGCATCCTGGCCAACACCGGGGTCGTGGTCACCAAGAACCGCCTCGTCGGCAACCAGCTCGGCATCTACGCGTTCGGCACGATGGACACCAGCCACAACACCCTGATCGACAACGAGTACTTCGGGCTGGCCCTGCAGGACGGCACGTTCACCGCGGTCAAGGACACCGTCCGGGGCGGGGTGGGCGGCGTCGCCGTCATCGCCTCGGCCGTCGACACCACGGCGCGGCTGGACCACGTGAAGATCACGAAGACCTCGGGTGACCCGATCCGGAAGTTCGAATGCTGCGGATTCACCGCCACGGTGACCACCACGCCGTAGCCGATGCCGCGCCGGGGCGGGCCCCATGAGGGACCCGCCCCGGTCCGTACGACCCGCCGTCCCTACGAGGCGCCGAGGATCCCCGGCAGCGCCGCCACCAGGGCATCGGCCCGCTCCTGCGGCAGCGTCAGGGCGGGAGCCAGCCGTACGACGCCCGCGCCCGCCGCGTTGACGAGGAACCCGGCGTCCTGGGCGGCCCGCTGGACCCGCGCGGCGACCGGCTCGGCGAGGACGACGCCCAAGAGCAGGCCGGCCCCCCGCACTTCCCGGACCAGGGGGTGTTCCAGGGCCTCGATGCCGAGCCTCAGCCGCTCCCCCACCCGCTCGGCGTGGGCGAGCAGCCCTTCCTTCTCGATGGTCTCCAGGACGGCGAGCCCGGCCGCGCACGCGACCGGGTTGCCGCCGAAGGTGGAGCCGTGCTGACCGGGGGTCAGCAGATCGGCGGCGTCGCCGAAGGCGATGGTGGCGCCGATCGGCAGGCCGCCGCCCAGCCCCTTGGCCAGGGTGATCACGTCCGGCTCCGCTCCCGGCTCCGCCTGGTGCGCGAACCAGTGGCCGGTACGGCCGATCCCGGTCTGCACCTCGTCCAGTACGAGCAGGGTGCCCGTGGCGCGGGTGATCTCCCGGGCCGCGCGCAGGTAGCCCCCGGGCGCCGGGAGGACTCCGGCCTCGCCCTGCAGGGGTTCGAGTACGACGGCTGCCGTGTGCTCGGTGACGGCCGCGCGGAGCGCCTCCGCGTCCCCGTAGGGAACGTGCGTGACCTCCCCGGGCAGGGGCAGGAAGGGGGCCCGCTTGGGCGGCTGGCCGGTGAGGGCGAGCGCCCCCATGGTGCGGCCGTGGAACCCGCCCTGCGTCGCGACCAGGTGCGTGCGCCCGGTCCGGCGGGCGATCTTGAAGGCGGCTTCGACCGCCTCCGCGCCCGAGTTGGCGAAGAACACCCGCCCCGGCCGGTCCAGCAGGGCCAGCAGCCGTTCCGCCAGCGCGACGGCCGGCTCCGAGACGAACAGGTTCGACACGTGCCCGAGCCGGGCGACCTGCTCCTGGACGGCCGAGACCAGGGCCGGGTGGGCGTGCCCGAGGGCGTTGACGGCGATCCCGCCGGTGAAGTCCGTGTACGCGCGGCCGTCTTCGTCCCAGACCGTGCTGCCCTCGCCCCTGACCAGGGCGAGCGCGGGAGTTCCGTAGGTGTCCATCATCACCGCGCGCCAGCGGTCGGCGAGCGGTGTCCTCGTGCTGTCGGCGATCACGCGCCGTCTCCCTCGCCCTTGCCGCCGGACCGTTCGGGCCCGGTCTCCTCGTCCGGCACCACCGTGGTGCCGGGTCCGTCCTCGGTGAAGACCCCGCGCAGCAGCGCGTGCGGCACCCGGCCGTCGATGACCTGCGCCCTGGCGACGCCCGCCCGTACGGCGCGCAGGCAGCCCTCCATCTTGGGGAGCATGCCGCTCGCGAGCTCCGGCAGCAGGGCGTCCAGTTCGCCGGCCGTGAGGCGGTCGATCACCTCGGTGCTGTGCGGCCAGTCCGCGTACAGCCCCTCGACATCGGTCATCACCACCAGCCGGTCGGCCCCGAGGGCCACGGCCAGGGCCGAGGCCGCGAGGTCGGCGTTGACGTTGTAGACCTGGCCGTCCTCGCCGCGCGCGACGGGTGAGACCACGGGGATGCGGCCCTGTTCCAGCAGCCCGCCGATCGTCGCGGCGTCCACGTCCACGATGTCGCCGACCAGGCCGATGTCCACCGGCAGGCCGTCGACCCAGGCCGGGCGGCGTACGGCGGTCATCGTGTGGGCGTCCTCGCCCGACAGGCCCACGGCGAAGGGCCCGTGGGCGTTGATGGCCCCGACCAGCTCGCGCTGGACCTTGCCGGTGAGCACCATGCGGACCACGTCCATCGTCTCCGGCGTGGTCACCCGCATTCCGGCCTCGAAGCGCGTCTCCAGGCCGAGCCGGTCGAGCAGTGCGCTGATCTGGGGTCCGCCGCCGTGGACGACGACGGGTCGCAGGCCCGCGTGCCAGAGCTCCACGACGTCCTGGGCGAACGTCCGGTGCGTGGAGGGGTCCACCATGGCGTTGCCGCCGAACTTGACGACGACCGTGCGGCCTTGGAGCTGCTCCAGCCAGGGCAGGTCCCGGGGGGCCGGCACGGTGGCCCGCGCCTGCGTCCGATGCGTCTGCCGATTCGTCTCCGCCGTCATCTCGACCCCGTTCACGAGCTGTAGGCGCTGTTCTCGTGCACGTACTCGGCCGTCAGGTCGTTGGTCCAGATGACGGCCGAGGAGTCGCCGGAGCGCAGGTCCACGGTGATGGTGATCCGGCGGCCGGACAGGTCGGCCTTGTCGCGCGGCTCGCCTTCGGCGCCGTCCCGGCACACCCAGGTGCCGTTGATGGCCACGTCCAGCCGGTCCGCGTCGAAGGCGGCCGAGGTGGTGCCGATCGCGGACAGCACCCGGCCCCAGTTCGGGTCCTCGCCGTGCAGGGCGCACTTGAGGAGGTTGTTGCGGGCCACCGAGCGGCCCACCTCCACGGCGTCCGCCTCCGAGGCGGCGCCGACGACGGCCACCTCGATCTCCTTGGACGCGCCCTCGGCGTCCGCGACCAGCTGGAGCGCCAGGTCCCGGCACACGGCGTGCACGGCCGCGGTGAGCTCCGCGGGTCCGGGCGTGATGCCCGAGCTGCCCGAAGCGAGCAGCAGCACGGTGTCGTTGGTGGACATGCAGCCGTCCGAGTCCACCCGGTCGAAGGTGGTACGGACGGCTTCGCGCAGCGCCGCGTCGAGTGTGCCGGCGCTCGCGTCGGCGTCCGTGGTCAGGACGACCAGCATGGTGGCGAGTCCCGGGGCGAGCATCCCGGCGCCCTTCGCCATGCCTCCCACCGTCCAGCCGGGGCCTGCGGCCACCGCCGTCTTGTGGACGGAGTCCGTCGTCTTGATCGCGACGGCCGCCTCCTCGCCGCCTTCGGGCGACAGCCGGTCCGCGGCGGCGGTGATGCCGGCCGTCACCCGGTCCATCGGCAGCCGGACGCCGATCAGGCCGGTGGAGCAGACCGCGACCTCGTCGGCGGCGACCTCGACGGCCCCCGCGGTGCGCTCGGCCATCGCCTGCGCGTCCTCGGCGCCACCGGGTCCCGTACAGGCGTTCGCGCCACCCGAGTTGAGGACGACGGCGGAGATCCGCCCGTCGGCGAGCACGCGGCGGGACCAGCGTACGGGCGCGGCCTGCACGCGGTTCGAGGTGAAGACGCCGGCGGCGGCGCGCGACGGCCCCCGGTTCACCACCAGGGCCAGGTCCGGGTCACCGGACTCCTTGATGCCGGCGCGCACGGCGCCCGCCAGGAATCCCCGGGCGGCGGTCACACTCACGGAGCCACTCCATTCATGGGCAGGCCCAGCCGTTCCGGCAGGCCGAGGGCTATGTTCATGCTCTGCACCGCGCCACCGGCGGTGCCCTTCGTCAGGTTGTCGATGGCGCTCACGCAGATCAGCCTGCGGGCGTCCGGGTCCACGGCAATCTGCACCTGGGCGCTGTTCGAGCCGAGGACCGCGGCGGTGGCGGGCCACCGGCCGGGCGGCAGCAGCCGTACGAACGGCTGGTCGGCGTACGCGGCTTCGAACACGGCGCGCACCTCGTCCTGCGAGGGGATCGCGGAGGTGCCCGCGGCCGGGCGCAGCCGGGCCGAGCAGGTGGCGAGGATGCCCCGGGGCATGGGCGCCAGGGTGGGGGTGAAGGAGACGCTCACGTGCTCACCGGCCGCGCGGGACAGGTTCTGGGCGATCTCCGGGGTGTGCCGGTGGCCGCCGCCGACTCCGTACGGGGTCATGGAGCCCATCACTTCGGCGCCGAGGAGGTGCGTCTTGAGCGCGCGTCCGGCGCCGGAGGTGCCGCTGGCGGCGACGATGACGGCCTCGGGTTCGACCAGGTGCGCCGCGTAGGCGGGGAAGAGCGCCAGGGTGACCGCCGTGGGGTAGCAGCCGGGTACGGCGATCCGGGTGGCGCCCTTCAACTCGGCGTGAGCTCCCGGCAGTTCGGGCAGCCCGTAGGGCCAGGTGCCCGCGTGGGGGCTGCCGTAGAACCGCTCCCAGGCGGCCGCGTCCCGCAGCCGGAAGTCGGCGCCGCAGTCCACCACCAGCGTGCCGGGCTCCATTTCCTCGGCCAGGGCGGCCGATTGACCGTGCGGCAGGGCGAGGAACACCACGTCGTGGCCGCGCAGGGAGGCGGCGGAGGTGTCCAGGAGGATCCGGTCGGCGAACTCCGGAAGCTGTGGCTGTACGGACCCCAGCGGACGCCCCGCGCTGCTGTGCGCGGTCAGGGCTCCGATCTCCACGGCGGGGTGCGAGCCCAGCAGGCGGAGCAGCTCCCCGCCCGCGTAGCCGCTGGCGCCGGCCACCGCGACCCGTACGGTCATGTTCTTCCGCTCTCTCTCGGTTCGTGCGGGCGCCTTCGGGCAGGGCGGCGCCGTGCTGATGGCGTGGTGACGGCGTGGGCGGGGTGCGGGCGTCGGCGGGATGCGCTCAGGCATCCTTGCGCACGTTTCGGGACCCTCCGCCGAGCAGCAGCTCGCGGAGCAGGGTCTCGGTCGTGCACACCACCGCGCTGCGGGCGGCCCAGCGCAGGGCCATCGCGTGCTCCTCGGCGGAGAAGTCGGCGACGGCGTCGGCGACCACGAAGGGCTGGATGTCGTTCATGAAGGCGTCCGCGGCCGTCAGGAGGACGCCGAGGTGGGCGTGGACCCCGCAGACGATCAGCTGGTCACGCCCCTCCGAGCGCAGCAGCCTCCCCAAGTGGCTGCGCAGGAAGGCGTTGTGGCGCACGTTGGCCAGGACGCGCTCGCCCGGCTGCGGGGTGAGCGGCGGGATGATCGCGGCGGCGTCGGTCCCGTCACCGATGCCCGGCCCCCAGACGTCCGCGGCGAGGCCGCGCTGGCCCGGCGGCTGGGCGGCCGGCTCGGCGGTGAAGACGACCGGAATCCCCAGTGCCGTGGCGAGGGCCCGAAGTGCCGTGATGTTCTCCACGAGTTCCACGACCGGGGACCTGTCCGTCGGGAGTTCCCCCACGAAGTGGTTCTGCATGTCGTGGACCAGGAGTGCGGCGCGGCCGGGGTCGATGGCCCAGGACGCGCTGGAGCGGGGCAGGGCGGCGCGATCGGGCATGGGATAGGAGCCGATGGCCGGCAGACCCATGATGATCCCCTCCCCTGATGCCGTGCATGGGGCCCCACACGGGGGCTCTGTGTACTTAGCTTAGCCTAACCTAATTTCCGATGATCCCGCTCGCACGGCCCGCATGGAGCGGCCCCGGACGCGCCGCGAGCGCGGTGCGTCCGGGGCCGTACACCGTTTCCCCGCAGGGACGTTCACCGGGCCGGGCGGTCCCGGTCAGGCTTCGACGGCCGCCGCGAGGGAGCGGGGGCGCAGGTCGGTCCAGCTCGACTCGATGAACTCCAGGCACGCGTCGCGGGTGGTCTCGGCGAGGGCGACCGTCCATCCGCCGGGAGCCTCGGCGAAGGAGGGCCAGAGGGAGTGCT
The DNA here is from genome assembly GCF_036127095.1 of Streptomyces sp. NBC_00335. Lineage (GTDB taxonomy): Bacteria > Actinomycetota > Actinomycetes > Streptomycetales > Streptomycetaceae > Streptomyces. The sequence goes on from NZ_CP108006.1 coordinate 1,976,695, forward strand.
GACCCTCGTCGTTCACCAGGACCAGGAAACGGCCGTCGGCATCGTCGAACGGGTTGGTGCTCATACTGGGGTTCCTCCAGGAGCCCGATGGGACCGGCGGGTGGCCTCGGCGTGCGGCGCGCGGCGCGCGCAGTCCGACAGCGGGCGCCGTGCCCGTGGGAAAGGTCGATCGGGAATGAAGAGAGCCATGCACTTAGGTTAGGCTCGCCTAATTATAGAGCTTAACGTTTCCCCTTCCCCCTCACAAGGAGGCACCGATGCCTGCACTCGAACGGATCCTGGCCGAGGACGGCTCGGACAGCCCCTTCGCCGCGTTCGGCCTGCCCGCAGCGCCCGGCACCGACGAGTTCTGGGCGGCCGCGACTCCCGCGTCCGCGCCTGCCGGCGACGGCGGTTGGGTCACCCTGTTCCTGTGGCGCGGCACCCCGACGGTCATCGACTTCGAGAGCTGGTCGGACCCGGTCGTGCTGCTCCGGTGGCGCGACACGGACTGCTGGTACGCCGAGGTGCGCATGCCCGCACGGCTCCGGGTGACCTACCGGTTCCTCGCGGATGACGGATCGTCGTACCCCGATCCGCTCAACCCCCTCCGGGCCGGCGGCGACCGCTCCATCGTGGCCACCCCCGACGCCCCGCCCCAGCCGTACTGGCCGGCCGTGGGCGCCGACGACGTACTGCCCCTGCCGCGCACCCGGATCCGCTGGGCGAGCGAACGGCTCGGCGGCAAGCGCACCGTACGGGTCCACCCGGTGGGCGGCGGCGGACCGGTGGTCCTGCTGCTCGACGGGGACGACTGGCTGTACCTGCACCCGGCCATGACGGCCTTCGACGCGGCCTTCGAGGCCGGCGACATGCCCCCGGCCACGCTGGTGTTCCTGCCCACCAAGGACCGCCAGGCGGAGTTCGGTTGCCGGCCCGAGCTGTGGGAGGCGGTACGGGACGAACTGCTGCCCCTCGTCGCCGACAGCGGGGTCCCCGCGGACCTCGGCCGGGTGGTGGTCGCCGGGCAGAGCCTCGCCGGTCTGAGCGCGATGTACGCGGCACTGGAGTTCCCGGAGCTGGTGTCCCGGGTCGCCTGCCAGTCGGGGTCGTTCTGGTGGACCCCGGAGGCCGCCGGCCTGCCGGACCCGCTGGGCGGTCCGCGCGGCGGCGCCATCGCCGCACGGCTGCGCGAGCGCCCCGCCCCGTCCGGGCTGCGCATCGCCTTCGACCTGGGCGAGCACGAGACGCGCATGCTCCCCCACTGCGAACTGGTCGAATCCCTCACGGAACAGGCCGGTGCGACCGTACGGGTCTCCAGGTCGGCATCGGGCCACGACCGGGCGGGCTGGCGGCAGGCCCTGCTCAGGGACGTCGCCTGGGCGCTGGCCTGAGCACCCGACGACGAAGGGGGCCTGGTTGCCCGGCGGATCCGCCGGGCAACCAGGCCCCCTTGCCGTTCACCGGCTCACGAGGTCACCGCGTGACCGCCGCGCAGTACGCCGGGTCGTTGGCCAGCAGGTGGCGGTGCGTCCCTTCGGCCGTGACCACCCCGTCGTCCAGGACGAGGACCCGGTCGGCCGCGTCCAGCAGGGCCGGGCTGCTGGTGATGACCACGGTAGTGCGGCCCCGGCGCAGCTCCGCGATCTTGCGGGCGACGAGCTGCTCGGTGACCGCGTCCACGGCGGTGGTCGGGTCGCGCAGCACGAGCACGTCGGAGTCCGCGGCCAGCGCCCGGGCCAGGGAGAGCCGCTGGCGCTGCCCGCCGGAGAGGTTCGAACCGCGGTCGCGGACCTCGTAGTCGAGCCCCTGCCGGTGCAGGGCGACGACATCGGTCAGCATGGACGCCTCGACGGCCTCGGGGACCGTCCGGCTGGTGCCCGACGGGTCGATGTTCGTACGGAGGGTTCCCGCGAAGATCTCCCCGTCGTACGGGTTCACCAGCATGAGCTCGCGGACCGCCTCGACCGACAGGTCCGCGAGGTCCTGCCCGCCGAGCCGCACCGTGCCGCCGTACGCGGTCGGCGGCACGTTCACCGCGAGGATCGAGGCGAGTTCGGCCGCCGCGCGCGGCTGGTAGACCGCGATCGCCGTGAACTGGCCCGCCGGGACGTGGAACTTCAGGCCCTGGAGGGATTCGTACCGGACGCAGTCGATCTCCAGGTCCCCGCCCGGTGCCGGGCGGGCCGTCCCCGGGGCCGCCACCGGCGGGGCGGACAGCACCAGGGCCATCCGCTCCGCCGAAGCGCGGGCCATCATCACGTACTTGGGCATGTCCGAGAACAGCCGGAGCGGCTCCATGATGAACTGCGCCAGGCCCACGGCCATGACGAGCTCGCCGATGCTGATCTGCCCGTCGAAGGCCAGCCAGCCGGCGGTCAGGGTCACCGCGGCGGCGAGGGTGGAGTTCAGGGCCAGCGCGGTGCCCGTGTAGGCGCCGTTCACCTTGGCGACCGTGATCGCCTGCTCCTTGGCCTCCGTGCTGACCTTGCGGTAGGAGCGGAAGGCCGCGTGGTTGCCGCCGAAGCCGTGCAGCGGGCGCAGGCCCGTGATCAGGTCGGCGACCTTCGCACCGGCCCGCGCCACCCGGGCCTGCTGCTCCTGGGTGCTGCTGCCGATCCGCTTCGACATCACGCTGAGGGTCGACAGGATCAGCGCCGTGCCGACCATGACGAGCAGGCCGAGCCGCAGGTCCGCCAGGCTCAGCGCGACCGCCGCGACCAGCACCGCGACCGAGGAGCTGATCAGCATCGGAACGACCTCGACGATGTCGGCGGTCTGGTCGGCGTCCTCGGTGGCGATGGTGAGCACCTCGCCGGACTTCAGGTCCACGTCCCGGGCCACCGGCTGGAGGCCGCAGGACGCGACCCGCACCCTCCAGTGGTGGGCCTCGGTCGTGTTGGCCTTCTGCAGGATGCGCATCCCGTACCGCCACGACAGCGACACCGTCGTGATGATCACGGCCAGCGCGGCGATCGAGAGGGCGAGGGCCGTCAGGCTCCGCCCCTTCATCGTGTGGTCGACGATCAGGCCGAGCGCGATCGGGAAGGCCGTCTCGCCCGCCTGGTACAGGCCCATGAGGACGGTGCCCCAGACCATGGCGCCGACGTTGCGCCGTATGGCGGTCCGGAGGATGTCGGATCCCGCGCGGCGGGATCCGTGGACGTCAGGAGTTGTCATCAAGGTGCCGGGCAATCGCTTCGGGGGTTCGCAGGGTGAGCAGGTCGCGGATGGTGATCGTCGGGCCGAATTCACGGCGCAGGAGGCCGACCAGGCGTACGGCCAGCATGGAGTGTCCTCCGAGGGACACGAAGTCGCTCACGGCGCTCACCTCGTCGTCGTCCAGGTCCAGGGCTTCGGCGAAGAACTCGCAGACCAGGACCTCGGTCTCGGTCTCCGGGCCGCGCTCGCCCGAAGTGGTCAGCGCGCCCAGCGGCCTGGGCTCCGGCAGGGCCTTGGTGTCGGCCTTCCCGTTGACCGTGAGCGGGATGGCGTCGACCTGAGCGTAGTGCGTCGGGCGCATGTAGTCCGGCAGTCCGGTGCCCGCCTCGGCGGCGACCGCCGCCAGGTCGGCGCCGGCCTCCAGTACGAGGTACGCGGCCAGCCGGTAGGCGCCGTCGACCTGCGGGTCGGGCTGGGCGACCGCGGCCGTGAACCGTACCGCCCCGTGCGCGGCGAAGGCGGCCTCCACCTCGCCCAGCTCCACGCGGTGGCCGCGGATCTTGACCTGCTGGTCGGTGCGGCCGAGGTACATCAGGTTCCCGTCCGGCCGGCGGACCACCAGGTCGCCGGTACGGTACATGCGCTCGCCGGGCGCCCCGAACGGGGAGGCCACGAACCGGTGCGCGGTCTGGGCCGGCTGGCCCAGGTACCCGCGGGCGATGCCGATTCCGGAGACGTAGAGCTCACCGGGAACCCCGTCCGGCAGCGGCCGCAGCCACGGGTCCAGGACGAACACCTCGGTGTTGTCGATGGCCACGCCCACCACCGGGTCCTGGCACTCGAAGGTGCCGACGCCCAGGGTGTTGATGGTGTATTCGGTGGGTCCGTACAGGTTGTAGCCGACGGTGCCCTCGGTCTCGGCGAGCCGCTGCCAGAGGGTCGGGGTGACCGCCTCGCCGCCCAGGAGCACCAGCGCGGGGCGCCGGTCCGGGTTGTCGAGGAGGCCTTCGGCCGCCAGCTGCTGCGCGTAGGTCGGGGTCACGTTGATGACGTCGATCCCGTGCTCACGGCAGTAGTCGACCAGGGCGGGTGCGTCGCGGCGCAGTTCCTCGTCGCAGATGTGCACCTCGTGGCCGTCGGCGAGCCACAAGAGCTCCTCCCACGACATGTCGAAGGCGAAGGACACGGTGTGCGCGATCTTGAAGATCCGGTTGCCGTGCTCCGCCAGCACCGGTTCGAAGATGCGGCGCTGGTGGTTGATCAGCATGTTGGTGAGGCCGGCGTACTCGGTCACGACGCCCTTGGGCTTGCCCGTCGAACCGGAGGTGTAGATCGTGTACGCCGGGTACCGCAGCCGGTTGGCGTCCTGCGGCGCGAACGTCACGAACGGCTCGGCCTCCGGGAGGGGCCGGTCCAGCTCGATCAGGTCGCCGGTTTCGATCAGGTCGCCGGTCAGCCGGGGCGAGACGGCGCTGACGGTGAGGATCACCTCGGGCCGGGCGTCCGCGACGATCGTGGCGATCCGCTCGTCCGGGTGGTCCAGCTCCAGCGGTACGTACGCGGCTCCGGTGCGCAGTACGGCGAACAGCGCGACGATCCAGTCCAGTGTGCGCGGGATCGCCAGGCCCACCGTCTTCTCCGGGCCGATGCCGCGCCCGGCGAGCACCCCCGCCAGCAGGCGGCTGCGGTCACGGAGTTCGGCGAAGGTCATGCTCCGGCCGTGCGCGACGAGCGCGACCCGGTCGGGTGCGCGGTCCGCCGCCCGGTCGAAGCGGTCGACCACCGTGTCGGTGCCGATGTCCGTGCGGTCGGCGGGTGCGGGCACCGGTCCGAGGCCGGGCAGCGCGCCCACCGGTCCGGTGGAGCGGGCCAGGTCCTGGAGCAGGCCGACGTAGTCGTCGAGGAGGCGGCGGGCGCCGTCGGAGTCGCCGTGGCGGTGCTCCAGCTTGACGGTGAGCCGGTCGCCGGGGGTGACGACCCAGGTGAACGGGTAGTGGGTGGAGTCGTCCGACTTCACCTCGGTGATGCCGTGGCGGGCGTTCATCTCGGCCAGCCCGTCCAGGTCCAGGAAGTTCTGGAGCACGAACAGGTTGTCGAAGAGGGTGTCGTGGCCGCTGGCCCGCTGGATCTCGCCGAGCCCCAGGTGCTCGTGCTCCATCGCGTCGACCCGGGCCGCCTGTACGGAGGCCAGGTACTCCGCGACCGAGTCCTCGGGCCGGGCCCGCGTCCACATGGGCACGGTGTTGAGGAGCACGCCGACGATGTCGGACAGGTTCTCGCCCTCGCGGCCGGAGACGGTCACGCCGAACACGGCGTCGCTGCGGCCGGTGTGGGCGCCGAGCAGCAGGCCGAAGGCTCCCGTGAGGACCGAGTTGAGGGTGACTCCGTGCGCCCTGGCCGTCTCCCGCAGCAGCTGCGACTGTTCGGCGGTCAGGGTGTGCAGCAGCGCGGGCGGCAGCTCGTCCGAGAGGGACGGCGCCGGGCCGGCGAGCAGCGTCGGGCCGGAGAGACCGGTCAGGTGCTCGGCCCAGAACCGCTCCGAGACGGCCGGGTCCTTGGCGGCGAGCGATCGGGCGTGGTCCTCGAAGCCCGGCACGGCCGGGGCCGTGGACGGCTGCTCACCGTCGAGCAGGGCCCGGTAGGCCTCGAACAGGTCGCGGAGCACGATCGCGCGGGACCAGCCGTCCCACAGCAGCAGGTGGTAGCTGAGGAGCAGTCCGTCACGGCCGTCGGGCAGCCGGATCACGGTCAGCCGGATCAGCGGCGGCTCGGCCGGGTCGAAGCCGGTGTTGCGGTCACGGACGCGCAGGGCTTCGACTTCCTCCTCGGTCGACAGCTCGACCGTGTGGACGCCGACCCGGCGGCCCGCCTTGAGGATCTGGACCGGGTTGCCGTCCTCGTCGGTGGTGAAGCCGGCGCCGACGACCGGGTGCCGGGCCATGACCACGGCCATGGCCTCGGTCAGCGCCTCGGTGTCGAGGCGGTGGTCGAGGGCGAAGTAGCTCTGCGCGACGTAGTGCCCGGCCGTGCCCGCCAGCTGGGCCTGGAAGAACAGGCCCCGCTGCAGGGCGGTGACCGGCGCCGTGCGCTCGGCCGTCACGGAGGCATCCGCGAGGGTTTCCAGGGCGTGCAGCCAGTGCGCGGTGATCTCGTCGGGGATCTCCTCGGCGAGGGTGAAGGTCGCGTGCAGGCTGCCGGTGGCCGCGTCGGTCCAGGCGTTGACCTCGACGGCGTACGGGCTGCCCTGGTCGCCGCCGGTGATGTGCAGGGCACGGGACTCGCTGCCCCGGCCGAGGTAGTTGAAGAGCACCTGCGGGCGGGCGGTCAGCAGCGGGGCCGTCTGCGGGTTGAGGTAGCGCAGCCGGCCGTAGGCGAGGTGCCCGGACTCGTCGGGCTGCCGCTCGGCGAGTTCGCGGGCCGCCGCGACGGGGTCGGTGTGCGCGGTGAGCCGGACGGGCGCGATGGCGGTGAACCAGCCGACCGTACGGGTGTAGTCGTGGTGCTCCAGTACGGACACCCGGCCGTGCCGCTCCAGCTCGATCGCGAGATCGGTGGGCGCCGGCTGGATCCGCGTCAGGGCGGTGCGCAGGGCGCCGCACAGCAGCTCGGTCAGGGCGACGCCGAGGGCCGCGGGGGCGGTGCGCGTCACCCGGTCGCTGGCCTCGGGGCCGAGGACCACGGTGGTGTCGCGCAGCGCGCCGGACGCGGGCAGCAGCGGGGGCGCCTGGAGGGTGTCGACCCAGTGCCCGAGGTCGTCGGCGCCGGCGGCGGACCGCAGGGTCAGCGCGTCGGCGTACTCGGCGTAGGAGGTGGTCGCCGGTGCGAGGGTCTCCCCGCGCAGGGCGGCGGCCAGGTCGTCCAGCAGGATCAGCCAGGACACCGAGTCGACCGCGATGTGGTGCACGGTGACCACCAGGGTGCCGGTCGCCGCGAGCCAGGTGAAGGCGGCGACCTCCCCGGTCCCGGGGTCGAGCCGTCCGGCGGCCTCGTTCGCGGCGACCGTGGCGTCGGCCGTGTCCGCGCGGACGACGGTGGCCCCGCGGGCGGGTTCGGTGCGCAGGGTCCACACGCCGTGCCCGGTGTTCAGGCGCATCCGCAGGGCCGGGTGGGCGGCCAGTACGGCGGTGGCGGCGCGCTCGATGTCGGCGAAGGCGGCGCCTTCGGCCACGTCCACGGTCCTGGCCTGGGCGAACCGGTCGAGTGAGCCGCCCAGTTCGCGCTGGCGCAGGATGATCGGCGTGGGCGCGAGCGGGCCGTCCTCACGGCGCGCGGGGACCGCGGCGGTGGCCGGGGTCTGCGGCGCACGCGTGCCCAGGAGCTCCACGAGGGCGCGCGGCGTCTTCAGGAGGAACACGTCGCGGGGTGCGATCGGCAGGCCGAGCGCCCGGGCGCGGTTGACCACGGTGATGGCGACGATGCTGTCGCCGCCGGCTCCGAAGAAGTCGGTGTCGGCGTCGGCGGCCGGGTGGGACAGGGTGTCGGCGAAGATGCCGATCAGCGAGGCGAGCTGCGAACCGCCGCTCGCGCCGCCGGCCACCGGGGTGTCGTCCTGCGCGGCCGCCGCGATCAGGGCCTTGCGGTCCAGCTTGCCGTTGACGGTCAGCGGCAGGGCGTCCACGGTCAGGACCCGGCCCGGCACCATGTGCACGGGCAGCTTCTCGGCGAGGAGGGCGGAGAGTTCGCCGGGTACCCGGCCCACGACGTGCGCGACCAGGTGGTCGCCGCTGCCGGCCACGGTGACGGCCACGTCGACGACGCCGTCGAGGTCGCGCAGCGCGGACTCGACCTCGCCGAGCTCGATGCGGAAGCCCTTGAGCTGCACCTGGTCGTCGGCGCGGCCGGTGAACTCCAGCTCCCCGTCGAGGGTGCGGACGGCCAGGTCGCCCGTGTGGTACATCCGGGAGCCGTCGTTCGCGAACGGGTTCGCGACGAACCGGCCCGCGGTGAGGCCCGGCCGCCCGAGGTAGCCGAGGGAGACCTGGTCTCCGGCCACGTAGATGGCGCCCACCTGCCCCGGCGGCACCGGCCGGAGCCGGTCGTCGAGCAGGTGGGTGGTCAGGCCCGGGATGGGTCCGCCGATGGGGCTCACGTCGTCGCCGAAGGCGAAGTCCTCGTCGGTCAGCACCCGGTGGGTCACGTGGACCGTGGTCTCGGTGATCCCGTACATGTTGACGAGCTCGGGCGAGGCGGCGCCGTGCCGCTCGACCCAGCCGCGCAGCCGGCCGAGGTCCAGGGCCTCGCCGCCGAAGATGACGCGGCGCAGGGCGGGGAGCGGCCGGTCGGCGTGCCGGTCGGCCTCGACGAACTGGTAGAAGGCCGAAGGCGTCTGGTTGAGCACGGTCACGCCGCGCTCGCGGACCAGCCGGTGGAAGTCGACCGGGGAGCGGGTCAGGCCGTAGTCGGGGACGAGTAGCTCGCCGCCGTGCGCCAGGGCGCCCCACAGCTCCCAGACCGCGAAGTCGAAGGAGTAGGAGTGGAACTGGACCCAGACGTCGTCGGGGCCGAAGTCCATGTCGGGCTGGGTGTTGGCGAGCAGCGCCACCACGCTGGAGTGCGGGACGACGACGCCCTTGGGCTTGCCGGTCGACCCGGAGGTGTAGATCACGTACGCGGGGTCGTGCCAGCTAACCTCGGGCGCCGCAGCCGCGTCCCCGGCAGCGGTCTCGGGCGCCGGCTCGTCGCCCTGTACGAGGACGCGTGCGGCGACTCCCGCCCGCTCCAGCAGCTCCGTGAAGCGCTCGCGCTGACCGGGGTCCACGAGGACGGCCTGCGGGGCGGCGTCCGCGAGGACGTACTCCAGCCGGTCGTCCGGGTAGGCCATGTCGAGCGGTACGTACGCGCCGCCCGCGCTGACGATCGCGACCAGGGCGACGATCTGCTCGATGGTGCGCGGGACGGCCACGGCGACGCGCCGGCCCGGCCGGACACCGGCCGTGCGCAGGGCGGCGGCCAGTTCGTTCTTCGCGTCGGCGAGTTCGCCGTAGGTCAGCGAGCGGGTGGTGCCGTCGAGCGCGCACTGGGTGACGGCGGTGGCCGCCGGGTCCCGGTCGGCCGCGGCGTCGAAGAGTGCGCCGAGGGTGGTCGGGGTGATCCGTGCGGGGCTCCTGCCGCCCTCGGGCGCCAGGTCGGCGACCGGGGCGTCCGGCCGGGTGAGCAGCGCGGTGAGGGTGTGCGTGAACCGGTTCAGGATGTCGCGGGCGGTGCTCTCGCGGAGCAGTTCGCCGTCGTAGATCAGGTTGAAGCGCGGGCGTCCGTCGAGGGCCCGCTCCACGACCAGGGTCAGCGGGTAGTGCGGGGCTCCCTCGTTGACGAGGCCGGTGACGGCCAGGGTGTCGCCGGTGCGGCGCAGGGCGGCCACGTCGGTGGCCACGTCGAACACCACGAGCGTGTCGAAGAGGGAGCCGACGCCGGCGAGGCGGCCGATCCGGGCCAGCGAGACGTGCTGGTGCGGCAGGACCGCGCCCTGGTGCTCGCGTACGGAGGCGAGCAGTTCGCCCGCCGTGGTGCCGGCGGCCCACCGTGCACGCAGCGGGACGGTGTTGATGAACAGGCCGACCATGTCCTCGATGCCGGGGACGTCCGCGTCGCGGCCGGAGACCGTGGATCCGAAGACCACGTCGTCGGAGTGCAGGATCCCGCCCAGGGTCACCGCCCAGGCGCTGTGCACGGCCACGCTCAGCGGTACGCCGGCCGAGCGGACGGCGGCGTCGATGTCGAGCCCCGGTTCCACGGAGGTGTCGGCGAACCGGTCGGACGGGGTGTGCTGCCTGGCCACCAGCGAGGGGCCGGGCAGCTCGGCGAGTTCGGCGCCCCACACGCGGTCGCTCTCGTCGGCGTCGCGCTCGGCGAGCCAGCCGACGTAGTCGGGGAAGCCGCTCAGCGGGTAGGTGCTGCCCGGCGCGTGGTACTCCGCGAGCAGCGCGCGCAGCATCGGGGGCACCGACCAGCCGTCGGCGATGATGTGGTGGACGGTCTGCACGAGGACGTCGCGGCCGGATTCCGGGTCGCGGACCAGGGTGAACCGCATCAGCGGGCCGGTGGCCAGATCGAATCCGGCGCGGCGGTCCCGCTCGGCGAGTTCGTGGAGCTCCGCGTCGGTGATGCCGGGCCGCTCCAGGGTGGTGAAGGGGGCCTCGGCGCCGGTTTCCAGTACGGAGACGACGCGGCCGTCGGCGAGGGCCGTGAACCGCGCGGCCAGGTTCGGGTACAGGGTGAGCAGGCGGGTGGCGGCGGTGGCGAGGCGGGCGGGGTCGAGCTCGCCCTCCAGCGTCAGCAGCTGCTGTTCGACGTAGCTGCCGGCGGAGTCGTCGTCGAAGACCGAGTGGAAGTACAGGCCTTCCTGCAGCGGGGTCAGCGGCAGGACGGCGCGCAGCGCGGGGCCGTCCAGGGCGTCTACGTCGGCCTGGGCCAGCCGTACCAGCGGGAAGTCGCTGGGCGAGTGGCCGCCTTCTTCGAGCGCGGCCAGGGCGGTGAGTGCCGCCTGGAAGTACCCGCCGATCGCCTCGATGTCCTCGTCGGTGAACATCCCGTCGGGCCAGGAGACGGTGGTGACGAGCTCGTACTCGCCGGTGGCGGAGGGTTCGGCGATCGCGTTGAACTCCAGGGCGCGCGGCAGGCGCATCCGCGGGTCGCGCTTCTCGCCGAGCTGTCCGGTGGTGCCGGAGAGCTGCCAGTCCCCCGACGCGCCCGCGTCGAAGCGGCCCAGGTAGTTGAAGAGGATCTGGGGTGCCGGCGCGGTGAAGGCGGCGTCGGACAGGTAGCGCAGGGCGCCGTAGGAGACGCCGTTGCTCGGTACGCGGGCCAGGTCTTCCTTGACCGCCTTGAGGGCGGCGGCGAGGTAGCGGGGGTCGGTGAAGTCGCCGGTGGTGCCGGGGTCCACGGTCACCGGGAACAGCGTCGTGAACCAGCCGATGGTGCGCGACAGTTCCGGCTCGACGCCGGCGGCACCCGCCACGTGGCGGCCTTCGCGGCCGTGGCCCTCCAGCTCGATGTGCGCGAAGGTCTGCTCCTGGCCGCGGCCGCGCCGCCAGCGGGCGAGGGTGACGGCGAGCGCGGTCAGCAGGACGTCGTTGACGCCCGCGTGGAACTTCGCGGGGATCTCGCCCAGCAGTGCGGCCGTGGGCTCGGAGCCGACGGTGAAGACCCGGGTCCGCTCCCGCTCGACCGTGTCGGCCCCGGACGGGGCGCGCCTGCCGAGCGGCGCGTCGGGGCCCGGCAGGGGGCGTTCGAAGTAGGCGCGGTCCGCGTCGAATTCGGCGTTTTCCAGGAGCTGGGTCCAGCGGCGGAACGAGGTTCCCACCGCGGGGAGTTCGATGGCCTCACCGGCGGTGAACTGGCGCCATGCCGTGGCCAGGTCCTCCATCAGGACCCGCCAGGACACGCCGTCGACCACCACGTGGTGGGCGACGAGGACCAGTTGGCGGGCCTCGCGGCGCCAGACGGCCCGCAGCATCACGCCGTTGTCCGGGTCCAGTCCTTCGGTTGCGAGGGCGACGCACGCGTCGAGCGGCCCGTCGCTCTCCTGCCAGTCGGCGGTGGCCCCGTGGGCCTCCGGTATGTCGAAGCTCCAGCGGTCCCCGCGGACGAGCCGGGCGCGCAGCATGTCGTGCCGGGTGACGACGGAGTCGAGGATCGGGCCGAGGGCGTCGGCGGTGAGGTCCGCCGGGGTGTTCAGTACGACCGCCTGGACGAAGCCGTCGACGGCGTCCGTGGTCCGGCCGAGCCACTGGACGATGGGCGATCCCGGTACGGGACCGGTCGCGACGTCGGCGTGGTCCACCCGGGCGGCGTCCTCGCGGCCGGCCACGGCCGCCAGGGCGCCCAGGACGCTGTTGGCGAAGATCTGTCCGGCGGTGACGTAGAGGCCCGCCGCGCGCAGGGCGCTGAGCAGCGAGATGGCGAGGATGCTGTCTCCGCCGAGCTGGAAGAAGTCCTGGTCGACGCCGACTTCCTCCAGTCGCAGCACGGAGGCGACGGCCGCGCAGACCGCGCGCTCCTCGTCGGTGGAGGGCCGTACGAACGTCCCGGTCACGACCTCGGGTTCGGGCAGGGCGCGCCGGTCGAGCTTGCCGTTCGCGGTGAGCGGGAACTCGGTCATCACGACGATGTGGGCGGGCACCATGTACTCGACCATGTGCTCGGTGGCCCAGGCCTTGACCTCGTCGGCCCGCAGCTCCGCGGCTCCGGCGGCCGGGATCACGTAGCCGACGAGGTAGGTGCCGCCCGCGCTGTTCTTCTTCGCGATGACGCAGGTGTGCCGTACCTCGGGGTGCTCCGCGAGGCCGGCCTCGACGTCCTCCAGTTCGAGGCGCATGCCGCGGACCTTGACCTGGTTGTCGGCGCGGCCGAGGAAGTCCAGGGAGCCGTCGGGGGCGAACCGGGCGAGGTCGCCGGTGCGGTAGAGGCGGGAGCCGTCGCCTGCGAACGGGTTCGCCACGAAGCGGGACGCGGTCAGTGCGGGTGCGTTCACGTACCCGCGGCCCAGGAGGAAGCCGCCGACGTAGAGCTCGCCGCCGACGCCGACCGGGACCGGGCGCAGTTCGTCGTCGAGGACGTACAGCTGGGTGTTGGGGTTGGCCTTGCCGATCGAGGTCGACAGGCGTTCGGCCTCGCCCCGGTAGATGACGTGGGAGACGCCGATGGTCGTCTCGGCCGGGCCGTAGCCGTGGTACATGGGGATGTCGAGCCGGGTGCGGTAGCGCTCGTACAGCTCGGGGGTGAGCACCTCGCCGCCGCACCACACGTGGCGCAGGCTGTCGAGGCGGTCGGAGTCGCCGGCCATCTCCAGCAGGACGTCCAGCATGGAGGAGACGAGGTAGGTGAAGGTGACGCGGTGCTCGGCGATCACGGCGAGCAGGTGGTGCGGGTCGCGTTCGCCGCCGGGCCGCAGGACCACGAGGCGGCCGCCGCACACCAGCGGGAGGAAGATCTCGTTGATGGATATGTCGAAGGACAGGGGCGCCTTGAACAGCGAGGCGTCGTCGTGGCCGAAGCCGAGGATCTCGTTGACCTGCCACAGCAGGCGCTCGCTGATCGCCTCGTGCCGGATCATCGCGCCCTTGGGGCGGCCGGTGGAACCGGACGTGAAGATCACGTAGGCGAGGGAGTTGCCGTGCGCGGTGATTCCGGTGTCCCCGGCGGGCTGGTCGGCGTACCGCCAGTCGTCGAGGTCGACGGCCACGGCGGCCGGTTCCGCGGGGTCGTGTGCGCCGGAGTCGTTCAGCTGCACCACGACCCGCGCGTCGTCGATGACGACGGCGCGGCGCGCGGCGGGCCACTGGGGGTCGAGCGGGACGAAGGCGCAGCCGGCCTGGAGCACGCCGAGCAGGCCGATGACCATGTCGGCGGAGCGGCCCAGCGAGATGCCCACGACCTGCTCGGAGCCGAGTCCGCGGCCGATCAGGTGGTGGGCCAGCTGCGCGGACAGCTCCGCCGCCTGGCGGTAGGTCAGCGAGCGGTGTTCGTCGATGATGGCGACCGCGTCCGGCCTGAGCCTCGCCTGCTCGCGGAACATCTCCACGATGGTCGGCCGGACCCGGTCGGCCGCGTTGTCGTTCCACCCGGCGAGGGTTCCCAGTCGCTCCGCCACGCCGGTCGGGCTGATGGTGCCGATGGGCCGGTCGGGGAAGTCCGCCAGGTCGTCCAGCGCGAGCTGGGCGTCGGACTGCCGGACGCTCCCGGGGACCGCGATGGCCCAGCCGTCCGGAGCGGCCTCGCCGGTCTCCCAGCCACCGGGCGCGCGTCCGCCGTTGTCGACCCATCCCAGGACGTCCGCGAAGAGCGTGCCGGGGGTCAGGTCGATTCCGTCGGGGCTGACGCCCGTCGCCCAGTACGACAGTCCGATGGCACAGGCCTCGGCGATGGTCCGGTCGGAGTATCCGCCGGTACGCCGGCGCACGTCTGCCAGGCGCGTAGGAGAGATCAGCACGAGACGAGCGCTCGGTTCCATCATTTGAAGACTCAACACCCTTCCAAGGTACGAAGGCTAGCCTAACCTAAATTAGGGTGACCTAACTAGCGTCTCTCCAGGCCCGCCAGAGTCGCGCGTAGCGGCCGCCCAGGGCCACCAACTCCTCGTGCGTGCCCAGCTCCACGACGCGTCCCGCATCCAGCACGGCGATCCGGTCGGCCGCCACCGCCTGGGTCAGCCGGTGGGCCACGAAGAGCGTGGTCCGCCCGGCGCAGGCCGCCAGTACGGCCCGTTCCAGCTCGGCGGCGCCTTCGCTGCCCGCCTCCGCGGTCGACTCGTCGAGCACCACCACGGGTGCCCGGCCCAGCACCAGCCGGGCCAGGGCGACTTGGGCCACCTTGGTGCCGTCGAGCCGCGCACCGCCCTCGCCGACCTCGGTGTCCAGGCCCTCGGGCAGCGCCTCGACCCACTCGGCCGCCCCTACGGTGCCCAGCGCGGCCAGCAGTTCGGCGTCGGTCGCCTCCGGCGCGGCCAGTCGCAGGTCGTCGGCGAGCGGCCCGGAGAACACGTGCGTCTCCTGGGTCAGGATGCTCACCAGCGCCCTCGCCCCGGCCTCGTCCAGATCGGTGAGGTCGGTCGGCCCGATCCGCACCGAACCGGCCTCCGGGGTCCCGATGCCGGCGATGAGCGCGGCCAGGGTCGTCTTGCCGGCGCCCGTCGCGCCCACCAGGGCCAGTGAGCCGCCCGCCGGGATCGTCAGGCTGACGTCGCTCAGGACCGGCTCATCGGATCCGGGGTAACGGAACGTCAGCCCCTTCACCGTCACCGGGTACGGCTCCACGTCCGCCGGAGCGGCGGTCGCATCACCCACGAGCCGGTCCTGCGTGGACTCCCCCAGCACCCCGACGAGCCGGGTCAGGCTCGCGCCCGACTTCTGGGCCTCGTCGAAGGTGAACATGATCGCGCCCAGCGGGGTGAACAGGCGGTGGAACACCAGCGGCGCGGCCGCCACTTCACCGAGGCTTGCGGAGCCGGTCTCCAGCAGGGCGTAGCCCACCACGAGGATCAGGACCAGGCCGATGAACTCCGCCCGGTTCTCCCGGCCGACGAACCGGCCGAAGAAGTGGAACACCTCGATGCCGAGGTCCCGTACCCGTCGCGAATCCTCGGAGACCTTCTCGCGGAAGGCCTCCTCCAGCCGGTGCGCCCGTACCGTCTCGATGCCGTTGAGGCCGCTGATCAGCGCCTGCGCGCGCTCGGCCTGGGCCACTGCGCGCTTGCGGTAGAGCGGGGCGGAGCGGGGCAAGTACCAGCGCAGGGCCAGCGCGTAGGCCGGCAGGGCGCAGGCGCCGGCCAGGCCGAGTCGCCAGTCGAGGCCGAACATGCCGATCGTGGCGATGGTCACCAGCACCCCCGCGGAGAACACCGTGGGGATGGCCGACCGGATGCCCTTGGACAGGACGGCGACGTCGTCGCCGACCCGGGAGAGCACGTCGCCGCGGCCCACCTGCTCGACCCGGGCGCTGGGCATGCCCAGCACGGCCCGTACGGCGCCTTCGCGCAGGTGCGCGAGCAGGTCGGCGCCGAGCCGCCCGATCAGGTAGGCGGACAGGGCGGTGGCCGCCGCGCCGAGGAGCGCGGCGGCCACCATCCAGGCCCCGATCGTGACCAGGACCGAACGCGGTTCGCCCCCGGTCACCGCGTCGACCACCCGGCCGAGCAACAGGACGGGGAGCATTTGGAGAGCCGCCCCGGCGACCGTGCTGAGTACGGCGCCGGACGTCAGCCAGGGCATCGTGCGGCAGTTGGCCGCCACCCATCGGGCCGCTTCACGTCCGGTCGTCGTACGCAGGGTTGCCGGGGCGACCCGAATTTCCGTGGTGCTCACACCTAGCCGACCGACTTGACGAGCTCGTCGATGGCGAAGGGCAGGGCGGGCAGGGTGGCCTGCGACATGGCCGCGCCGGCCGCCGGGCCCTCGCTGTCGAGCAGGTAGGACACCTTGTTGTTCTTGACGACCTTCAGGTTGGCGAAGAGCTCGGACTTCTTCATCGCGTCCGTGTCGGCCTTGTCGTTGATGACGAAGACGCGGTCGACGTCGATGAGGTCCATGCGCTCCGGCGAGAGGGCGAAGGAGAACTTGCCGTCCGAGATCTTGTCGAGCTCGGTCTGGCCCTTGAAGCCCATGCCGGTCAGGAGCTGGCCGCGCACGTCGGTGGTGGTGAAGGGGTTGACCGCGTCCTTGTACCAGGACACCGCGACGGCCGTCTGGGTGGCGAACTCGGGGTGCGCCTTCTTGACCGCGGCGAGCTTGTCCTGGATGCCCTGGACCATCGCCTTGCCCTCGGCCTCCTTGCCGACCGCCTTGGCGACCTGGAGGGCGTTGTCCGACCACGGAGCGCTGAAGGGCTCCTTCTCGGCCTTGGTGCGGCCGACCGTCGGGGCGATCTTCGACAGCTTGTCGTAGGCGGCCTGGTCGACCTCGGAGTACACCGCGATGATCAGGTCGGGGCGCAGGGCCGCGATCTTCTCGAAGTTGGGGCCGGCGTCACCGTTGTTCATGATGACCTCGGGCTTGGTCTCGCCCCACTTGTCCTTCACCCAGGGCCACTGGGTGTTGATGTCGGGGCTCTGACCCGCCGGGTTCGGGTACTGGTCGACCATGCCGACCGGCTTGATGCCGAACGCGAGGACGTTCTGGTCGTCGGTGTAGCCGACGGTGACGACGCGCTGCGGGGCCTTCTTGACCTCGGTGGAGCCGAAGAAGTGCTCGACGGTGACCGGGAACGCACCATTGGCGGCAGGAGACTTGGCGGTGCCTTCCTTCTTGTCCTTGCCGTTGGTGTCGGCCTTCTCGGAGCCGCAGCCGGCAAGGACGCCTACGCCGAGGGCCGCTGCGGACACGGTCGCCGCCAGCTTCAGCCAGGGCTTGTTGCGTGTCGTTCGGTCGAGGAGCATTGCGGGATCCCTTGCTTTCGTACTGTCCACTGCAGCCCCACTTAGGGCAGGCAAACCGTACCCCGGTGAAGTGAGGTAAGCCTAGCCTAAGTGATAACGCTCTGGTTTCAGCTGCCCGCACTCTGGACGTGGGTCCGCCCGATCGGCACGACGAGGGGCCGGTCACCCACCGGATCGTCAATCACCATGGCACGCAGGCCGAATGCCTCGAGCAGCAACTCGGCGGTCAGCACCTCGCGCGGGTGACCCTGCGCCAGGACCGAACCGGCCTTCATCACGATCAGGTTGTCGCTGTAGCGCGCGGCCAGGTTGAGGTCGTGCAGCACCATCACCACGGTGCATCCCGACTCGTGCAGGTCGTCGACCAGGTCGAGCACGTCGACGGCGTGCGCCAGGTCCAGATAGGTCGTGGGCTCGTCGAGCAGCAGCAGATCCGTGCCCTGAGCGAGGGTCATGGATATCCACACGCGTTGACGCTGGCCCCCGGAGAGCGCGTCGACGGGACGGTCGGCCAGGTCGGCCACCCCCGTCATGGCCAGCGCGCGTTCCACGACGGAGGCGTCGTCCGAGGACCACTGGCGCAGCCAGCTCTGATGTGGATGCCGGCCCCTGGCGACCAAGTCGGCCACGGTCAGGCCCTCCGGCGCGACCGGCGCCTGGGGCAGCAGTCCGAGCTTCTTCGCCACGTCCCTGGTCCGCAGCCGGGCGATGTCCTCGCCGTCAAGCACGACCGATCCGCTGGTCGGCTTGAGGAGCCGCGACAGGGTCCGCAACAGGGTGGACTTGCCGCACCCGTTGGGGCCGATGATCGTGGTCACCACCCCCGGCGGGATCGCCACGTCGAGGGAGTCGATGACGGTCCGGTCGCCGTATCCGACCGTGACGCCCCTGGCCGCCAGCCGCGGGACGGCATCGGCCCCGGACTCGGTCTCGGTGATGGACTGAGCGACCACGACTCCCCCTTTATTTAGGCTTGCCTAACCTTTCTATCACCTAGGGCCTGTCGTCAAATTCCCGTCGTCGCCCGAAGGGCGGCCCGCCGCGGGGCAGGCGGGAATTTGACGACAGGCCTTAGCGGCGGTTCGCCCGCACCAGGAGGTAGATGAGGAAGGGGCCGCCGATGGCGGCGGTGACCACGCCGACCGGCAGGGCGATCGGCAGCGCCGTACGGGCGACCAGGTCCGAGCCGATCAGCAGCAGCGCCCCGACCACGGCGGACGCCACCAACGGCGGCGTCGGGGACTTCGTCAGACGGAGCGCCACCTGCGGCGCCACCATGGCGACGAACGGGACCGGTCCGGCGGCGCTCACCGCGAAGCCGGCCAGGAGCACCGCGCACAGCAGCAGGACGGCCCGTACCAGCGAGAACCGGACGCCGAGGCCGGCGGCCACGTCGTCGCCGAAGTGCAGCGGCTTGAACTGGAAGGCGACGCACGCCACGACCACCGCGAGGGCGAGCGTGCCCCACAGGGCCACCCCCACCTCGTCCCACGAGCGGTTGTCCAGGGAGCCGACCAGCCACGCCTGGGCCCGCGCCACGTCCCTGATGTCGGCGGTGACCAGCAGCCAGGTCGTGATCGCCTCCATCACGGCGCTCACGGAGAGGCCGATCAGGATGAGCCGGAAGCCGTCGACCCCGCGCCGCCACGCCAGGAAGTACACCAGCAGCCCCGTGCCGAGGCCTCCCGCGAGCGCCGCCCCGGACAGCCCCACGGAGCCGACGACCGCGGCCGTGGCCCCGCCCGACACCGTCACCAGGCACACCGCGACCGCGCTGGCGCCTCCGGTGATCCCGAGGATGTCCGGACTGGCCAGCGGATTGCGGGCGATGGACTGGGTGATCGCCCCGGACATGCCCAGCGCGATGCCCACGACGAGCCCGGCCAGGGCCCGCGGCATGCGCAGGTCCATGATCACGAACTGGTCGACCTGCTCGCCGCCGCCGAAGAGGGTGGCCACCACCTGCGACAGCCCGAGGGGGAAGTCCCCCACGGCGATGGACAGGCAGAACAGCAGGAAGGCCGCCGCCGTCAGCAGCAGCGTGACCAGCACGATCCTGGGCCGCCAGACGAACGACATGCCGCCGAGCCGCACACCGGGCGCCACCGAGGGCTTCCCGGCGGGCTTCACCACTGTCACGTCCATGTTCATGCGCTCTTGAACTTTCCCCGCCACACCAGGACCGCGAAGAACGGGGCGCCGAGGAGAGCGACGAGGACGCCCGCGTCCAGCTCCCCCGGCCGCACCACGACGCGTCCCACGATGTCGCAGACCAGAAGGACGACCGCGCCGAGCAGGCCCGCGTACGGCACCAGCCAGCGGTAGTCGGGCCCGGCCAGATAGCGGGCCAGGTGCGCCACCATCAGCCCGAGGAAGGCGATGGGGCCGCACGCCGCCGTGGCCGCGCCCGCCATCAGGGTGATGGCGATGATGCCGACGATCCGGATCAGCGTGATGTTCACGCCCAGTCCCCGCGCCACGTCGTCGCCCAGGTTGAGCAGGTTGACGGAGGGCAGGGTGGCCAGTGCCAGCACCAGCCCGACCACGATGAAGGCGGTCACCGGCCAGATGACGTCGAAGCCGACGCCGGCCACCGACCCCGCGTTCCAGAACCGCAGGGCGTTCAGCGCCGCCTTGTCCGACAGCGCGACCGCCGTCGTCATCGCCATCAGGAACACCGTGACCCCCTGCCCGGCCAGAGCGAGCGTCAGCGGATTGCCCGCGCCCCGGCCGATGCTCGACAGCCCGAACACCACGACACCGGCGAGCGCGGCGCCCAGGAAGGCGAACCAGACGTACTCGAACGGGTCGGTGAGCCCGAGCAGGGCGATCGCCGACACCACGGCGAAGGAGGCGCCGGTGTTCACCCCGAGCAGACCGGTGTCCGCGATGGGGTTGCGCGTATAGCCCTGGATCAGCGCCCCTCCGACGCCCAGGGCGATGCCCGCCACGATCGCGAGGACCGTACGGGGCACCCGTACCGTCTGCATGATGAGCCGGGCTTCGGAGAGCTTCTGATCGGGATCCGGGTCCGCGAAGAGCCCGTGCCAGGCCTCGGCGGGGCTGAGCGCCCGCGCACCGACCGCGAGGGACACCACGGCGGCGACCGCCAGGACCGCGAGGGTGGCGCCCAGACCCACGATCCGCCGCCGCCTGGCCTGCGCGACGACCCGGGAAGGCGCCGTGCGTTCGACCGCGGGCGGGCCGCCCGCGGGGCGGCGAATACCAGTGGGCACGGACGTTCCTTCTTCGTGGGGCAACTGGTTGCACACTACTGCCGTGCCCCGGGAGCGTGAACGCCCGGGAGCACGGCAGCGGAGGGGTGGGGACCGGTCAGACGGCCGGCTGGCGGGCTCCGCCGGCGGCGCCCCCGGCGACCGGACGGGCCTGGCCGGGCACGGTCTTGGGGTTCCGGTCGAGGATCGAGTCGAGTATCTCCCCGACCCGTACCGCGGTGTTGGACAGCAGGGAGGAGGTGATGCCGTGCGTGTGCTCGGTTCCGCCCTGGAGGTAGATGCCGCAGCTCAGTTCGAGGTCGGTCGACACCCGATAGTCGCGCTCGACGCGGACCCGGCCCTGGTCGTCGCGGTGGCAGCGGTCGGCGACCTCGCCGAGCAGCCCCAGGCCGTCGGCCTGCTGGTAGCCGGTGGCGCACACCACGACGTCGGCGTCGAGCACGCTCTCCTCGCCGGTGACGAGCGACTTGATCGTGGCGCGGACCCCGTCGGCCGTCTCCTCCACGCCCGTCAGGCGCGAGACGTTCAGGAAGCGGAGCCGCTCGGTGCCGAGCACCTTCTCCTGGTAGGACTGCCGGTACAGGTCGTCGATGAGGTCGATGTCGACCACGGAGTAGTTGGTGTTGCCGTGGTAGCCCATCAGCCGCTGCTTCACGTCCTCCGGGGCGGTGAAGTACTCGTCCACCGCCTGCGGGTCGAAGATGCGGTTGGCGAAGCTGCTGTCGTCCGCCGGGCTGTAGCCGTAGCGGGAGAAGACCGCGCAGACCTCGGCCTGCGGGAAGCGGCGGTGCAGGTAGGCCACGTTCTCGGCGGCGCTCTGACCGGCGCCGACCACGACGAAGCGGGTGGGCTCGCCGCCCTCCAGGCCGTCGATCTTCTTCAGCAGGTCGGTGTTGTGCCAGACGTGGTCGGTCCGCTCGACGCCCTCCGGCATGACCGGACGCAGCCCGGTGGAGATGACGAGGTTGCGGGCACGGTGGACGACGACCTCGTCGCCGGAGCGCGCCGTCACGTCGAGGTACTCCACGACGCCGTCGCGCACCACGGGCTCGACGGAGACGACCTGGTGGCCGTACGAGACCATGTCGTCGACCTTGGCGGCGGCCCACTCGAGGTAGTCGTGGAACTCGACCCGGAGCGGGAACAGGTTCTTGTGGTTGACGAAGTCGATCAGCCGGCCCTTCTCCTGCAGGTAGCAGAGGAAGCTGTATTCGCTGGTCGGGTTCCGGAGCGTCACCAGGTCCTTCATGAAGGACACTTGCATCGTCGCGTCGTCGATGAGCATCCCGCGGTGCCACCCGAACCGGGGCTGCTGCTCGAAGAAGTGGGCGGTGACCGCCTCTTGCCTTCCGACGCGCACGTTGTGCTCGCTGAGCGCGATCGCCATGGCGACGTTCGACGGCCCGAAGCCGATACCGATCAGGTCGTGGATCAGTGGTGCGTCGCCAGGAAGAGCCTGTGACATGTCACTCCCATTGGTGCGGGACAGCCGCCTGCCAGGCGTCGTGTCAGGGGTGGGGGAAAGGGGGAGTCCAGGCGCACCGGTGACCGGCAGCCGAGTGGAACTTAGGTAAAGCTAACCTGATCCAGACGGCCTGTCGACCAGACAAACCGGACAACAAGCCCGCACTCGGGTCAATCAAGCCCAGAATCGGGGTTGTTGCGCCGTTAGGTAAGCCTTGCTTTACTTGCCTTTGCTCATTCGCTCTCCCGAGGAGGAACCCCGATGCGGGTCGTCATGTTCGGCTATCAGACCTGGGGCCATCGCACCCTGAAGGCGCTCCTGGACTCCGAGCACGACGTCGTCATGGTCGTGACCCACCCCAAGAGCGAGCACGCCTACGAGAAGATCTGGAGCGACTCGGTCGCCGACCTCGCCGAGGAGCACGGCGTCCCGGTCGTCATCCGCAACCGCCCCGACGACGAGGAGCTGTTCCAGCAGCTCAAGGAAGCCGACGCGGACATCCTCGTCGCGAACAACTGGCGCACCTGGATCCCGCCGCGCATCTACACGCTCCCCCGGCACGGCACGCTCAACATCCACGACTCCCTCCTCCCCAAGTACGCGGGCTTCTCCCCCCTCATCTGGGCCCTCATCAACGGCGAGCCCGAAGTCGGCGTCACGGCGCACATGATGGACGAGGTCCTCGACGCCGGCGACATCGTCATGCAGCGCTCGATCCCCGTCGGCCCGACGGACACGACCACGGACCTGTTCCACAAGACGGTCGACCTGATCGCCCCGGTGACGATCGCCGCCCTCGACCTCATCGCGTCCGGCCGGACGGAGTTCACGAAGCAGGACCGCTCCCAGGCCACCTTCTTCCACAAGAGGGCCGAAGAGGACATCCGCATCGACTGGTCCTGGCCCGCGGAAACCCTGGAACGCCTGATCCGCGCCCAGTCGGCCCCGTACCCGGCCGCCTTCACCTTCCACAAGGGCAAGCGCCTGGAGATCCTGACGTCCGTCGTCTCCGAGGGCCGCTACGGCGGCACCCCGGGCCGCATCTTCTACCGCGAGGGCGAAGGCGTGGTCATAGTCGCCGGCGCGGACGCCCGCACGGGCCAGAACCACGGCCTGTCCATCACGAGCGTCCGCACGGAAGACGGCACGGAACTCCCGGCCACCACCTACTTCAAGTCCATGGGCGGCTACCTCACT
Organism: Streptomyces sp. NBC_00335; assembly: GCF_036127095.1. Lineage (GTDB taxonomy): Bacteria > Actinomycetota > Actinomycetes > Streptomycetales > Streptomycetaceae > Streptomyces. The sequence goes on from NZ_CP108006.1 coordinate 1,999,601, forward strand.
TCCCGCCCCTGACCCCCTAAAACCCCGGCCCGCCCCGGACGGTCCCCGGGCGGGCCGGCCTCGCGTGCCGCGCCGCACGGCCGGCTCCCCGCCATTCGGCACACAGACGGAAAACCCAAGAGGGTGGCTTCCCGGATTCCCCGGGAAGCCACCCTCTTGTCGTGCATCAGAATGAATCACTCACCGGGAAGCCACGACGGAGCAAAGGAAATCAATTCCTCGTCCGTAACGCCACCTTCGGTCCAACTCAGCAATTCAAGCTTCTGCTTTACCGACCATCCATACTCTTTCCCAAGAGCGGATGCCGCGTTGATTTTCCTACCGCCATTCTCCCCGAATTCTCGAAGGAAGCCGGCTATGTCGATGATCGACGCACCCGCTCGCTGCAGTCGGCGCGCTTCTGCGACCCAGTCGTCCGTAGTCACCGTCACACCCCTCAGGGTCTCGTGAAGATCGGCTCAACCTTGGAATAGTTCCCAGGTTCACCGATAAGGCGAAGTGATTGCAGGTTGCTGAAGCCGCTTCTCGTTGCCAGCTTCCCTGTCCAAGTTTCGAGGATCGCTGCTTCCGGCGCCATGCCACCACCTGTGAGCGTATTGAAGGTGGCCCTGTTCTCTTCAATGAGGTTGCCATTGATGGACGTGACTCGATCGCCGAAATGATCAAGCGCCTTGTTGAACAGGACGATACCCCTCACAGGGCTCTGCTTTGTCACCCCGGCAAGCATCGTCATGGTTCCATTGTCGTCGATTTCCGCCTCGAAGAGGCTATCCGACCCCTCGTGCTCCCACGAATATTTGTTCTCGCCGAGCGTCTCGGTACCACAGTTGTGAACGAGAACCGGGGTGGATTCCGCCAGCACATAGTACGTGTGCAGGTCCGACACCGTGAGGTTGTGCACGGTGGCGCTTGCGGCGGTCTGGGGCTTGGCCGCGGTGATCTGTACGCGGGTACCCGCGCCGGTCTGGAGCCACTGGCCCTGCTTCAGGTCCGCGGCGTCGATCCACTCACCGAGTTCCGGGACCCAGAACGGGTGACCGTCGGTCGCGGTGACCTCGGCGGTCTTCGAGCCCGCATCCCCGTCGATGTCGATCGTGATCGTGACGAGGTGCTTGAGACCCTCGCCCTTGATCTGCGCGGTGACCGTCTCGACGCGGGTTTCCCCGGTCTTGGGGTCGGTCGCGAGGATCTTGTCGCCGGTCTCGACCTTCTCGATCGCCTTCACGGATCCGTCGGCCATCAGCACCTTCGTGCCGGGCACGAAGCTGTTGCTGGCAACGGAGCAGGAACCGCCGCCGTCGGCCTTGCCCGAGCCGCCGCTTCCGCTGGACCCGCCCTTGCTGCGGGCGGAGCCTCCGGAGGAGCCACCCGGCTTGCTCCCGCCGGCCTTGGGCTTGCCACCGCCCGAGTGAGTGGAGGCCTTCGGGGCGGCCTTGGCCTGGGCCTGCTTCTGGACGGGGTTACCCGTCTTCTTCTTCGCCGCCGCGGCTGCGTCGGCCGTTCTCTTGGCTTCTTCGGCGGCCTTCTTCTTGGCCCGTTGCGCGGCCTCCTTCTTGGCCTTCTCGATCGCCGCCTTCTTGGCTTGCAGAGCCGCCGCCTCGGCGGCCTTCGCCGCCTTCAGCACGGCCTCGGCGGCGACCTTCGCCGCCTTGAACGCCTGGATGGCGCCGATGGTGCGGTCGACGGCCCTGAGGACCGACGGGATCTTGCTGATCTTCGTCCAGGGAATGGCGCCGACGATGAGGCCGGCGCAGGACCACAGGTCACCGCCGAAGCAGGCCATGGCGTCGTTGATGCCGATGAAGTCCTTCAGCGTCTCCCAGGCCACGGCGAGGATGACGGAGCCGAGGGACTTGCCCTGCATCGCCTGGGCCTGGGCGACCTGCGCCTCCGACAGACCCGCGCCGGACAGGGCCGCCGACCGCTCGGAAGCGGTCAGTTCGATCGAGAGACCCGACGGGTCGGAGAAGGTGACCGGGTTGTTGTGGGAGTACGTGTACCCGTTGGACTGCAGCGGGTCGTTCAGGTCTTGGATCGGGTCGGCCGACAGGAAGCGGCCGACGACCGGGTCGTAGAGCCTGGCGCCCAGCGGCTGGAAGCCGGAGGAGTCGCTGCGGTCCTTGCCCAGGAACCCCTTGCCGGTCTGGATGTTCTGACCGGCCGTGTCGGCGCCCCGCTGGTTGCCGTACGGGTCCTGCTTGCGGACCCGTACCGCCTGGCCGGCGGCAAGGGCGACCTCCGTGTAGATGCTGCCCTGGTGGTCCATCGCCAGCGCCGTGAGGGCGTCGCCACCGTTGCCGTTGGCGTAGCGGAGCACCGCGCCGCCGGGGGCGGAGTAGGTGCGCTCGGTGCGGACCAGGACACCGCCCTGCTGGGTGGTGATCTGCGATTCGCCCAGGTTCAGCGTCGCCTGCTTGCCCTGGATGGTCAGCAGGGTGGAACCGTCGGGGCCGTAAATGTGACGGGTGTCGTCCTGCGGCAGCCACTGCTGTGCGGCCTGCGCCGCGTCACAGGTGGCCAGGACGATCGGGGTCGCGTTGACGTTCGCCGCGCCCTGCACCGCGAGGCACAGACCGGAGGCGTTGTGGGTCAGTTGTCCCGAGGCGTTGCGCTTCAGCTGCTGCGCGGCGGAGCCGTTGCACTTCTGCAACTGCGCGGCCGAGCCCGCCGTGTTCCCGGTCGGCTGGACACACCACGTGTCGTAGACCTGAAGGGTGCCGAGCTTGGCGTCCGCCTGGCCCGGGACCGGGTCGAAGTGCCACTTCTGTGCCACGGTGCCGTTGCACGCGTACAGCTGGATGGCGGTGGCGGCGACCGCGAGACCGGACTTGAGGTCGAGGCACTTCTGGCCGAGACCCACGTACGGGGTCTTGCCGCCCGAGCCCTGGCCCGTGATCCGATCGATCTTGCCGTCGTAGGTCCAGGTCAGGTCCTGCTTGTCGCCGTTCTGGACCGAGGTGACGGACTTGGTCTGGCCGGTCAGCTCGTGGAGACGCGTGGCCTCGGCCGTGATCTGCGCGCCGGCCGGGGTCGTGTACTTCTTCGTGACCTTGGTCAGCGTGCCCGGCTGGTCCTTCGCCGCGTTCTTGCCGTAGTCGTAGGTGGTGACGGCGTCCTTCGCCGTGTCACCCGCGAGGTTGCGCTCGGTCAGCTTGGTGCGGTTGCCGCGCAGGTCGTACTCGTAGTCCTGCCAGTAGCCGGATCCGTCCTTGCCCGCGACGACGTTCATGGTGCCGTCGGTGTTCTTGGGGCCGGCGCACTTCGTCTGGTCCTTCGAGGTCCAGGCCGACTTCAGCTGACCCAGCGGGTCATAGGTGAAGCACTGGCGCTCCTCGATCCCTACGGACTTCTCCTGGATCGAGGTGACGTTGCCCGCCGGGTCGTAGGCGTACGCCCGGTTCGAGACCAGGTTGCCGCCCACCAGGCTGGCGGTGTTCTGCTCCCGGTGGACCGACTGCTCCTTGAGCTCACCGCTGGACTCGTCGAACGAGTTCTGCGTCCAGACGCGGTAGGGCTGGGCGCCCAGCGTCGAGCGGAGCACCTGGCCGTACGGGGAGTAGACCGTCTCGGAGCCGTACCAGTCCTTGCCGGAGACGGAGAGCGGCTGCCCGTTGTCGTTGTAGCGGACGACCAGCTTCTCGGCGTCCAGCGCGCCGACCGCCGGAAGCTGCGCGTCCTGGAGCACGCCGGAGTCGGTGTAGTTGTAGCTGTAGCTGTAGTCCTTGGCGAAGCCCCAGGTGTCGGCTATCTGCTGCGGGATCGACAGGGTGGTCGAGGTCGGCTGGTAGTCCTTGGTGAAGCCGTTGACCTTCTGGGTGTACGCCAGGCCGTCGGTGTAGCGGGTGGCGGTGGAGGGCATGCCCTTGCCGCCCGGGGCGGTGTCGTACGAGAAGTCGGCCAGCAGCGTGCCGGCGGAGTCGTTCAGGCGCTGCTGCTTGGGCCGCGACAGCTCGTCGTAGCCGTTCCAGACCTTCACACCACGAGCGTTGGTGGTCGTCAGGACACGGTCGCGGTGGTCGTACTCGTTGCGCGTGACACCCGTGTCGGGGTCGGTCGCGGTCACCATCCGGCCGCGGTGGTCGTACGACCAGCTCCACGGGTGGTCCGTGTCCGCCGAGTTGGTGGCCTTCGACTGCCGGCCGGCGGCGTCGTACTCGTGCTTCACGGAGGTGTAGCCGCCGGGCGCGGCGGGGTTGAAGGTGTCCGTGCGCGTGGTGCGACCCAGGGCGTCGGTGAAGACCCGGTAGGTCGAGGCCCCTTGCGGGTTGATGATCTTCGACCAGTCCGCTCCGTACTCGTAGCGGGTGGCCCGCTCCGGGTACTCCTTGGACGAGGTCGCCTTGGTCTGCGGGTCCACGTACTTCATGTACGGGGTCTCGGCCAGGACGCGGCCGAGGCCGTCGTAGGTGTAGCGGGTGATGTTGGGTATCGCAGTGTCGGCGAGCGGCTTGAAGAGCTCGCCGATCTTCGCTTCCTTGGTGAGGTAGGCGTTGTTGGTCTGCCACACCTCACCGGAGCTGTTGTACAGGGTGTCGGTGACCAGATAGCCGCCACCGCTCTCCGGCTCCTCCATCGACTGACGCTCGCGGCCGAGGCCGTCGTAGAGCGTCACCGAGGTCTCGATCCGGTCGTCGTGACCGCGCCCGTACGTGACGACGTACGGAGGCTTGCGGATCTTCTGGGTGGCGTCGTCCGGGTCGGTCTCCTCGGCCGGGATCGTGTACTCGGCCCGGAAGTCGGGCACCGAGGACGGCGAGGGGGTACGGCCGGGGGCCCATGCCTCTGCCATCCTGCCCAGCGGGTCGAACGTGGCGTTGCTGACCAGGCCGTTGGCGTCGGTCGTCTTCAGCGTGACCGCGCGGCCCGGCTCCAGCTCCTGCACCTGGGTGTGGCCGACGGAGTTCGCCTGGGTGACCTTGAAGACCTGCCCGGTCGGCGGGTCGAAGGCGATGGTCGAGGACTTGCCGTCCGGGTCGGTCTTCCGGATCACCCGGCCGATGGCGTCGAAGCCGGTCGTGCCGTTGCTCTGGAAGCCGCTGCCGTCGCCCTTCAGCGACCAGGACTCGGTCGCCAGACCGCGCGTGGTGGCGGACAGGGCGGTGCCGTAGGCCGTGCCGTCGTAGGAGGTGCGGGAAGCACCGCTCAGCGTCGAAAGGTTGGTGAAGTTCGCCGCCGCGCAGGTGCTCGCGGAGACCAGGACCTGCTTGGACAGGCCGATGATGTTCTTGCCGGTGTGGTGCAGGTATTCGGACTTGGTGCAGGACTCGTCACCGGGCTTGTCGATGTCGCCCAGGGACTCCACCTGCGTGGGCAGGCCGTACGTCGACTCGTAGGTCGTCTTCGTGCGGACCTCGCGCAGGGTGCGCGCGTCGTCCGCATTGGTGCCCGAAGACTTCGTGTACGCGACCTCCTCCGGCTCCGTGACGCGCCAGGCCTTCAGCGGGTCCAGGCCGTCGTCGCGGTTGCGCTTGCCGAGTTCGGTGGCCTCGGGGACGGTGATGCTCCGGGTCAGCCAGGCGGTGTCGGCATCCGTCGCGTAGGTGTAGCTGAGTTCCTCGGAGACGCGGCCGGCGAAGGCCTCGCGGTCGTAGACCGTGGAGCCGTCCGAAGACTTGATCGCGTTTCCGTGGACGTCCTTGACCGGGACGGTGTCGCCCATGCCGCGGAAGTAGCGGGTGACGGCCTTGGACTGCTTGCTGCCGATCGCCGCGTCTTCGACACCGGTGATGACGGTGGTCTGCTCGGCGCCCGCGAATTGCGAGTACGTCCGGGTCGACTTCTTGCTGAATTCGGATTCGGCGAGCTTCCAGGCCGGGTTCTTGTACGCGTAGGCCGTTTTGGTGGGGTACGCGCCTTCGACGTTCGGGAGTTCCTCGATCGAGTCGACCACGTACTTGTGGAACCAGTCGATGTCCTCGACCTCGGGGTCCGGGTTCCAGAACGACGGGTAGCAGAGGCGGTTGTTCGCCTTGAGTGCAGCCGTGTCCGTCTTGCCGGGGAGCTGGCCGCTCAGGCAGTCGCCGACCAGGGGCTTGTACGTGACGACCGTGTCGCCGCCGTACTCGTTGGTGACGCGCGCGATGCGCAGCCGGGAGAAGCCCGGGCGCTGCGGGTTGACCGCCTTGACGCGGTTCGGCATGTCTTCGGTGTTCGACTCGAACCGGACCGGGTTCAGCTTGACGCTGGCGTCGGTGGAGCCGTTGCGGGCGTACCCGGTGCGCTGGATGGACTCCAGCCACAGGGCGGTGTTCGGACCGGTCTTCAGCTCGGCGAAGCTCTGCTTCAGCTGGTAGACGTCCACGACCTGGCGGGCGGTGGTGTCGGTCCGGCGCTGGGACGAGGTCGTGATCTTGTCGAGGCGCTTGCGGGTCCAGAAGGTCGGACCGGCGTTCCAGCACTTCTTGCCGGATTCACAGCGCAGGTCGGCCGGGGTGTCGAACCAGGGCCGGTACTGGCCGGGGTCCTTCGACTTGAAGTTGTCCTCGGTGCAGGCGACGCTGCCGACGGTGTAGCAGCGCTCGGCGACGCTGAAACCGATGCGCGCCGGGGCCTCGGTACTGAAGATGCTGTCGCGGCGCTGACCGTAGTCGATGCGGGACAGGTAGCCGTCGCGGTCGTAGACGACCGGCGCCTTGAAGTTGAAGTTGCGGGCGTAGTAGTTCTGGTCCTTCTTCCACCACAGCGTCATGGCGTTGTTGTGGATGTCCTCGACGTAGTCGAGGCTCCAGCGCCAGCCCTGGGTGCAGTAGGAGTTCTTCCAGTCGCCCGCTTGGTAGCAGTCCTCGCCTGCGTGGTTGCCGTAGACCGGGACCGTGAGGACGGAGTCCGTGGTCGGGTCGTCGGCGGCCGAGCCGTTGTCCGACCAGCCGGGCAGCCTGTTCAGGCCGAAGTGGTAGCGGGTGCCGTCCTTGGTGGTGACGACCCAGTACTCACCGTCCTTGGCGCCGTTGCCCGTGGCCTGGCCGGTGAGGCGCTCGACCTTCGAGCCGTCGCCGTTGGCGGTGAACCACTTGCTCTTGGTCTCGTCCCACACCAGCTCGGTGGTCATGCCGCCGAGGGAGAGGGTGGCATTGTCCGAGCCCCAGCAGAGGTCCGCGGTGCGGTGGGTGGCGTTGTTGGAGCCGGCCTTCTTGGAGTCCTGGCGGCAGTTGGCGTACGTACGGGTGATGGAGCCCGCGTTGTAGTCCCAGCCGTCACCGATCCAGGAGGCCTGGTTGTTCGTCGAGCTGGTGCGACCGTCGACGGACTGGGAGGAGTACGACAGTCCGACCTTCGGCATCAGGCCGCCGGCCGTCTCCGGGGTCTGCACCTGGTACGAGTACGTGAAGGCACCCGAGGAGGAGCCGGCCGACCAGGCACCCGAGGACAGCAGCGGGGAGGCCGTGAAGTCACCCTGCACGGAGGAGCCGGTGTCGAGCATGCCGACCGCGGAGCCGCCGGCCGCGTTGGCGGCGGGCTGGATGCCGTCGGCCAGCATCGCCTGGCGGGCCTCGCCGGAGGTGAAGCCCTCACCGAGCAGGCCGGACACCGGCACGGTGCCGGTGACGATCTTGCGGGTGGGGGCGCCCTTCGCGGCGGTGCTCCGGGTGGGAGCTTCCTTCGCCGGGACCGTCTCCACGGTGGAGCTCAGGCGCTCGAAGGTGTCCGAGGCGGACTTGCCCGACATGGTCTGGATGCCGCCGCCCTCGGCGCACTCGCCCGCGTTGGGGTCGGAGTACACGCACTCGGGCAGCAGCATCAGGCCGAAGCGGTCGGCTGCCTGCGGCCCGTAGAGGTCGGCGAAGCCGGTGGTGTCGACGGTGAGGGACACCTCGGCGGCCGGGTCGGCGGTGGCCGGCGGGGTCAGCTTCATGACCAGGCCCGACACACCCGCGTCCTGCGAGGTGGACGGCGGGGCGAGGTCGACCCTCCAGTCACCCGCGACGGTGGCCGGGTCGGTGCCCTCGGGCACTCCGATGGCGATCGGCAGGCCGTTGCTGACGGGAACGGTGGTGCCCGGCTGCGTGGTTGCCGTCAGTGCGGCGTTGCCGCTGCCCGCGGTCCACGCGGTGGTGGCCTTCGGGTCGTAAGGGTCGACCGGCACCTCGGGCGCCGTGGTCAGCTCCTTCTTCGCCCGACTGTCGCCCTCGAGCTCCGCGCTCTTCGGGATGTCCGGAAGGTCGACCGTCGTGGTCGACTCCTCGCGGTTCATACCCGGCCCGGGAGCGGCGAGCGCCTGCCCTCCCAGGCTCGTCACGGTCAGTAGTGAGGACAGCAAAATGACGGTCGCCGTGCGGCTTCGCCGCCGGTGCCGTCGTTGTGACTCCGTCATGGCCAGGCGTCCCCGCCCCAGCCATGACAACGGACCTGCAGCACGCATGCGCGTCGACTCCCACCCTGGCAAACAGACAACAAATGAGGTGCAGAAGCACCAAGCAGAAACACCAAAAGGCACGCGCCTGCCTCAGGCGCGTGCGTGCGCACTCTGCGGCATGGGCGGATGGGGGAGCAAGGAAGGTCGTTCCCGGTTGCGCACGTGTGAAGTGACGTGCCTCACGACCCAGTTCGGCACAGGTGATCACCACTGATGATCTTTCGGAAAAATAGAGTCTCTCCGGACAACAGCGACACCGAGTCGTCCAGACCGCCCCAAGTCGGACATGAAAATTCGATGAACGGAGCGGCCGCCTCCGGGGTTACGGTCCGGTAAAGATTGCAATTGTGGACGTTGCGTGGGGACTGTGTGATCGTGTGTCCGCTCTCTGCCCCGCGGCCTGCCGTCCGGGGCTGGTTGTGCTGTCCTCAATCCATCTGGTTTCACACGGGAGTAGACACCGTGTCCGCGCTGCCATTTCTCAGCCCCTTCGTGCGCACGCGCACACGGCTGTCCTTGACCATCGGCCTGGTGCTGGCCGCCCTCACCGCTGCCCTCTTGCTCTGGTCGCAGCCCGATTCCACGTCCACGACCGCCGGCGGCAAAGCTTCCGACGCCGAACAGGCTTCCACCGGACCGGTCGACGAGGCCGCCGCGGTGGCCAAGTCCCTCAGCAGCGGCGAACCGGTCCTCGTCGACACCGCCACCACGGCCACCGCGCAGACCTGGGCCCTGCCCGACGGGCAGTTCCGCACCCGGACGCACGCCCTTCCGCAGCGCGCGAAGAACGCCGCGGGCAAGTGGGCGCCGATCGACAACACCCTCCGCCGCTCCGAGAAGGCGCCGCGCGGGCTCGGGGTCTCCCCCGCGAACGCGGCCCTGCCGGTGCGCTTCGCGACCGGCGAGGCGTCGAAGGACCGCGCGGACCGCTCGTTCGCCCGTGCCGAGACCCCGGGCGAATCACTGCTCGCCGAGGTCGAGTTCGGCGAGCACACCATCGCCTACACCTGGCCCGGTGCGCTGCCCGTACCCGTGCTCGACGGCCCGCGCGCCCTCTACTCCGAGGTGCTGCCGGGCGTAGACCTGCTGCTCGTGGCGCGCGAGGAGGGCGGCTTCGCCCAGGTCCTCATCGTGAAGACCCCCGAGGCCGCCGCGAACAAGGGCCTCGCACGGGTCGGTTACGGCCTGCGTTCGGCGACCGCCACGTTCCAGAACGACACCGGCAGCAACCGGGTGCAGGTCCTCGACAAGACCGGTGCGGAGATCGGTTCCATACCGACCCCCTTCACCTGGGACTCCAGCGGCCGCGACCCCGAGCTCCCCGAGGGCACCACCACCCGGACCGCCGCCACCACCCCGGCAGAGGTCCTCAAGCTGTCGGGCCTTTCCGGCATCGAGCCCGGCGCGAAGTCCGCGCAGCTCCCGATGACGGTGGAGGGCGACAAGACCGGGACCGCCCGTCTCTCGCTGGACCTCGCCGGGTCCGGGCTGCTCACCGCGAAGGACCTGAAGTTCCCGCTCTTCGTCGACCCGACGATGAACGCGGGCTGGCTGGCGTGGACCACGGCGTACCGCCCGTACCCGAACTCCAGCTTCTACAACGGCACCAACTTCTCCTCCGGCACCTCCGACGCCCGCGTGGGCTACGAGTCGGACACCGGCGGTCTGGGGCGCTCGTTCTGGCGGATGGACTTCGACCCGAAGATGAAGGGCGCCAAGGTCACCAGCGCGACCTTCAAGGTGCTGAACAACCACTCCTGGTCCTGCACCACCCGCGAATTCAAGCTCTACCTGACCGGCACCATCTCCTCCGGCACCACCTGGAACTCACAGCCCTCGTGGGCGACGGAGATGCAGAAGAAGTCCTTCGCGCACGGCTGGTCGACGTCCTGCCCCGACGAGTACGAGGCCTTCAACAACTCCGGCGTCCTCGCGGCCGCCCAGAAGGGCGCCGACAACGGCTGGCCGAACATCACCTTCGGCATGCGTGCCACCAGCGAGTCGGACACCCAGACCTGGCGCAAGTTCCGCGCCACCTCCGCCACGTTCGAGGTGGACTACAACCGTCCGCCGAAGGAGCCGACCGCAGGCACCTCGTCCCCCGGCGGCGCCTGCGTGCCCGGTCCGGGCGGAGGTGTGACGGTCGGCAAGACCAACATCATCCTCAAGGCCACGGCCACGGACGACGACGACAACCTGTCCAAGATCCGCTTCCGCTTCTGGAAGACCGGCGGCACCGTCCCGCCCGGCACCCTCGTCTCCGCACCCGCGGGCGGCGGCACCGTGTCGCTGACGATCCCGGCCACGTTCCCGCTGGAGGACAAGGTCACGTACTCCTGGGACGCCATGGCCCAGGACGCCGCCGGCGCCACTTCGACCAACTATCCGCCGGGCACCGAGCCCTGCCGGATCACCGTCGACGCCTCCGCGCCCCCGCCGCCCACCGTGGACGAGGACACCACCCCGTTCAAGCGGGCCACCTCCGACGGCACCACCTGGGCCACCGTCAAGTTCGGCAGCACCGGACCCATGACCATCACCTCCGAGGGCGCGGCGAAGTTCCGCTACGGCTGGGAGGGCCTCACCTACACCGATGTCACCGCGGTCAACGGCTCGTTCACGGTCCCCGCGCTGAAGCCCCCGCACGCCGGCCCGAACTGGCTGCACCTCTTCGCGCTGGACTCGCTCGGCAACGTCAGCGCGCGCAGCGACTACGGCACCTACGTCCCCCCACGGGACACCGCGGACGGCCCGGGTGACGTCGGTGGCGACGGCATCGCCGACCTGATGGTCATCGATGCCAACGGCAACCTGCTCTCCTACCCGGGCAGCCCGGACGGCGAGCTGTACGGCGGCCTGACCGGCTCGTACACCATGGGCGCCGACGGCAAGCCCGACCTGGCTCCGAAGGCCCCCTGGTGGAACGGCACCAAGCCCGCGCTCATCTCCCACTACGCGGACGTCTACCCCGGCGACGGCACCACCGACCTGTTCGCCGTGGACCCGGACGGAACCTTCTACCTCTACCCCGGTGACGGCTACGGCTCGTTCGACGTGGGCAAGCGGCTCAAGATCCTCCTTCCGTCGAACACGCCCGCTCCCGGCACCTGGGTGTCGATGAAGGCCCTCGGGGACATCACCGGCGACAAGATGACCGATGTCGCCGTGAAGGTCGGCACCCAGTTCTGGCTGCTCTCCGGCTACACCGGAGCCACCTTCCAGAGCGCGACGCTGATGGAGGGCACGGCCTGGGGCCCCCGCGAGATCGTCAACATCGCCGACATCGACCTCGACAACACGCCCGACCTGCTGTGGCGCAGCCTGGACTCCGGAACCATCTACCTCCGGCACGGCAAGCCCGGCTCCGTCGCGGGCAGCGTCGACATCGACTCGCTGAAGCTCGCGGCCAACTCCCGTGAGGGCTCCGACACCTCGTACGGCACCAGCTGGACGCCCGAGAACATCTCGGCGATCGTCGCCATCCCCGACATCAACGGAGACCGGATCCCCGACCTGTGGGTCCGCACCGCCGCCGACGGGAACATCAAGATCTACCACCCGTCCACGACCAACACGAACCCGGCCGTCAAGACGGTGCTCGCGGTGGACTGGCGCGGGATCAAGTCCTTCGGCTGACACCATCGCCCCACGACAGCGGCCCCCCGCCACCGGATTGCGGTGGCGGGGGGCCGCTGTCGTCTATGCACACCGGCACACAGCAGGTCAGGCGTCCTTCGCCACCCGCTCCAGGATCACCACGCACTCCACGTGGTGCGTCGTCAGAAACAAGTGAATCGAAAACAGGTGGAAGATAATTGCAGGTCAGGGCGACGCATGGCTGACTTCGTGACGTAGGTGATGTGCGTTATGGGCGCTGCGTGCGCAAACGTGACGCTGGTTGCCACTTGGAACGGACCTGGTCAGCGGTGGCCGCGGCCTTCTCCTGGCGCGACCAGGGCGAAACGCGCGGCCACGGCGGAGAGCACGGCGAGGGCCGCGAAGAGGTAGGAGTATCCGCCGAGTGAGGTGGGGAGGGCTGCGCTGGCCCAGGGGACCAGGGCGGCTGCGATCTGGCCCGGTGCGCCCACGAGTCCGGAGAGCCGGCCGTATTGAATGGTGCCCCAGCGATCGGTGACAGCTGTGGCCTGAAGCGGAGCCAGGTTGCCCCATGCGACTCCGGCCAGGATCGCGAGGCCCACAAGTAGCGGCATCGGGCCCGGGATGAGGGCAAGTGATGCCGTGGTAGCGCCGCCGAGGGTGACGAGGGCTGCGGTGCGGGTCGTGACGGATATGCGGGAGGAGGAGGCTCGCATAGAGGGTGCGGTCGAGGGTCTGGCCCGCCCCGCCCAGCCCGAGAGCCCAGCCTGCGATCGACGGACTGGCGCCGCGCACCTCGGGGCGACCCGGCGTGGGCGCCACGGTGGCGGACTGCGCCGCCATGCGGCCGGGCCTGCCCGGAACTCCGCCACCAGGCGGAATCTGCCGTCGCACGGATCCGTGACGCTGGGTGGGTCAGCGTCCCTGGCTGTGGTCAGTGTGACTGCCAGGGCTGCCTCCTCGTGCCGCCACTGGCTATCGCTGCCCCAGATCAGTCGATCCGTCCGCCATAGCAGCCACACTCTGGCACCCACCGCGGCTAGGACGACGGCTCCTGCGCGACGTACGGGGCGTATCGAACGTGGTGGCGCCACTATGACGACGGCCTCGCCATCAGGTTCGGCCCGGAGTCGGCGCTTCCGCCCTCCGCCCAAGCGGAGCAAGAGCCGGAGCAATTGCGGACCGCACCCGCTTACGGACCGGTAGATCTGCACTCGGAGCGACTGCCCACCGAGTTCCTCGACATCGGTACCGTCATCTACTTCCTGCGTGAAGTCGTCTGGATGGTCCCCGGCTTCACCGTCGACCAGCGCCACGACCGCCTCCGCGAACTCCACGAGAAATTCCAGGCCGAAGGCCCCTTCCTCGCCCACACTGCCCGCACTCCAGCACTTCGAGGACTTCCCCGCCGACGTCCTGCCCTCCTTCGTCGCCTACGTGATCAAGGACGAGCGCGCCTCCTGGTGGCGCATCTTCGGCCTGGCCGAACTCGCCGTCCTCATTCCACTCGTCGCAGCCGTCGGCCTCCGCTGCGTTGCCTCCACCATGGCCCCCGAGTCCGGTGGCGGCCATAGCCACGGCACCGGTACGGGTGGGAGCGAGACCCAACACGAGGAACCCGCCGTTACCAGCAGCCCGCAGCCCGCGCGGACCAAGCCGTCGGCACCGGCCCGCACCGTTGCCGCCACGCCCGCCGCGGAGCAGCCCACGACGATGGGCACGGGCGCTGACCCGAAGTACTACGTCACCGGAGGCCGCTCGGCGCCGCGGAGCAGCACAGCCAGCAGCCGACCAATGGTGAGCTTCGCATCCTCTCCCCGTCCGGGATCGCGTGTCATCAGCAGGTGGTGGGTCGTGCCGACGAGCGCGAGCGCGATGGTGGCAGCATCGGCGCCCGCGGCCAGCCGACCGCCGCGCTGCTCCGCCTGCAGGTAGAAGGTGAAGGCCTGCTGGATCGCGGCGAACGCTGGTGCGCCGGCCTGAAGGCCTTCCCGGGCGTGCAGCGCAGCCGCGGGGCGTGTCATCGCCAGTCCCACCACCGCAGGAGGCAGAGCGTCCATCAGGACGAGGACGACTTCCTGAAGATTGTCGGCAACCGTCGCCTGGCCCACCTTCGCCTTCAGCGCTTCGGCCTGGCGGGCGCTGCGCGCGAACCGATCCAGGACCAGCTCGGCAACGAACTCGTCCAGGCTGGCGAAGTGCGTGTACAGGACACCTTTGCCGCAGTCAGCCTCCACGGTGATCGCACGGCTGGTCAGGGCCCCTGCGCCGTCGCGGGCCACCACCCGCTCCGCAGCCGCGAACAGCCGCTCGCGCAAGTCGGGAATCGCCACTCCACGAGGTGACACAACTACCCCTTTCCTCAGGCCCATTGCAAGTATGGGCACTCGCCCATACTATTTGGGCACTTGCCCATACTAGGGCCGGGGCCCCGTACCGCGCCCCGGTGGGAGGGAGTTCATTCATGGAACGACTCGCCAACACCGCACAGGCAGAGGCATGGAACGGCTACGAGGGCGAGCAATGGGCCCGCAGCCAGGAGCGCTGGGACGCCATCAACGACGGCTTCAACCAGCCTCTCCTGGAGGCTGCGGCCATCTCAGAAACCGATTGCGTGCTGGACATCGGCTGCGGGGCAGGCCGCACTACCCGGCTCGCCGCCCAGCGCGCCGGCCGCGGCCAGGCACTCGGACTGGATCTGTCAGGCCCGATGCTGGAGAAGGCCCGCGACAGCGCCCTGCGCGAAGACGTGCAGAACGTCTCCTTCATTCAGGGCGACGCCCAAGTCCACCCCTTCGACACCGAAGGGTTCGACGCGGTCATCAGCCGTTACGGCATGACCTTCTTCACCGACCCCGTCGCCGCGTTCACCAATTTCCACCGCGCGCTGCGCCCCGGCGGCCGGCTGGCCTTCATCTGCGCAGCCGAAGCCGAAGCCAACGAGTGGCTGCAGGCCATGACCTCACTCAAGGACATCCTGCCGCTCGGCAGCTTCGGAAAGCCGGGCGCACCCGGCATGTTCTCGCTCACCGACCCCGACCACACCCGAATGCTGCTCACCGCGGGCGGTTTCGCCGAAGTCGATGTGCAGCGTGTCGAGGCGCCGGGGAAGTGGGGTGTCAACGCGGCAGATGTCACGGCGTTCCTGCTCGACTCCGGCCCTGGACGCCACCTCCTCGACCAGGTCGGGCCGCAGGAGCAGACCCGGGCACGCCAGGCACTGACGGTCACCCTGCGAGATCACGAGGCGGACGGAGCGGTGTGGCTTCGCAGCAGCTCCTGGCTGGTCACCGCCGTACGGGAGCCCCTACCCGGCTGATCCCATCAGGTGCGAACCATGCGGGCGATGGCTTGGGAGGCTTCTTGGACCTTGTCGCGGGCTCCATCGCCGCCTTCCGCGATGGCGTCGGCGACGCATGAATGGAGGTGGTCTTCCAGCATGGTCAGCCCGAAGGACTGCAGGGCCTTGGTGGTGGCGCTGACCTGGGTGAGGACGTCGATGCAGTAGGTGTCTTCGTCGACCAGGCGCTGCAGACCACGCACCTGGCCTTCGATGCGGCGCAGCCGTTTGAGGATGTCGTCCTTGTTGGCGGTGTAGCCGTGCACGAGGCGATCCCTTCCTTCCTATCGGCGCTTTACCCCCAGGGGGTATTGGTGTAACGATGGGTTGCAGCTATCTGTTCCACTGAACGTCGGGCGAATACATAGGTGCCCCGCCCGAGCGACGGGCGGGGCACCTTTTACAGGTGAGGGTCAGGCGACATCCACCGAGCCAAGAATCATGGCCGTCTACGGCCGCGTGCCGCTGGGGCTCACAAGGTACTGCGAGCCCTCCTCCAGGAGCCACCCCGCCACCCTAGTGGGAGTGCCCACCCGGCTCGGCCGTGGTGGCGTTCGCTGCCGGGGCGACGGATCCGCCTGCCTGGACTGTGAAGGCTGCCGTCCGAACCTTGCCCCCGTGCTGGAAGTCTAGGAAGAGCCGGTAGGTTCCTGCGCTCGGGGCCGTGGCAGTGAAGGAGACGTCCGGGCCGGGGCCGCCCTCGTTGGGGTGGACGTGCAGGTAGGCGAGGTCTCCGTCGCGAAGGGCGACGAGGTGGCCGTATGCCCCGAGGTAGGGCTCGAGGTTCGTGACCGGCTTGCCGTCCTTGCTGACCGAAAGCTTGAGTTCGCCGGCCTTACCGGGGTCGAGGGTCCCACCAAGGGTGACCTGATAGCCCTCCACCTCCGCGGCCGCCGCGGCCGGGGGCACGGGGTTCGGCGCGTACGCCCCAGGCACCGACAGGTCAGCGCCGAGGGTGACGCCCTTCGCGCCTTCCGCAGCGGGGGCGAAGTCGGCGAAGGCCTTATACGCCCCCGCCGCAGGAAGGTCGACCGGCGTCGACCACGTTCCGTCGTCCGCACGCACCGGGTGCAGATGGCGATAGACGGTGAGGTCGCGTGAGGCAACGATGAAGTGCAGCTCCTTGCCGTGCTCGGTCCTGTACGCGGTGACCTTGCGGCCTTCCGCATCCTTGATCGAAAACTTCAGCTCACCCTGACCCGCGGCGATCTGCGGGGTATCCAGGGCCAGCGTGTAGCCGCCCTCCGACACCTGCAGGCCCCCGGCCGCCGACCCTTGGGCGGCCTCCTCATGAGCTCCGTGCCCGGCGGCGCCCGCATCGGTCGACGCCGGTGCCGCGTGGCCCGCATGTTCGGTTTTCGCCGGTGTACCTACGGGCCCTACGCCCGCTCCGACCCCGTAGGCGGCCCCGAAAGTCGCTGCGAGTGCGGCGGCAAAGACGGCGGTCTTCACTCCGGTGTTCATGGCTGCTCTCCCGTACGACGTAGTGCCGCGTCCAGCGGTTCCATAAGGCCCAAGATACCCCTGGGGGGTACCAAGTCAAGCCGAGGGAACACTTGCGGAGAGATACCGCTGGGGGGTATATCTGAAGTCAGTCCGGATACCCCCTGTGGGTATCTGAATCGATCAAGGAGAAGCCCATGTCTTCCTGCTGTACCTCTGAGGGCACCTGCAGCACGAACGCCAGCGAATCGACGACCGCCACGGCCGTCGTCGACAGCACCGCCACCGTCTACCGCGTGTCGGGCATGACCTGCGGACACTGCAAGACCGCCATCACCAAGTCCGTCAGCGCGCTCGACGGGGTCCTCTCCGTCGACGTGGACGTGGCCGGCGGCCTCGTCACCGTCACCACGGCTGGCGACCCCGACGACGCCGCGATCACCGCGGCGGTGGACGACGCCGGCTACGAGCTGACCGGTCGGGTCTGACACCCAGCCCGACCCCGACCAACCTGGCCGCCGGGGCCCAGTCCGTCCATCGGGCCCCGGCCCCCACCCCGCGCTCGAACGAGGAGCAGCCCTCATGACCACCATCACTCCCGGCGTCGCCCAGGTCGAGCTCGCCATCGGCGGCATGACCTGCGCCTCTTGCGCGGCCCGCATCGAGAAGAAGCTCAACCGCATGGACGGCGTCGAGGCGACCGTCAACTACTCCACCGAGAAGGCCAAGGTCACCTTCGACGCCGACATCTCCGTCGCGGACCTGATCGCCACCGTCGAGGCCACCGGATACACGGCGCAGGAGCCTGCGCCGCCCCGTACGAACGGCTCGCCCGACAGCGTGGAGGACCCGGACGAGCACGACGAGCTGCGCCCTCTGCGCCACCGGCTCGTCACCGCCGTCTCGCTCGCCCTGCCGGTCATCGCCATGGCCATGATCCCGGCCTTGCAGATCGACTACTGGCAGTGGCTCTCGCTCACCCTGACCGCGCCCGTCGTCACGTACGCCGCCTGGCCCTTCCACCGCGCCGCCTGGACCAACGCCAAGCACGGCGCGGCCACCATGGACACACTGATCTCGGTGGGTACGACCGCCGCGTTCCTGTGGTCACTGTGGGCTCTGTTCTTCGGAACTGCCGGCACGCCCGGGATGACTCATGCCTTCGAGTTCACCATCGCCCGCACCGACGGCGCCGGAAACATCTACCTGGAGGCTGCAGCCGGGGTCACTGCCTTCATCCTCGCCGGCCGCTACTTCGAGGCCAGGTCCAAGCGCAAGGCCGGCGCCGCCCTCAAGGCGCTGCTGGAACTCGGCGCCAAGGAAGTGACGGTGCTGCGCAGCGGCCGCGAAGTCACCCTACCCACAGCCGACTTGCAAGTCGGCGACCGCTTCCTGGTACGCCCCGGAGAGAAGATCGCCACCGACGGCACCGTCGTCGAGGGCTCCTCCGCGGTGGATGCTTCCATGCTCACCGGCGAGTCCGTCCCCGTGGAGGTCTCGCTCGGGGACTCCGTCACCGGCGCCACCCTCAACGCCGGCGGGCGCCTCGTGGTCGAGGCCACCCGCATCGGCGCCGACACCCAGTTGGCTCGGATGGCCAAGCTGGTCGAGGACGCGCAGAACGGCAAGGCCGCAGCCCAGCGGCTCGCCGACAAGATCTCCGCCGTGTTCGTGCCGGTCGTCATCGGTCTGGCCCTGGCCACCCTCGGCTTCTGGCTCGGCACCGGCTCCGGCCTCGCGGCCGCCTTCACCGCCGCCGTCGCCGTACTGATCATCGCCTGCCCCTGCGCCCTGGGCCTCGCCACCCCCACCGCCCTCATGGTCGGCACGGGCCGCGGCGCCCAGCTCGGGATCCTGATCAAGGGACCCGAGGTACTGGAGACCACCCGCAAGGTCGACACCATCGTCCTGGACAAGACCGGTACGGTCACCACCGGCAAGATGGCGCTGCTCGCCGTGCACACCGCGGACGGCACCGACGAAAGCCAAGTGCTGCGCCTGGCAGGAGCGTTGGAGCATGCCTCCGAGCACCCCATCGCGCAGGCCGTCGCTGCCGGCGCCGCCGCCAAGGTCGGCGCGCTGCCCGTCCCGGAGGACTTCGCCAACATCCCCGGACTGGGCGTCCAGGGCGTCGTCGAAGGCCACGCGGTTCTCGTCGGCCGCGAGAAGCTGCTCACCGAATGGGCGATGGAGCTGCCCGTGGAACTGGAGCGCGCCAAGGCGGAGGCCGAAGCCGCCGGTCGCACCGCCATCGCGGTGGCCTGGGACGGAGAGGCACGCGCGGTCCTGGAGGTCGCCGACGCGGTCAAGGAGACCAGCGCGGAAGCCATCCGGCGCCTGCGCGCCCTGGGCCTCAAGCCGATCCTCCTCACCGGTGACAACAAGGCCGTCGCCGAGTCCGTCGCCGCCGAAGTCGGGATCGACGAGGTCATCGCGGAGGTCATGCCCCAGGACAAGGTCGATGTCGTCAAGAAGCTGCAGGCCGAGGGCCGCAGCGTCGCGATGGTCGGCGACGGCGTCAACGACGCGGCCGCTCTCGCCCAGGCCGACCTCGGCCTGGCCATGGGAACCGGCACGGACGCCGCCATCGAAGCGGGTGACCTGACGCTCGTACGAGGAGACCTGCGGGCTGCGGCGGATGCGATCCGCCTCGCTCGCAAGACGCTCGGCACCATCCGCTCGAACCTGTTCTGGGCCTTCGCCTACAACGTGGCCGCCCTGCCGCTCGCCGCGGCCGGCTTGCTCAACCCGATGATCGCCGGAGCGGCCATGGCCTTCTCCTCCGTCTTCGTCGTCGGCAACAGCCTGCGACTGCGTGGCTTCCAGGCCGCCGACAACTGAGGAGCCTCCCGTGGCCGGTTACGTACAGAGCAAGGAAGTCATCATCAGACGCCTGCGCCGAATCGAGGGACAGGTGCGCGGGGTCCAGCGGATGGTCGACGAGGACTCCTACTGCATCGACGTCCTCACGCAGGTTGCCGCGATCAACGCCGCATTGCAGTCGTGCGCGGTGGCCCTGCTGGACGAACACCTCAGCTGCTGCGTCACCGAGGCCATCACCGCGGGTGGGGACCAGGCCAAGGCGAAGGTGGGCGAGGCCTCGAAAGCCATCGCCCGGCTCATCCGAGCCTGATCTCATGGCCCGCACGGCTTCACCACGGACCGCGCCCGAGCGAGGAAGACCACGCTTCGGGGGCGGTCCGTGGTGTTGACGTCGAATTCACACCAGAATACCCACCGGGGGTATGTCGGTTTTGCGGTGGCGACCCGTACGATGAGCCGCTCGCGAGGGGCCGAGGGGCGAGGGGGATGCGCGTGCGCCGGCTGGGAGAGCTGGAAGCCGAGATAATGGACCGGGTATGGCTGTGGGAACGGCCCACTACGGTACGCGAGATCGTCGACGACATAAACCGGGGGCGCCAGGTCGCCTACACGACCGTCATGACGGTTGCCGACATCCTTCACCGCAAGGGATGGCTGCGCCGGGAGAAGGCCGGTCGCGCGTGGCTCTACGAGGCGGTCCGCAGTCGCGAGGAGTACACGGCAGGCCTCATGCAGGACGCGCTCGGCGACAGCCAGAACCGCGAGGCCGCCCTCTTGCATTTCGTGGAACGCATGTCCCACGAGGACGTGGAAACGCTGGACGCCGTACTGCGCGCCGCCCGGCGCGACCGACCGGCCAGCGGCCCCCGGAGCGGGCAATGAACCACCATGTTCTACCTCCCCTCGGACTCGCCCTCGCCACCGGCGCGTTGCTGCCTTGGACGTTGGCCCGCGCCCGCTGGGCCCAGCAGGTTCCGCGGCTGGCGCTCACCGTGTGGACGGCATGCGGACTGATCTTCGCGCTCGCGGTGGCCCTGATCCCGGCACAACTGCTACTCCCCGGCAGGATCAGCCACCGGCTCGTCGACATGCCCCTGACCCTGACCCTTCCCTCCGTTCACCAACTGAGGCACGCGACCGGTCTCGAATACGCCGCGGCGGCTACCGCTCTCGCCGTCCTGACGTTGCCCGTCACCGGCTTCCTGCGTGAGGTCCTGCGGGCGCGTCGGGCCCGGTCCCGACACGCAGGACTACTGCAATTGGTCGGTCGCTACGACGCGAGGCTGGGAGCGACCGTCTTGGACGACGCACGTCCTGCGGTCTACTGCCTTCCCGGGCGGTCGCGCCAGGTGGTGGTCTCGTCAGGGGCGGTCGCCGTTCTGACGGATCCTCAGTTGACCGCTGCCCTCCGGCACGAGCGGGCCCACATCGCGGGCCGTCATCATTTGCTTGTCGCGGCGGCCAGAGCATACGCAACCGTCTTCCCCGGGCTGCCGCTGGCCCGGCTCGGCGGCGAGGCCGTACCACTCCTGCTGGAGATGGCAGCGGACGATCAAGCGATGCGTGCCGGTTCGCGGGAGGCACTGGCCACGGCGCTCTACACGCTGGCAGTCGGACGGTCACCGCGCGAGGCATTCGCGGCGAGCGGCCCCTCGGCAGCTCTGCGCATGCGCCGCATCCTCACTCCGCACCGTTCGGGACACCCCGTCTTGCGTGGGCTGTTCGCGGTCACGGCAGTGGCGGCGGCCATCACCCCGCTGATCCTCGCCTGTTGTTCGGTGCCGGGGTAGCGGCCCCGGCCCCAACCACTCTAATTACTAAGCGAATTCGTAGATTTGACACTGGCTTCCCTCGCTCGAATTCCCCGCTATTGTGGGCGCGTGCGAGCGCGGAACCGGGAACGGCGAGAGGTATGGACATATGCTGCTGGCTCACGTCCGGACGGCAGCATCTAATGACGCCACATCGATTTCCCACCTTCTCGCCGAGGGGATTCGCGACAGCTACTGCCAAATCCTCGGCCGTACCGGCACCGAGCGGCTGGTTTCCGACCAGTGCGCCCTGCCCCGCCTAAGAGCTGAAATCGAAATGCCCGGCGGGGCACCGGGCTGGCTGGGCTGGCTAGTGGCCGCGGACGCGGACGGCATCATCCACGGTGTTGCGTCAGGTGGCGTCGCCGTTCCGACCCAGGGTGAGATATACGCCCTGTGCACGGCTCCCGGCCGGCGCCGCAAAGGCGTGGGTACGGCATTACTTGCGGCGGTCACCATACGGATGGTCGCGTATGGCGCCACCTCACAACGAATCGGCCTTCCCATCGAGCAGGACCCTGCGCTGCCGTTCTTCACGCACCACGGCTTCGCCCTCGTCACGCCGCTCCGGCTCGGCCGCACTCTCTGACATGCCGCGGGGCCAAAGCCGCTACCCCGCATCTCTCCAGACCGTGGCAGATCCACGCCATCGCGTGTTCACGCAGCCCTTTCCGCTGGTCCGTCGCCGCCCTACGGGACAGGATTTCCTCAACGGCGCGGCCCCGGCGGCACGGAACCTCGCCGGGACCGCTGGACCGGACGAGCCCCTGGAGGAGCGATGCACACACCGAGCGGCACTTCCCTGCCCGTCGTGCCTGCAGCGCTTGTGCCGGTCCTGCCGTCCGAATACACGGGACAGTGTGAGGCACTGGGCACCAGCATCCGCGCCACCGCGGAATACCTGCCCGGCCTCGAGTCGACCTCTCCCGTCGACAATGACTCGGTGTGGCTGCACGACGCACTGCTCGGCCCCCACAGCGCCGACATCGTCCGCTACTTGAGGCTGGCTCGGGCCACTGGCGGCCCGGTCCTCGACCTCGGCTCAGGGGCGGGTCGACTCGCCGTTCCCTTCGCCCGGCACGGCTTCCTCGTCGAGGCTGTCGACCGGGACGCTTCGAGCCTGGAACGGCTCCAGACGTGGGGCCGACGGATCGGGCCGCAGGTGTCGCGGCTGGTGATCCCCACTCGCGCCGACCTCGCGGAGTTGCACCTGCGGCGCACGTACCGTCTGGCGTTGCTCGCCGGGACGATGGTCTCTGCCGTATCGCCACGGGTGCGCCCCGAACTACTGCGCGAGATCGCATCACACCTGGACCCCGGCGGCGCGCTCGCCCTTGACTACACGGCGCACCAGCTGCGGGGGCTGTCCGAGGATCCCCACCGCACCTGGGCTTTCCAAGTTCCCCGCTTCGACGGGATCGAGGAGTGGGTGGTGGCTCGCCAGGTCTTCGACTTGGCGGACATGAGCGAGCGCATCACGTACTACGCGGTCCGGACGGGCAAGTCGAGTTCGGAGCGGGTGGTCCTGACCACCGACAAGTGGGTCATCGACCCGCAACGGCTCACGGACGAGCTGCACGCGGCCGGACTCCGCATCGAGGGCCGGCGACGCCGCCGTATCGACGAGCGGACCGAGAGCGTGTTCCTCGTTTGCCGGGCCCACGCCTGACGACCGCAGCGACCGACTCCGCCCACTTCCCTCCCAGTCGGGCAGGCAAGAGGTACGATGCCCTCAAACCTTTGGGTCGACCAGGTGATGGACACCTGCTGACAGGGGTGGCGGAGGAGTGGCTGGCGTGCAGGTGTCAACGGGCCGTGAGGCGGTGATCCAGCGCCTCCGTGACGTAGGACTGCGGGTCACAGGGCCCCGCCTGGAGGTGCTCCAGGTCATGGCAGCGGGTGGCCACATGGACGTCGAGACCATCACCGCGACCGCCCGTGAGCGGCTCGGCACCCTGACCAGCCAGGCCGTCTACG
Source organism: Streptomyces sp. NBC_00335 (assembly GCF_036127095.1). Classification (GTDB taxonomy): domain Bacteria; phylum Actinomycetota; class Actinomycetes; order Streptomycetales; family Streptomycetaceae; genus Streptomyces. The sequence goes on from NZ_CP108006.1 coordinate 2,022,945, forward strand.
AGATGCTTCGCCACTTCCTCGATACGGGCTTGGCCACAAAGTTCGACCGCCCTGGACTGCCGGCCGTCTTCGAGATCTCAGGCACACCTCACCAGCATGCGCTCTGCGTGCGCTGCGGCCGGGTGGAGAACGTGGAATCCGAGGTGCCGAAAGCGATCGGCGAGGGTCTCCAGGAGTGGCAGATGGGCGAAGCGGATGTAGTGTTCAAGGGCTTGTGCCCCGACTGCCTCCGTGCAGCGGGGGATTGAGCCTGAGTCCGGAGGGGGTGCTGCACTCTGAGCAGGTACGGGATCGGTCCGCGAGTGGGCGACCAGACCCTCGCGCTTTACCTTGAGCTTCGTGAGCGCCCGGAGTCCGGAGTCGAGAAGATCGCAGCCTCCCTCGGATTCTCGACCGAAGAGCGCGAGCGCTGTCTGGCCGAGCTTTCCGGACTCGGTCTACTTGATCACCACGGGGCCAGAGACAGCCGCACTGCCGTCGAACCGGGCATCGCACTGCTCGGGCTCCTCCGTGCCGAACGGGAACGCCTGCAGAACCGGCTGATAGAGACCGGCCGCTTCCACGACACCCTGGACATTCTGGCCGGGCCCGTCTTGCGGGCCGGCGCCACACCCGAGCGTGAGATCGGGGTCGAGATCGTGACCGACCTCAGCCGCGTCCACCTGGAGCGAGCCGGAATCTCCGAGTCCGTGGCACACGACCGTCAGACCATGCATACAGGAGCGGTCGGCCGCGAGGAGAGCGAACAGACGCTCGAAGAAGATCGGCGACAGCTGGCGCGCGGTGTGAGGGTGCGAGCCATGTATGGGCGCCGCGCGGCCTCTGTACCGGACATGGCGCGGCACCTGCGAGATCGAGCCGAACTGGGGGTGGAAATAAGACTTTCCCCCGTGGTCCCGATGAACATGTTCCTCGCGGACGAGAATTTCGCCCTCCTACCCATCGACCTGCACGATCTCTCCGCGGGCGCCATCATCGCGCGGGGATCCGCACTGGTCGGCTCGTACCTGGCGCTGTACGAGTACTGCTGGCATTGCGCGACGCCCCACGGGGAGGACTCCCCTGCCGAGCGCGGCGGCGACGGGCTGTCTGAACAGCAGGTAGCCGCACTTCACATGCTCGCCTCAGGCGTAAAGGACGAGGAGGTAGCCCGCAACCTGGGGGTGTCCCTGCGCACCGCGAGTCGCCTCCTCTCGGAAATCATGCAGGAGTTGGGGGCCGCGAGCCGCTTCGAGGCGGGGGTCAAGGCGGCCCGTCTCGGTTGGCTGGACGCGAGGAGCAGCACGCCGGAGGGCCCTGCGTGACCTGCCCCACAAGCCACTTCGGGGCCGGAAGTTCTTGTCCCGGCGTGTGGCAAGGTGTGGCGGGCATTCTGATGATCAGGGGGGTCACTTCACAATGTCGACGGGTGACGACAGCAGCGGTATCCAGTCGGCCGAGAGGGTTCTCGCGCTTTACCAGGAACTCCGCCAGCGCGGGGTGTCCAATCTCGACGAGGTCTTCGATGAGCTGAAGTTACCGCCGGAAGAGTACGAACAGCGACGTGCGGAACTGATCGCCCTCGGCCTCATCGTGCCGACCAGCACCACCCACGCCACACGTGCCGATCTCCAGGCGGGTACCTGGGAGTCCGGACCGGATACGGTTGCCGTGGTCGACCCCGAGATCGCTCTTCTCCGCATGCTGCAGCAGGAGCGCGAGCGTCTCCGGGAGCATCTGGACGAGTCCGACCGTGCCTACAGCACTCTCGAAGCATTAGTGGGGAGATTTCTTCGGCCCGGCTCGCTGAACGGCTCCGAAGTCGAGGTAGAGCTTCTCAGTGATTACCGGAGGATCCAGCAGGCGCTGGAGGACATCACGGATGTCATCCAGCACAACCTCGCGTCCATGCACGTAACCGCCCTTGTGCGCGAGGTCGCGGACCGCGTACTCAGCCGGGATCTGAGGCAGATCGAGAACGGCGTGCGCATCCGCGCCATCTACCACCAACGCATCACCGCATCCCCGGAGGCAGCCGAGATGCTGCGCCGCCGGGTAGAAGTGGGCGTCGAGATCCGGCTGTCCCCCGCGGTCCCCATGAACATGATCATCGCGGATCAGCAGTTCGCCGTTCTCCCCGTCCACCGCGAGGACCGGGCCGCCGGCGCGATCCTGGCTCGCGGGCCGGCGCTCGTCCGCTCGTATCTGGCGCTGTACGAGCACTGTTGGCACACGGCGACTCCGTACGGCGACGACGTCACTGCCGAACGCGGCGGGGACGGCCTGTCCGAACAGCAGCGGGCCGCTCTCAAAATGCTGGCTTCGGGCATGAAGGACGAAAAGATCGCCCGAAGTCTGGGAGTCTCGTTGAGGACAGTGAGTCGCATGCTGTCCGAGGTGATGCAGGAGCTCGGTGCGTCGAGCCGCTTCGAGGCCGGCGTACGCGCCTATCGGCTCGGCTGGCTCGACTGACTCCTGCCCGATTCCGACCTGCACAGTGGCGAATACTGACGCGCCGCTTCGGACCGCAAGGCCGAAAAGCCCCGTGTTCGCCTGGAGCGGCGATCACGGGGCGCGCTTCGTCGGCGTCAATTGCCCGGAGCCACCGGGGCCGGCTTGGTGGAGTCCCAGCCGTTTCCGTTCGACGGAGTCGGAGACGGCACCGGGGTGTCGGCACCGTCCGCCGACGCCGGGGTCGGCTTGGCGAAGTCCCAGCCGTTGCCGTTCGACGGGCTCGGGGACGGAGCACCAGGGTCGGAACCCTCGGCCACCGAGCGCTGCGAAGCGGTCGCCGACGGGGATACCGCGACCGCCGCTCCGCCGGCGACCGCGGTACAGAGCAGGAGCGCGAGGGCGAACTGGCCGGCCGTCTTGCGAATTCCGGTGGTGTGCCCAGCAGACATGATTCCTCCAGGAATGTGGAATGCGATTTCCGCCTTCGTAGGCCCCGTGCCGCCGGGATCCCCTTGAAGACATCTCTATTCTTGTCGCACTCCCAAGGCTGAATCCAGTATTCCTCCATGCGTGGAAACGCCATGGCGTGGATGAGACAAGAGACGTCAACACGCCACGATCCCGCGAGAGTTCATACAGACGTTACAGTTCCAGTTCTTTGGTCAGACCAAAAGAGATGTTAGGCTGGTATTCCGGCCTTCTCCACCCTCCAGGAGGGAAGCGCCGGTGAGGCAGGAGCGTGCCGTCGCTCCTGCCTCATTTGCGTTCCGGCAGGCCGCTGCGCACACAGTGCGCGCCGATACACCTCCAGCGTCCGCGTGGCCGCGGCCTGCCAGCTCATCGCCTGCGCATGGCGCACCGCGGCCCCGCCCATGCTCACGACGACCTCGGGATGCTGCGCGAACCACCGCAGGCAGCGGGCGTAGTCCACCGGATCGTGGCCGGGCACCAGCACTCCGGTCACCCCGTCCCACACGGCCGTCGGCAGTCCACCGACGGCCGCCGCCAGTACAGGGGTTCCGCACGCCTGCGCCTCCAGCGCGACCAGCCCGAAGGACTCGCTGCGCGAGGGCACCACGAGAACGTCCGCCGCCCGGTACCAGTCCGCCAGCTCCGCCTGCACCACGGGCGGAAGGCACCGGAGTACGTCCGCCACCCCCAGCTCGCGCGCCAGGTCCCAGGGTCCGCCGACCGGTCCGGCGCCCGAGTGTCCGCCGACCACCGGGACAAGAAGACGGCTGCGCAGCGCAGAGTCGGTCCTCAGGAGCTCGGCGACCGCTCTCACGAGGACATCCGGCCCTTTGAGTGGCTGAATTCGTCCCGCGTACACGGGGATGAAGGCCCCGGTGGGCAACCCGAGTCGCGCCCGCGCCGCTGCCCGACCGTCACCGGGGTGGAAGGTGTCCAGATCCACGCCCGGTCGGACCACGTCGACACGAGGTGCCGACGCCCCGTAGAGGCCCCGCAACGCCCCAGCCTCGTCTGCCGTGTTGGCGATCAGCCTGTCCGCAGAGGCGGTGACTTGCTGCTCGCCCCGGATCCGCAGCTCGGGCTCGGGGGTGTCGCCGGCGGCGAGGGCGGCGTTCTTCACCAGGCCGAGGGTGTGTGCGGTGTGTACAAGCGGTATCCCCCAACCGGCGGCGGCGATGCGGCCGGCCTGGCCGGAGAGCCAGTAGTGGGAGTGGACCAGATCGTAGCGCCGCCTCTCCTTCATCAGCGCCAGCGAGAACGGCACCACCAGACCCGGCATGTCCTCCTTGGGGAGGGCGGCGCGGGGCCCCGCGTGCAGATGGCGGACTCGTACACCCGGGGCGAGGTCGACCTGGGACGGCCGGCCCTCACCGCGACAGCGGGTGAAGAGGTCTACTTCAATGCCTTGTTCGGCGAGAGCGCGGGAGAGCTGAACCATGTAGACGTTCATGCCGCCCGCGTCCCCGGTGCCGGGCTGGTGGAGCGGCGAGGTGTGGACACTGAGCATGGCGACGCGCAGGGACACGTGGAGCTCCTATGGGAACGGGCCACGTGCCCTGCGCCCGCCGCGTGGCCGGCCGGCGCACCACGCGGCGAAGGGGGGATCTTGCCGTTTTACTGTCTTGCGTCTGAGGGCCTGCCCGGGGCCGCCCGGTCAGAAGCCGAAAATCGGACCCGACGGTGGGGCCAGCCGACTGCCGGGCGGCAGCGGGGCGAGTGCCGCATCGGATACGGGGCGCCCGGGCGCCGCCTTGAGCGCCGCCGCCAGACGGTCCGCGCCCTCCGGCATCACCGGCCGGGCCCAGGCGCTTAGTGCAGAGGCCACCGCCAGCTGGGCGGACAGGGCCGGAAGGTGACGGCAGTCCGCCGTGGGGCGGCATGTCTCGTGGGCGTTGACGTGGCCGAAGTCGGACACCAAGCGGACGATTTCATCGAGCAGGGCGACCGCCCTGCGGGGATCGAAGGTGTCAGGACCGTACGCCTCGCGCAGATCCTCCACCGCCCTCAGCAGTCGCTGCGCCAAGACCTCCCAGCCTGTGCCACCGGGCAACGCCGCGGGAGCCAAGCCCGCACTCTCTGCCCTTACCGCCGCGAACAGCCGGGACAGCCAGCTGTTCCAGTTCTCGTCCAACTCCTTTCGGGCAGCATCGAGCCGGTCGGCATGGAACACCGTTCGCCGGCCCAGCGGGCGAGCCTGCAGGACGTGGCGGCGGAGCGTGTCGGACCCGTACTCGGTAAGGAGGTCCAGCGCCCACACCTTGTGATCGGAGCCGGAGACGATGACCTTGTCCTCGATGACGAACGACTCGTTCACACAGAATTCCTGTGGAAGCTTGATGCCCTGGGACAGGAGAATGACCGGCAGCAAGACGGCGTGGCAGAAGGCATGGCCGAACCCGCAGAAGTGGATGGTGCGTTCAGGCAGCGGCCGGTTGTCGCCGTAGCCGAAGAGATGCATCGCGGCTGCCTCGAAGCAGCCGTCGATCCGGTGCTCGGGGAAACCGTCCACCGGGACGCTCAGCCCCCACTCCGCCGGATGCGAAACCGCGATGTCCGGCAGACCGTCCTCGACCAGCGACTCGCACAGTGCGGCGAGACGGGGCGGCAGGCCGGTGGCGGCCCAGTAGTCGGCGAGCGTTTCACGGAAGGGTTCCAGCGGGATGTAGAGGCGGCGGCAGCGCCGGGGCACTGCCGGGGTGGCACACACGGCGCAGTGGGGCTCCACGAGGTCCCCACCGTCATTGGGGCGGGCGCACTCGTGGCACATCCCGCCGTCGCTGACGGCTGCGCAGTGCGGGCAGGCCCCCGTGACGTGCGCGCCGTACAGCCAACGGCCACACGGCTCGCAGTACGGCAGCATCCTCGTACGCGGGGCGATGACGCCTTCCGCGTGCAGCCGCCGGAAGAGGTCCGCCACCCAGCGGCCGTATCCCCGGTCCTGACGCGGGCGCACGACGTGATCGAACTCGATGCCCGAGCGCAGCCAGTCCGCGGTGATCGCGGCCCGATAGCCCTCGGAGACCTCCTCCGGCTTGCGACCCGCCCGCAGTGCGCGTACGTGTACGGAACTGGTGTGGTCAGCGGTGCCGGTGGTGAACAGGACCGGTTCGCCCTCGGTGCGCAGGTAGCGGGACAGAACATCGGCTGCGACGTACGGTCCCGCAAGGTGACCGATGTGGAGTTCACCGTGCGTGGCGGGCGGGGTCGCGGTGATCCAGAAAGGGGTGCTCATGGGACCTCCTTGACGCTGTGGTGCGAAGTGCTCAGCGAGGCTCGAAATGGAAGGAGCGGATGAAACAGTCACGCGGCTGCTCAACGGCGTAGACGATGCATTCGAAGAGGGCCTGGGTGGTGAGTTTCTCGTCGCGTATCGCGTCGTCCGCCTTGATTCCGTCCCACTCGGCGAATCGCGGGTCGGAAGTGGAGAAGTCGGGGGGATACAGGGAGAACACCCGGACACCGGAAGGCCTCAGTCGCTGTGAAAGAATTTCGGCGAACCCGGCCTGTGCGCTCTTGGCCGTCCAGAACGCCTCGTGCGCCGCCGCCACGGAGGATCCGCCGGCGTCCCGTACGGCGACCATGTTGACGATGTCGGGGCGCTGGGACGACCTCAGAAGCGGCAGGAAGTGTTTGACCATCAGGACCGTGCCGCCGGCCGTGGACTCGATGGTCTCCACGATCGCGTCGTCCGACGCGTCCTCCAGATCGACGGCGTCCAGCCATCGGGCACCGTTGTTGACCAGCAGGTCCACCCGGTCGGTGTGTTCGCCGACCTGGCGGGCGAACTCCCTGATCTCCGCCGGTCGGCTGAGGTCGCAGCCGAAGGCATGGATACGGTCGCGTGCGGACCCCATGACCTCGGCACGGGTTCGCTCGGCCAACTCCACGGTCCGAGCCGAGACGTAGACCTCGGCTCCCAAGTGGGCGAATCCAATGGCGAGCGCTCGGCCGAAATGGCGCGAGGCACCCGTGACTACAACACGCAGATTTTCGAATTTCATTCTTCGCTCAGTCTCCCCGCTGGGATGCGAATGCGGTCGAATTCACGACGCCCGTCCGGTAATCCGGACGGGGGCTCCACATCAGCGTGCCAGAGACGGGAAGCGGGGAGTCCCCCACCAGGGTTGCGCATTCACGCCGTTGCGTGGATACGCCACGGCAGCTCCATCCGTCGGAGAACGGTCGCGCGCTTGTGGTGCACGCTGACCCGGTTGGCCGTGGAGGAGACCGTGACCGGGCCGCCGGGAGTGTCGACGACTCCATCGAGCGGGCCCACGACCGTACCGCACAGCGCGGCCGCCGCGGCGAGGGCAGTGGCACCGGTGAGTGCGAGCGAGGGATGCCAGCCCCCGACGGTGACGGCGCGCACAGCGGGGGTGGCCGCGGAGTAGTCGACAGCAGCGATCTTGGGCAGGGCGGAGTGGGGCGGGTGTCCCAGCACCTCAGCGGCGAGGGCTCGCAGGGCCAGGAGCCGGCGCAGTACCGTCTCCCCGGCGGCGAAGAGCTGGTCGCGGCTACGGATCCCCAGGTCGCGGGCGTCCACGAAGACGTAAGGGTTTCCGTACCTCACCAGGGAAACGGGAACGCCGTCGAGCCGGTCGAGAGGCCGGCCCGTGGGCAGCACGCCTGGTGCATCCGGCGCCCGCAAGAAGTGCAGCGTGTAAGTGTCCGGAACCCCTCCGTGAGGCTGTTCCGACACGCACACGACCTCGTCCCCGGTGGTTACGGCCCGCACGGTGACGGGACCGGGCGACCCGGCGGCGGCTACACAGGCGAGCAGGGAGTGACCGCATCCGGTACGGAAGTCGAAACTGCCGTCCGGCATGGCCTGGACGAAGCGATAGTCCAGGTCCGTGCCGGGCGCGCCCGAGGGCCCGTAGAGGGCGATCTTGGCGAGGCGGTCGTAGCTAGACCCCTCCAAGCTCTCCCGAAGGCCGCGGAGTTCCGCGTGCAACGCCAGTGCGCCTAGGGGCAGTTCGGACAGCTCCACGACCAGGGTGGGGCCGGGAGCCCCCGCGGCCCTCACCACTGTGGCGATCACGGGACGACCGCTCCGTTCACGCGGCGCATCCGACCGGGATACCCATCCCCCGTACGACTTCGGTCCACAGTTCGTGGGTGGCCAGCGCCCACAGGGTGAGCGCGTCCTGGTCCGAAGGCCGTTCCAGTTGCCGGGCGAGCAAGCGCTGCACCCGGTCGGGCCGGACCTGGCCGCCCCGCAAGAGCCGGTCCGGAGACAAGAGCTCCCGCACGGGCTCGAGGAGGGGACTACCAGGGCTAAGCATCGCGGTCACGGGCAGGGTGAAGGGCTGCTTGGGCCGGTTCAGCACGGTGGCGGGCAGCAGGTCGCGCCCGGCCTCGTACAGCGCCAACTTCCCGCGTCGAGCGGCCGAAGGGAGTTCCCGGGCGTGCGCGGCGACAGCGGGCTGACAGAACGGCATCCGGGCCTCGACCGCCCACGCCATGCTCAGGTGGTCGACTCGGCGAAGGTGGTAGGCGGGCAGCCGCCAGCGGGTCTCGAACGAAGTGATCGCGGTGAGCCGATCCGTGCGCGCGGAGCGAAGCTCCCGCACTATGCGGTCGGCAGCCGAACCTTCCTCGGCGATGTAGGCCCGGTACGCGGGGGTGTAGAGGTATTCGCGGAGCATCCTGGGTGCCGCGGACAGCGCGTCGGCGTACGAGGCGGCCCAGTCGCCACCCGCAGGGGCCTCCAGGGCCTCCCGCATCCGGGCATATCCACCGAACAGCTCGTCGGCGCCGTCTCCGGTGAGAGCGACGGTGAAGCCGGCCTCTCGTACGGCCCGGAAGAGGGCGTACGTACTCAGGGCGATGGGGTCGGCGTTCGGCTGCCCCAGATGCCGGGTGGCGCGGGTGAGCAGCGATCCCAGCTCCCCGGGATCCAGCGCCACTTCGTGGTGGACGGTCCGGGCCTGCCGGGCGACGGCGCGGGCGTGGATGTGCTCCGAGCCCGGCCATCGGCCCTGGTAGGTGAGATGGAAGGTGTGCAGGGACGGCGCGCCGGTTTCACGCGCGTACTCTGCTGCCAGCGCGGTCACCAGGCCGGAGTCGAGACCACCGCTCGTGAGGGCACAGACCGGCACATCGGCTCGGGCGAGGCGTCGCACTTCGCGGCGCAACACGTCCTCGGTGCCGAAGCCGGCCTCTGAGGGCGCCGCCGGCTGCACGGGCCGCCGCCGTACGGCCGGTTCCCGCCCAGGGCTGACGACAGCGGTCGCGCCCGGGGGCATGACACTGATGCCTTCCAGGGCAGTCTGCGTGGAGAAGGGTGTCCGTGTGGCTAGGACCGTGTCGAGGGTGTCAGCGCGAGGAGTGATCCGCACCCCTTCGAAGGCCAGGAGTGCCGGGATCTCGGAGGCGAAGCGGAAGGAGCCGTCCTCGCCCCGGTGGTAGTGAATGGGTTTCATCCCCATGGGGTCGACGGCCAAGACGAGTAGGGGGCTCGCCCGCAGGTCGAGGACGGCCACGGCGAACATCCCATCGAGCCGCTCGGCAAAGGCCGGCCCGTACTCGGCGTAGAGCGCGGGCAGCAGGGTGCCGTCGCACGTGTCGGGGAAGCGGTGGCCGCGGGCCGCGAGCTCGCGACGGAGGATGCGGTGGTTGTAGATCTCGCCGTTGAGTACGGCGATGATCCCAGGCAAGTGGGGCAGCCGGTAGGGCTGTCGACCGCCACGGAGGTCGGTCACGGCGAGCCGGTCGCACCCGAGCGACCAGCCGGCCCCGCTGAGCACGTCATGTTCGTCGGGACCACCGTGCCGCTGACGGGCGGAGACCGCGGCGAGCTCGCCCGGGTCGGGGCGCGCCGCGCCGGCCGAGAAGGAGCCGAAAATCCTGCACATGCCGGTGCCTCCGGATTCCACGTACATGCGATTAGACCATTTATTTGAAGCTACCAAATTTTTGACTGGCGTAGAAGTGCCATGTCGCAAGTACGCCAGATGAGTTGCCTTGCAAGCCGCCACCAGGCACAACAGGCTGAGTCCATGGAGCACTTCGCGACCGATCTAACAGACCGCAGCGCCCCGGAATCCCTGCTGGTGGTGGCCGCCCACCCGGACGACATCGAGTTCTGTGTCAGCGGCACGGTCATGCGGTGGATCGCCCAGGGCACGACGCGGGTCACGTACTGCATCGTCACCGACGGCGGGGCCGGCGGATACGACGAGCAGCTCCCCCGCCAAGCGATGGGGGACCTCCGGCGAGCCGAACAGGTGCACTCGGCCAAGCGGAGCGGCGTCGAGGATGTCCGATTCCTCGGCTACCCCGACAGCTTCGTCGAACCGAGCGTCGAGCTGCGCCGCGACCTGTGCCGGGTGATCCGACAGGTTCGCCCGCAGCGCGCCGTCATCCCCAGCCCGGAGATCAACTGGGCCCGAGTGGCCGACCTTCACCCGGACCATCGCGCGGTCGGCGATGCCGCCTTGCGTGCGATCTACCCCGAGGCCCGCAACCCCTTCGCGCATCCCTCCCTCCTCAAGGAGGAAGGACTGGAGCCCTGGATCGTGCCAGAACTGTGGCTGATGACCGGCCCCACGCCGAACCAGTACATCGACGTGACCCCTGTCTTCGAACGCAAGGTCGAGGCTCTGCGGATCCACACCTCACAGACGGCCCATTTCGACGACCTGGCGGGGCTACTACGGGACTGGTTGGGGGAACACGCAAGAGCAGCGGGACTGCCGGCGGGGCGGATGGCAGAAGCCTTCCAGGTCGTGAAGATCGAATGAGGCCCCGGTCCGTCCGCCTGCCATGACGGACGGACCGGCTCGGGCTCGTCAGCGGTAGATGAGCAGTTCTTGTTCTGTCGCATCCGTGAGCTCGTAGCGGGTCGCGACCAGCGGACGGCCCGAGTAGAGGCGAATCAGCGTTGCCGCGTCGCCTTGGAAGCGGGCCGCGGGCCGTCCCTCGATCTCATTGCCCAAAACCAAGAGACCGTCCAGACCATTGAGTTGTGCGACCAGCCGAGGTGTCCCCCGCTTGCGGCTCGTAATGCGGAGAAGGGGCAGGGCAAGTGTCAGGCTGTCCCCGCTGTAAGCCCCCGACTCCCCGAACGCGTCACGGACATCGCCGGCGTGGACCCACTCCCCCAGCGCAACCGCGTCCAGCGTGCCGTCGCCCGCCGCGATCTCCGGGCCTGCCTCGGTGAAGCCCCGCTCCAACTCGTCAAGGAGTTGGGCCAACGGCCAGTCTTCGCGTTCGGCGACGTCCGTCGCGTTGGCCTCGGGGAGGAACACTCCCTCTTCCAACCGTCCTTCGACAATCCGCACCAGGGCCGCCGCGCAGTGGGCGAGCACCTGCCGGGCCGTCCAGCCAGGACAGGCCGTGCGTAGCGCGTATGCCTCCGGAGGGGTTCGACGCAACAGCGGCATCAACGCGTCGCGTTCGGTTCGCAACAACCGGTCCGGAAGCCAAGGGTCACGTATCTCGTCGAGAACTGTCATGGGGCTCAGTAGCGGTAGTGGTCGGGCTTGTAGGGGCCGTTGACGTCCACGCCGATGTACGCGGCCTGCTCGGGGCGCAGGGTCGTCAACTTCACCCCGAGCGCGTCGAGGTGGAGGCGAGCCACCTTCTCGTCGAGGTGCTTGGGGAGCACGTAGACGTCGGTGGGGTACTCGGCCGGCTTGGTGTAGAGCTCGATCTGGGCCAGGGTCTGGTCCGCGAAGGAGTTCGACATCACGAAGGACGGGTGACCGGTGGCGTTGCCCAGGTTCAGGAGGCGGCCTTCGGACAGGACGATGAGGACCTTGCCGTCGGGGAACTTCCAGGTGTGGACCTGGGGCTTGACCTCGTCCTTGACGATGCCCTCGATCTTCGCGAGACCGGCCATGTCGATCTCGTTGTCGAAGTGGCCGATGTTGCCCACGATGGCCTGGTGCTTCATCTTGGCCATGTCGGCGGCCATGATGATGTCCTTGTTGCCGGTCGTCGTGATGAAGATGTCGGCGATCTCAACCACGTCGTCGAGCGTGGCGACCTGGTAGCCGTCCATCGCGGCCTGCAGGGCGCAGATCGGGTCGATCTCGGTGACGATCACGCGGGCACCCTGGCCACGCAGGGACTCCGCGGAGCCCTTGCCGACGTCACCGTAGCCGCAGACGACCGCGACCTTGCCGCCTATCAGGACGTCCGTGGCGCGGTTGATGCCGTCGATCAGCGAGTGGCGGCAGCCGTACTTGTTGTCGAACTTCGACTTCGTCACGGCGTCGTTCACGTTGATCGCCGGGAACAACAGCGCGCCAGCCTGCTGCATCTCGTAGAGGCGGTGGACGCCCGTCGTGGTCTCCTCGGTGACGCCACGGATCTCCGAGGCCAGCTCGGTCCACTTCAGGGACGTGCGGTGCAGCAGCTCCAGGACGACGCGCAGCTCGTCGTTCTCGGCGGTCGAAGGGTCGGGGATGCTTCCGGCCTTCTCAAACTCGACACCCTTGTGGACCAACAGGGTGGCGTCACCGCCGTCGTCCAGGATCATGTTGGGACCGGCGGCGTCGGGCCAGGTCAGCGCCTGCTCGGTGCACCACCAGTACTCCTCCAGCGTCTCGCCCTTCCAGGCGAAGACCGGGATGCCGGCGGCGGCTACGGCGGCCGCCGCGTGGTCCTGGGTGGAGAAGATGTTGCACGAGACCCAGCGGACGTCCGCGCCCAGGGCGACGAGCGTCTCGATGAGCACGGCCGTCTGCACTGTCATGTGCAGGGAGCCGGTGATCCGGGCCCCGGCCAGCGGCTGGGTGGCCGCGTACTCCCGGCGGATCGACATCAGACCCGGCATCTCGTGCTCGGCGAGGGTGATCTCCTTGCGCCCGAAGGCGGCGAGGGAAAGGTCTGCGACCTTGAAATCGGTGAATTCAGCAGGCATGAAGAACGCTCCTTGTACTTCGGTCGGTGCAATGGGCCGCGGGGGCCGGTACGTGGTTCACCGGCGGCCCCCGGCATTGAAGTAGCTGGCCTCGGGATGGTGGACAACGATGGCGTCGGTGGACTGCTCCGGGTGGAGCTGGAACTCCTCGGAGAGGTGGACGCCGATCCGCTCGGGCTTCAGGAGCTCGGCGATCTTCGCGCGGTCCTCCAGATCGGGACAGGCTGGATAGCCGAAGGAGTAGCGGCAGCCCTGGTACTCGGTGCGCAGCATCCCGTCGAGCGAGCGCGGGTCCTGTCCCGAGATGCCCAGCTCGGCGCGTACCCGCGCGTGCCAGTACTCGGCGAGGGCCTCCGCCAGCTGCACGGAGAGGCCGTGGAGCTCCAGGTAGTCGCGGTAGGAATCGGACTCGAACAGCTTGGCCGTGGCCTCGCCGATCCTCGATCCGACGGTGACGATCTGCAGGCAGATCACGTCGACCTCGCCGGACTCCTCGGACTTGAAGAAGTCCGACAGGCACAGGAACCTTCCGCGGGGCTGCCGGGGAAAGGAGAAGCGGGTCAGTTCCGCGCCCACGTCGTCGAGGATGATCAGGTCGTCGCCCTTGGAGACGCACGGGTAGTAGCCGTGGACCACGGCGGCTTCCAGCAGGTTCTCCGTCTGGAGGCGGTCGAGCAGACCGCGCAGCCGGGGCCGGCCCTCGCTCTCCACCAGCTCCTCGTACGAAGGTCCGCCGCGGGCCTGCTTGAGGCCCCACTGGCCCTTGAAGAGGGCGTCCTCGTCGAGCCAGGAGGCGTAGTCCTTGAGCGGGATGCCCTTGACGACGCGGCTGCCCCAGAACGGCGGGGTGGGCACGGCGTTGTCGGTGGTCACGTCGGAGCGGGAGGGGGCTTCGGGCCCGGGCGCCATGAGCGCGGTGGTGGCCGCGGACTTCACCCGGCGCTGCTTGAGCGGGGGCAGGCTCGCTCCGGGGACGCCGCGTTTGACTCCCATGAGGGCGTCCATGAGGCGCAGGCCCTCGAAGGCGTCGCGGGCGTAGCGGACCTCGCCCTCGTAGATCTCGTGGAGGTCCTGTTCGACGTAGGCGCGGGTGAGGGCGGCGCCGCCGAGGATGACCGGGTAGTCGGCCGCCAGCTTGCGCTGGTTGAGCTCCTCCAGGTTCTCCTTCATGATCACCGTGGACTTGACCAGCAGGCCGGACATGCCGATGACGTCGGCCTTATGTTCCTGTGCGGCTTCGAGGATCGCGGAGACCGGCTGCTTGATGCCGATGTTGACCACGTTGTAGCCGTTGTTGGTCAGGATGATGTCGACGAGGTTCTTGCCGATGTCGTGGACGTCGCCGCGGACGGTGGCCAGGACGATGGTGCCCTTGCCCTCGTCGTCGCTCTTCTCCATGTGCGGTTCCAGGTGGGCCACCGCGGTCTTCATGACCTCGGCGGACTGCAGGACGAAGGGGAGCTGCATCTGGCCGGAGCCGAACAGCTCACCGACGACCTTCATGCCCTCCAGGAGGGTGTCGTTGACGATCTCCAGCGCCGGCCGCGTCTCCAGGGCCTCGTCGAGGTCCGCCTCCAGACCGTTCTTCTCACCGTCGATGATCCGGCGCTGCAGGCGCTCGTCCAACGGCAGCGCCAGCAGCTCCTGCGCCCGCCCGTCCTTCATCGACTTCGTATTCACGCCCTCGAACAGGGCCATCAGCTTCTGCAGCGGGTCGTAACCCTCCGCCCGCCGGTCATGGATCAGGTCGAGGGCGACCTTGACCTGTTCCTCGTCCAGGCGGGCGATCGGCAGGATCTTGCTGGCGTGCACGATCGCGGAGTCGAGGCCGGCTTTGACGCATTCGTCGAGGAAGACCGAGTTGAGGACGATGCGGGCGGCCGGGTTGAGGCCGAAGGATATGTTCGACAGTCCCAGGGTCGTCTGGACGTCCGGGTGGCGGCGCTTGAGCTCGCGGATCGACTCGATCGTGGCGATGCCGTCCTTGCGGGACTCCTCCTGACCGGTGCAGATGGTGAAGGTCAGGGTGTCGATGAGGATGTCCGACTCGAGGATCCCCCAGTTCCCGGTGAGGTCCTCGATGAGGCGCTGGGCGATGGCGACCTTGTGCTCGACGGTGCGGGCCTGGCCCTCCTCGTCGATGGTCAGCGCGATCAGCGCGGCGCCGTGCTCCTGGGCGAGGGCGGTGACCTTCGCGAAGCGGGACTCGGGCCCGTCGCCGTCCTCGTAGTTCACCGAGTTGATGACGGCGCGCCCACCGAGCTTCTCCAGGCCGGCCCGCAGGACGGGGACCTCGGTGGAGTCCAGCACGATCGGCAGGGTGGAGGCGGTCGCGAAGCGTCCGGCGAGCTCCTGCATGTCGGCGACGCCGTCGCGGCCGACGTAGTCCACGCACAGGTCCAGCATGTGTGCGCCCTCGCGGATCTGGTCGCGGACCATCTCCACACAGTCGTCCCAACGGGCTGCCAGCATGGCTTCGCGGAACTTCTTCGACCCGTTCGCGTTCGTACGCTCGCCGATCGCCATGTACGAGACGTCCTGGCGGAAGGGGACGGTCTGGTAGAGCGAGGAGGCGCCGGGCTCGGGGCGCGGGTCGCGGGCGGCCGGGTTCAGGCCGCGGACGCGCTCCACGACCTGGCGCAGGTGCTCGGGGGTGGTGCCGCAGCAGCCGCCGACCAGGGAGAGGCCGTACTCGCGGACGAAGGTCTCCTGGGCGTCGGCGAGCTCGCTCGCGGACAGCGGGTAGTGGGCGCCGTTCTTGCCGAGGACCGGCAGGCCCGCGTTGGGCATGCAGGAGAGCGGGATGCGGGAGTTGCGCGCGAGGTAGCGCAGGTGCTCGCTCATCTCGGCGGGGCCGGTGGCGCAGTTCAGGCCGATCATGTCAATACCCAACGGCTCCAAGGCCGTGAGCGCCGCGCCGATCTCCGAACCCAGCAACATCGTGCCGGTCGCCTCAACCGTCACCTGCACCATGAGAGGCAGGTCGCCCATTCCGCACCACTCCAGCGCCCGGCGGGCGCCGATGACGGCCGCCTTCGCCTGGAGGAGGTCCTGTGAGGTTTCGACCAACAGCGCGTCTGCGCCGCCTCGGATCAGACCCTCGGCGTTCTCCTGGTACGCCTCGCGTAAGGGCTCGTACGCGACATGCTTGAGCGTGGGCAGCTTGGTGCCGGGGCCCATGGAGCCCAGGACCCAGCGGGGCCGTCCATCTTTCGCCGTGAACGCATCCGCGGCTTCGCGGGCGATGCGCGCTCCGGCCTCGGACAGGTCATAGACCCGGCCCTCCACGCCGTACTCGGCGAGTGCGGAGAGGTTGGCCCCGAAGGTGTTGGTCTCGACGCAGTCCACACCCACCGCGTAGTACTCGTCATGGACCGACCGGACGATGTCGGGCCGGGTGACATTGAGGATCTCGTTGCAGCCCTCGAGACCCATGAAGTCGTCGAGCGTCGGATCGGCGGCCTGGAGCATCGTTCCCATCGCCCCGTCGGCCACCACGACCCGCTGCGCCAGCTCCTCCCTCAGAGACCGTCTCATCCCAACTCCCGGAGGTGTGCGGTCAGCTCCGTCTCGTACCGGCAGCCGTACCCCATGCCGAGCAGGGTGAGCAACGATTCGCCGGACAACCGGTACTCCTGCGTACCCACGGATGCGAGGACGGTCGCAGCGACCGCACAGCCCAGCTGAGCCGCGCTCCGCTCGGACACACCCCACGCCGTTGCGGCGAGGAACCCGGCTCGGAACGCGTCGCCGACACCGGTGGGGTCGACGACTTCCTCGACCTCGACCGCGTGCACGGTCAGCGGCGTGGTGCCCGCAGTTTGGATTCGTACGCCACCCTCGCCGTGGGTGGTCACCCAGGAGCCGACCCGCCGCAGGACCTGCTCCTCGGTGAGCCCGGACTTCTCGCACAGCAAGGCTGCTTCGTACTCGTTGGTGAACAGCCGGCTCGCACCGTCCACCAGCTCCCGAACCTGCGGCCGCTCCAGTCGCGCCAGCTGCTGGGACGGGTCCGCAGCGAAGGGGATGCCCAGCTCACGGCAGGTCCGCGTATGGCGGAGCATGGCCTCGGGGTCGTCGGGCGAGATCAGCACCAAGTCGGGGCGACCGGCCCGTGCGACGACGTCGCTCAGATCGATCTCGCGGGCCTCTACCATGGCCCCCTCGTAGAACGTCGCGATCTGGTTCTGGTCCCGGTCGGTGGTGCAGACGAAACGCGCGGTCTGGCACGTCTCGCTGACCCGAACGGAGTCGGTGTCGACGCCGTGCTCCTTGAGCCACACCCGGTACGGATCGAAGTCTCGACCCACAGAGCCCACCAGGACAGGCCGCAGTCCCAGCGTTCCCAGACCGAACGATATGTTGGCCGCTACTCCGCCGCGTCGGAATTCCAGGTTGTCGGCGAGGAACGACAGGGATATCCGGTCCAACCGGTCCGCGAGCAGCTGCTCGGCGAACCGGCCGGGAAAGGTCATCAGATGGTCGGTCGCAATGGATCCCGTCACAACGATGCGCATGTCAGACCCCAACGGCCCGGCGAAGGGCGTCCACGCGGTCGGTGCGTTCCCAGGTGAAGTCCGGCAGCTCACGGCCAAAGTGGCCGTACGCGGCGGTCTGGGCGTAGATCGGGCGCAGCAGGTCCAGATCGCGGATGATCGCGGCCGGCCGAAGATCGAAGACACTCGACACGGCTTCCTGGATGCGCTCGTCCGGCAGTGTTCCCGTGCCGAAGGTCTCGACGAAGAGGCCGACGGGCTCGGCCTTGCCGATGGCGTACGCGACCTGGACCTCGCAGCGCGAGGCCAGGCCCGCGGCGACCACGTTCTTCGCCACCCAGCGCATCGCGTACGCGGCGGAACGGTCGACCTTGGACGGGTCCTTGCCCGAGAAGGCGCCGCCACCGTGACGCGCCATCCCGCCGTACGTGTCGATGATGATCTTGCGACCGGTCAGGCCGGCGTCGCCCATCGGGCCGCCGATCTCGAAGCGCCCGGTCGGGTTCACCAGTAGTCGGTAACCCTCGGTCTCCAGCTTGATGCCGTCCTCGACGAGCTGGTTCAGCACGTACTCCACGACGAACTCACGGATGTCCGGGGCCAGCAGTGCGTCGAGGTCGACGTCGGCTGCGTGCTGGGAGGAGACCACCACCGTGTCCAGGCGCACCGCCTGATCGCCGTCGTACTCGATGGTGACCTGCGTCTTGCCGTCGGGGCGCAGGTAAGGGATGACCCCATCCTTGCGGACCTCGGACAGCCGGCGCGAGAGCCGGTGCGCGATGTGGATCGGCAGCGGCATCAGCTCGGGCGTCTCGTCACAGGCGTAGCCGAACATCAGGCCTTGGTCGCCCGCTCCCTGCTTGTCGAGCTCGTCACTCGGCCCCGCGCCTCCGACACGCTTCTCGAATGCGGTGTCGACGCCCTGGGCGATGTCGGGTGACTGCGCCCCGATGGACACCGACACCCCGCAGGAGGCACCGTCGAAGCCCTTCTTCGAGGAGTCGTAGCCGATGTCGAGAATGGCCTCACGAACGAGGGCGGCTATGGGGGCATAGGCCTTGGTCGTCACCTCGCCGGCTATGTGGACCAGGCCGGTGGTGATCAGGGTCTCCACAGCCACCCGCGAGGTGGGGTCCTCACGGAGCAGCGCGTCGAGGATCGTGTCACTGATCCGGTCGGCGATCTTGTCGGGATGCCCCTCGGTCACCGACTCTGAGGTGAACAGCCGCTTGCTCATGCCTGCCCCACCTCGACCGGGAAGAAGTGCGACTCGATGGCGGCGAGGGTGCGGATCTCGTCCACTTCCAGGGCCTCCATCTGGATGGACCGACCGCTCTGCTGCTCCAGCAGGAAGACGAACTCCACGAAGGACAGCGAGTCGATGAGCCGGTTCTCGATGAGGTCCAGGTCGGAGGCGATGTCGTCACGCTCCGTGTGACGGGCGAGGAGCCAGTTCTTCACCTGCTGCAGACCGTCGGACATGGTTGTTCTCCTTGAAGTGCTTTGTATGGATGAGGTGTTGGTTGCGCGGGCGACGCTGAGAGCACCGGCTGGGTCCGGAAGGCCCGGCGTGAGGGGGTAGCCCGCCGAGCCGGCATGGAGCACCGGGGCAGCCACGGCTACCGCGTAGTCCACGTCATGGCTGATGGACACGGTGATCTCGGCGATGCCGGACTCCGCGGCCATCTCGGCCGCGCCCCGGCGGAGCTCGACGAGGGGCCAGCCCCCTTCGGAACGCCGAACGACGATGTCGAGCCAGGGGAGGAATTTGCCCCGGACGCGGAGGGTCTTGAAGGCTGCCTCCTTGGCCGCTATCCGGCCGCACAGACTCAGTACGTCGAGCCCGGAGGCCGTTCCGCAGTCGGCGAGTTCGCCTGGGGTGAGCATCCGCTCGAAGAAGTCCTCGCCGTACTCGGCGAGCAGTCGGCGGACACGGGTGACGGACACGATGTCCATGCCTAGATTCGCCCAGCCCAGGCCGCCCGCCGGCGGGGCGACGGGTCGGGTCGGCACGTCAGATCGCCGGCCCGGCCGCGTTCGCGCGCAGGACGGCCTCGGTCGCCGCCTCCCAGCTGCCGTGGCGCCTGGTCAGCGCGGACAGCCAGCGTTCGAGGCCGAACGCGGCGCAGCTGGTGAAGGCCGGGCTGCCGCTCGACTCCAGCGTGATCTCGCAGCGGTCTCCGAAGAAGTTGCGGTGGGTGTTGACCGAGGCGATCGCCAGGTCCTCGTACAGGAACTCGTGCTTGACCGGGGTGAGGCGCTGGAGCACCGCCTTCGAGCTGCCCTTGTCGAAGAACGGGTCGCAGGCGGCCTCCTTGCGCAGAGGCAGGTCCAGCGCCTCGGCGAAGGCCTGGATGCGCGAGGTGAAGCGGGTGAGGTGGGACTCTGCGTGCTCGCGGGTCCCGATCGCGACCACCTCCCGCATGCGGAAACCGAGTTGCCGGCGCAGGCCCTCGTAGTGCTCCTCCTTGCGGAAGCACCAGCCGACGACGGTGATCAGGGTGTCGTCCGCGACCTGGCGACCCTGGTGGTCGATGTAGACGGCGTAGCAGGACGCGGAGGGGAGTCCGAGGGCCGCCGGCTGGAGGGCGGTGCAGGGGAAGCAACCGCTGTCCGTACAGAACTCGTCGGTCTCCCGTGCGGACAGGTCGAGCGGGGCGGCGACGACGGCCTGGTGAGGGAAGTTGTCGTAGTAGTCGAGCCGGGCCAGGTCGGCGGCCGGCAGCAGCGGAGGCATGGTCATCGGGCGGGCGCCCGCGCTCACACCCCAGCCCTCGAAGGTGTCGTCGAGGAGCCGCAGCAGGGCGGTTCCCTCGGGACCGAGGGACGGCAGGCCCCTCGATTCCCCGACGCTCGCAGGGGTTGTTGTAACGGTCATGGTGGAGTCACCTCTCGGACGACGGACGGTTCGTTCAGACGACG
Source organism: Streptomyces sp. NBC_00335 (assembly GCF_036127095.1). Lineage (GTDB taxonomy): Bacteria > Actinomycetota > Actinomycetes > Streptomycetales > Streptomycetaceae > Streptomyces. The sequence continues at coordinate 2,043,138 of NZ_CP108006.1, forward strand.
GGCAGTACGTCGTCGGTGAAGATTCCGGTCTTCAGGAAGAAGCCGAGCGGCTTGCGGATGGCCTTGCGCTCGTACGGACGGCGGCCCTCGTCGGCGACCAGCGCATTGCGCAGGGCCAGCGGGTCGGCGATGCCGGCGTCGCGGTAGACGTGCGGGTTGTAAAGGGAGTTGACGCTGTAGACGACGTACCGCTTGAGGTACGCCTCCACCTCGGCGAGCCGCTGGGCAGAGACGGTGTCCTTCATCCGCTTGAACAGCAGGGAGACCAGCTCCCGCCCGAAGGCGATGTGCCGGGACTCGTCTTGGTGGTGGATGCGGTTGACCTCGCGGATGGTGTGACACAGGGACTCGTCCTGCGCCATCCGCATGTTGTAGTGGTCGACGAGCTCCTCGAAGAACAGGATCCGGGCGAAGACCAGGAAGTTGTCCACCTCCGGCTCCCACGCGGAGTCGGCGCGCATGGCGGTCGAGCCGTAGATCTTGTCGCCGTAGCGGCGGCAGAACTCGGCGAAGAACCACATGTGTTCGTTTTCTTCGCCGATGAAGTGGTGGAAGAAGTCGGAGGGGACTTCGAAGCCGGGCATGTGTATCCGGCCGACCACCTCGATGAGCAGCTCACGGATGCCGTGCACGTTGAGGCTGTAGAAGTTGATGCTCTCCCACTTGGAAAGGCGGTGAATGGTCTCCTCGCCGAGCTCCTCGTAGAAGGGCGTGCCGTAGACGGTGAGCAGCTCGGGGGTCATCCACAGCTGGCCCTCTTCGAGCTTCTCGGGCCAGTCGAACTGCTGGTAGGGGTTGTAGTACTCCTCGATGGAGCGCGAGCTCAGCCGTTCCAGGACTTCCAGGAAGCGATCAGTGACGGGCAGGGGGGCGGCGATGCCCATGGAGACTCCCTCGGTGTGTGGTGGGTTGCGGCGAGCGAAGGCTCAGGGCCGGACTTCGTAAACGGCGTTGACCGGGGTCTCGGTCGCGCGCCGCCAGCGGGTGAAGCCGGCCTCCTCCGCGATGGCGCGGAACGCCTTCTCGCCGGAGTGGTTGCCGAGCGCGTGAGGACCGCGCTGGGCGACGGCCACGGGCAGGCACATCACGGCCGACAGCGCCATGAACATGCGGGCGGCGGGCGTCTGCGTGTCGATGTCCGCGGGCGAGACGTTCGACTCGACGAGCATCCACGTCCCTTCTCCGTCCAGGGACTTGTGTACGTGCTGCGCGGCGGCGACCGGGTCTCCCATGTCGTGCAGGGCGTTGAAGAAGGTGACCAGGTCGTAGCCGGAGCCGGGGTAGTCGTCGGCCGCGGCGACGTCGAAGACGACGCGGTCGGAGAGTCCGGCCTCCTCGGCAAGCTGCCGGGCGATGGAGATGGCTTCCTCGGAGTAGTCGAAGCCGTGCACGGTCGCCTGGGGGAACGCCTTCGCGATGAGCAGCGTGGTGTGCCCGACGCCGCACCCGACGTCGGCGACGGTGCCGCCGGCTGCCAGCTTGCTGGTGACCCCGTGCAGGGCGGGCAGCCAGTCGGGGACGAGCCGGTGCTCGTAGGTGGGCTGGAAGAAGCTGCCCATCCCGGTGTCCAGTGCCGGGTCGTGTTCCGCCCAGCCGACGCCGTCGCCGGAACGGTACGCGTCGACGAGCAGGTCCTCGGTGGCGTACAGCGCCTTGAGGGCGGTGAAGAAGCCCGCGGCGAACGTGACGGCTTTCGGGTCGGCCAGTACGGCCACGTGGTCGGCGGGGAGCGTGTACGTATCGGCGCTCGGGTGGCGCTCGACGTACCCGGCGCTCAGCTGTGCGTGCAGCCACTCCTCCGCGTACCGCTTGGCGATGCCGGTGCGCTCGGCGAGCCCGGCCGCGGTGAGGGGGCCGGCCTCGGCCAGCGCGCGGTACAGGCCGAGCCGTTCGCCGAGGGCGACGGTGAGCCCCCGTACGGCGGCTCCGGCATCGCTGATGACCCGTTGGTGGAACTCGTGCGTGCCGCTCATGCCGCCGCCGCCTCGGAGGTCGGAAGGTCACACGTGAACAGGAAGGAACGGGGAACGCCCGGAACGCTGCGAGCCGGAACCGGGTACGGCCAGCGGCCGAAGTCGGCGCCCGGTTCTCCCGGCTGTCGGACCTCGCGCACGTCCCAGCCGCAGTCGGCGAGGAGCTGCTCGGGGGTCTCAGTGCCGAACAGCCACGGGTTGCCGTCTTCCTTCAGGCACTTGAGGAAGGGGCGGGAGAGCGGGTTGTCCAGCGCGGCCCGGCTGATGACGTCTCCGAGCAGCACCGAGCCGGGCGCGGAGTGGGCGGCCAGCGTCGAGATCAGGTTGCGCACGGCGCCTTCCGGGAGGAAGAAGAGGAGCCCTTCGACCACCCACAACACCGGCTCGTCACTGCGCCAGCCGGCCTCCTTGAGCGGACCGGTCCAGTCCTGCGTGAGGTCCACCGGTACGGTGACGCGGGTGCGTCCGGCGGGGGCGGGTTCATCGGCGAGCATCTGCGCCTTCGCCTCCAGGAGCGCGGGGCGGTCCAGCTCGTAGACGGTCACGCCGTCGGGCCACGGGAGCCGGTAGAACCGGGTGTCCATGCCCGCGGCGAGGAACACGACCTGGCGGATGCCGTGTTCCTCGACGGCCCGGACGATCGCCCGGTCCAGGTAGGTGGTGCGGATGGCGAGGAACGGCACGGTGCCCGCCCCTGCGTAGCGCTCCAGAAGTTCGAAGCCGATCGTGTCGGCGACGGTGCGCGCGTAGGGATCGGCGAACAGCCGGTCCTCGCGGTCGGTCTCCAGGGCTCGCGCTGCGGCGGTCCACTGGGCGGTGCGGGATACGGCCTCCACAGGAGGTCTCCCTTCACATCGGGTGAGATGGGTACAAGCAGTTATGGAATCCGCAAGGGGCCCCGGTCCGGCGCGGTCAAGCCACGGATCGCACGCAGGCGACCGGGTCGTCTGCCGCGGACTTCGTCCCGGAGCGCGAGGCGTCGGGACCGGCGGGCCGGCGCTGGAAGATGCTGTGCAGGATCATGCTGAAGACGACCGCCCCGTCGCCGTCGACCAGCAGGCACTTGGGCTGCACGATGCCGGTGGTCGGGTTGAACGGTGACGGGCGGGACCCGAGGATCTCCACTCGGGCGGCGAGGACGTCTCCCGGGCGGACGGGGCGCACGTAGCGGATCTCGTCGACCCCCGGGGAGCCGGTGCACGCACTGTGGACCAGCAACCCGTCCACGTAGCGCCGCATGAACATCGAGGCGGTGTGCCAGCCGCTGGCGATCAGACCGCCGAACGGCGACCGGGCGGCGAGCTCCGGGTCCGTGTGGAAGGGCTGCGGATCGAAGCGCTTTCCGAACTCCAGCACCTCCTCGGCGGTGACGGTGATCGTGCCCAGCTCGTGGACATCACCGGTCCGGAAGTCCTCGAAGTAGCGCATCACGCGCCCCCCTTGACGTAGAGCAGTGTTTCCTTGGCGTGAACCAATCTACGAATCGTTCATTTATTTTGTCAAGCCAAAAGAAGCTTGGATAGAGCCTGTTCGATGTCCCTCCACAGGTCGTCGGGGTCCTCGATACCGACCGACATCCGCACCAGACCCGATCCGATACCGGCCGCCGCCAACGCCTCCTCACCCAGCTCTCGATGGGAGGTACTGGCCGGATGCGTCACCAGCGTCTCCACGCCACCCAGGGACAGCGCGAGCCGTGCCACCCGCACTCCCTCCACGAACACCCGCCCCGCCTCCCGGCCGCCGGCCAGTTCGAAGGAGAGCAACCCTCCCCCGCCGGAGAGCGCCTTACGGGCGGTGGCGTACGAGGGGTGGGCGGGGAGCCAGGGCCAGTGGACGGCCGTGACTGTGGGATGAGCAGCCAGCCGCGCAGACAGGACTTCGGCATTGGCGCAGTGCTCCCGCATCCGCAGGGGCAGCGTCGGGATCCCGCGCAGGGTCAGCCAGGCGGCGAACGGGTCGGCGCTAGCCCCGAGTTCGACTGTCCGCGGCCATATCTCCTGCCGCAGTCCGTCATCCGCGAAGATGGCTGCGCCCCCGAGGACGTCGGAGTGTCCGGCCAGATATTTGGTCGTGGAGTGGAGCACGATGTCGGCGCCGAGTTCGATGGGCCGGCACAGGACGGGCGACGCGAGGGAGTTGTCCACGGCGCTGACGACTCCCCGGCGCCGGGCCGCAGCCAGCAGCCCTGGCAGGTCAGGGACTTGGCCCGTCGGGTTCGCGATGGTCTCCAGCAGGAGCAGCCGGGTCCGGGGTCCTGCGGCCGCCTCGAACTCGGCCACCTCGTCACCGCTGATGTACGTGACGTCCACGCCGTAGCGGTCCGCCAGGTCAGTTAGGGCGGCGTGTGTCCCTCCGTACAAACACCGCTGCGCGATCACGTGATCGCCGGGGCGTAGCAGCGCCAGCAGGACGCCACTGATGGCTCCCATGCCCGAGGCGAAGGCTATGGCCGAAGCCCCGCCCTCCAAGTCCGCGAGGGTGTGCTCCAGGGCGCGGACGGTGGGATTGCCGCGGCGGCTGTAGACGTACTGGCCGTCGGGGCTAGCCATGGCTTCGGCCAGCTCGCTCGCGGAGTCGAAGGCGAAGGCGGACGATTGCACCAGGGGTACGGAGAGCGGCCAACTGCCGTGCGGCAAAGGCCGATTGATCACATGCACGGCACGGGTTCGGATGTCTTTGTCTTCCATGGGGTCTCCTGTCTGATGGGCCGGTCCGTCCGGCCGTCTGCGTCAGGTACGGGGAGCAGACAAGGGGTCGCCCGATGTCCTGGGAGGACATCGGGCGACCCCTTGTCGAGTACGGACGAGCCCGTACGTCACACCCCGGCGGTCTCGCTTTGCGGCGCGGGGGCGGCTGCGGTCGCCGCAGCCTTGTCTCCCTTCATGACGAGAAGAGTGATCACGGCGCCAGCGGCCGCGATGGCGGCGGCACCGAGGAACGCGGCACTGAAGCCGTCGGTGAGGGCGGGCAGGTTGCCGAGCTCACCGGCCCCCTGCGTGGTGGCAAGAGCGGTCAGAGCGGCAAGGCCGAGGGCCGAGCCCACGTTGTACGTGGTGTTGACGATGCCCGAGGCCAGACCTGCCTGCTCCTGGGGAGCTCCGGACATGGCGGCGATCATCGCAGGGATGTAGGCGAGCGCCATGCCGAGCGCGGCGACGAGCGAGGCCGGGAGGACATCGACCAGGAAGGTGCCAGTCGGCTCCACCGCCGACAGCCAGACCAGGCCTGCGGCGAGGGCCAAGAGGCCGGCGACGATCAGCGGCTTCGCACCGAACTTGCCCATGAGGCGTGCGGTAATCGCCGTCATGAAGATCATCAACAGGACGGTCATGGGGAGCAGGGCGGCGCCGGACGCGAATGCGCCGTAGTTGAGGACCTGCTGCAGATACAGGTTGAGGAAGTACCACATCGGGATCCACGCCGCACCGAGCAGCGTCATCGCGAGGTTGGCCGAGCCGAGACGCGGGACCCGCCAGACGCTGAGCGGCATGAGCGGCTCACGGATGGACTTCTGAATCACGAAGAAGGCGGCGAGCAGAACGGCCGCACCGATCAGCTCCAGGACTGTGGCGGTGGAGCCCCAGCCCACCTCGGGCGCCCGGACGACAGCGAACACGGCGAGCGCGAGACCCGCAGTGACGGCGACCGCACCCAGGACATCCACAGAACCGCGTCGGGACGCAACGTCCGGCAGCAGCTTGGTGGCGGCGAGGGTCGCGAGACCGATCGGGATGTAGATGATGAAAACCCACTGCCAACTCATCCACTCGGTGAAGACACCACCGAGGAATACACCCGCAGTACCGCCGGCGGGAGCAGCGGCGCCGTACAGCGCCATCGCCTTGCCGAGCTCCTTGGGGTCGTGCATGAAGAGCATCATCAGCAGGGTCATGGCGGCGGGTGCGATCAGCGCGCCGCCAATGCCCTGGACGGCACGGCCCACGATCTCGACCGTAGCTGTCTGCGCGGCGGCCGCGACGATCGAACCGACGATCATGGTCGCCCATCCGGCGGCGAAGATCTTGCGAGCTCCGACGAGGTCGGAGAGACGACCGCCGAGCAGGAGTAATCCGCCGAACACGATGACGTAGGCGTTGAAGACCCACTGCAGCTCGCCCTGCGAGAAGCCGAGGTCCTTCTGCATCTCGGGGAGTGCGACTCCGATGATGGAGGTGTCCATGATGACCATGAACTGCGCGGCGGCAAGCACGGCAAGTGCCCACCAGCGCCGGGGATTGACGGTTGACATTGCCCTGACCCTTCTCTGCATCATACCCCTAGGGGGTACCTTCGCGGAGCAACGTAGCATACCCATGGGGGGTATGTAAGAGCGAAGTGAGGGCGATTGCAGGGTGAGGGAATCGAACTCCGGCAGGTTGTGCCGCCTCCACTGCCACGCGGGCCCATGGCCGGTCCGATTGAAGGCGACGCGGGCGGAACGCGGACGGACGCCTGCAGCTGGTGCACTCCGCCCGCTGACGAACGGCACCGACCCAGGGAGCACCGCACCGTGCGGTGCTCCCCGCCGTATTGCACCTCAGCCAGTGAGTGCGGCCTGCCAGCCCGGTGCCCGCAGGTGCCCGCCGCGCTCCAGGGCCGCTACGGCCCCCGCACAACCCGCGCCGGTCGCGGCCAGGACAACCCACGGCAGCCACGGCAGCCCGGTGTCGAACATTGCCCCCACCGCGAGGTTGCCCGCCGCGATGGCGATGCCGGAGGCGGTGTTGTAGGCGCCGTAGTAGGTGGCGACCAGCCGGTCCCCCGCAAGGCGTACGACCGTGTCCATCTCGAAGGGGTAGAGCAGGGCACCGCCCCACGCCAACAGTGCCGCGCACAGCGCAAGCCCAGCCACCCCCACCGCAAGGCCGACAGCCCCCTCATGCGGGCCGGGCAGCAGCGGCAGGAACGCCGCGCCCATGACGGCCAGCCCCCAGACGATCGCCCGGGGCCCGCTCAGGGTGCGCTTGGCCCAGGCCGTCAGCTTGAGCTGCCCGGACAGGGCTGCGAGGGCCGACACGGCGAACACGGCTCCCGTGACGAGGCCGGTCTGCGGGCCGAACAGTTCCCGGGCCCGTAGCGGCAGGGCCAGGTACACCTGGAAAGCCAGGACGTACGAGCCGGACATGGCCGCGGCGAACAGCAGGAACGGCCGGTTCGCGGCGATGGACCGCCAGTCCGCGAGCACCGCCCGCCACGCCGACTCCGCACTACGGTCGGACGGTGGACGGGTGGGCAGCGCCCGCGCCTGGAGCAGGGCCAAGGCGCCGAAGATGACCGCCGAGGCCGCACACACCGCCCTGAAGTCCCAGGCCAGCAACGCGAGCCCGGCCAGCGGGCCGATGAGGATGCCGGCCTGGTAAAAAACGTTGAACGCGGCGAACGCCTCCACCCGGCGCTCCTCACCGGCCTCGGCCGCCAGGTAAGCCCGCACCGCCGGGTTGAACAGGGCCCCGGCCAGCCCGGTGAGCGCCGAGGCGACGATCAGCGCGGGCAGCGACTGCACCATCCCCAGCAGTGCGAAGGCCACCGTGCGCAGGCCGCATCCGGCGAGGATCATCGGCTTGCAGCCGTAGCGGTCGGCGAGGGTTCCGCCGACCAGGAACATTCCCTGCTGGGACAGGTTCCGTACGCCGAGGACCAGGCCGACGGCCCAGGCGGCCAAACCGAGTCCGTGGGCGAGATGGTCGGCGAGGTAGGGCATCAGCATGTAGAAGCCCAGGTTGATGGCGAACTGGTTGGCCATCAACAACCGCACGCTCGGGTCGAAGGAGGCGACCTGCGCCCGCAGCGCCTTCACCGGGCGCCCGCGGTACGGATCGCGCGGGGTCCGGGCTTCCGGCCGAGCGGGTCGCGGACCTGAGTGGACCGGGTCCAGCCCGTCACCGTGCACGCATCCGGGGCCGCGATTTCCTCGGGCTCCGCCGCGGGCTCTGCGCCGAGAATGCCCTGTTCCGCGCACCAGGCGTCGTTGTAGACGGTCTCCAGGTAGCGGTGCGGTCCGTCGGGGAACACGGCTGCGATCCGGGTTCCGGGCGGCATGGTCCTTGCTGCCCATCCTGCGACGAGCGCGACCGCGCCCACGCTCCAGCCGCCCGAGGCGTAGTGCCTGCGGGCCAGGCGGCGGCAGGCCCATACCGCTTCGCCCGGGGCCACCCAGTGGACCTCGGCGAAGGCCTTGTAGTCGACGTTGGCGGGGTGAATGCTGGAGCCGAGCCCGCGCATCAGCCGCGGACCTGCGGGCTGGCCGAAGATCGCCGAGTTGATGGAGTCCACGCCGATCAGCCGAAGTCCGGGCGAGTGCTCCCGCAGTCCCGCCGCGATCCCGGCGGAGTGGCCGCCGGTGCCGACCGCCGTGACCAGGACATCGATCCGGCCCAGTTGCGCGATCAGCTCGGCGGCCAGCGGCCGGTAGGCGCCGACGTTGTCCGGGTTGCTGTACTGATCCGGGCAGTACGCGCCAGGAGCTGCGGTCAGGAGTTCGGCGACCCTCTCCCGGCGGGCCTCCTGCCAGCCGCCCGTCGGATGCGGAGTTTCGACCTGGTCGACGTACGCGCCGAGCGCCGTGAGCAGGCGGACCACGGCTGGCTCCATGCCCGGATCGGAGACGACGGTGACCGGATGACCGTAGGTCAGCCCGGCCAGCGTCAGCCCGAGACCAAGGGTTCCGCTGGAGGACTCGACGATGGGCGCACCAGGCAGCAGATCGCCGCGCAGGCGTGCTTGGCGGACCATGTGGAGCCCCGGGCGGTCTTTGATGCCGCCGGGATTCGCGCCTTCGAGCTTGGCGAAGAAGCCGCGGCCGGGCGGGGCGAAGGGCTCGTCGATCCACAGGACCGGGGTGTTGCCGACCAGCTGTGCGGGCCGGCGGGCGATAACGGGCACCGGAGCGTGAGCTGCCGGGGAGAGCGGACCGAAGTCTTCGAGCAGGGGAAGGCGGTTCATGTGCGTACGGCTCCTACACGCCGCCGGTGTACGGAGGCGCGGGGTAGGCAGGTCGAAAGGCGCGCGTGCACACCCCAGCCCTCCACACCCGGGACGATCACCGGTGGAGGTCAGGGGTGCGGGCGTGCTTCTACTGCCGCCAGACGCAGTTCAGCGCGAGATCGACGCCGCTGCCCGGCGGGCCGGCCTCACGTGAGGCCGCCCATCCGACCGCCAGGTCTGGACAGGGTTCATCGGGAATCGGGACGAGCACGACTGCGGCCACCGCAGGCATCGCCACGGCCTTCGCTCCGTCAGAGCGCGGCCTGTCCACAGCGTGATCGATATGCTTTTCCGAGCCGTGCTGATGCGCAGGACCCGAGGAGAACGCCGACAGGACCAGGCCCTGGCGAAGGTCATGCTGTGGACCGGCGGCCAGCACCGTGGTGTGCGGCCCCGCGAAAGCAGGGGTGTGTGCGCCCGCGGCCACATGCGCCGCGATCAGCAGAACGAGTGCGGGCAGAAGGACGTTGCGGGCCCGCCGCACTGCTTCCTGGGAAATCCGCCAGCACCCGATCACATCCCTCAAAGTAGTCGAGCAACTGCAAGGCGTCACGTTTCTGCGGGTCGGATACCCCCGTACGTGGGTAGGTCCAGCACGGGCATTGCCTGTCCCGTGTAGCCGTCGGCGGCTTCGTGGACCGCCGGGCTCGGCCCTCCAGACGCGATGCGAGGGGGCTGCGGCGGGGCGGGCCCGCCGCAGCCCCCTCGCATCGGTGTCGGGTCAGTACGCGTGGCCGTCGCTGTGATCCGACTGCGGCGTCTTCGCGGTCGGCTTGGTGGCAGGCGTGACCCTCGCGCCGGGAGTGCTGCCCGTGGTGGGGGCATTGGTGGGGGCGTGGTCATCTGCGGCCGGCTGCTCCGCGGTGCCGTGGCTGTGCCCGCCGGCCGGAATGTCGTGCATCGAGGACGCGACCTGCCGTAGGCCGAGGAAGGCAAGGGCTGCGGCCACCATGACGGCCCGGCCGACGAGGCCGAAGATGCGCTGCCAGGGGTGTCGGCGGCTTCGATGACGTAGGCGATGGCGAGGAGGAGTCCGATGGGGGGCAAGGGCCGTTACCCGGTCGGGGAAGTCGTCGAAGTACTGAAGGCCGCAGCTGAGCATCCGATGCCGAACGAGAGCATCAGGGAGGCACCGATGACCACCGTCATCCGCGAAGGCCCGGGGCGCTCGCGGGTGAGGAGGAACTCGTTGACGACGGTGGCGGCGAGGAAGACCAGGACGCCGTAGAGGGCGATGCGGGCAGGGTCGAGCGGGTGGTGGACGACGGCGCCGCTGATCAGGCAAGCGCCGACGAAGTATCCGACGTAGCCGCGGTAGCGGGCGGCCAGTGAACGCTTGCGGGCCTGGTGTGAGCGTTGTTTGCGACGGGCGGCGCGTCCTTCGGCGGGCGCGGGCGGCCGGCTGTGGGTGGGCCGGGAGTCCAGGAGCTGGGGTGATGTCACGGGCATGTTCTTTCTGGTGGCATGCGTGGCTCATCGCGGGCGCGCGCCAGAGCAGGCGGCTGCTGGGCCAGGCGAAAGTGCAGGACTGATCGGGCAGAAATCCCGGGTCTACACCTGCTGCACCACGGAACGGCCGGTGCGGCGTTCAGCGCGGGCGGGTCAGTGTCCGGTGTTCGTGTGGCCCCCTTGGTGCACGGTGGTCCAGGTGCGGCCGCCGTCCTTGGATTCGTGGACGGCGTCGTTGCTGTCGGCGGCCAGGAGGTGGTCGGGGCCGGCCGCGGTCAGTACGGCACCCTGCACGCCGCCCGGGAGGCGGCCGCGTTCTTTCCAGGAGGTCCCGTCGCCACCGGAGAGGACCTTGCCGTCCGTGGTGAGGGCGATCAGCTGCCCGGGAGTCGGCAGCTCCACGGCGGCCAGGGCCGGCGTGCCTGGGACCGGCTGGAAGGTGGCGCCGCTGTCGGTGCTGTGCAGCAGCCCGTCACGGCTGGTCGCCCACACTTCCTGCGGCGTCTCGGCGTGGGCGGCGAGGTCCCCGGCCGAGATCCGCGCGCGCCGCTCCCAGGTGGCGCCGGCGTCTGTGCTGGCCCAGATCTGCGAGGTCTGGCTGTCGAGGCCGTAGAGGGTGGGGCCGGCCTGCTGGAGGGAGTGGAAGTCGGCTTCGCCTGCGGCGGAGACGGTGGTCCAGGTATGGCCGGTGTCGGTACTGCGGATCAGTCCCAGATGCGGTGAGGTGGCGGCGGGGTCGGTGGGTGAGGGGTGGCCGCTGGCGAGGAAGGTGCGCGGGCCGGTGATGGTGAAGCCCATCGTGTCCTGGTAGCGGTCGGCGATCCGTACGGCGCCTGCGGGGGTGAGGCGGAAGACGCCGAGGTGCCCGGCGGCGTAGAGGGTGCCGTCGGCCGGGTCGACGCCCAGGCCGTGCAGGTGCCCGGTTCCCGGGTCGGGGTCGCTCGCTGCGCCGACGTTGCCCTGTGCGGGCGTGATCTCGGTGGTTGAGCAGGCAGTCAGCAGCAGGACGCCGGACGCCGTGGCGGCCGCGAGCGCGGCTATGCGGAAGCGGATGGTCATGTGTGAGGTCCAGAACGCTTGAAGGGGAAGAAGGGCTGGCTGACCCGGGTGCGGGCAGCTGTTGCTGGCTGCCCGCACCCGGGGTGTGCTGATGCGGGTCAGCTCTTCCCGAGGAGCGTGTTCATCCGGGCGATCTCCGCGCTCTGGGAGGTGATGATCGCCTGGGCCATGTCCTTGGCGGGCTGGTAGGTGCCGTCGGCCTGCTCGGTCTTGGCCATGGCGACGGCGCCTTCGTGATGCTTGACCATCATCGTCAGGAAGGCCGTGTCGAACGCCTTGTCCGAGGAGGCTTCGAGCTGCTTCATCTCTTCGGCCGTCATCATCCCGGACATGTCGTGCCCGCCGTGGCCGGCATCCTCGGCGGGGACCTTCTCGCCCCAGGAGGTCAGCCAGCCGGAGAGGGTCTCGATCTCCGGGTCCTGGGCCTTCTTGATCTCATCGGCCAGCTTCTTCACCTCAGCCGACTCGGCGCGCGTCGTGGCGAGGTCGGCCATCTCGATGGCCTGGCGGTGGTGGGGGATCATCCCCTGCGCAAACGCGGTGTCGGCGGCGTTGTGGTCGCCCTGCTGCGCGGGGGCGGAGGCGGAAGGGGAGGCGGTGTTGTGCCCGTTGTGGGCCGAGCCGCTGTCGTTTCCGTTGCCGTTGCCGCCACAGGCGGCGAGGACGAGGGCGGCGGTGGCGGCCGCGGTCACGGCGGTGACGCGGCGGATCAGGGAACGCTTCCTGGTCATGGTGCAACTCCTGCTGTGGGGCACGCGCGCGTCGGCGGGCGTGCGGAAGTAGGGCGGGGCCGAGAGGCTGGTCGGCCCTCTGGGGGCCGGGCATGCCGGGGCCGCCCTATATGCGCAGGAGTTGCAGTTCGCTCAGTGACGGCGGCGCCCGCCCGCAGGCGGTGGCGTCGGGGATGGCCCCGTGCGCAGGGACCGCCTGGGCTTCGGCGTGGCCGGGCAGGACCGCAGGCGCGGGCAGAACCGGGGCGCCGACCGTGCCGGTGGCCGCGCACGTCGCATCTGCGTGCTCCGTGTGCCCGCCGCCTCCGCCGCCTGCCGGATCGCCGGCATGGACGCAGCCGTCCTGGCACGCGGCATCGTCGGCGACCGCCTTCTCGTGGCCGACGGCCGACACGTGGTGGGAAGCGACCCCCGCGTGCGTAGCGGCCGATGCGGGGGCGGGCCCCAGGCCGTGCATGGCCACCAGCCCCGCCAGTACGACCAGAACAAGGAGCAGGTAGGAGCGCAGCCCGAAGGGCTTCACCGCTCGCATCACCTGACCTTCCATGCCCGCATCGTAAGCGCCCGCCTCGGCGGGTGCGAGGCGAGGGGCCCGAACGACAACCCCTTGAGGTATACCCCTGGGGGGTATACAGTGGATGTTGTGAGCCCGCGGGGACGGGGTCACACTGGACGGGATTGGGGATGACGGCCATGGACCACAACGCACACCACACCAGCACCGCGCACGACCACGCCGCGCACCAGGCGCACGCGGGTCACGCCGGTCACCAGATGGGCGGGGTGACGTGGGGGGCCGCGGCGAAGGCGACGCTGCACTGCCTGACCGGGTGCGCCATCGGCGAGATCCTCGGCATGGTCATCGGCACCGCCCTGATGTGGGGCAACGTTCAGACGATGATCCTGGCGATCGCGCTGGCGTTCGTCTTCGGCTACTCCTTCACCCTGTTCGCGGTCCGCAAGGCTGGCCTGGACTTCAAGACGGCCGTGAAGGTCGCGCTGGCCGCCGACACCGTCTCGATCGCGGTGATGGAGCTCGTCGACAACGGCATCATCGCCGTGGTCCCCGGCGCGATGGACGCCCACCTGTCGGACACCCTGTTCTGGACGGCTCTGCTGGGCGGCTTCGCCGTCGCCTTCCTGATCACCACGCCCGTGAACAAGTTGATGATCGGCCGCGGCAAGGGCCACGCCGTCGTCCACGCCTACCACTGACCACAGCCGTACGGCACCGGCGCCCGGCCGCACCTCACGGTGCGGCCGGGCGCGGTCGCGTCCAGGGGCGGAGGCTGGAGGTACCGGGGGCTTCGACGGCGGCCGTCCCGGTCCGCCGGCCCCGCGGGGAACGGAGGCACCGACGATGTCCAGCACCGTCAAGGACATGCTCGCCACCTACCCGGCCGACCTCGGCGACATCGACCAGGCCAAACTCACCGCCTGCATCGAGCAGTGCATCGCCTGCGCCCAGGCGTGTACCGCCTGTGCGGACGCCTGCCTGTCCGAGGGCATGGTCGGCGACCTCGCCAAGTGCATCCGTACAGACATGGACTGCGCCGACATCTGCACCGCCACCGCCGCGGTCCTCTCCCGCCACACCGGCTATGACGCCAACATCACCGCCGCGATGCTGAAGGCGTGCGCCACGGTCTGCAAGGCGTGCGCCGACGAATGCGGCCAGCACGCGGACATGCACGAGCACTGCCGCATCTGCGCCGAAGCCTGCCGCTCCTGCGAGACGGCGTGCAACGAACTCCTCGGCGCCCTCGGCTGACCAGCCCGGGGCCAGTCAGCGCGGCTGCGGGATCTGCTCGCGCTGGCGGCGGCGCCCGTAGCGGGTCATCCCGCGCGGCTTGAACACCGACAAGGCCGCGGCCGTGAGCAACACCAGCAGGGCCGCGGCCGCGTCCGCGATCAGCTGGATACGCATGCCCTCCATCTCACCGCCCGCAAGGGCCGCCCGTGCGGCCGCGTCCGCGAGGTGACCGACCGGCTGCATGTGGACCAGCAGCAAAACGGTCGCGACCACAGTGATCAGGAGCTTCGCGATGACCCAGTAATAGCGCAGCAGCCCCCACACCGTGCCGGCCGACTGCACCAGGCCGGTCAGTAGGCAGGCGGCGCTGAACGGCACGATCACATACCAGCCGACCACATCCATCGCGAGGTAGGCGCCCCGCACCGTCTGGGGCGAGCTAGCGGCCAGCCCGGCGACGGCGAGGGCGAGGAATGCCGCGACCGCGCCCAGCCAGCCGACCGACGCGGTGACGTGAAGGGTGAGCGCGAGCTTGCGCAGCCGCGGCGGGAACGGGCTCACGACCCGTGCCCCGCCATGCCGCCGCCGGCCAGGTGCACGACCACGAACACCACGATCAGCACGACGGCCACCACTACGGACACCTTCACCCAGCGCGGCGCCCCCTCGCCGTCGTCATCGTGACGGTCCGGTGAGCCTGCCATGACGCCTCCCGATTTTTCGAGACACCCTGTCTCTATCTAAAACTGAGTGTATGCCCTGTGGACGTCCGTATCCTGGGTGGGTGCCCAAGCTGTGGAACGAGACGATCGACGCGCACCGCGCCGCCGTGCGCGAGGCGATCCTGGACACCACCGCGAAACTGGTGGCCGACGGCGGCCTGCGGTCGGTGACCATGTCCCAGATCGCCGAGCAGACCGGCATCGGCCGGGCCACCCTCTACAAGTACTTCTCCGACGTCGAAGCAGTGCTGCTGGCCTGGCACGAACGCCAGGTCACAGCCCACCTCCAGCAACTCGCTGGCCTCCGCGACCAGACCGGAACGGCCATGGAACGCCTGACGGCGGTATTGGTGGCATACGCGGGCATCGCCCGGCAGCGGCACGGCGGAGAACTCGCCGCCCTCCTGCATCAGGGCGAGCACGTCACCCACGCCGAGCGGCACCTGCACGGCATGCTCCAGCACCTGATCGCCGAAGCGACCGAAGCCGGTGACCTGCGCTCGGACGTCCCACCCGCCGAGCTCGCCCAGTACTGCCTCCACGCCCTGACCGCCGCGGCCACCCTCACTTCCCAGGCCGCGGTGACCCGCCTGGTCGCCGTCACCCTCGACGGCCTGCGCCCGGTTCCCTGAACCCGCCAGGTCACCGCTTCGTGTGATCGACAAAGGGGTCGCCGGACAGCACCTCCCGGCCGCCGGATAGGGTCACGGTGTGATCACGGCCCGCCAAGCGTTCAGCACGACGCGGACCCGCCGCCCGGCGGGCCCGCTGCGGCTGCTGTGGCTGGCCGCGCTGCTGTTCGCGTTCCTCTACACCCACGCAGCCGGAGCCGACAGCGCCACCGCGCACGTCACCGGCGACGCCGCGGCGGTCCCCCATCTGGCGGCCGCCGGCGCCGGTGACCTCTCTCACCACGAGGCCCAGCGGCCCGACCACCACGACGGCGACGCCGACGGCGGCCACTCGCATCCCGCGGAGGCGTGCGCCACCGCACACCCGCAGCAGGGCCATGACCTGCCCGGCCCGCACCTGACCGCCGTCGCCGTGCGGACTGCCGCCTTCGCCGCGATGACACCGCAGCAGTGGACCCAGATCCCGCCCTGCGGTCTACCTCCGTCGCACAGTTCCCTCGGTTCAGTGGTGCAACAGGTGTAGATCCGGGCCTTTTGCCCCGTTCTGCCCTGAATCTCATCGCCGCGGACCGCTGCCACCATGGCCGGCCGGGTGATGAGCCACGCACGCACCCAAGGAACCCGTACACATGGCATCCGCCCAGCTCCTCGACGCCCACACCCCGCAGACCCCGCCGCAGGCTCCTACCGCCGGGAGGGCCGCCCGGCGCAAGGCCCAGTCCTCCCGCAAGCGGTCACTGGCCGCCCGCTACCTCGGCTACGTCGGCTACTTCGTCGGTGCCGGCCTCATCAGCGGCGCCGTCGTCCACCACCCCCTCGACCCCGACCGCTACACCCGCATCGCCGCCTACGGCGCGCTCGTCTTCCTCGCTGCGACCGTCCTCAACGAGTTCCTCCTCACCCGCGAGCGGCCCGGCCTGCCGCGCATGCTCGTGGTGATCGGCTCCTCGCTGCTGCTGTCGTTCGGCATCGGCATGCTCAGCGGCGGCCTCCAGCACTTCGACGACTTCCCCGCCCGCGGCGCCGTCCTCGTACCCGCCGGCATCCTCGTCTCCTTCACCGCCTACGTCGTCAAGGACGCCGAGACCCCCACCCGCCGCATCTTCAGCCCCCTGGGCCTGACCGTTCTGGCGGTGGCGGCTCTCGCCTTCTTCGGACTGCGCGAAGTCGCGGCTTCCATGGAGACCGAGACCGCGCCCGGCGGCGGCCACAACCACGGCACCGCGGAAGAGCCCGCCGCGGATGACCACGCCCCCACAACCAGCCCCTCCCCGGCCACCACCCCGGTAACGGGTACCTCCACCCAGCCCAAGCCCGCCGCCACCATCCCGCCTCACAACGACGGACACACCGGCCACTGAATGCCAAGGCTGTCCGCGCGGTCAGTCCTCGCCACCCACCGCGCATTGCCGAGGCCCCCGATGTACGGCCGTGGGTCAGCCGGCGAGGCGCGCGGTGTACTCGCCCGCTGCTTCCACGACCGCGACGAGAGCAGCGGTGTCGGAGTCGGAGCCCTCCTCCAGGACGACGACGCTGCGTCCGGCCCGCACGTCGGTTGCGGCGGAGCGGACCTGGGCGAGTTCCTCCAGCTCGTCGTCGATGAGCAGACCGCAGCTGCCGCAGTGCATGCCCTCGATCAACAGCACCACCTGCTCACCGGTCTCAGCCCCGGTCTTCTTCTTGCGGCTGAACAGCTTCATTACGCGTCCTTCTTGAACTCGATGGCGCCGGTCTGCATGCCCATGGCGCAGGAGAAGCGGAGGGTGCCGGGCTTGCGCGTACCAAGGTCGATCTCGGTGTCGCCGTCCCGCTTGACGATCTCCTGGACCCCGAGCTCGGGGATGGTGAAGGCGCGGGCGCAACCGCCGGAGTCCTTGCCCCGCAGTACCAGCGTGGTGGGCACACCAGCCTTCGCTGTGAACTGCGTGGGGAGGTAAAAGTCCGTCACCGTCAGGATGACCGTCTGCTCCCCGGATGCGCCGATGCGTACCGGGGCGGCTTCTCCGGTCGCCGTTCCGCCGTTGCCATCACCGCTTCCGTCACCACCCTCGACGATGAACGGCCCGTTAGCCACCGACTGCTTGCCGGGCGTGTTGAACGACACCCAACCGCCCGCCTGCAAGGCGGAGCCCATCGTCCAGGCCGCCACACTCAGCACCACCACACCGGTGAGCACGGCCAGTTTCCCCGACAGTGCCTGGCTGCTCCGCCGAAACAGGTACCCGAGCACGGCGAACAGCGGCGCAGTCCCGACGACGAAACCGGCCATCACCGCGGCGCCGGCCACCGGCGACCCCGAGGTGACGGCAAGCAGTTCCATCGACAGGGTCACCCCGCAGGGCACCAGCACGGTCGCGAAGCCGAGCAGCGCCGGAGCGGCACCCGAATCGGTCTTCGCGCTGCGCCGCATCAGCCGCCCGAACGACGAGGGCGTACGCGGCAGCAGCCGTCCCACCCACTTCACCCCGAACAGATCCAGCGCGAACAGCACCATGAGCAGCCCCGCCACCAGCAGAAGCACCGCCTGGGTACGGGGTCTGGGCTGCAGCGCGTTGCCGAAGACGCCCAGCAGCGCGCCGAGCAGGGTATGGGAGACCAGCTTCCCGGCCAGGAACGCCCCGACCGGAGCCAACGACGCGACACCCTCGGGCTCGAGACGCGCGGAGCGGGCCGCTTTGGCCGCGGCCCTGGGGAAAGGCTTCGGGGCGAGGCTGCGGCGGCGGGTGACGGCCCCGGCCAGCAGGCCCCCCTGGACGGCGGCGCACGAGGCACCACCGGCGAGGAGACCGGTGCTCGCACCGGTGATCAGCAAAGCGACGGACGACGGCATTCGTCGTACTCCTGTTCTGCGACGAAGACACGCGCACACGGAAGATCTCGGGCGTGCCGAAGAGGACATGAGAGATCACGGCGTCCCGCGAGGCTAACGATCACGCCTCACGAGCAGCTGGCCGTCACGTCCGTGATACGCACAACCGGTACAGATCAGGAGGGTCGGCCGACGAGGGCGGAGCCTTGGGCCGGGCCGCCAGGAGCGCGGGAGCGCAGCTCATCAGGCGCGACTCGACCATGGGCACCGGAGCCGCCGGACTGTCCTGCGCCGGGACGCCCTTCGGCGCCACGCACTGCTCCGTAGCCACCGGGCAGCCCGAGCCATGGCCGGGTACCTCGGCCACAATCTCCGCCCCGGCATGCCCCACGGCCATCACCTGCGCGGGCATGTCCATCGGCCCCGGCATCGCCATGGCCATCGCTGGACGCGCCAGCCCTGACAGGCAGGCGAACAGCGCACACACCAGCAGCGCCCCGGACCACGTCCGGAGCGACAGGGGCAGACGCTGCAGCATGC
This sequence comes from Streptomyces sp. NBC_00335, assembly GCF_036127095.1. GTDB lineage: Bacteria > Actinomycetota > Actinomycetes > Streptomycetales > Streptomycetaceae > Streptomyces. Next base: position 2,061,793 of record NZ_CP108006.1, read on the forward strand.
GAATGATGCTAGCCATCGCCGGCAGCCGCTCGTCGGCCAGGGGCTCAGGTGCGGCCTCGGGGGATGGCCTTGGCGCCGCCGCATGGGCGGAGCGAGAGCTGAGGCACGTCGACGTTGGCACCCTGGCCGACGCGTCCTCAGATGAGGCCGTTGACCTGATAACAAAGCGGTGACCGCATGTGCTGCTCACCGCCAGCCCTCTCCTGGCCGCAGCCAAGGGGGACCGATACCCCTGCACCTTCCCCTGCCGGAGACACGGGAACACTTCAGCCCGGACGGCCAGGCTAGTACGGGCAGTCGTACGCCCGGCGGCCTCCTACTCGGATGATCGCGAAATGGCCAGCACCCGTCACAGGCCGACCGGCAAGCGTCCACGGCGGCCACCAACGAACGACTGCGAGCCTAGCCACCACAGGCGGCCATGCATACGTCTGTCCGAATCTTCATCGTCGCCGGCCACCCCCCTTCCACCCGCGCCAGGCGGAGTGGGGCTGCGAGCATGCCTGTGCAGGCATTCGCACGGTGGGGAGTTCAGGTGCCACGAGAGCTCAACGAACGGCAGCAACAGGTGCTGCAATGGGTCGCCCGAGGCTGCCCTGACGGCGTGTGGGAAGGAACCGGGCACAAACTCAGCTGCCAAGCCCTGCACAGCCGCGGACTGGTCAAAGTCTCCAGGCGCCAGGGGCAATGGTCCGTCGCCCTCACCAAGGCCGGCCAGCAATACCTGGACCACGGATCCCATCCGCCGGAACAGCCTCGCGGCAAAGACACCGCTCCCGCACCGCAGACTGGAATCCAGCCACCCGACGTGGCCAAGAGCAAAAAGTCCAGCGGCCAGGCGGCTGCGCCCGTACCGGTTCAGCGAACGAGCTCCCTTCCGCGGAAGAAGGCCAAGACCGTCACGGAGCAGCTCCTGGAAGAGCTCGCCGAAGCCGGCGGCCGCGTCGTCAAACGCGAAGCCACCGGTCGGGAGACCGAGAAATGGCCGGTCCGTGTTGCCGCCGCACGGCGGTCGGGAAAGATCCCTGCAACCAAGCAACTGCACGCCGGCTGGTGCCGCGACGGATACGAAATCCGGCTCGTCGACACCCCCGCATGGCGATTGGCCGTACTGCCACCCGTCCCCGTACCGGCACGGCTCCCCACTCCACACCCCGTGGTCAGAGCTCTGCAGGCGCACCCCCAGCCCATGGCGCTGACCAAAGCCGTGCAGAGCAGAGCCCTCCGCCTCATCCACGCATTGCTCACCGCAACGCAGAGGCTGGGATTTACCAGCGCGTTCGGCACGGCCGAGAGTGCACCCGCGCCACATCGCAGACGAAACGGCCCTCCCCACTTCACCATCACCGCCCAGGGCCAGCGATGCGATTTCCTCATCCTGCAAGAACAGGACCGGACCGACCACATCCCCACGAAGAAGGAGCTCTCGGACGCCGAGAAGCACTCCTGGGTGCGGATTCCTCGGTACGACCACTCCCCCGCTGAGCGCCTGAGATTCTGTGTCAGTGGCGGGCTGCCACACAGGGCCGGGGAATGGGCCGATACGACTTCACGCCCCCTTGAGGATCAGCTCGCCGAAATCGTGCAGGAAGTAGGACTTCGAGGCGAGGCAGCCGAACGCAAACGACTGGCCGACCTGGAGGCGGCACGGGAAAAGCGGCTGCAATGGGAAGCCGCGATGCAACGGGCAAAGATCGACTTCGCCGAGGCAGACCGAGTCCAGCACCTCGAAGCCCAGGAACAAGCATGGCGCCGTGCAGCGGGCCTGGCCGAGTACGTCGACGCCCTCCGACTCCACGCAGAGACCTTGGCGACCGGGCCAGAGAGGGACGGAGCCGAGGCATGGATCGCCTGGGCTACCGACCACGTGGAGCGCCTGAACCCGCTCAACGGGACGCTCCGCCTGCCCGACATTCCCGAACCTCGCGCCAGCGACCTGCAGCCGTTCCTGCACGGATGGAACCCCTACGGTCCCGCCTACTAGTCGCGAGCCCCCTCTGACTATCACAGAGCGTAATCGGAGAGAAGGAGGTGGATCGCGGGTCTGACGCCGACCGACTCGGTCGCCGACTACCGGAAAGGGCGCCTCCCGCAGCGAGATCACAATCTGCTGCGGGACGCGCCCTTCCACGCCTGACGGCCCGTCAGAGATCGCCGACGGCGTGCGTCAAACGTGCGTCACGAGCGTCAAATCTGCGTCAAGATATCGCCCGTAACGCCCACAGCGCACATAACGCACACTGCCTTAACCCGCAGGTCAGACGCCCTTTCCAACGGGCTCAAGGATCGCGACGCACTCGACATGATGGGTCGTCAGAAACAGATCCAACCAAAACAGGTGGAAGAAAACCACAGGTCAGAGCCTTTCAATCTTGCCTTCGTGGCTTGAGTTGTGTGCGTTGTGGGCGCTGCGTGCGGAATCGCGACGCTGGTTTGCTGCTCGGGACCGGCCGGAACGGCGTCCAGTCGTCGACTGACAGCGACCGGTCTGCCGTCGCCCAGGCGCAGGCGGGCTCTGCATCATGGCCGTAGTCCTCTCGGGGGGGCCTGGGCACCACCGCTGAGCCATCGACGCGACTGAGCATTCCAGTTCCGCTCGGACTTCAGGGCGAGCCCCAGCTCGCCTACGGCTGCGTTGATGCCGCATCGGGCCCCTTACCCGATGGCCCGTCATGGCCATCGCGTCGCACAGGCACCAAGGAACCCTCAGCCACCGTTGCGGCATGTGTGCGCCAGCAGGCACGACGGAGAGGGAACCGGCCACTGGCGGGTAACGGTCATCCCGGGACACCGGCACCCCGGGCCGCGAGACTACGCGCATGAAGATCATCCACATCCTCGCACCGCTGGCTGCCCTGGCCGCGCTGCTCACGATGGCTGCCCCTGTCCAGGCCCAGCCCGCGCCGGCCCCCGCGGCCGTAGCTGCTGCCACGGTCCCGCCGCCCGTCGACCGGAACATCTGCAAGAGGCTGGGAGGCTACTACCAGCACCTCAGCGACCCGGCCACGTTCTGGGTATGCGACAACGCCTACCGGCCCACCCGCTACACATGTCCCGACGGGCTCCTGTTCAACGAGGGGGCCCGGCCCGGCCCGGTCTGCGACTGGCCCGATCAGGTCCACTCCCAGGCCCCCACCGGCGCGACCACGCTGACCGCCGCCCCGGCCCACCTTCAAAAGCTCCCGCTGAAGGTCGTCGGCCTCAAGGCGACCCTGAAGACCGGACTGATCGGAGTGCCGATCACGTTCAAGAGCAAGTCCGGCAAGGTCCTGTGCACCGCCACCACTCAGTCGGTCAACTACTACGACAACACCCGTGGCGCGCCCAGCGTCGCCACCTGCGACAGCACCTCGGGCCTGGTCGGTACCGTCACGGACCTGCTGCTCGGCTACACCGCCTCCTTCGCCGGCCGCGACGGTCTCTTCGAGGCATCGACCGGTAACGGCACCGTGAAACTCCTCGGATAACCCCGGCCCGCGCGGAATGAGCACGTACGTCAATACCCCCGCACACCGTGGCCCTCGACGGGAGCAACCCAGGTCCCCCGCCGACACGGCGGGACCCCTGAGGTCTCAGCGCGTGGATGCCGGGGTGTCGGTGAGGTGGGCGTAGACGACGACGTTGGCCGGGTAACCGGTCTTCTTGGTGTAGGTGCCGCCGCAGGTGATGAGCCGCAGTTCGGGGCGTCCCGTGGCGCCGTAGACCTGCTGGTCGGGGAAGCCCTCGCGGTCGTGGACCTCGATCGCGTCGACGGTGAAGACCGCAGTGGTTCCGTCTCGGCGTGCTACTTCTATGCGCTCGCCCTTCTTCAGAGCTCCGAGCTGGTAGAAGACGGCGGGACCCTGCTTGTTGTCCACATGGCTGGCGACGACGGCCGTGCCATCTGCGCCGGGTGACGTACCACCCGCGTACCAGCCCGCGAGGTTCTTGCCGTCGGGCGGGGGCGCCTGGAGGCTGCCGTCGCTCTCCAGGCCGAGGCCCGTGAGTGGGGCGTCGATGCGGAGCGAGGGTACGCGGATGCGTTCCGGCTCGGCCGGGGCCATGGCCGCCGGCTGGGGCGTGGACGTCGGGGTGGGCGCGGAGCTCCCCCCTCGCGACTCACCGCGCAACTGGTCGAACACCCGGTGCTGGGTGCCGAGGAGACCTTGGGCCCGGGTCGGCTGGGGTGGCGGCTGCGGTATGTCATCGGTGGTGATCAGCCAGACCCCCACGGCCGCCGCGAGTGCGGTCAGGGATCCGATCGTCCGGTTCCCCCAACGCCGTCCGTCCGGCACGTACGCCCCCTCTTGTCCGTGTGATGTCGGTGACCCGCGGAGGTGCCGGATCCGGGCTCGGGGCACCGGATCCGACACCGCCATACGCGTACGGCCTGAGCCGCAGACCGGTCAGGCCCGACCGGAGGCCGTCCGGCGGCGCGCCATCCACACTCCGCCGACGGCCGCGGCACCGAGGGCGCCGATGCCGGCCGCAAGGTTCGTACCGGAGTCCTGGGTGCCGCCGAGGCCGGTCTTCACCGCGCCCTTGGGGTGCGCCGCAGAGACGGTGAGGGTGCCGGTGAACGGGCCCTCGACGTTGCCCTTGCCGTCGTCGCAGACCACGGACACCTCGTAGGAGCCGGGCTTGGTGCTCGCGGGAACGGTGCCGACGCCGCCGACCTCGTTCTTGAGCATGGAGAGCTTGACGGTCGGGATGCTGGAGCCGGTGACGCCCGTCTTGAAGGTGGCCAGGCCCTCCTTGCCCTTGCAGTTGCCTCCGTCGAAGACGGAGAACTGCCCGCCCGGAGCGACCGGGTTGGGCTGGAGCACGACCGGGTTGGAGGCGGCTGCGGCGGCCGGGCTGCCGGCAGCGGCGGCCGGGCCAGCGAGGCCGAAGCCTGTCGCGAGGGCGAGGGCGCCACCGGTGAGTATCGAGGACGTACGCATGTTGTTCTCCCCTGGACGCGGCCACGGAGCCACCCCCGTGTAAGGCAGGAACCGCGTCCCGGGATCAGCACACGGCCGTCCCTCAACCGGCGCATCCCGGACCGGCGCACCCGTCCGGCGTGTCGCGGACACGACAGAGCCCGAAGCCCAATGACCGTGCAGGTCAGACCGCTTAGCAGGTGATCTCTGGGTTACCGCAGCAAGTTCGGCCGAACGCATGACGGACTCCCTGCCAGGGACTCCCTGCAATGGCCCCCCAGGCCCCCGCCCCGAATCGCCGACGGCCCCGGGAACCGAGCAGCCCCGCAACGCTGGCATCCCCTACCCCAAGGCGGCCCGGATCAGCAGATCACTGACGGATGCACCGCGGAGCCAGAACACCGACGAAGGGCATCGAGCGGCGTGACCGGCCGGTCGCCACAGAGGCCAGTACGGCCGCCGATGCGCCCACGGCCCCCTCACCGACCGTCATGAACCCGCCGCCTTGGCCCGTGCGCTTCCTCTTCGTGATCACCCTCGGTTCGACTCCGGGCGCAAGGCGCCAAGATCGTCGAGACGGGCGAGGTGGCGAACCCCACCGGCCCGATGGTCGCCGGAGCCACACCGGACCCGCGGTTTCGACGTCAGCGGCCAAGCCGAGCTGTCGCGACGGCACCCATGGAGCGAGGTCCCGGCCGCGTCAGATCCCGGTGCCCGCAGCCCGGGCCGAGACGCGCAGGATGCGCCGCAGGAGCGACTGCGGTTCGAGGTCGTACTTGATCCGCAGGAGGCAAGTGACCGCGGAGTTCCGCAGGTGAGCGTCGCGGGCGTCAACCACGTGACGGCGTATGGACGTCACGCCGAAGGCGACCGCTCCGGCGGTGAGCAGGGACGATCCTGCGGCCAACCCGCCCAGGGAAGCGGCCGCCGCGCTGCCGAGCTCCAGCTTGTAACCGATCGCGGCATGGCCAGCCTCCATCCTGAGCCCCTTCATCGCCGCTTCGAGGTCTTTCAATGGCGTCGTGAACCGCTGCTGGACCAACAGCCGCAGATACGCCTCAACGGCCGCGGGATCGTCGGCGGAGCCAAGCGCGACACGCAGCTCCTCAGCCGTCGCGGCCACCGCGTCCGCGAAGGCGTCGAACTCCGTGGCATGGCGGGTGCGCAGCTGGATGATCTTCTCGACCGGGATGTCCTGGAGACCGCGCGGCACCACGCAGCGCACCACCAGATGCCCGATAGCGGCCGCGAACTGCCGTTGGCCGAACACGGTCGCGGGCGTTACGGGAGCGGCACTGTTGTGGGCCCGATAACGGCTAATGAGCTGGGGGCCGCTTTCTCCCAGGAGAACCTCCGCCAGCCGCGGGGCGCTCCAGTCGCCGCTGTACGGGTGCAGGACGGGCTGGTCGGTGACGGGCAGGTACCCGGTGCGGCGCGCCAGTTCGTCGACGACCACGCGCTTCCAGATCCAGGCGAGGGTGGGGTCCATGGCGGCCCAACGGGACTGGCGTCCATCGACGTCCACGTTATCGGCGATGCCGGGCACCATCAGCCCCATGGACTCCATTTCCCAGTAGGCGACTTCGCCCCAGTGCATCGGCACCAGGTCCGGTCCGAGACCAGGATCGCCGCCTCCCTGCGGCCAGGCGCGGGTTGCCCCGTCATACGCGTCGTAGCGCATCATGGGCACTCTTCCCGGCTGCTTGACGGCCCGCTCCCGCAGGTTGTTCGCATAGCGTCGCCACATGGTGTGGGAGTCGACGCTGAACACCTCTCTGAACAGCGGAATCACCGCTTCGATCGCCTCGCGAGGAGAGACGTCGACGACGAAGTCGAGCCCGTCCTTGAGCGCCAGGGCAACACCCGCATCGGCCGGGACGAACCGGTCGGGGACCACACGTGCCATGCGCGGCCAGTACAAGGCCGCCGCTTTCAGCCACTCCTCGCTGCGGAAGTGGATGTACGGGTAGTAGAGCCCGATGCGCTGCATCGGATCACGCTAGCCAGCACGGGCGTGTTGCGGAAGGGATGGTGGAGACGCAACCGATCTCGCCCCGAACCAGGGCCTGTTGGGGAATACCGGGGCCCGACTGGGAGCAATGGCCGAGGACGAGCCGGCCTTGCCGCTCGCCGACGGTGCGTTCGACCGCGTCACCAGCCGCCATCCCGTGAAGGCCTGGCAGGAGGAAATCGCCCGCATCCTCGTACCCATCGGCACGTGCCTTTTCCCAGCACGTGGGGCCGGCCGGCGTCTTCGAGCTGGTGGAGTACTTCCTCGCCCACACCGCCCGATCCTTATCGAAACCCGCAAGCCCGCCTGAGACGGCCGTGGCCTGGTGAGACGAACGCCTACCCGCAGATGAACCCGGCACCGGCCCAGTCGATCCGGAGCTGGGTGGGCCCCACCGACGAGGGCCACCCAGCGGGACACCTACCGCGGGGCGGCACCAACCGGCGGCCTTCGGCTACGACTGGCCCTGGTCCATCACGCCTCCACCGCGTGTCCTCGCCTCCGGCGCGGGCTCCTGGTCAGCAGCATCCACGCCCGCCCCGGGGCCATCGTCCTGGGGGCCGGCGACCCTGCGGACGACCAGCTCAGGCTGGTCGTCGGCGTCGTGCTCATCGATCTCGGGCATGTGGCTCTCCTTATTCGGGACTGTCAGGTACTGGTACCAACGAGCCGCCGCTCACCGGATAACGGCTCCTGAGGGATGGCTGCACGACTACGCGGAACCTGACCACCGACGTGGTCACCACCGCCGCTACCGTCCCGGCGCCCGCAGGGCGGCAATCTTCCACGCGGGCTTAGCCGAGCAGGCCTGCTTTCGTACGAGGCTTCCGCACTGAGCTGCTGCCCGCCGGGGCGAGATCAGTCTGCCGCGGGACGGCTGCTGTCACCGAGGTGGTCGCAGGCGCCCATGTGGTACCGCGCGGGGGCAGACGGTGTCAGGTGATCGCAGCATTGGTACCAGTTCGCGCGGACCTGCTACGGGTGGCAGGCCTGACGGCGTATCGACCGCGGGGGCCGGGCAGCACGAGCGCCCCCTTGACCACCGCAAAGAATCGCTCCAGGCCGGGGACCAAGGCGTGGGCGACGTGGATGTCACCGGGCAGGACGCGGATCGTTCGCCGGTAGGCCGTGTACCCCCCGGCGGCGAGCAGGGAGAGTACTTGGTCCAGTCGGTGCTGCGGCCCTCCGGGCGGCTGCCGGCGGTCCGCGAAGGGGACGAGCTCGGCACGGCTCAGCTGACCGGTCAGGTCGAACCGCCCGCACGCGTGGAGCTGTGGGTAGCTGTGCAGGGCGCGCAGGTCGGCCTGCCGGTCGAGGGTGTCCCCAGGGGCCAGGGCCCGGACCTGCACTGATTCCAGGAGTTCGGTGAGGGCCCGGTGAACAGCCTGGCGCATGCTCAAGGAGGCACCTTGGCCACGGAAGTACGGTGACTCGGGGGTGGGAGGGCTGTAGGCGACGACGGTGGGGATATCGAGGTCCGTGGTCGCGTCCAGCAGGTGTACGCGGTGCCCCGCGCTTTCCTCGACGTGAGCGTGGAGGCTGGCCAGGTCGGGCGGCAGAGTGCGGGGATCAAGTTCCGCGAGGTGGTGGCCGCTGCCGAGGAAGGCGTGTGCAAGCAGGAGCGAGCAGGCGTCGCGCTCGACGGTCTCGTACAGGGCGTGCAGCGTGGCGTCAGTGAGGGAAAGGCCGAGGCCGTAGCCGGAGTTCACCGCGTACCGGGACAGCGCGCGGTAGTCGCCCTGGTCGCCGGCCCGCTCCCTGAGGGCCGGGCCTTGCTCCGAGTCCGCGTACCAAGGGGACGAAAGATAGACGGGGACGTCCAATTCATGGACCTCCGCGAGTGGCTCGTACGTCCAGCAGGCGAGTCTCTGCTCCGGAGCCGCGGCCAGGAGCAGAGCGCTGGCCTCGGCGGCCAAGGCCCCTCGGGCGAGTTCTCCCGCGTACCGCAGCCGGGTCCGAGCCGGATCGAAGCCGGCCGGACCCGCCAGATGGCGTTCCAACGCCTCGCACACGGCGCCCAGTCCGGCCCGTGCAGCGCTTCCGGCTGCGTGCCCGACCGCATCGGGCACCACGTTCCCCTGCCTGTCGAGGAGCTGGCACGAAACGGTGGTCGGGTGCTGACCCGCCGCGTGGTCCGTCCACTGCGGGAAGAGCCCGAGGACCTCGGCCGCACGGAGCACCACGGCGGTGGCCTGCTTGAGCGAAGGGGTCAGCTCGCCGGCCGGCCCGGCAGGTACGTGAGGGGTGGTTGCGGTCCGGCCGGGGGCCGGCCGCGCGCTCTCGTACCCACCTGGCGTCATGCGGTCAGGCCTGCCCGCCCTGGTCTCCCTTGTCATCGAGGCCCAGCTCGGCGGCGAGGACCGCCTCGGCCTCCGACAGTTGGGTCTCCATCGGCTGGACGATGCCCATGTCTCCGACGCTCGCTCCCATGGTCTTCACCTTCCGTTTCCGTCACTGGCCAAAGGGCTGCGGGTCCGCCGCCCTGCCAGAAGGTAATCGGGCACCGGGCGGGCAGGCAGGGCGCACGGGGGCGCATCCGCCCCCCGAAGGAGGACGGCGCGATCCCGGCCCCGCGAACGTGCCCCCAGGCGCCCTGCCTACTGCTCAAGCCGGGTAACGTCGGGTGCTCGGGGACCGACGGCTTCACCGACCGCTCTGGTGATTGTCCACAACTGGTCGGCCGACAGCCGCACATCCAGCGCACCGATGTTCTCCCGCAGGTGACCAATCCTTCGCATGCCCGGGATGGGAACCACGGAGTCGCCCTGCGCGAGGAGCCAGGCGAGTACCAGTTGCGCCGGCGTGCACCCGACCTGCGAAGCGAGGGCACGTACGCTCTCGACGACGGCGAGGTTGGCGGTGAGGTTGGCACCCCGAAAGCGCGGCTGGTCACGTCTCACGTCGTCGTCGGACAGCCCGTCCACCCCTGCCATCTCGCCTGTCAGGAGGCCCCGGCCGAGCGGACAATAGGCCACGAGGGCAACACCGAGTTCGCGGGCCGCGGGCAGGATCTCCTTCTCCAGGCCGCGGGTCCACAGTGAGTACTCGCTCTGCAAGGCCGCGATCGGCGCCTGCACACAGGCCCGGCGCAGCGTCTCGGCGCTCACCTCCGAGAGACCGAGGAAGCGCACCTTGCCCTCATGGACGAGTTCGGCCATCGCGCCGACGGTGTCCTCGATCGGGACGCCGGGGTCACGCCGGTGCAGATAGAACAGGTCGAGATGGTCGACGCCCAGCCGCTTCAGCGACGCCTCGCAGGCGCGCTTGGCGTACGCCGGTGTGGAGTCGACCCTGCGGGCACGCGCGTCGGCGCCGCGTACGACACCGAACTTGGTGGCGAGAAAGACCTCGTGGCGACGCCCGGCGATGGCACGACCGACGAGCTCTTCGTTGGTATGCGGCCCGTACATGTCGGCGGTGTCGAGGAAGGTGACGCCACAGTCGAGGGCCTCGCTGATCGTGACTCTCGACTCTGCTTCGTCGGACGGTCCGTAGAAGTCCGACATCCCCATGCACCCCAGACCCAGTGCCGACACCTGCGGACCGTTCCGGCCCAGCCTCCGCGACAGCATCCGCCCTCCCCACTCCCGTGCCCGGCCTCAGCCTAGGCGTCCAAGAACCAGCAGCAGAGGGCTTGTTCGGGCCTTCTGCAAGCCCTCCGGGGTCTCCTACGATCACAGCACGGATCCGGGACCAGGGAAGGGGCCGTGCCCTGTGAACGAGTACGCGACCGGCTGGCAGCGTCGCAGCTTCACGGGCAGCGCGGCTTTCAGCCTCGCCTACGATCCCGATCACCCGAGGCTGGCCGGACAACTGCGTGACCGGCTGCTGCACGGGGCGGGCTTCGCGCTCGTGACGGGTGTCCCCGTCCAGGAGGGGACCACGGCCGACGCCCAGAGGCTGGGTGAGTCGATGCTGAGCCCCCTGGGGGAGCTCCTCCCCCAGGGAAGGGACACGGACCGGACCCTGGGCTGGCTGGTCCAGGACGAGGGCGTCTCGGCGTACACCGACGACCGCAGATTCCACGAGACGGCGTACACGTCGAAATCGCGGGGCTACCTTCAGCTCCACAACGACCGCGCCGTGACGCCGTTCGGCCACGAACCGGACTTCATCGCGCTGCTGGCCCATCGCAGGGCCCTGCGGGGAGGCGCGTCCGTCCTGGTGGACGGCCTGACCGTCCACCACATACTGAGCGAGCAGCACCCGCGTGAACTCGGGCTGCTCCACTCCCCCTTCGCCTTCGACCGGCGCCATGTGACACCACCAGGCCAAAACCCCGTCGTACACGGGCCCGTCTTCGAGCAGATGGATGGCCGGCTGCGCCTGCGGTGCAACACGACGCGCATGCGGACCGCCTCCGAACTCACCGGCGACCGTCTTCCCCCGGACCGCCGCGCCGCACTAGACGCCCTCACGCAGGTCCTGGCACGCCCCGACCTAGCTATCACCATCGAGCTTGACGAAGGCGACTGCCTGGTCATCGACGACCGGCGCATCCTGCACGGCCGCACGACCTACCAAGACCACCCGGAGCCCGCCCGTCGACGCTGCCTGGTGCGCATCATGCTCAAGCAACACGGCACCCCGCCGAACGCTTGACGGACCGCAGGGCGTTCAGTCGGCGGCCGGCTGAAGACGTCACGGGGGGCATGAGACGGGTCCCCCGGGGGCGTCACGGGCGGTAGACCTTGCCCGCCTCGGGTTGGGCAGGTGCGAGGAGCTGGGAGACGGTCACGAAGGTGTAGCCCTGTGCACGGAGTGCGGGGATGACGTCCTGGACCGCGGGGGTGGTTCCGGCGTACCGCTCGTGGAGGAGGATGATCCCGTCACGTTTCGTCTGGTCGAGGACGCGCTTCTTGATCAGGGCCGTGTCGGTGGTCTGGTAGTCCTTCGCGGTGACGCTCCAGAGGATCTGGGCCAGGCCCAGGTCTTTCATGACCTTGGACACGTCGTCGTTGGTGGCGCCGCCAGGTGGCCGCATGAGGTTGGGCGTGCGGCCGGTGGCCTTCTGTATGTCCTCCTGGACCGGTTCTATTTCCGCGCGTATCTCGTCCGGGGTGAGTTCGGTGAGATTCTTGTGCGACCACGTGTGATTCGCTATCTCGTGGCCCTCCTCGGCCATGCGGTGCACGGTGTCGGGATAGGTATCGGTGTGCCCTTTCCCTTGGAGGAAGAAAGTCGCCGGAACGGTTTCCTGTTTCAGGATGTCCAGGAGTGCGGGCGTCGGGGCGCTGGGGCCACCGTCGAAGGTGAGGGCCACGCATTTCGCGGTGCGGCAGTCCACCGGGGTAGCGGCCGCATCGTCCGCGACGGCTGACTTGTTACGAGCGGCGGCGGGTGAGGTGACCCCGGTGAGGGTGCTGCAAGCCGTCAGGGCCGCCGCGATAACGGCTGTGAGGAGCAAAACGGCGGTCTTCGGCGTTCGGGTGGTGCGGTTCATGCTGATGATCACCGGTTACCGGCGTCTGCGAGGGGGCGCAGGGTGTAGTGAACGGCGAAGCCGAAGGCGGTGAGGCCGGCCACGAGGAGGATCAGTTGACTCAGGACCGGGCCGTAGAAGAGGTCGGCGAAGAGGAGATCCGACAGCAGGCCGGTGAAGCGGGCGGCAAGTGGCAGGCCCGCGGCGACGGCGAGGATGCCGAAGATGAGGGCCAGGGCGGCGAGCATGGGGCGGACTGCGGGGGCGGTGCGGTTCGTCACGTGTGTTTCCTTGCAGGAGGGGTCAGGCCGATGGGAAACACACTAGGAAGCACGGCAGTTCGGTTTCTTCGGCAGAAAGTCGGCGATGCGTGAGTGACGAAAGGATGAGTCCCGGGCAAGGGCATACACCTTGGTATAGAGATGCGCGCGGACAGCGCGCATAAGTGATCACCGCCCTCCGGCCGGTCTCCAACGCCGTACTCTTGACCGTTATGGAATGGGGAATGACGGAGCCCGCCGCCAGGCGCCGGAGCACCGAACTGCTTGTCGCGGCCGGAAGCGCCGCGCTGTGCGTGACCGTCGGCTTCGCCGAGGCGCGCGGGTTGTCGGTGTACCCGAGGCTGTCGTCCCTTCCCCTCTCGATCCCGGGGACGGGCAGGCTGCCCATATACCTCGCAGCCCTCGTGCACTACGGCATGGTTCCGCTCGTCGGCAGCGCGCTGCTCTTGGGACGCAGGCGCCGGCCAGTGGCCGTCGCGGTCGCCCTCACCATCCTGGCCACGATGACGCCGCTCATCCCCGCGGCCCTGGCCGCTCTGTTCACCGTCGCCTCGATGCGTTCTATCCGGACCACCTGCGCCGTCACGGCTGTGGCCCTACTCCCGCTGCCGCTGTACCTGGCCCTGCAGCCGTCCCTCTCCTCGGCCTCGCTGGCCACCGCACTGACCGGCGGCGTGCTGGTCGGCGGCGCCGTGGGCTGGGGACTGTTCCTGCGCGGCCTTCACGACCGCGGCAAGCAGGCCAGGGCACAGGCCGTCCTGCGTGCCGAGCAGATCCGCCAGCGCGAGCGCGAATCGCTGGCCCGGGAGATGCACGACGTGCTCGCCCACCGGCTGTCCCTGCTCAGCGTGCACGCCGGAGCCCTGGAGGTGAATCCCGGCGCACCGCCCGAGCAGGTCGCCCAGGCCGTCGGCGTCATCCGCTCCAGCGCACACCAGGCCATGGAAGACCTCCAACAGGTTCTCGGCGTCCTACGCACCCCACTCCAGGCCGAGGGCGCCCGACCCGAACCTCCGCAGCCCACCCTGGGCGACATCGCGCCTCTCCTGGAGGAGTCCAGGACGGCCGGCATGCGCATCGACCTGACCGATGAGGTCCTCCACCGGTCACAGATCCCTCCAACCACCGGACGGACGGCCTACCGGATCGTGCAAGAGGCCCTCACCAACGCGCACAAACACGCACCCGGACACGACGTACGGATCGCCCTGCGCGGCGCCCCGGGCGCGGGCCTGAGCCTGGAGGTCACCAACACGGTCCCCGCCGGGGAGGGGCCCAACCTGCCGGGCAGCGGATCCGGACTGATCGGCCTGAGCGAACGAGCCGCTCTCGTGGGCGGCGACCTCACGTACGGCCCCCACGGGGAAACCCACCATGTCCGGGCACAGCTGCCGTGGCCGGCATGATCCGCGTCCTGCTCGTCGATGACGACGCCCTAGTCCGTGCCGGCCTGCGCATGATGCTCGCCTCCGCTCCCGATATCGAGATCGTCGCCGAGGCGGCCGACGGCAGCGAGGTCGAATCGCTGGTGGACCGCCACGGCCCCGACCTCGTCCTGATGGACATCCGCATGCCGGGCGTCGACGGCCTGGAAGCCGCCCGCCTCCTGCGCGCACGCCCCGGCGCCCCCGAGATCGTGATGCTGACGACCTTCTCCACCGATGGCTACGTCCTGCGTGCCCTGCAGGCCGGCGCCGCGGGGTTCCTGCTCAAGCACACCCGCCCGGACCGGATCATCGAGGCGGTGCGGCAGGCCGCCGCCGGAGAGCCCGTCATGTCACCCGAAGCCCTCAGCCAACTCATCGGCACCGTCACGGCGCCCCCCGGCCCCACGGACGCACCCGCGTCGGCGGCGGTTCCCTCCCCCGACGCGCAGGAGCAACTGGGTCTGCTCGGCGACCGCGAACTCGAAGTCGCCCTCGCCGTCAGCCAGGGCAGGACCAACGCCGAGATCGCGTCGGACCTCTACATGAGCATCCCCACCGTCAAATCCCACATCTCACACATCCTGGCAAAACTCGACCTGAACAACAGGGTCCAGATCGCCCTGCTCGTCTACCGCTCCGGCCGGACCTGAACCACCCGCAAAGAACGGGCAAGGTGCCGAACCATGGCCGCCTTCGACGCCCGATGGTGACTCTCGTGACCTTGATCCGTTGGATACCCGGAATGTCATCTCCGGAGGAGCTCCTCATGCTCAAGAAGGTCCTTGTCGCATCACTGCTCACGGCTACGGCGGCCATGGGGGCGGCTTCACCCGCCATGGCCGCTGAACCAACCCCGCCGACCGTGCGGGACGTGCCCCTCACCCGTAGCGCTCCGAGTGACGGACCCGCCGCCCCACGGGGGAACAGCTCACGGCGCTGCTCCTACGGGTTGCTCTTCAACGACAACCGGCTTACCTGCGACTACGCGCAGTTCATCGGCGCCTAGTCCACGGGCAGCCTGGCACGCGGGTTGCGCCTGGACAGCGGGGTTCCCAGCCGCAGGAAGGCTCTAAACGATCTAGCCGAAGGCGACGACCTGGCCCCACCCTGGGCTCGGACATGATCCGCAGCGTTGTGGCGGTCTCAGCGTCGAGGGTGCTGGAAGGGCACCCCGGGCGCCGGCCGGCAGCGGCCACGGCGACAGCTCGGAGAACACCGTCGGCCCCGGGTCGACCGTCGCGAAGGCAGGTGCCGGTGTTACCGATACCAGTGAAGGCCCCACGGAGCCGCGATGCCCGGCACGTGCTGCTCAAGGCCCGGGCTCTGGTGGATCCGGAGCTGCGCGCGGCGGTCGGGAGTCTCCCGGCGCCTGCACGGAACGTAGCTGCGTACCACTTCGGTTGGAGGGACGAGCGCGGCAGGCCGAGTTCGGGCGGGGTGGGGAAGTTCCTTCGTCCCGCGCTGGTGCTACTTGCCTGCGAGGGGGTCGGTGGCAGGCCGGAGCAGGCCCTGCGGGCGGCCGTCACGGTGGAGCTCGTCCACAACATGTCCCTGATTCACGATGACGTCATCGACCGAGATGCCCTGCGGCGTCACCGCCCCACCGTCTGGTCGGTGTTCGGACTCCCGGCCGCGATCCTGACCGGGGACGCCCTGCTGTCCCTGGCCGGGCGAATCCTGGCGGACGCTCCCGGCCACGCGGGCATGACGGGCCGCGCGTGGCTGGACGATGCCGTCCAAGAGCTCATCGCAGGCGAGTTCGCCGACAGCACGGCCGAGAACCGCGAGGCGGTCACCCTGCAGGAGTCGGTGGCCACGGCGGAAGCGAAGACGGGCTCGCTGATCGCCCTGTCCTGCGCGCTCGGAGCCCTGGCCGGCGGTGCCGACGAGGCCAGGGTGGGTCACCTGCGCAGCTTCGGCCGCCATCTGGGGGCGGCCTTCCAGCTGACCGACGACATCCTGGGAATCTGGGGCGACCCCCAGATCACCGGGAAGCCGTACCTGTCCGACCTGAGGTCCCGCAAGAAGTCGCTGCCGGTCGTGGCCGCGCTCGCCGCCCCCGGGCAGGCCGCCAGGGAGCTGGCCGGTCTCTACCACTCCCCCGCCGTGCTCACAGACGCGGAGCTGATGCGCGTCGCGGAGCTGGTGGAGGCGGCAGGAGGCCGCGCCTGGGCGGAGTGCGAAGCGGGCCGCCGCCTCACCGAGGCCATCGCCGGCCTGGAAGCCGCAGACCTGACCCGGACCGCGTACGACGACCTGAGCGCACTCACCCTCATGATCACCGGCCGGGACCACTGAGCCCGCCTGAACGCCGAGCACGGCCGTCACCTCGCGGCGCCGACCGCGTAATCCGCCCAGGCCAGAGCATCGACACCCGACACGACCGATGCGTCAGCGCCCCCAGGGCCCCGCGAAGGTACCCACGGTCACCGAAGAACACCGACGACGCATGAGGAGTGGACGATGGACGCACCTTCCCTGAACGGCCTGGTCTGGCCCACCTGGCACATCCCCTTCCCCCACCGGCAGAACCCCGTGGTGGACCAGGTCGAGGCCGCGCACCTGGAGTGGATGGACCGGTTCGCTCTGGCCCCGACAACCAAGGCAATGGAGCACTACCGCAAGGCACGCAACGTGGAGGGGAACGCCTGGTTCTACCCCACCGCCTCCTTGGAGGACCTGATCCTCCTGACCAACATGATGGGCTGGTTCTGGATCTTCGACGACCAGTTCGACGACGGCCAGACCGGCCTGGACGTCGCCAAGGCCAAAACCATCGCCTCCGGGATCATCCCGATCCTCTACGGCGCCCCCGCTCCCGCCGGCTCCCCAGCGCCCTACCAAGGCCTCGCCGACGTCGTCCAAGGGTTCGGCATACGCCTGGGCCCCGACAGCATGCGGCGCCTGGGGCGCGGCATCAGCCAGTTCATGCTGGCCTACATCTGGGAAACCGAGAACCGCTCCGCACGCAGGTTCCCCACCCTGCGGGAGTACATCCACATGCGCGTCCACAGCGGCTGCGTCGTCCCCGTCTACGACGTCGTCGAACTCGCCGAGAACGTCTCCCTTCCCTACCGGCTGCGTGAATCGGTATGGATGAACGACTTCCTCTTCGACGCCGCGAACATCATCAACTGGCAGAACGACGTGGTCTCGCTGGTCAAGGAGAGCAACCAGCACCACGTCAACAACCTGGTGTACATCCTTCAGAACCAGAATGGGTGCAGTCTGCAAGAGGCTGTCGACACCGCCTACGGCATGGCCACCGGCCTGAACGAGAAGATCTTCCGAGCGCAGCGGGAACTCCCCGGGATGATGGACATCTTCCGCCTCGACGACACCGAACGCGACGGCGTCCAACGCTGGTTCGACGGTGTCCTGCTGGCGCTGGGCGGCTGCATGAAATGGCACGAGATCACCCACAACCGCTACCTGCGCTACACCACAGCTCTCGACGACATCGATCGCGGCGCTCCCGGCGCCAACCCCGCCTACCTTGCCGACCTGCTCCCCAACGAGCGCATCCATCCTGGAGGAGCACCGGTCTGACCGGGCGAGATGGCGGAGGCGGAGACGACTGGCCGCAGCCGGATACCCCCAGCCGCGTATTCATCCGCTCGTACGGACGGCACCACGGACTGAGATCAAGGGCTGCCGCGTCGCCCGCAAACTTCGCAATCACGCCGAAGGAAGAGGACTGTGCCCCTGAAGCCCCCACAGGCGACACCCGCCCCCGGATCCGCGAACAAGGGGGGAAACGGCGTCGTCACGGGCGCGCCCGCCCCTCACGCTCCGGGCGCCTGGCCGCTGGCGGGCCATGTGCCTTCCCTGATCCGCAACCCCTTGCGGTTCGTGACCTCGCTGGCCGCGCACGGCGACGTGGTGCGACTGCGGCTCGGGCCCCTGCCCGTGTACGCGCTCACCCACCCGGCCCTGGTCCACCAGGTCCTCGTGGAGGACGCACGCGACTACGCGCGGGGCCGGATCTTCGAGAAGGCCGGCCCCTTTCTCGGCGATGGCCTGCTCGCCCATTCCGGCACGGAGCACCGCCGTCAGCGGCGCCTGCTCCAACCGGCCTTCCATCGGGACCGGATCGCCGCCTCCATCCCCATGCTGCGGCAGGCCGCGGAGCGCATCAGCGCCTCATGGTCGCCGGGGCAGACCGTGGCCGTGGACCGCTCCATGAACGAGCTGTCCCTGACCATGCTCACCAAGACCCTCTTCGCCGCCGACGCGGGAGCCCGCGCCGCCACCCAGATCGAACGCGCTCTGCCGGTGCTGGCCCAAGGCCTCATCACCCGCACTCTCATGCCCGAGTGGTGGACGAAACTTCCCACCCCCGCCAACCGCCGCTTCGACCGGTCCGTCCATGACATGGGCGCGTCCATCGACGAGGCCGTCCACGCCTACCGCGCCGAAGGCCGCGACCACGGAGATGTGCTCTCCATGCTCCTGAGCACGCGCGACCATGACGGGCAAGCCCTGTCCGACCAGCAGATCCGCGACCAGCTGATCGGGTTCGGCCTCGCCGGAGTCGAGACCACCGGCGCGAGCCTCGCCTGGCTCTTCCACGAACTCGGACGACACCCCGAGATCGAGCAGCGCGTCCACGCGGAACTCGACACGGTCCTGGGCAGCCGACCGCCCCTGTACGAGGACCTGCCCGCCCTGCAATACACCGGCCGCGTCATCACCGAAACCCTGCGCCTACACGCCCTCTGGCTGGTCATGCGCCGCACCCGCACCACGGTCCGGCTCGCAGACACCACCCTGCCAGCCGGGGCGGAGATCCTCTACAGCGCCTACGCCCTCCACCGCGACCCCCGCTGGTTCCCCGACCCCGAGCGGTTCGATCCCGACCGCTGGCTCCCCGAACGGGCCCGACAGGTTCCCAAGGGGGCCTTCATCCCGTTTTCCGCCGGAGCCCACAAATGCATCGGTGACTCCCTCGCCTTCACCGAGATGACGATCGCGCTCGCGGTCATCTGCCGACACTGGCGCCTGCGCCCCACCCCCGGCGTGCGCGTCCGCGAAGTCGCCCGCGGTGATGTCCACCCGAACCGGCTCCCCATGATCGCCGAGGCACGGTCCATCTGAACCCCGCTCAGCCTCGGCTCCTCGGGCCGCGCTGCCGTACGCGAAACCCAGGAGGTGACGTACCAGGACAGCGGCGGCGGGCGCTCCTCGGCGGCCCGCTCGACCGCGCCCCGTACGGCGGCCAGGGCCTCGGTCGCGATGGCAGCGATCAGCTCGTCCGGGTCGCGCAGACAAGAAGCTCCTGATCAAAGGTTGCGGTGCGCGGCGGTTGATCGTCACCGGCACACTCCACCAGGCACTCCCCGCCTCCTGAACCCGACGCGTGCCTACTGCTGTCGGCCTCTGCGTCGGCCGCACGCCAGGAAGGTCAGTTGATCTTCACCGAGGTGATCTGGTCGTTCCAGTTGAAGGTGGCCTCTGGCCCGTACGGGACCTGGTCGGCCTTTCCGGCGGGTGCCTGGCCCAGGGTGCCGTAGGCGGTGCGGCGGCGAGCCGTGGTGGTGAAGCTGTGCCCGCTGAATTTGTGGTCCTGGTAGATCGTGACCCGGCGGCCGGTGTTGTTGATGAGGGAGGAGGCGCGGTCGCTCATGCCGTTGAGATTGGGGTCGCTGACCTTGGTCGCCCACATCGATCCGCCGGTGGCGGACTTGGGCTCCTTACTGGGGAACCCTCCCTTGGTGTTCCACTGCACGTCGTCGTAGATGCACAGGTATCCGTCCGGGCATGCCTCGTACCCGTGGCCGCCCTGGACGTAGAAGGTGTCGGGTTGCACCTCTGCGGCAGCGACAGGCCCGCCGGGCAACACTGGCGCCAAAGCGATGAGTAAGCCGGCGACGACCAGGAGCCCTCGTACGCGGTCGATGTGCATGCTCCGATACCTCCGAAAGTGGTGAGCGCGAATCGCATGATCAACGCCACCCCGTCCAGAAGGTCACCGCGGCAGAACAGCGATTCGCCAGTGCCCCACGCCTCACGCCCCAAGGCGGTGGTGGCGGACCAGGCGGTAACCGCCTCGGGCGCCGAGATCGCCCCTTCGACAACCGGTAGCGATGCAAATGCCGGCCGCCATCAGCGTCTGGATTTGTTCACAAGAACGCGAACTAAGCCACCGCGCAGGATGCTCGGGTCACACTCCGGCCGATCCCGCCTGCTGCCCGGCAGTGTTCGGCCAAAGTTCCTTCCTGTAGGCCAATTCGATCCCGTGAACACGCTCCGCACCATCATGATCACCTCATGACAACGAACTTCCCCGTGACGATTCCGCGCTCAGCCCTTGGTCGCGGCCTGCTCGCTTTGGGCGCCACCTTGGCCTCGGCACTGCTGGTTCTCACGGGCTCGACCCAGGCGCACGCCATCGTCGGCGGATATGAGGCGAAGCCGCTGCAGTTCCCCTCCGTCCTCGCGCTGGAGAAGAACGGGCAGCTGATCTGCGGGGCCACCCTCATCAAGCCCGGCTGGGCCTTGACCTCCGCGGCGTGCACGACCGGATCCGCCCCCAGTCAGCTCAAGGTCGTCTCGGGGGCGCTGGCCCTTACCGATCTGTCTGTCCCCGGCATCACCACGGTGCAGGTCGCGCAGATCGTTTGGCACCCCGACTACGCCGCGAGCTCCGGGTGGAACAACATTGCGCTGCTCAAGCTCAAGTCGCCTCTCGTCGCCGTCCCTGCGGCTCTTCCGCAGTCCGGGGCCGCGTTCACCGGTACGGTCACTGCCGCGGGCTGGGGCGCAACCCGTGAGGGAGGGCAGCCCTCTCCCACGCTGCGCTACGTCAACACCCAGGTGGTGCCTCGATCGACGTGCCGGAGCCAGTACGGCACCGGCGCGATCGCCGACAGCATGATCTGCGCCGGAGTGGACGCGGGCGGAAAGGGCACCTGCAAGGGCGACGGCGGGGGCCCGCTCTACAAGAACGGCACCGTCATCGGCATCGTGTCCCACGCGAACGGCTGCGCCAGGGCGGGGTCGTCCGACATCCTCACCAACGTCGCCTACTTCCGGACCTGGATCGACAGCAAGACTGCGTAGACACAACCGGTCTGGGCCTCTGCGATCGCGGGAGGCCGGCCTACCAGCGGAAGCCATCGGGGCAAGCATCTGGGGCAGGTCCGCGCCCATCGCGGCGAGGCGTGCGCCCCACTCATCACCATGCAGGGAGCTGTAGATGACGTTCTACATTCAGAACATCAGCACGGGACTCGTTCTCGACGTCCAGAAGGGCCGGGCCCTGGTCGAGGAACTGACCACTCGTGAGGATGTCCCGGCCGACGTGCGCGAACGTGCCGCCGAGTTCAAGCCGGCGCTGGAGCTGATCGAGTCTTCCCTCACGGCCGGCGTTCCGGGGGGCACGGCAGCGGTGAAGCCGTAGCCATCACCGCTGCCGTGTGGGTGCCGCCAGAGCGGACTGGTGGCACCCCACACAGGCCGCTTCGGCTGAGGAGAAGCCCCGGTAGATCTGCCGGAAACGATGCTCCTTCAGGAGTCCCTTTCCGGCGGAACCGTGTTTGGCGCGGGCATGTCGCAGCCGACGCGACGGCCCCGGGGGGCTTGCCAGGCCGGGTTGTCGGCCCGGTGCTCCGCTAGGAGATCATGTTGATCTTCGTCGTTTCGTACGCTTTGGCGGTCGCGCCGGTGGCCCTGGCAAGCTCGGCGAACGTCGTCGCCGAGGTTTCGTCCCAGAAGGCCAGCGTGAACGAGGAGTCCGACCGTCCCAGCAAGTTGTCGATCTCCGCGGGGCTGTACTCGCTGCCGACCCTCTCCGTGAGGACGGCCCGCAGGAGGTCTTCGTCGCCGCCTGAGACGTCGACGTTCCACAGGTAGGAGACGGGCCTGCCTGATGTCAGGGTGCCGTTCGTCTGATCGCTGCCGAGCCCGCTGTCGTAGTAGCCCATGATCTTCCCTTTCGGTAGGTATGACAGGGGGCGGGCGTAGTCGCCGTGGCCGGGCCACCGGCGAGGACACCGATCCCCCGATGAAGCGGCATCCGCTTGCTGATCGGCCGTCGCGAGCGTTCAACCACCCTGGCACCGTCTGGTTACGGCCGAGCGCCGGGTGGCTGGAACTTCCGACTGCGGGTGACTCAGGCCGGGGGCTCGTTGGACAGCCCGGCTCTCCGAACGCCCTCGCCGTCAAGCGCATCGGGCACACCGGCGGTGCCGCCTCCGCCCTTCGCGCCCCCGACTTTGACGGGCGGCCGCAGACCCACGACCGCGACACCGCTGATCCTGGATAACCGGACGGACCGGACCGCGTCCGGCACGGTGACCGGCGAAGCCTGTTGTCGTTGACCATTACATGATCAAGAAGACCGCACAGGCCGCACTCGTCGTGGGCGCCGTCCTGCTCTCCGCCGGCCTGGCCCACGCCGATGACGACACCGTCGACGAATCCACCGTCCGGGACCGCACCGGCACTCTCACAGCAGACTTCGAGCAGCAGAACCCCCACGGTGGACGACCGTCGGCGGGCACCGACACCCTGGGGATGCCCCGGCCGGGACACGACATTCCCGTGAAGGTCGACTTCACCGCGAACGAGGACAGCAAGACCGCCATGCTCGACGTCACCGCGTCCGAGTTCTGACCGCCGGATTGCCGCGTCGGCGAGGCATAGACCAAGCCGGCTCTACGGACGGCCGCCCCGTCCTGCATATCGCGGTGTGTCGGGGGGCTCAAGCGGGTACCGGAACGCCTGCTGGCAGGTGCCGGTGGCGTAGCAGGCGGTGATCTCGGCAAGGACCTCGTCTTCGGTGATGTGCCCGGTGGCGTCGGCCTGGCGTTCAGCCGCGACACGGCGGGCCTGGTCTGGGTCGGCGCCGAGCACGGTCAGCATTCGTTCCACGGCGGCGACGGTGACGCCACCATCGCCGCCGTGATCGGCGGCGGTGTAGACCGCCCGGTGCCAGGGCAACGCGATCCGAGCAAAGGCTTCCGGGTCCTGGTGCAGACCGGTCTAGGGGGCGATGTCCACCCCGACCGGACCCCCGTGATCGCTGAACCGAGGACCACCCGAACCCGATCGAACTGAGCATCCTCAGCGTCACGTCGACGCCGCGCCCCCTCCCCATCCCTCACGGGCCCAACGGAGCCCAAGGTTAGGACTTTCGCCTCTTGAGGGCGGTTTGTCCTCAAATAGATTGATCGGGAAGGATTCCAGTCATTCGAAGGAGCAGCGCGCCATGAGCGAGATCCAGTGGGAGGCCGGCCCTTACCGGATCCGGGTGTCGCTGCCGGAATCGGATGCACCCTGGGCCGTCGAGGGCACGAAGGGCCTGATGGGCATCCGCCCCCTGTTCCAAGGGCGGGGACCCGAGCCCCGTCCAATCGCCGAAGGCGACAGCGGGATGGACCCGGCGGTGCTGGGTTACCTGGGGAAGGGCTTCTAGACCGCCACACCGGTCGCCGACCTTCCTCATGTCGACCTGGGTAGCGACGGGCCGGGCCCTGCGGACGCCGTTGCGTTTCGGCCGGAATCGACGGCCGGCAGGGCTGGAAATCACCGTCATCCGATCGAGGGGATCTTGGCTCTCCGATGCGGCACTTGCGGCGCCGACAGACCAAGATCGTTACATGAGCAACCCCATGACACGACGTCACATTCTCGGTTCCGCAGCGGCGGTCGGCGCCACCGCCCTCCTTGGCGGCGGGACCACGGCATCCGCCGCCCGGGCGGCCTCGGGCCCCACACCCTCGCGGGCCACCGCAGCCGATGCCGTTTCTGAAGAGAGGGCCCTTCTGGAAGGCTTGAAGCAGGTCGCGGACCCGCAGTGCGACGAGGCCGTGACCGACGCCTTCGAGCGGGGCCAGGGTCCGGCTGTCAACGAAGCCCTCAAGGGATGGGGAACCAACGGCCAGGCCATCCCTGAGGGACTGCCCGCCAAGCTGCGCGACTTCCTGGAGACGACCCGACAACTGCCCTCCTGGGTCGACCCGCAGGCACTGGCCGCCGGTCACCGTTTCGGCATGGCGCACGCGCAGCAGATCTCGTTCGCCGCAGTGCTGTACGTGACGCCGGAGCGGATGCGCTTCCCCGCCGCGGCGGCGGCCATCATCGGGATCGAGGGCCCGCACGACAACAAGCAGGGCTTCGCCAAGGCGCTGCGCGCCGTGGGCGACATCCTGCACAAGACCCCCTACGGACCCCAGGGGGCAGGCTTCGTCACGCCGGCACGGGTACGGATGGCGCACTCCGCCGTGCGCTACCTGCTGCACACCGAGGGGCACTGGGACACCGGCAAGTGGGGCCTGCCGATCAACCAGTTGGATCTGCTCGCCGAGGGAAGCCTCTTCACCAGTCGCCTGATCGACCACCTGCCCAAGCTGGGCGTCCACCCCAGCGAGGAGGAGGCGGAGCACTACTACCACGAGTGCCGCGTCGGCGCGTCCCTGATGGGGGTCTCCGAAGTCGGCATGCCCTCGACTCTGGCCGCGGCACGCAAGCGTGCGGTGGTGGGGGACGCGCTGCACGCGCGGGTGACGCCGCAGTCCGCGAAGTATGTGCGGGCGACGATCGAGTACTTCTCCTCGCTGGTCGGCCCGAAGGAGATGACGGTGCCGCCAGCTACCGCTGTGGTGCGGTACATGATCGGCGACGTGGACGCCGACGCCTTCGGCCTGGCCCGCTCCTCGTGGGATGCGGTGGTGCCGTCCGCCGTGCACGGCTTCTTCACCGGCACCCAGGCGGGCGGGCTGCCGACACCGTCGGCGACGATGACGCGCGTGGCGGTCCAGATGGTCCAACGCGCGATGAACGACGGCAAGGAAATCGAGCTGACGATGCCCCTGCACCTCTACGGGCACCGGTAGAGAGCCTCCGGACACCTCGGCCTCAATCTCGCGGACCGCAACGCCGGCGACGCGACGGCACCCCTCACCGGAATGCGTGACCTGGCCCGCCGCCCGCAGGACATGCACCACGCGGACCACCGTCCGGTGTGATCATGCCAACGGCCCCGTAGCGCTGGCCCTTCGCCACTTTCCATGAAGCGTTTCCGCACTTGTCTCAGTTTGATCCTCAGGCCGCGGCGATCGTCGCGGACCTTGAGGACCAAGTCCATCACCACTCCTTTGAGTTGCTGGCGTCATGAACCCGCTGCTTGTTGATCATGGGCTCGTTTGCCGAGGCGGAAGAGGAACGCTACCGACGCAAGGGAGACACAGTGCTCAGGAAAGCAGCCATCGCCGCCCTGGGGGCCGCCAGCCTTATCGGGCTGTTTGCGGGCCCGGCTCAGGCCGACGACGAAGTAGACGCCTGGTTCTCGGCGGAAGCACCCGTGGAGGACTCCAACGGATGCCTCGAAGGGGAGGTTCACAAGAGGCGTCCCCACGGCAAGAGCGAGTTCGTCGACTGCTACAGCAGCCCCCGCGACTACCCCTCGTCGCTGTCGGCGCAATACAAGATCTGACCACGCGGTCACCTTCTGGAGCGACTGCAGGGCACTCGGGCAGATTCGATCTTGAACATACGTTTCACCTCTCCAATCAGTCCCTCGCTGGCCCGACCCTCGGATCATGTGTGGAATATTTTGAGGCATAAAACCGTGTACCCTCAGGGGAGTTGAACTCGCCAGGGCTGGAGGTGAGCACGTGCGCGACCAGAAGAGCTTGGTTGCGGATCCCGGGATGCTCACACTGGCCCGTGACTCACGCGGCTGGACACAGTCCGAACTTGCTGACGAGATGACACGTCTTGATGGCAGCCGCATCACCCAGGGGTACGTCAGCCGAGCCGAAGCCGGCCGCATCCCCGTCAGGGACGGGCGCGTGCAACTGTTCGCCGACGCCCTGCGCTACACCGCCGACACCCTGTGCCACGCCGCTGAGACGGCCGGTGCAGGTGTCGGACTGGTGCACCACCGCAAGCGAGCCTCCCTGGGGGCGCCCGCCCTGCGTCGGATCCATGCGACGTTGGCGCTCACCCGGCTCCAGGTCGACTCCTTGGCCCGGGCAGCGGACCTCCATCGCAACGACAGGTTTCGGCGCGTGGAGGTCAACGACTTCGACACTCCCGCGGATGCGGCGGAGACGATGCGTGAGGAGTGGAACGTCCCCGCAGGGCCGATCGAGGACATGGTCGCCCTGCTCGAAGATGCCGGCGCTCTGGTCGTAGTTCGGGATCTCTGCACCACCGAGCTCGACGCCGTGAGCCAGTGGCCCCCCGGCGGGTGCCCGTTGATCTTGCTCAACTCGCATGCACCAGGGGATCGTTCTCGCTTCAGCCTGGCACACGAGCTGGGTCATCTGGTGATGCACGGCGAGCCGGGTGAGGGTCGCGTGCAGGAGGACCAGGCCAACCGGTTCGCCGCCGAGTTCCTCATGCCCCATGACGCGGTCCTGCCCGAGCTGAAGCCAGGCATCGACGTGTCCCGTCTGCTGGACCTCAAGGCCCGGTGGGGGGTGTCCATGGCGGCGCTCATCAGGCGGGCCATGGATTTGGGAGTCATCAGCGAATGGCAATACCGCACGCTCGTGGTCGAGTTGTCCGCCCTCGGCTACCGCACCAACGAGCCGACCACCATCCGGCGCGAAAATCCGCGCCACCTCGCTCAAGCCGTCACCCGGCTTGAGCAGCAGCTCCACCTCAGTCCGACCGAGACCGCCCACCTGGCTGGCCTGGGTCGCGAGGAGTTCCACGAGATCTACTTGTGCACTTCCTCTCCGTCCGGCCACAAGGACGTGCCGGACTCTTCTGCGAGGTGATTCATGAGCAACACCCCCTCCCCGAGGCGGCGACCGCCCGCCCTGAAGACGCTCGACCACACCGTTGCCGCCGTGCCGCTCCTCCAGGGGCGGGTGCTGCTCCACGAAAACGCCATCAACCTTCCGCGGCCGCGGCCCGCGCTCGATGACGACTTCAGCGGCGTCGTGATGACCGGAGCCAAAGCCGAAGAGCGGGCCTTCCACCTTCGCAGCACGGCCGGCTATGAAGGCACCCTGCTGATCGACAGCGCCCCTTACACCACCTATGTCGCAACCGCGGACGAGCCGTTCATGGTGCCCACCGACGAGCTGTTCGCCTCAGTGGACACCTCGCTGGCCTTCCAGAAGGCACGCGGAGCGAGCGCGGCACTGACCCCGACCGGCTACATTCCGCCCGCGGACTCCAAGACGCTCAAGGCAGTGATACGCGAGGCCAACAAGATCGAACGCGCCGACACCGTCGTGACGCTCCCGATCGACGTCACGTGGCTGAACCGCGAGAACATTGGTCAACTCATCGCGGTCTCCACGAAGATCCGGCACCCGAAGGCCCTCGTCCTGTTCCGCCAGTTCGATCCGCTGGAGCAGACGAAGGACATCCCCTCCAATCTGCGCCGCCTGCTGGCCGAGGTCGAACACGTGGCACTACTGCGGACCGACCTCGCTGCGCTTGATGCGATCGCGCACGGCGCCTTCTGCACCGGCATCGGCGTGCAGAGTTCACTCCGCCACGCGATCCCGCCCGGCGAGAAGGCCCAGACCAACAAGGCCGGCCCCACCTACCCGAGCGTGCTGATGCCGGAACTCATGTGCTTCAAGGGCGCCGAGTCCCTCTCCAGGTTGTACGGGAACGTGGATCCCGCAACCTGCTCCTGCGAGGAGTGCGACGGGCGTGGACTCGACCGCTTCTTCCTGCCGGACGGCGAAACCCGGCGCGAGGCCGACAATCACACCGTCCTCACGTGGAGCGACTGGGTCACCGAAATGGCCGGCTACCAGCCAGGCACCCCGCGTAAATCGTGGTGGCGCGACAAGTGTGCGGCCGCGATCGACCGCTACGCACTGGAGAACCAGCGCATCGGGCTGGGCGCCAGCCCCCGGTCCGGATTCCAGGCGCCCTCCCCGCTCAAAGCATGGGCGACACTCCCCGTCACCCCGTAACGAGCCGCGGGCCGGATGCTCAGGGGAGCTGGCGGTGGACGTCTTCCAGGAACTTCCAGCCGGCAACGGTATGGCGTCTGCGCACGAAGGGCCGCGGCGGCACCACCACTTCCACCGAGTCCCCCTGAAGCGTGAGCAGGCCGATGCCGTAGAAGTCCGCGCGCAGCACGGCATCATCCTTGCGCCGCAATACGCCGTCCACCACCACCGCGCGAGAACAGAACGGAGTAAATCGCTCGGCCTTCTCCATCCCCGACTCCCAGCTGCGGCCGGGCACGAACGCCATGTCGATGTGGACAGGCTGCGCCGCGCGACGGGTGATCGACCCGTCCCTGCGGACCGCCGCGCCTTTCGGAAGGGACTTCAGCACCCGCCGCTCCCTCTCGCTCAAGGAGCTGGCAGGAACCGGCTCGCCCAGGGGCAGCGACATGAGGAGATCCAGCACGTCAGGCCGCGTCAGCGGCGGCATCCCTTCGGCTGCCCGCCGCTCCCGCTCAAGCGCGTCATGCCGATAGGCCACAACAGCTTCCGTCCCGAAGGCTTCGACAAGCGCGAGCTTCGCCTCGCGGGGCACGAGGTCGCAGGGAGCCAGCGCACCTGCGACGACATCCATCTGCTCTCGCGCCACGACCGACATGAACCAACCCGCTCTCGTTTCGAACTGACACCCTCGCCTGCGGAGCGTCTGCACGCCCCTGCTTACCCTCAGGCACCCATCACCGGAAGCACGAGCGGCTCACGTTCACACGATCCACTCGCCAATCCCCTGCTGGCCGCAGCCGAGCGGGACCGACACCCCTAACCCGCCTTCCCCTGACCAAGACACGGGAACGCCTCAGCACGGACGGCCCAGGCTAGTACGGGCAGTCGTACGCCCGGCGGCCGCCTCCTCAGATGATCGCGAGATGGCCAGCACCCGTCATAGTCCGGCCAGCAAGCGTCCACGGCGGCCACCAACGAACGACTGCGAGCCTAGCCACCACAGGCGGCCATGCCTACATCTGTCCGAATCTTCATCCAGCCTGCCAACCCCCTTCCCCTTCCACCCCCGCCAGGCGGAGTGCGGCTGCGAGCATGCCTGTGCAGGCATTCGCACGGTGGGGAGTTCAGGTGCCATGAGAGCTCAACGAACGGCAGCAACAGGTGCTGCAATGGGTCGCCCGAGGCTGCCCTGACGGCGTGTGGGAAGGAACCGGGCACAAACTCAGCTGCCAAGCCCTGCACAGCCGCGGACTGGTCAAAGTCTCCAGGAGCCAGGGGCGGTGGTCCGTCGCCCTCACCAAGGCCGGCCAGCAATACCTGGACCACGGATCCCATCCCCCGGAACAGCCTCGGGGCAAAGACACCGCTCCCGCGCCGCAGACCGGAATCCAGCCACCCGACGTGGCCAAGAGCAAAAAGTCCAGCGGCCAGGCGGCTGCGCCCGTACCGGTTCAGCGAACGAGCTCCCTTCCGCGGAAGAAGGCCAAGACCGTCACGGAACAGCTCCTGGAAGAGCTCGCAGAAGCCGGCCGCGTCGTCAAACGCGAAGCCAGCGGTCGGGAGACCGAGAAATGGCCGATCCGTGTTGCCGCAGCACGGCGGTCGGGAAAGATCCCTGCAACCAAGGAACTGCACGCCGGCTGGTGCCGCGACGGATACGAAATCCGGCTGGTCGACACCCCAGCCTGGCCCTTGGCCGTACTGTCACCCGTTGCCGTACCGGCACGGCTCCCCACTCCACACCCCGTGGTCAGAGCTCTGCAGGCGCACTCCCAGCCCATGGCACTGACCAAAGCCGTGCAGGGCAGAGCCTTCTGCCTCATCCACGCACTGCTCACCGCAACGCAGAAGCTGGGGTATGTCAGCGCGTTCGGTACGGCCGAGAGTGCACCCGCCCCTCACCGCCGGCGCGGCGGCTCTCCCCACTTCACCATCACAGCCCAGGGCCAGCGATGCGATTTCCTCATCCTGCAAGAACAGGACCGGACCGACCACATTCCCACGAAGAAGGAGCTCTCGGACGCCGAGAAGCACTCCTGGGTGCGGATTCCTCGGTACGAATACTCCCCCGCTGAACGCCTGAGGATCTGCATCAGCGGCGGGTCACGACACAGGGCCGACGAGTGGGCCGACACGGCCGCACGCCCTCTTGAGCACCAGCTCGCCGAAATCGTGCAGGAAGTGGGGCTCAGGGGTGAGGCTGCCGAACACAAACGGCTGGCCGACCTGGAGGCCGCACGGGAGAAGCGGCTCCGGTGGGAAGCCGCTATGGAACAGGCAAAGATCGACTACGCCGAGGCAGTCCGTATCCAGCGACTCGAAGCACAAGAGAAGGCATGGCGTCGCGCAGCGGACCTGGCCGAGTACATCGACGCCCTCCGCCTCCACACACAGAACCTGCCGACTGGTACGGAGAGGGACGGAGCCGAGGCATGGATCGCTTGGGCCTCGGGCCACGTGCAGCGGCTGGACCCACTCAACGGGACGCTCCGCCTGCCGGATATTCCCGAACCTCGCGCCGACGATCTCCAGCCGTTCCTGCACGGATGGAACCCCTACGGGCCCGGCTTCTAGAAGCAAGGCACCTTGACAATGTCACGGAACGTGTTCGGCGCGGTCGGTCAGAATCTGGTTCCAACACGGACCGACTCGACTGCCCAACGCCAAGAAGGGCACCTCCCTTGGCAAGATCACAAGCTGCCGTGGGAGGCGCCCATCCATTACTGACGAAGCGTCAGGATTTTCCGATCGCGTGCGTCAAACGTGCGTCACGAGCGTCGAATCAGCGTCAAGATATCGCCCACAACGCCCACAGCGCACATAACGCACCCTGCTCTAACCTGCAGGTCAGAGGCCCTTTCCAACGGGCTCAAGGATCGCGACACACTCGACATGCTGGGTCATCGGGAAGAGGTCGAAGGCGCGCAGGGTGCGGACCTTGTAGCCCGCCTCCTGGAAGTACGCCAGGTCGCGGGCCAGGGCCGCCGGGTCGCAGGCCACGTAGGCGATGCGGCGCGGGGTGAGGCCGGCTACCTGGCGGACCGTCTGCTTGCCCGCGCCCGCGCGGGGCGGGTCCAGGACGACCAGGTCGCACTCGGTGATGCCGGTCTTCGGGAGGATCTGCTCGACCTTGCCCTGCTCGATGCGGACGCGGGGGAAGTCCGTGAGGTTGTGCCGGGCGTCCTCCACCGCGCGCTTCGTGGACTCGATGCCGAGGACGGCACCCGTCTCGCCGAGGCGTTCCGCGAGGGCGCCCGCGAAGATGCCGACGCCGCAGTAGAGGTCGAGTGCCATCTCGCCCTTGCGCGGCATCAGGCCCTGCATGACGGCCTTGATCAGGGTGTCCGCGGCCTGGGGGTGGACCTGCCAGAAGCCGCCCATGCCCACGCGGTACGTACGGCCGTCCGCGCGCTCGCGCACGAAGGGGCGGCCGTGGACGCGGTGGACTCCGCCGTCCTTCTCCTCGACGCGCAGGACCGAGACCGGCTTGTCGAGCTCGACGAGGGGGAGGCGGCCGCCGGGGCGCGGGGTCAGGACGACCTGGCGGTCGCCGGAGCCGGTCGCGGCGATGGCCTCGACGGTCTCCATCTGGGGCCAGTCCTGCTGCTCGATGCCGAGCTCGGTGACGCCGGGCGCCGCGATCATGCAGTGGTCGACCGGCTGGATGTCGTGCGAGCGGTGCTTGCGCAGGCCCACGACGCCGTCCTCGTCGATCGCGTACTGCACGCGGGTGCGCCACTGCGGGACCTGCCCGGCGGGCACCTTGTCGCCCTCGGCCGGCATGACCGTACCGTCCCAGCCGGCCTGCTCCGGGGTGAGCCCGGCGAGCCGCAGCAGCTGCTCGGCGATGACCTCGCCCTTGAGCCGGCGCTGGGCGCCGGGCTTGGCGTGCTGCCAGTCGCAGCCGCCGCACGCGCCGGGGCCGGCGTACGGGCAGGGGGCCTCGACGCGGTCCTTGGAGGGGTCGAGGACGGTGATGGCGTCGGCGCGCAGGAAGCGGGAGTCGACGTCTCCCTCGGTCACCCGCGCGATGATCTTCTCGCCGGGCAGGGTGTGCCGGACGAACAGGACACGCCCCTCGGCGGTGCGGGCGATGCAGTGCCCGCCGTGCGCGACGGGGCCGACCTCGACCTCGTACTCCTCCCCCACCAGTGACTGCTTCTCGTTCTGCTCGCTCGTCATGGTGGGGAGACTCCAAGGAGATGTGGATCAGAAGATCAGAATCGAAAAGGAACGGCCGGACGACCGACCCACCAGTTTACGTGGATCTCGTCCGGCCGTTCGCCACTCCGACGCGGGGGCTGCGGACCTACTTCCCCGCCGGGTCCTTCGGACGCGGACGCGGGGTGTCGACCGGCCCGCGGCGCACCGCGCCCGGGGCGTTCCACTCCGCGCGCTTCTTCGCCCGCTTCTTCGCCAGCTCCGAGGACTCCAGCTGGTAGGGCACCGAGGTGACCATCACGCCGGGGGTGAAGAGCAGCCGGCCCTTGAGGCGCAGCGCGCTCTGGTTGTGGAGGAGGTGTTCGTACCAGCGGCCGACGACGTACTCGGGGATGTACACGCTGACGGCGTCGCGCGGGTTCTCGCTGCGCAGGCCCTTGACGTACTCGACGACCGGGCGGGTGATCTCGCGGTACGGGGAGTCCAGGATCTTGAGCGGAACGTTGATGCCGCGCCGCTCCCACTCCTCGCGCAGGGCCTTGGTCTCGGCCGGGTCGACGCTGATGCTGAGCGCCTCCAGCCGGTCCGAGCGGGTCAGCTTGGCGAAGGCCAGGGCCCGCAGGGTGGGCTTGTGGACCTTGGAGACCAGGACGATGGAGTGGACCCGCGAGGGGCGCACGCTGTCGTCGCTGGGGCCCTCGGCGGCGGCGATCTCCTCGGAGACCCGGTCGTAGTGCTTGCGGATCGCGGACATCGTTCCGTAGAAGATGACCATGCCGAGCAGGGCGACCCAGGCGCCGTGGGTGAACTTGGTGGCCAGGACGACCACCAGCACCATGCCGGTGAAGAAGGCGCCGAAGGTGTTGATCGCCCGGGACCGGTGCATCCGGCGGCGGGCGGCCGGGTCGCGCTCCGCGCGCAGGTGGCGGTTCCAGTGCCGGACCATGCCGATCTGGCTCAGCGTGAAGGAGACGAAGACGCCGACGATGTAGAGCTGGATCAGCTTCGTCGAGTCGGCGTCGTAGATCCACACGAGCAGCATCGCGGCGCCCGCGAGCAGCACGATGCCGTTGGAGAAGGCGAGGCGGTCGCCGCGGGTGTGCAGCTGGCGCGGCAGGTAGCGGTCCTGGGCGAGGATCGAGCCGAGCAGCGGGAAGCCGTTGTACGCGGTGTTCGCGGCGAGGAAGAGGACCAGCGCGGTGGCCGCGGCGAGCACGATGAAGAGGAAGCTGCCGTTGCCGAAGACGGCCTCGGCGACCTGGGAGATGACCGGGTGCTGGACGTAGCCGGCGCCGACCGGGGTGCCGTTCTCCAGCAGGTCGACGGCCGGGTTCTCGGCCATCTTGACGTCGGTCGCCATGGCCAGGCCGATGATCCCGCAGAACATGGTGACGGCCAGCAGGCCCATGAGGGCGAGGGTGGTGGCCGCGTTCTTGCTCTTGGGCTTGCGGAAGGCGGGTACGCCGTTGCTGATGGCCTCGACGCCGGTGAGGGCGGCGCAGCCGGAGGAGAAGGCCCGCAGCAGCAGGAAGACCAGGGCGAATCCGGCCAGTCCCTGGTGTTCGGGTTTGATCTCCAGGCCGGCCGTGGGGGCCTCCATGGTGTCGCCCATGACGATGCCGCGCCAGGCGCCCCACGCGATCATGACGAAAACGGCGCCCACGAAAACATAGGTCGGGATGGCGAAGAGCTTCCCGGATTCCTTCATGCCCCGCAGATTCATCAGCGTGAGCAGCAGAATCATGATCACCGCGGAGAGCACTTTGTGCTCGATGACGAAACCGACGGCGGAGCCGAGATTCTCGACGCCGGAGGAGATCGACACGGCGACCGTGAGGACGTAGTCGACGAGCAGGGCGCTCGCGACGGTGAGACCGGCCCGGGGCCCGAGGTTGGTGTTGGCGACCTCGTAGTCACCGCCGCCGCTGGGGTAGGCGTGGACGTTCTGCCGGTAGGAAGCGACCACCGTGAACATCAGCACGACGACCGCGACGGCGATCCAGGGGCTGAAGTGGTACGCCGACACGCCTGCGATCGACAGGACCAGCAGGACCTCGCCGGGGGCATATGCCACCGAGGAGAGCGGGTCGGACGCGAACACGGGGAGGGCGATCCGCTTGGGAAGAAGGGTTTCCCCGAGGCGGTCGCTGCGTAGCGCCCGGCCGATCAGGATCCGTTTGGGCACGTCGGTCAGTTTGGACACGCAGAGGATCGTAAGCGTTCGAAATCAGCCTGACGAACCCCCCACCCCTATAGGACGGGAAGTCCCTTCACATCCATGCCACAGGAGCGCCTCATCCAGGGCACGGGAGCGCCTCATCCAGGGCAAAGGAGCGCCGCCGACCGCGCAAATGGTCACACTGGTGACCGCCCGTGTGTAGCTTGGGCCATGGTCTGAGACCCTGTTAAGCCAGAGCAGCAATGAGGCTGGAACCCAGCGAGCCGCTGACAGCCGGAAGGACGGCCGTGCACATCGTCATTATGGGCTGCGGAAGAGTGGGCTCCGCCCTCGCGCAGACCCTGGAACAGCAGGGGCATACGGTCGCGGTCATCGACCAGGACCCCACCGCATTCCGCCGGCTGGGGGCGTCCTTCGGCGGCCGTCGCGTCACCGGGGTCGGCTTCGACCAGGACACCCTGCGTGAGGCCGGCATCGAGGAGGCGGGCGCCTTCGCCGCGGTGAGCAGTGGTGACAATTCCAACATCATCGCCGCCAGGGTGGCCCGTGAGATGTTCGGCGTCGAGAACGTCGCCGCCCGCATCTACGACCCCAAGCGCGCCGAGGTCTACCAGCGCCTGGGCATCCCCACCGTCGCCACCGTGCGCTGGACGGCCGACCAGATGCTCCGCCGGCTGCTGCCTTCGGGCGCCGAGCCGCTGTGGCGCGACCCGAGCGGCGGTGTCCAGCTCGCGGAGGTGCACACCTCCACCACCTGGATCGGCCAGAAGGTCAGCCGGCTGCAGGAGGAGACCGGCGTCCGCGTCGCCTTCCTCACCCGGCTGGGCGAGGCCATGCTGCCGACGTCGGCGACCGTCCTCCAGGAGGGTGACCTCGTCCACGTGATGATGCGCACGGACGAGATCGACAAGGTGGAGGCCGCCTTCGCCGAGGGTCCTGAGGAGGCACACGCATGAGGGTCGCGATCGCCGGAGCCGGCGCGGTGGGCCGTTCCATCGCGGGCGAGCTCCTGGAGAACGGCCACGAGGTGCTCCTCGTGGACAAGGCCCCGACCGCCATCTCGGTGGAGCGGGTGCCGCAGGCCGAGTGGCTGCTGGCCGACGCCTGCGAGATCACCTCGCTCGACGAGGCGGCGCTCCAGCGCTGCAACGTGGTCATCGCCGCGACCGGCGACGACAAGGTCAACCTGGTCGTCTCCCTCCTCGCCAAGACCGAGTACGGGGTCCCCCGGGTCGTGGCGCGGGTGAACAACCCGAAGAACGAATGGCTCTTCAACGAGTCCTGGGGCGTCGACGTCGCCGTTTCCACGCCGCGCCTGATGTCGGCGCTGGTCGAGGAAGCCGTCAGCGTCGGCGACCTGGTCCGGCTGCTGCGCTTCAGCCACGGCGACGCCAACCTCGTCGAGCTGACCCTGCCCGCCGACTCCCAGGTCGCGGGCAAGCAGATCAGCGAGATCACCTGGCCCGAGGACACCTCGCTGGTCACGATCATCCGGGGCAACCGGGTGCTCACGCCGCACGGCGAGGAGACCCTGGAGCCGGGCGACGAGCTCCTCTTCGTGGCCGCCCAGGCCCGCGAGGAGCAGCTGGAGGACCTCCTCCAGGCCGCGGACTGACCTGCGGTCCCGCTGAACCGCCGAAGGGGCGGCTGACCATCACGGTCAGCCGCCCCTTCGTACATCCCCGGGCGTACGAGCCTGCGTGCGCGGCCGGGCCGGTCTGCGCGGCGGCGCCCTGCGAGGCCGTCCCCTACCCGCCCTTCCACCGTTCCCCGGGCTGCGCCCGGACCCCGCGCCTCAAACGCCGGCGGGGCTGATCTAGCCCTTCGCCGCCTTCGCCGCCTTGGCCGCCTTCGCCGCCTTCTCCGCGGCCTCCTCCGCCTCCCACTCCGCGATCACGTTGATCGGCGGCGGCGCCTGCGCCAGGAACAGCCAGGTGAAGTACACCGCGAGCACCATCGGCGGCAGCTTCAGCGCGATCAGCACCCAGCCGAGCTGCGTCGCGTCGCCCCACCAGTACAGCGGGAAGAGGATCGCGTACTTCGCGAGGAAGATCAGGCCCCAGGCCAGGCTGGCCTTGACGTACGCCTTCTTGCGCCCGGGATTGCGCGTGCGCCAGGACAGGTTCTCCTTGAAGACCGGTCCCAGGATCACGCCGAGCAGCGGGAAGCCCACCAGTGCGGAGAGCGTGAAGGCCACGCCCAGGCCGGCGCCGTAGATCATGCCGGGCAGGTAGAAGCCCTTCGCGCTGCCCGTGAAGAGGGCGAAGGCCACGCCCACGCCCACGCCGAAGACCCCGCTGAAGGCGTGCTTGACCGTGTCCTTGCGCAGCAGCCGCACGATCACCAGCAGGACCGCGACCGCACCCGCCGCGATGGCGGACAGCTTCACGTCCTTGTTGATCGTGTAGATCATGACGAAGAGCAGCCCGGGGAGCATCGTCTCCACGGTGCCCCGGATGCCGCCGAAGGCGTCGAAGAGTGCGGCCTGCGTGACGGCCTTCTGGTCCGCGGTCGGTTCCGCGGCGGGATCCGTCCCGGGGGTGGTCGGTTTGTCGAGTGACGTCACCGTCAGTGCTCCTGTCCGAGCGGTCGGAGTTCGTACTTCGGGTTGAAGAGCACCCGACGGCCGTGGCTCATCGAGATCCGCCCGGAGGCGATCATGCGACGGCCGGGTTCGATTCCCACGATCGAGCGACGTCCGAGCCAGACGACGTCCAGCGCGGCCGAGCCGTCGAACAGCTCTGCCTCCAGGGCGGGGACGCCCGCGCGCGGCCGCAGGGTGACGGTCCGCAGGGTCCCGGTCACCTTCACTATCTGACGGTCGTGGCAGTCGCAGATCCGCGTGCACCCCGCGGCTTCTGCGTCCTCCTGCAGCTCCGCCGAATGCAGCTCCTCCTGGGAGGTGGACAGCCGCTCTATCATCCGGCGGAACCTGCCCGCGGGCCTGGCGGGCTTCGCCGGCTTCACGGGCTTCTCGGGACGCGGTTCAGCACTCATACAGGAAGCGTACCGGCGCCCCCACTACCTCTCGAAGCGGTATCCCATGCCCGGTTCGGTGATGAAGTGGATCGGGTGCGAGGGGTCCGCCTCCAGTTTGCGCCGCAGCTGGGCCATGTAGACCCGCAGGTAGTTGGTCTCGGTACCGTACGAGGGCCCCCAGACCTCCTGGAGGAGCTGCTTCTGGCTGACCAGTTTGCCGCCGTTGCGCACCAGCACCTCCAGCAGGTGCCACTCGGTGGGCGTCAGGCGTACGTCGCGGCCGGCGCGCACCGCCTTCTTCGCCGCGAGGTCCACCGTGAAGGTCTCGGTCTCGACCATCACCTCGTCCTCGCCGGCTCCGGCGCCCGGTTCCGCCCGCCGGACGGCCGCGCGCAGCCGGGCGAGCAGCTCGTCCATGCCGAAGGGCTTGGTGACGTAGTCGTCGGCGCCCGCGTCCAGGGCCTCGACCTTCTCGTCGGAGCTGTGCCGGGCGGAGAGGACCAGGATCGGGACCCGGGTCCAGCCGCGCAGCCCCTTGATCACCTCGACCCCGTCCATGTCGGGCAGGCCCAGGTCCAGGACGACCACGTCGGGGTGGCGGGCGGCCGCCAGTTCCAGGGCGCTCGCCCCGTCGGCGGCCGCGTCGACCTCGTACTTGCGTGCCTTCAGGTTGATCACGAGGGCTCGGACGATCTGGGGTTCGTCGTCCACCACGAGCACCCGGGTCATTGAGGTCCTGCCTTCTGTCGTATCGAATCGAGATCGAGATCCATCGGGTGCCCCCCGGCCCCGCCCGGCGCGCTGCGCCCCTCGCCGTCCACGCTCACGTGGATCTGCGGGCGCCCGCCGGTGGCCGCGCGCAGGGTGAGCACCATCGTGAGCCCGCCCCCGGGGGTGTCCTCGGCCTCCAGGGTGCCGCCCATGGCCTCGGCGAAGCCGCGCGCGACGGCCAGTCCGAGCCCGACCCCGGCACCGCGGGGCGCGTCGCCGTGCCGCTGGAAGGGGGCGAAGATCCGGTCCTTGGCCTCGTCGGGCACGCCCGGCCCGCGGTCCACGACCCGTACCTCGACCCGGTCGCCGAGGAAGCTGGCCGCCACCAGCACCTGCTCGCCCGGTGGGCTGTACTTCACCGCGTTCTCCACCACGTTGGCCACGGTCCGCTCCAGCAGCCCGGGGTCCACCGCCACCATGGGCAGGGTCTCGGGGACGTCCAGCAGCACGCTGTCCTCGGGTACGCCGCCCAGCGCCATCGGGACCACCTCGTCGAGGTCGATCTCGCGGATCAGCGGGGTGACGGTGCCGGTCTGGAGCCGTGACATGTCGAGGAGGTTGCCCACGAGGTGGTCGAGCCGGTCGGCGCCGTCCTCGATGCCCTCCAGGAGCTCGGCGCGGTCCTCCTCGGACCATTCCACGTCGGCGGAGCGCAGGGAGCTCACGGAGGCCTTGATGGAGGCCAGGGGCGTACGCAGGTCATGGCTGACGGCGGCCAGCAGCGCGGTCCGGATCCGGTTGCCCTCCGCCATCCGCCGGGCCTCCTCCGCCTCTCCGACCAGCCGCTGCCGGTCGAGCACGACGGCGGCCTGGGCGGCGAAGGCGCCGAGCACGCGGCGGTCCTCGGCGGGCAGCACCCGCCCGGACAGGGCCAGCGCCATGTGGTCGCCGATCGGCATGTCCACGTCGGCGTCCTCGGGGCGCGCGACCGGGTTCGGGCCGACGCTGCCGGCCGGCCGCCAGGGCTCGACGTCGCTCTCGCGCTCCAGCAGGGCCACCGACTCCATGGCGAAGGTCTCGCGGACCCGTTCCAGCAGCGCGTCCAGGGTGGTCTCGCCGCGCAGCACGCTGCCTGCGAGGAAGGAGAGGATCTCGGATTCGGCGCGCAGCCGGGCGGCCTGGTGGGTGCGGCGGGCGGCGGCGTCGACGACGGAGGCCACGGAGCCCGCGACGCCGAAGAAGACGGCGATGGCGACGATGTTCTTGGGGTCCGAGATGGTGAAGCGGTGCAGGGGCGGGGCGAAGTAGTAGTTCAGGAGCAGGGAGCCGACGGCGGCGGAGGCCAGCGCCGGCCAGAGCCCGCCGAGCAGGGCGGCGGCCACGGTCAGGGCCAGGAACAGCAGCATCTCGTTGGCGAGCCCGGGGTCGCTGTCGATGTGCGTCAGCAGGGTCGCGAGCCCCAGCGGCAGGGCCACCCCGACCAGCCAGCCGGCCAGCAGCCGGGTCCGGCCGAGCCGGGCCGCCGAGCGGGCCACGGGCCGCAGGCCCCGGCCCTTGGCCACCTCCTCGTGCGTGACGATGTGCACGTCGAGGTCGGGCCCCGAGTCACGGGCGACCGTGGCGCCGACGCCGGGGCCGAACACGTACCGCCACGAGCGGTGGCGGCTGGATCCGAGCACGATCTGGGTGGCGTTGACCCCGCGGGCGAATTCGAGGAGCGCCTCGGGGACGTTGTCGCCGATCACATGGTGAAACGTTCCGCCGAGGTCCTCCACCAGCGTCCGCTGGACCGCGAGCTCCTTGGGCGAGGCCGCGGTCAGTCCGTCGCTGCGGGCGATGTAGACGGCCAGGATCTCGCTGCCGGAGCCCTTGGCCGCCACCCTGGAGGCCCGCCGGATGAGGGTGCGCCCCTCGGGTCCCCCGGTGAGGCCCACGACGATCCGCTCGCGTGCCTGCCAGGTGGAGCGGATGTTGTGCTCGCCCCGGTACTGCTGGAGGTACTCGTCGGCCCGGTCGGCGACCCAGAGCAGCGCGAGCTCGCGCAGCGCGGTCAGGTTCCCGGGGCGGAAGTAGTTGGACAGGGCCGCGTCGACCTTGTCGGACTTGTAGATGTTGCCGTGCGCCATGCGGCGGCGCAGGGCCTGCGGGGACATGTCGACCAGCTCGATCTGGTCGGCGCGGCGCACCACCTCGTCGGGGACGGTCTCCCGCTGCCGCACGCCGGTGATCGACTCCACCACGTCGCCCAGGGACTCCAGGTGCTGGATGTTGACGGTGGAGATCACGTCGATCCCGGCCCGCAGCAGCTCCTCCACGTCCTGCCAGCGCTTGGCGTTGCGCGAGCCCGGCACGTTGGTGTGCGCCAGTTCGTCCACCAGGGCTATGGCGGGCTTGCGGGCCAGCAGGGAGTCGACGTCCATCTCGGTGAAGGCGGCGCCCCGGTAGACGAGCTCCTTGCGCTCCACCTGCTCCAGGCCGTGCAGCATGACCTCGGTGCGCGGCCGCCCGTGGTGCTCGACGAAGCCCACGACGCAGTCGGCGCCGCGCTCGACCCGGCGGTGGCCCTCGGAGAGCATGGCGTACGTCTTGCCCACGCCGGGGGCCGAGCCGAGATAGATCCTGAGCTTGCCGCGTCCCATGCGCCCATTCTCAGGGACGTCCGCCCCGTTCACGCGCCGATGACCGGGTGTGGGCGGATCTCTGACGGTTCCCTGACACCCCCGGGCACGGGGAAGGTCGTACGGCCGTGTCCGCGGCCGCGGACACGGCTGAGGACACGGCTGTGGGCCGCACCCCCGCAGGAGTACGGCCCACGGCCGCAAGCGATCGAGCCGGGGTCAGCGGACCTCGGTGATCTCCGGGCCGCGCTCCAGCTGGCCCATGCCACCGCCGAAGCGGGAGCCTTCCTGGTCCCCGGCCTCCTCGGTCTGCACGCCGTCCGGCACCATCTGCGCGTCGTTCGGCAGCTTCAGGACGATCGGGTCGCGCGGGGCCATCGGGCCCTCGCCGCGGACCACGACGGTGTCCAGGAAGATCCGCTCCAGCACCCCGGCCGACTCGGGACGCACCGCGCCCTGGCCGGAGATGACACCGCGCAGGAACCAGCGCGGACCGTCCACACCGACGAAGCGGACCAGCTGGGCGCCGGTCTGCCCGTCCGGGAGCGGTACGGGGACCTGCGC
This sequence comes from Streptomyces sp. NBC_00335, assembly GCF_036127095.1. Classification (GTDB taxonomy): domain Bacteria; phylum Actinomycetota; class Actinomycetes; order Streptomycetales; family Streptomycetaceae; genus Streptomyces. Next base: position 2,102,921 of record NZ_CP108006.1, read on the forward strand.
GCGCAGCTCCCAGCCCAGCGGACCCTCGACCTCGTCGATGATGCCGCCCTGCTTGGTGATGCCCTCGGCGATCTCCTCGCGGACCTCGCCCCAGATGCCTTCCTTGCGGGGCGCGGCGAAGGCCTGCAGCTGCACGGCACTGTCGCCGAGCACCACGGTCGCGGCGACGATCGCGTCCCCGGCGACCTCGACCCGCAGCTCCATGCCCTCGACACCCGGTACGAGGATGCCGCCGAGGTCGACCCGGCCCTCCTCGGGGTTGCCGGGGACCTCGGAGATGTCCCACGGGCCGTCGGGACGCGGGGCCGGCGGCAGGTTCACCCTGCGCGGCTGGACCGCGTCTGTCTCCTCCGTGCCGTCCTGCTCATCGGCACCGACGCCGTCGACGACCTGCTCGGCCGCGCCGCCGTCCTTGACGGAGTCGTTCTTCTTGCGACGTCCGAACACGTCACTGTCCTTCCCGGTCGGATACGACCGAAGCGTAGCCATTCCCACCCTGCTGACCAGCGCCGGATCCGGCCACGGCCGCATGACCACCGGTGGAGCCGAAACCCCCCTCGGCCCGCGCCGAGTCGGGAAGCTGCGCCACCTCGCGGAAGCGCACCTGCTCGACTCGCTGGACAACCAGCTGGGCAATGCGGTCGAAACGCTCGAACCTGACGCTCTCGCGAGGGTCGAGGTTGACCACGATCACCTTGATCTCCCCACGGTACCCGGCATCCACCGTCCCGGGGGCATTCACGAGTGCGAGCCCGCAGCGGGCGGCCAGGCCCGAGCGCGGGTGCACGAAGGCCGCGTACCCCTCGGGCAGTGCGATGGAGATCCCGGTGGGCAGGACCGCCCGCTCCCCCGGCTCCAGCTCCGCGGCCACGGTGGTGACCAGATCGCAGCCGGCGTCGCCGGGGTGCCCGTAGGCCGGAATCGGCACCTCCGGGTCGACGCGCCGGATGGCCACGTCCACGCCGGTGTTGTTCTCAGACATCAGGGGTTCACCTCGAAGGCGCGTGCGCGCCTGACCTGGTCCGGGTCGGCCATCGCCGCCCGGATCTCCTCGGGCCGTCCGTTGTCGATGAAGTGGTCGACCTTCACCTCGATGAAGAGGGCGTCGGCGCGCAGTGCGACCGGTCCCTCGGGTCCGCCTATTCGGCCGACCGCGCTGGAGTAGATCTTCCGGCCGGCGACGGCGGTGACCTCGGCCTCCAGGTACAGCACGGTGTCCACGGGCACGGGCCGGACGAAGTCCGTCTCCAGCCGGCCGGTGACGGCGATGACGCGCAGCAGCCAGTTCAGGGAGCCCAGGGTCTCGTCGAGCGCGGTGGCGAGCACGCCGCCGTGCGCGAGGCCGGGCGCACCCTGGTGGGCGGCCTTGACGGTGAACTCCGCGCTGACGCGCACGCCCTCGCCCGCGCGGGCCTCCAGGTGGAGTCCGTGCGGCTGGCCGCCGCCGCAGCCGAAGCAGTGCTCGTAGTGCGCGCCGAGCAGTTCGCCGGGGGCCGGGGCATCGGGGTGCCGCACCGGCGCCGTGGCATCGGCGGGGGGCGTCAACGCTGTGTTTCGTCCACTCACAGCCGCAGACCTTACCCGCGCGGCTACCCGCCGGTCGCCTCGTGGCAGGCTTGGCCGCATGCAGCTCTCCCCCGCGCACCACGACGAACGTCTGACAGCCCCCCGTTCATGGTGGGCCATCGCCGCCCTGACCGGCCTGGCCTGCGCGCTGATGCTGCTCCCGCTGGGCACGCTGCCGATGCTGGCCGGGCTGATCGGGGGCACCGCGCTGATGGGGCTGCTGGTGAGTTCGTACGGTTCCCAGCGCGTGCGCGTGGTGGGCGGAGCGCTGGCCGCCGGGGAGGCCCGGATCCCGGTGTCGGCGCTCGGCGACCCGGAGGTGCTGGACGCGGAGGAGGCCCGCGCCTGGCGCACGTACAAGGCCGACATGCGCGCCTTCATGCTGATGCGCAGCTACGTGCCGACGGCGGTGCGCGTCGAGGTCACCGACCCGGCCGACCCGACCCCGTACGTCTACGTCTCCACCCGCGAGCCGCAGGCCCTGGTGGCGGCCATCCGCGCGGCGCAGGGCAGGGACTGACCCCCGGCGGGCTCAGCTCCGGGGGTCGGCGGCGCCCGGGTCGACGGCCCGGGGATCGGCGGTGCTGGGGTCGATGGCCCGCGGGTCGAACATCCGGCCCTCGACGGCGGCCCTGGTCGCCTCGGGAAGGGCCTCGGCGGGCCGCTCCAGGCGCGGGAGCTGCGGCAGCGCGTTCCAGGGCACGGCGCGGGCCCGCAGGTCCGTACGTACCTTCTCGGCGAGTTTGCGGGTGTCGCGGCGGTTCATGACCGCTCCGACCGCGGCGCCGACCATGAACGGCATCAGGTTGGGCAGGTTGCGGAACATCCGCTTCATGATCTGCTGGCGCAGTTCGCGCTTCATCTGGCCGCCGAGCGCCGCGTTCAGAGTGGTCGGCTTGGTCAGGTCGACCCCGCGCTCCTCCGTCCACGACGTGAGGTAGGCGACGCTGCGCTCTTTGAGGTTGCCGGGCGGTCGCAGGCCGTAGACCTCGTGGAGCTCGGCGATGAGCTTCAGCTCGATCGCGGCGACCCCGGTGACCTCGGCGGCCAGCTCGGCCGGCATGGCCGGGGGCGCCGGCAGCATGGCGGCGGCGCCGATCCCGGCGCCGACCGTGGAAGTGGCGTTGGCGGCGCCCGAAATCAGCTTGTCGGCCAGCTGATCGGGCCCGAGGCCCGGGAACTGCGCGCGCAGGGTCGCGAGGTCCCGAACCGGAACGCGCGGTGCGTTCTCGATGACTCGGTCGGTGAGGTAAAGGGCGGCGGCCCTGGCACTTTCGCCGCCCTTGCGCACACCGTTCTTGACGGCTTGCAGCCGACGGACCCCGGAGTTCTTCCGGGGGCCCTCGCCGGCCTCGGAGGCCGACGGCACCGCCTCGGCGGTGTCGGGGAGCACGGCGGGTACGCCGGGGGCTCCAGGGCCCGTTTCCAGGCCCTCGGTTCCCTCGCGCGTCTCCGCCGGATCACCAGCTTTTCGGAAGCGGCGCTTCCGAAATGGTGTCGAGCCAGTCACGGCCGACGCCTCTCAGTCGCATTCGCGGCAGATGGGCTGACCGTTCTTCTCGCGGGCCAGCTGGCTGCGGTGGTGCACCAGGAAGCAGCTCGTGCAGGTGAACTCGTCGGCCTGCTTCGGCAGGACCCGTACGGCCAGTTCCTCGTTGGAGAGGTCTGCGCCGGGCAGGTCCAGGCCCTCGGCGTTGTCGATTTCGTCCAGGTCGACGTTCGAGGACGACTTCTCGTTGCGACGAGCCTTCAGCTCTTCGATGCTGTCGTTGTCTACGTCGTCGTCGGTCTTGCGCGGGGTGTCGTAGTCCGTTGCCATAGTTCGCTCTCCCCCTCTGGGATTTAGCGGGTGTCTCAGCGCACGTAACGCGCGAGAGGCCGGACTTGTGCCCGACCTGAGGCGGAGATTTTGCCTCACATCAAGGTCTGTTACTCAATCGACACCCAGCCGCACATTCAGAAGAGCGATTGGCTGGGATGACGACCGGGACCGTACACGGTCCGGGGGCCGTCTTGCACAAACGCCACCCCATGTATTTCCCGCCACCAGGGGGGCCGGAAACCCGGACTTCCCGGGCTTTCCGGCCGCCCCAAGGTCACTGAGCGCATAGGGTCGGACACTCGGCACTGTGATCGATCGCACAGAAGTCACTGTCTTCATGACCCAAGCATTCAGCCAACAGCGAACACGGGGTGGCCGTGCTCACAAGGGCAGAGTGACACGCATCACGAGGCCACCGCCCTCGCGCGGGACCGCCTGGATCCTCCCGCCGTGTGCGCGCGCCACGGAGCGCGCGATCGAGAGGCCGAGCCCGACACCCTTGTCACTGCCCGTGCGCTCCGTACGCAGCCGTCTGAAGGGCTCGAAGAGGTTGTCCACCTCGTACGCGGGAACCACGGGACCCGTGTTCGATACCAGCAGGACCGCCTGCCCGTGGACGGCCTCGGTGGTGACCTCCACCCAGCCGCCCTCGGGCACGTTGTAGCGGACGGCGTTCTGCACCAGGTTGAGCGCGATCCGCTCCAGCAGCACGCCGTTGCCCTGGACCACGGCCAGCGCGCGCTCCCCGCGGATCTCGACGCCCTTGGCCTGCGCCTCCCCGCGCGCCTGGTCGAGGGCGCGCGAGGCCACCTCCGCCAGGTCCACGGGCTTGCGCTCGATGATCTGGTTGTCGCTGCGGGCGAGCAGCAGCAGCCCCTCGACCAGCTGCTCGCTGCGTTCGTTGGTCGCGAGCAGGGTCTTGCCGAGCTGCTGGAGCTCCACCGGGGCCCCGGGATCGGAGAGGTGCACCTCCAGCAGCGTCCGGTTGATGGCCAGCGGGGTCCGCAGCTCGTGCGAGGCGTTGGCCACGAACCGCTGCTGGGCCGTGAAGGCCCGCTCCAGCCGGTCGAGCATCTCGTCGAAGGTGTCGGCGAGCTCCTTGAGCTCGTCGTCCGGGCCGTCCAGCTCGATCCGCCGGGTGAGGTCGGAGCCGACCACCCGGCGGGCGGTACGGGTGATCTTGCCGAGCGGCGAGAGCACCCGGCCGGCCATCGCGTAGCCGAAGGCGAAGGCGATGATGCTCAGCCCCATCAGCGCCATCAGCGAGCGGCTCAGCAGGTCGTCCAGCGCGTGCCGGCGCTGTTCGAGGATGCACGTGTTGATCGCGGCGTTGAACTGGTCGGGCATCTGGCCCGTGCCGCTCACGCCGGGGCAGCTGCTCGTGACCTGGATCGGGCCGCCGCCCACGATCGTGAACGGCAGCGCGTTGCCCTGCCGCAGCGCCTGGGCCGCCAGCAGGTAGATGATCGACAGCAGCAGGATGCCGGCGATCAGGAACATCCCGCCGTACAGCAGCGTGAGACGTATCCGGATGGTCGGCCGCAGCCAAGGGAAAGGACCCTCGGGCTGGCCGGGGTCCCAGGTCGGTTTCGGTGGCGCCGCCGGTGGCGCCGGGGTCGCGGCCACCCGCGTCAGATCCGGTAGCCGGAACCGGGGACGGTCACGATGACCGGCGGCTCCCCCAGCTTTCGGCGCAGCGTCATCACCGTCACGCGCACCACGTTGGTGAAGGGATCCGTGTTCTCGTCCCACGCCTTCTCCAGGAGCTGCTCGGCGGACACGACCGTGCCTTCGCTGCGCATGAGGACCTCCAGCACCGCGAACTCCTTCGGCGCCAGCTGCACCTCCTTGCCCTCGCGGAACACCTCGCGCCGGTTCGGGTCGAGCTTGATGCCGGCGCGCTCCAGGACGGGGGGCAGCGCGACCGTGGTGCGGCGGCCGAGGGCCCGTACCCGGGCGGTCAGCTCGGTGAACGCGAAGGGCTTGGGCAGGTAGTCGTCCGCCCCGATCTCCAGGCCCTCGACCCGGTCGCTCACGTCGCCGGAGGCCGTCAGCATCAGCACGCGGGTGGGCATGCCGAGCTCGACGATCTTCCGGCACACGTCGTCGCCGTGCACGAGCGGGAGGTCCCGGTCGAGCACGACCACGTCGTAGTCGTTCACTCCGACGCGCTCCAGGGCCGCGGCGCCGTCGTACACGACGTCCACGGCCATGGCCTCCCGGCGCAGTCCGGTGGCCACCGCATCGGCGAGCAGCTGCTCGTCCTCGACGACGAGTACGCGCACGTCGTTTCCTTCCTCAGAGCCCGTCAGGGCAGGGGTGTCATGTGTCGACCATCCTGCCCCTTTCGCCGGTAAACCGGCTGTAAGACGCCGCTCGGGGGTGACGGCCGGGGGCGGAAGTGAGGATTCCCTCGCCTTACGAGGTTTCTGGGGCCAAGGCGGCGGGGAGGACGACTTCACACCCCGAACACCTCCCTGACGGCGCACTGCCACGTGCCGCCGCCGACCCACGAAGAGGGGGCGAACCCACGATGGACGCATTCACCGCGGGTCTCCTGCAGCGCATCAGGAGCACGCAGTCGGACCTCAGGCAGGCTCGTGAAACGGGCGACGACTTCCTCGTGGAAGTGGAACAGGCGGAGCTGGAAGACCTCCAGCGCATCGCCGCCGATCACGGCGTTCCGGTCACCGTCTCCGCCTGCTGATCCCAGCCGCCGTACCCACACACCCCGGACCCCGGAGGCCGCCACCCGGCCGCCGGGGTTCCTTCATGCCCCGCGGCGTCCCGGAACCCGCCCCGGGGCGGGTTCCACCGCTCAGTCGTGCCAGGCCCCTGCTTCCTCCAGCAGCGGCCGCAGCGAGGCGAACACCGCGGGGGTCGCGGCCAGCGCGAGCTCGCCCGAGGCGGGCTCCCCGGGCCGGCCGCCCGTGACCGCGCCGGCCTCCCGCGCGATCAGCTCTCCGGCCGCCAGGTCCCACGGGTTCAGCCCGCGCTCCCAGTACCCGTCTAGCCGTCCGGCGGCCACGTCGCACAGGTCGATCGCCGCCGAACCGCCGCGCCGGATGTCCCGGACCAGCGGGATGATCCGCTGCGCGACATCGGCCTGGTGCGCCCGCCGGCTCTGGACGTACGCGAATCCGGTGCCGATCAGCGCCTGGTCCAGCGGAGCGGCCGGCCGGCAGGCGAGGCGGACGTCGCCCAGCCAGGCCCCGCCTCCCAGCACCGCGTGGTACGTCTCCCCGCGCATCGGCGCCGCCACGACCCCGGCCACCGTCTCGCCGCGGTACTCGGCCGCGATGGACACGCCCCAGGTCGGCAGCCCGTAGAGGTAGTTCACCGTGCCGTCGAGCGGGTCGATGACCCACCGCACGCCACTGGTGCCGGCCGATTCGGAACCCTCCTCGCCCAGCAGCCCGTCCTCGGGCCGCCGTTCCCCGAGGATCCCGGTGATCAGCTTCTCGGCCGCGATGTCCATCTCGGTCACCACGTCGATCGGGCTCGTCTTGGTCGAGGCGACCGCCAGATCGGCGGGCCGCCCGTCCCTCAGCAGCGCGCCCGCCCGGCCGGCCGCCTCCAGGGCCACGTCCAGCAGTTCGGTCTTCAGCTCTTCGGAGATCACGCCGGGCTCCCGTTCATCGAGTTCTGCGGACGTCACTGCGCGCCCTTCGCTGCGCACACCGGCGGCTACGCGTAGGGGCTGTCCACGCCCGCGGCCGCCGGCCGGGGCCCGCGCGCCGGGCAGCAGCCCACCGCGCACAGGTCGTGGCTCGCGCCGAGCAGCCCGAGCGCGCAACGCTCCACGGCCTCGCCGCGTTCCGCCGCGGCCCGCTCCAGCACGAGGTCCCGTACCGCCTCCGCGAACCGGGGGTCGGCGCCGACCGTGGCCGAGCGGGCGATGGGCAGCCCCAGCTCGGCGGCCTTCGCCGTCGCCTCCGTGTCGAGGTCGTACAGCACCTCCATGTGGTCCGAGACGAAGCCGATGGGCACCATGACCACCGCCGGGGCGCCCGCCGTGTGCAGGGCCTCCAGGTGGTCGCAGATGTCCGGCTCCAGCCACGGGATGTGCGGGGCGCCGCTGCGCGACTGGTAGACGAGCTCCCAGGGCAGCTCGGTGCCGGTCTCGGCGCGGACCGCGTCGGCGATCAGCTTCGCGACGTCCAGGTGCTGCTTGACGTACGCGCCGCCCTCGCCGTCCGCGGAGTGGTCCTCCACCGGGCCGGAGGCGTCCGCGGCCGCGGTCGGGATGGAATGCGTGGTGAAGGCCAGGTGCGCCCCGGCGCGGACCTCCCCGGGCAGCGCGGCCAGCGAGGCCAGCACCCCGTCGATCATGGGCTGCACGAAGCCGGGGTGGTTGAAGTAGTGCCGCAGCTTGTCGACCTTCGGCAGGTCCGCCTCGGCCACGCCCTCCTCCACGAGCAGGGCCAGCGCGTCCGCGAGGTTCTCGCGGTACTGCCGGCAGCCCGAGTACGAGGCGTACGCGCTGGTGGCGAGCACCGCGATGCGGCGGCGCCCGTCGGCGGCCATCTCGCGCATCACGTCGTTCAGGTACGGGGCCCAGTTGCGGTTGCCCCAGTAGACCGGCAGGTCCAGCCCGTGCCCGGCGAAGTCCTTGCGCAGGGCGTCCAGCAGCTCGCGGTTCTGCCCGTTGATCGGGCTGACCCCGCCGAAGCCGAAGTAGTGCTGCCCGACCTCCTTGAGCCGCTCGCGCGGGATGCCCCGGCCACGCGTGACGTTCTCCAGGAACGGCACGACGTCGTCGGGCCCCTCGGGGCCGCCGAAGGACAGCAGCAGGAGGGCGTCGTAGGGGGCGGCGGGGCTTTCGGCCGAGCCGGGAGCGGAGGCGCGGAGCTGGTCAGACATGCTTCGAATCCTGCCACCCGCCGCCGCCCGGCGGAAAACAGGCCCGCCCTGCGGGACCGCTCCACCGCGGGCCGGGACCCCCTTCCGGCCCCCCCCGGCTTCATCAGGCGGGCGGCCCGTACGCGGCCGTAACCTGTATGGGCCAATGACGTCCCTTACGGAGGGCACCTTGCCCAGTCCCTACCGCGCGATCTTCGCCGCTCCCGGGAGCCGGGGCTTCAGCGCGGCCGGCCTCATCGGCCGGCTGCCGCTCTCCATGGTCGGCATCGGCATCCTGACGATGATCTCCGAGCTCACCGGCCGCTACTCGCTGGCCGGCGCCCTCACCGCCACCCTCGCGCTCTCCGCCGCCGCGATCGGCCCGCAGGTCTCCCGCCTGGTCGACCAGTACGGCCAGCGCCGCGTCCTGCGGCCGGCGACCCTGCTCGCGCTCCTGGCCATCTCCGGGCTGCTGCTGTGCGCGGCCAACAACACGCCCGACTGGACCCTGTTCGTCTTCGCGGCGCTCGCCGGCTGCGTACCCAGCGTGGGCTCGATGATCCGCGCCCGGTGGACGGCCATCTACCGGGATTCGCCGCGCGAACTGCACACGGCGTACTCCCTGGAGTCCGTCCTGGACGAGGTCTGCTTCATCTTCGGGCCGATCCTGGCCATCGGGCTCTCCACCACCTGGTTCCCGGAAGCGGGCCCGCTGGTCGCCGGGGTCTGCCTGCTGGTGGGGGTGTGGTGGCTGACCGCGCAGCGCGCCACCGAGCCCGCCCCGCACCCGCGCGGCGGGGACGCCGACCGGACCTCGGCGCTGCGCTCCCCCGGACTCCAGGTGCTGATGGCCACCTTCGTGGCCACCGGCGCCATCTTCGGCTCCATCGACGTGGTCACCCTGGCCTTTGCCGAGGAGCAGGGACACAAGGCGTGGGCCAGCTTCATCCTCGCCATCTGGGCGGTCGGCTCCTGCCTCGCGGGCATCGTCTTCGGCCTGCTGCACCTCAAGGGCAAGCCGGAACGCAGGTGGGTGCTGGGCATCTGTGCGATGGCCGTGAGTATGATCCCCCTCCTACTGGCCGGGAACCTTCCGTTTCTGGCCGTGGCGCTCTTCGTCTCGGGCCTCGCCATCGCTCCCACGATGATCACCACGATGGCCCTGATCGAGGCGCACGTACCACGCGCGAAGCTGACCGAGGGCATGACCTGGATCAGCACCGGCCTCGCGGTCGGGGTCGCGCTCGGCTCCTCCGTGGCCGGCTGGGTCATCGACGCCGCCGGCGCGAAGACCGGGTACGTCGTCTCCATCTCGGCGGGGACCGCCGCGGCGGCGGTTGCGTTCGCGGGTTACCGCCGGCTGACGAGGTCGGCGCAAGGGGAGGAGCCTTCCAACGATGGCGACGACGGGGACAGCAGGCAGCAGCGGGACACGGACCGCCGCGTGGCATAACTGGGCGGGCAACGTCAGCGCCACGCCCGCGCGCGTGGTCACCCCGGCATCGGTCGGGGAGCTTCAGGAGGCGGTCCGCCGGGCCGCCGGGGACGGGCTGAAGGTGAAGGCGGTCGGCACCGGCCACTCCTTCACCGCGGCCGCCGCGACCGACGGCGTACTGATCCGCCCGCAGGCGCTGGCCGGGATCCAGGCGATCGACCGGAGCGCCGGCACCGTCACCGTGGCGGCGGGCACGGTCCTCAAGGACCTCAACCTGGCCCTCGCCAAGGAGGGCCTGTCGCTCACCAACATGGGCGACATCATGGAGCAGACGGTCTCGGGCGCCACCAGCACCGGCACCCACGGAACCGGCCGCGACTCGGCCTCCATCGCCGCCCAGATACGCGGCCTGGAGCTGGTCACGGCGGACGGAGCTCTGCTGACGTGCTCCGAGAAGGAGAACCCCGAGGTCTTCGCGGCGGCGCGCCTCGGCATGGGCGCGCTCGGCGTGGTCACCTCGCTCACCTTCGCCGTGGAGCCGCTCTTCTTCCTGACCGCCCGTGAGGAGCCGATGACCTTCGACCGGGTCACGGCGGAGTTCGACCAGCACCACGCGGAGAACGAGCACTTCGAGTTCTACTGGTTCCCGCACACCGGCAACTGCAACACCAAGCGCAACAACCGCAGCCAGGGCCCGGCCGCCCCGCCCGGAGCGGTCTCCGCCTGGGTCGAGGACGAGCTGCTGTCCAACGGCCTCTTCCAGGCCGTCAACTCCTTCGGCCGCGCCGTCCCGGCGGCCATCCCCTCCATCGCCCGGATCGCGAGCCGCGCCCTGTCGGCGCGCACCTACACGGACATCCCGTACAAGGTGTTCACCAGCCCGCGCCGGGTGCGGTTCGTGGAGATGGAGTACGCCCTTCCGCGCGAGCGCGTCGTCGAGGCGCTGCGGGAGCTGAAGGCCATGGTGGACCGCTCCGGCCTGCGGATCAGCTTCCCGGTGGAGGTGCGGACGGCTCCGGCGGACGACATCACCCTATCGACCGCCTCGGACCGCGAGAGCGCGTACATCGCGGTGCACATGTACAAGGGCACCCCGTACCAGGCGTACTTCACGGCCGCCGAGCGGATCTTCACCGAGTACGGCGGGCGTCCGCACTGGGGCAAGGTCCACACGCGGGACGCGGAGTACTTCGCCGGGGTGTACCCGCGCTTCGGGGAGTTCACCGCGCTCCGGGACCGGCTGGACCCGAACCGGGTCTTCGGCAACGACTACCTGCGGCGGGTTCTCGGGGACTGAGCCCCGGGCTCAGGGAGTCGGCGCGGAGGCGGCGCCGGTGCCGCTCGTACCGGCGCCGCCCGGCGTCGCCCGGCCGCTGCTCGGCGTCGGGGACTTCGAGGGCGTGGTGCTCGGCGAGGGATCGGGCTTCGGCGGGGTCGGGCTGGGGCTGGACGACGGGTCCGCGGACGGCGAGGTGTCCGGGTCCGGCTTCGGCTTCGGGCTCTGGCCGCCGTTCGAGTGCGAAGGGGTCGGGGAGCTCCCGGTGTCCGGGGTCTTCCCGCCCTTCTCCCCCGTGCCGGTGCCGGTGCCCGTGCCCTGCTGCTCCTTGGACGTGTCCGGCTTGTAGTCGCGGGCCTTACCGACACCGCCGGTGAAGATCGTGCCGCCGCCGGCGCTGACCGCGGTGCCGGCCACCGCCTCGTAGGTCCCCAGACCGCCGAGCGCGATGGCGAAGGCCGCGCCGGAGGCCACCGCCGTACGCTTCCAGCCCCGCATCCTGGTCCCGTGGACCGTGCCCTCGGAGAACTCCTCGTCGGTCGGCGGCCCGCCGGCCGGGACGGTGCCCAGCATCATCGTCCCGTCCGGCGCCCGCCCCGCGGGAGCGGACCCGGGCCCGTCCACCGGGACCTGACGGGCCTTCGGCCGGGCCGTCTCGCGCAACTGGTCGCCGGTGCGGCGGAAGAAGTGCTGGATGACGGGTCCGCCCGCGGTGGCCACCACGCTCACGATGCCGGCGCCGATGATGGTCCCGTAGAGGCCCATCCCCGAGGCGAGCACGGCCGCCGCGACCGTGGCGAGGGAGGAACCCGCGACCTGAGCCACGCTCAGATCGAGTTTCTTCTTCTCCTTCTCCTGCTCCGGTTCGACGCCCAGCACCGTCTTCTGACCCATCGCCATCCCCTGCGTGTCCTGCCCCTCGCGCTCCAACGCCTTCTCCCGTTACTGACACGTCAGCGAAACGGATAGTTCCGTTTCCGGAGATTCTGTGAAGCAAGACACCCGAAAACGGGCGCACGTCCAGGTCCGGCCGGATGTGGACCCGATTCAGGGCAGCCCAACTCCCGCCGTCCGAGACAAGTTCGGCGGCGCGGCGGTCCACCCAGGTGGCCCGAATGGAGTACTGTGGCGAGCCCTGGGGCCGTCCTTCCTTTCGGATGTCCGGACTCGGGAGAGGGGGCCGGCTGATGGAAAACGGCACTCGAGACCGGCGATGCCGCGGTTTTGCACGGGATCCTGCTGCGCACAGTAATCGTTCGGTCACTGTGCGTACCCAACAGGTAACCGTGCCATAACAGCGATCAAGGGCGCATGCCCGACACGCCGGTTTAACTCGGCAAGGTAGTGGCAGGCTGCACCCGGGCAGGCCACACTCGACTAGCGGAAGCAGCGACGCACGTGACGTCGGCAGGCACCACCCGGGAGGTCCCCATGCCCGAACTGCGTGTCGTGGCCGTCTCAAATGACGGCACACGACTGGTGCTCAAGGCTGCGGACAGCACGGAGTACACGCTTCCGATCGACGAGCGTCTCCGGGCTGCCGTGCGCAACGACCGTGCGCGCCTGAACCAGATCGAGATCGAGGTGGAGAGCCACCTCCGCCCCCGCGACATCCAGGCCCGCATACGAGCCGGTGCCTCCGCGGAGGAGGTCGCCCAGATGGCCGGCATCCCCGTCGACCGGGTACGCCGCTTCGAGGGCCCCGTGCTCGCGGAGCGCGCGTTCATGGCGGAGCGGGCCCGCAAGACCCCCGTGCGCCGGCCCGGCGAGAACACCGGACCCCAGCTCGGCGAGGCCGTGCAGGAACGCCTCACGCTGCGCGGTGCCGAGAAGGAATCCGTCCAGTGGGACTCCTGGCGCCGCGACGACGGCACCTGGGAGGTCCTGCTGGTCTACCGGGTCGCGGGCGAACCGCACTCGGCGAGCTGGACGTACGACCCGCCGCGCCGGCTGGTCGTGGCCGTGGACGACGAGGCCCGCTCGCTGATCGGCGAGTCGGACGACCTGCCGGCGACCCCGGAGCCGAGCTTCCCGTTCGTGCCGAGGATCGCGCGGCTGCCTCGCGACCGGCCGCTGGACCGGGCGCTCGACCGCCAGATGGAACGACCCACAGCGCCCGCTCCCCCGCCGGAGCCGGAGGCCGAGGAGGAGCGCGACACGCTGACGGCCCTGCTGGAGGCGGTCCCGAGCTTCCGCGGCGACATGGTGGTTCCGGAGCCGGTGACGGAACCTGAGGTGGAGGAGCCGCCCGCCGCTTCGGCCTCGGCCGGTGCGGGTTCCGCATACGCGGACGTCCTGATGCCGCGCACCGTGGCGGGACACCGGGACCGGCTGACGGGCACGACCGACCGGCAGGCGGAGGCCGACGGGGTCCGTCCGGGCCGCCGCGCGGCGGTGCCGAGCTGGGACGAGATCGTCTTCGGCACCCGCCGCAAGAAGCAGGAGTAGTACGGGCCCGGGCACCGGCGGCGCAGGCCGCCGGTGCCCGGGGCCGAGCACCGCCTAGCCCGGCAGTTCGCCGACCGCCACCTCGCGCGACGGGTCCGCGGACCACTCCGACCAGCTGCCCGCGTACAGCGCCGCCGGGATGCCCGCCGCCGCGAGCGCCAGGACCTCGTGGGCCCCCGAGACGCCCGAGCCGCAGTAGACCCCGACCGGGGTGCCGGTGTCGGCGTGCACGCCCAGGCCCTCGAAGCGGGCCCGCAGGGCTTCGCGGCCCAGGAGCAGGCCGTCGGGTCCCGCGTTCTCCGTGGTCGGCGCCGAGACCGCCCCGGGGATGTGGCCCCCGACCGGGTCGATCGGTTCGACCTCGCCCCGGTACCGCTCGCCCGCCCGTGCGTCCAGCAGCACACCCGTCCGGGCCAGCGCCGCCGCCCCGTCGGCGTCCAGGAGTCCGATGGCACCGGGATTTGGCTTGAAATCACCCTCGCTCACAGGAGTGACCTCGGCCGACAGCGGACCGTCACCGGCCTTCCACGCGGCCAGTCCCCCGTCCAGGACCCGCACGCGCGGGTGACCCGTCCAGCGCAACAGCCACCACGCGCGCGCCGCCGCCCAGCCCTGGCCGCCGTCGTACACGACCACCGGCGCGTCCAGCGAGACCCCGGCCCGCCGCATCACCGCCCCGAACTCCTCGGGATCCGGCAGCGGGTGCCGGCCGCCGGAGCCCGCCGGGCCTGCGAGTTCCGCGTCGAGGTCGACGTAGACGGCGTTCGGGAGGTGTCCGGCCTCGTACTCGGGCCTCAGGTTCGGGCCGCCGAGCTGCCAGCGGACGTCCAGGAGCACCGGCGGCAGCGGGCCGGCCAGCTCCTCTTTCAGGTCGGCGGCGGAGACGAGCGGGGAGCGGGGCGGGTTCGCAGTCATGCGGGCCATTTTGCTCCCCGCCACCCACCCCGCGTAACAAGCTGTGCGTCAACGTGCCGGGACGGGCCGCACTGATCCGGACATCTCTCCCGGCTCCCGGAAAACCCGGCCGGTCGGGGCGCGCCGGGCCCCCTGGAGTGGAAGCATCAGCTCCGGGAAGGGTCACGAGCGTGACGACGGAGGAGACGGCTGACATGACCGAGGCATCGGAAGCAACGCGGCGCACGCCCGGCACGCCGTGCTGGGCGAGCCTGATGGTGCACGGCCTCGGTACCACCGAGGAGTTCTACGCCGACCTGTTCGGCTGGGAGTACGAGCCCGGCCCCGAGCAACTCGGCCCGTACGTCCGGGCCATGCTCGGCGGGCGGGAGGTGGCCGGCATCGGCGAGATGCCGCCGGACCGGCAGCTCCCGGTGGCCTGGACCACCTACCTGGCGACGGACGACGCCGATGCCACGGCCGAATCCATCCGCTCCTGCGGCGGCACGGTCGCGGTGGGCCCGCTGGACGCCGGAATCGCGGGCCGGGTGGCGATCTGCTCGGACCCGCTGGGCGCGATCTTCGGGCTCTGGCAGGCGGCGTCCCACCTCGGCACCCGGCTGGCCGGGGGGCCCGGCACCCCGGTGTGGCACGAGCTGGTCACGCAGGACACCTCGACGGTCGGGAAGTTCTACGAGCACGTCTTCGGCCACGAGGCCCGTGCGCACGCCGGCGCGAACGATGCCGCCGACGAATTCGACTACCTCACCTTGTCCCTGCAGGGCCGGCCGGTGGCCGCCGTGCACGGGGTCGGCCGCTCCCTGCCCCACGACCGGGGGCCGCACTGGATGACGTACTTCGAGGTGGAGGACACCGACGCGGCCGCCGCCCGGGTCCAGCGGCTCGGCGGCCGGATCGTCCAGCCGCCGCGCGAGGGCCTGAGCGGCCGGCTGGCCGTGGTCACGGACCCGGAGGGCGCGGTGTTCACGCTCGTACGCGGCCGGGGCTGACCGCGGTCCGGGGCCGGGGCTGAGCGCCTGCGGGGCGGCTCAAGGGGTCGGCCGTGAGGGCCTGGCGTTGACCGTCAGGCCGGCGGTCAGGCCCGCGAGCAGCACTCCGCCGAAGGCCCACCAGAGGGTGGCGGCATAACCGCCCACCAGGTACTCGTCCATCGCGTTCTGCGACGCGATCCGCGGGCGGCCGGCGAAGACGGCGGCGAGCACCGCGGCGCCGATCGCCTCGCCCAGCTGGAGGGCCGTCATGGCGGCCGCCGAGGCGGCCCCGATGTGCTGCGGGGCCATGCCGGCGGTCGCGGTGGCGAGGAGCGGGGCGAAGGCCAGGCCGGTGCCGAGGCCGGCGAGGATCGTGCCGGGCAGCACCTGGGCCTCGTACACGCCATGTGCCTCCAGGCCGGTCAGGAGCAGCAGTCCGGCGGCCGCGAGCACCAGCCCGGCCGCGATCAGGACGCCGGGCGCGGCGCGGTGGAGCAGTCGGCCGGAGATCTGGGTGGATCCGATGACCACGGCCGCGAACATGGGCAGCAACTGCAGCCCGACCGTGCTCGGGGCGTGGCCGAGTACGTACTGCAGGTAGAAGCTCACGGACAGGAACAGGATGAGGAGGCCGGCCCCGGCCAGGAGCAGGGCGGCGAGGCTGCCGGCGCGGTTGCGGTCCCCCAGGACGTACGGCGGCAGGAGCGGGTACCGGGACCTGGTCTGCCACCGCAGGAAGGCCACGAGCAGGACGGCGCCGCCCCCGACGGGGAGCAGCACCATGGGGGTGCCCCAGCCGTGCGACTCGCTCGCGCCGAGGCCGTAGACGAGGGCGGCGACCGCGGCGGAGCCGAGCAGTACGCCGGGCACGTCGGGGCGGGCGCCGCCGGGGCCCGGGCGGTCGTGCGGCAGGCCGAGTGCGCAGATCAGGGCGATCACCCCGATGGGGACGGCGGCGTACACCGCCACGTCCCAGGCCAGGACCTGGACGAGCCATCCGCTCGCGAACAGCACGAACGCGGAGCCGCCGCCCACGAGCGCGGCGTAGATCCCGAAGGCCTTGCCGCGTTCCCTGGGGTCGCTGAAGCCCGCGGCCACCAGGGCCAGTCCGGCCGGTGTCACCAGTGCGCCGAAGACTCCCTGCAAGACACGGGCCGCGACGAGCACCCCATCGGATCCGAGGCCCCCGCCACCGAGCGCGCAGGCGGCCACGAATCCGACCAGGCCGATGAGCAGCGTCCGCCGCCGCCCCACGAGGTCCACGAGGTGCCCGCCGAGCAGGAGCACCGCGCCGAAGGCGACCGCGTAGGCGATGAAGAACGGCCCCGGGCCGCCGATGCGAAGGTCCGCGTGGAGCTCCGGCAAGGCCACGCTGAAGACCGTCGCCTGGAACACCACCATCAGCTGCGCGAGGACGGCCACCGCCAGCCCCCGCCAGCGCTTGGCGTGCGGGGACACGGACTCCCCGGCGGCCGTGGACGGCGTCACGGCCCAGCCGTCGCCGGTGGGGACCGGAGCCGGCCCGAAGCCCCGTGCGGGGCCGAAGTCCGCGGGGGCCGTGGGAGCGTATTCGGGCGGCGGGGGCACGGGGAGCCAGGGCTCGGGGCGTGCGGACGGGACTCGGGGGTCGGCCTGCGCGACGGGCGGCTCGGCGGGCAATGCGGGGGCGTAGTCCAGCAACTGGGCGGCGTGGCGGCCGAGTTGGGCGAGGACCTGGCCCGGCAGCCATTCCCCCGCCTGGTCGGCGGCCGTGCGCTCGGCCACCTCCCGGGGGGTGGGCCGCTGGGCCGGGTCCTTGTGCAGGCAGTCGCGTACGAGGTCGGCCAGGGCCTCCGGTACGCCGGTCAGGTCCGCCTCCTCCTCGGCGACGCGGAAGAGGTGGGCGTTCAGGCCGGTGTCCGCGGCGCCGAAGAGGAGGCGGCCGGTGGCGGCGTAGACGAGGACGGCCCCGAGGCAGAAGACGTCGCTGGCGGGGGTGAGTTCGAGGCCGCGGACCTGCTCCGGCGACATGAACCCGGCCGAGCCGATCAGCATGCCGGTGTGGGTGAGCAGGCTGTCCCCGGCGAGGCTGTCCATCGCCCGGGCGATGCCGAAGTCGATGACGCGCGGGCCGTCGACGGTGACCAGGACGTTGGAGGGCTTGAGGTCACGGTGGATCAGACCCGCCTCGTGCACGGCCTGCAGGGCGAGGGCGAGCCGGTTGGCGAGGGTGCGCACGGAGTGCTCGGGCAGCGGCCCGAAGTCCTTGGCGACCACGGCGTGCAGATCGGGCCCCGGGATGTACTGGGTCGCCACCCAGGGCACTGCGGCCTCGGGATCGGCGTCGAGGACGGCCGCGGTCCAGCTCCCGCCCACCCGCCGCGCGGCGGCCACCTCCCGGGCGAAGCGCCTGCGGAACTCCGGGTTCCCGGCGTACTCGGCCTGCACCACCTTGACGGCGACGGTGCGCCCGCCCTCGGAGCGGCCCAGGTAGACCAGGCCCATGCCGCCGGCGCCCAGCCGGGCGATCAGACGGTACGGGCCGATGCGGGTGGGGTCTTCGACGATCAGCTGATCCACGCGCCGAGGATAGTGCAACTATCCAACGTACGGCGGGGCATTGGCGGAATCAGCGAAATCGTCCGTGGCCGGGCCGGCCGCGAGGGGGCGCGGTCGCCCGTCAGTCCTCGGCGCTGGGGCTGCGTTCTCCGTGCAGTCGCAGGACGTCGGCGTCGCTGCGGAAGCGGTGGGCCCACCGGCGGCCGTCGAAGACGCTGAGGCCGGGGATGTGGCGGGTCTCCAGCGCCAGGATCACGAAGGCCGTCGCCGCGGCGGCCGGCGCGAGGCGGCCCTGGCCGGCGGCCGCACCGATCGCGGCCGCGGCGAAGATCGCTCCGGCGGTGGTCACCCCGTGGACGAGGTCGCCCTCGGTGCGGCTCTGGCGGAAGACCAGGCCGCCCCCGATGAACCCGACGCCGGTGATGACTCCCGCGAGGGCGTTGGGTGCGCCGTCCAGGGCGAGGACGGCCACGAGGGCGGCGCCGACGCCGATCATGGAGAAGGTCCGGTTGCCCGCGGCGGCCCCCCTCAGGGTGCGCTCGAAGCCGAGGAGGTAGGTGAGGACGAAGGCCACCGCGAGGTGGCCGATCGTGACGAGGGTGGAGGTGTCCGCCTGCCGGTAGTCCATCGGCCGCCCTTCGGGTGTCCTCCGCGTGAAACTGGCACGGCTGTCCGTGCCAGTAGAGCGCGCGGGCCGCCCGGGGCGCCGGGCGCGCCGCCGCGGCGGTCAGTTGTGCGGGGCCGTTCCGCTGACCCGGTGGTCGGCGTGGCTGAGGGCTTCCAGGACGAGCCGGCGCAGATGCCCGTCGCGCAGGCTGTAGTGGATGCGCCGGCCCTCGCGGCGGGTGTCGACGAGGCCCGCCAGCCGCAGTTTCGCCAGGTGCTGGCTCACCGCGGTCCTCGACGCCTCGCAGCGGTCGGCGAGCGAGCCGACGTCCGACTCCCCCTGGGCGAGCAGCCACAGGAGGTGCAGCCGGGTGATGTCCGAGAGCATCGCGAAGACCTCGGTCGCCTCGGCGAGACGCGCCCTGTCGGGATCCCGTAGGTGCGCATCGGGTGCAGGTGGCTGAGGTTCGCGAGCTGGCATACCCCACAGGGTAGGTCGCTCCGGGGAGGCGCAGGGTGAGGACGGAGCCGTAATCCATCGGACATGTGCGCAGGTGCGCATGTGTGGATATATTGGAGACGTCGTCCTCATCGTCCCTGTCCATCCCCCGGCCCGGAGGGAACCGCATGCAGAGCGTGCTGCGCGACCGCACCTACCGCCGCCTGTTCGGCGCCCAGGTCATCGCCCTGACCGGCACCGGCCTGGCCACCGTGGCCCTCGGCCTGCTCGCGTACGACCTCGCGGGCGCCGACGCCGGTTCGGTGCTCGGGACGGCGCTCGCGATCAAGATGGTGGCGTACGTCGCCGTCGCCCCGGCGATCGCCGCGGTGGCCGACCGGCTGCCGCGCCGGGCCCTGCTGGTCGGCTCCGACCTGATCCGGGCGGGGGTCGCGCTCTTCCTGCCGTTCGTGAGCCAGGTGTGGCAGGTCTACGTCCTGATCTTCCTGCTGCAGACCGCCTCGGCCGCCTTCACCCCGACCTTCCAGGCCCTGATCCCCGACGTCCTGCCGGAGGAGCGCGCCTACACGCGGGCCCTGTCCCTGTCCCGGCTCGCCTATGACCTGGAGAGCCTCTTCAGCCCCGCGCTCGCGGCCGCGCTGCTGTCGGTGGTCGGCTACGACCAGCTGTTCCTCGGCACGGCGGCCGGCTTCCTCGCCTCGTCCGCGCTCGTGGTGTCCGCCGTCCTGCCCCGGCGGGCGCGGGCCGTCGTCGCGTCCGGGCCGGGCGCGTACGCCAAGGCCACCGCGGGGACGCGACTGCTCCTGCGCGCCCCGCAGCTGCGGTCCCTGCTGGCGATGAACCTCGCGGTCGCGGCCGCCGGGGCCGTGGTCACGGTCAACTCCGTCGTGTACGTACGGGACTTCCTGGAGCTGTCCGCCGAGTCGGTCGCCCTCGCGCTCGGGGCGTACGGGGCCGGCTCCATGGCCGTGGCCCTGGCACTGCCGCGGATCCTGGAGAACCGCCCGGACCGGCGGGTGATGCTGACCGGAGCCCTGCTGCTCCCCGTGGCGTTCGGCGCCCTCGGCTTCATCACCTCGGCGGACAGCGGCGGTTGGCGCTGGCCCGCGCTGCTGGTCACGTGGGCGGCGTTCGGGGCGGCCTGCTCGATGGTGCTCACGCCCGCCGGCCGGGTGCTCCGGCGGGCCACGCCGGAGGGGGACCGCACCGCGGTGTTCGCCGCCCAGTTCTCCCTGTCGCACGCCGCCTGGCTGCTGACCTATCCGCTCGCGGGCTGGGTCGGCGCGAAGGCCGGGCTCGGATGGGCGACGGCGGCCCTCGGCGCGATCGCGCTCGCGGCCGCGGCCCTCGCCGCCCGGCTGTGGCCGGCCGGGGCGGCCACGGAGGAGGTCCTGGGCCACGTACACGAGCACGAGCACCGCGGGCTGACTCCCGGGCATCCGCACCTCCACGGAGCACGCCGGGCCGGGGCGGGGTGGCGGCACAGCCACCACCACTTCACGGACGAGCTGCACGCCGCCCACGGCTGAGCCGCCCCGAGGCCACCCGAGGCGACCCGAGGCGACCCGAGCGGACGATCCGACGACGCACAGCGGACGTACGGCCGACGGACTGAATTCGATCACCCGTTAGTCACAAGCGATCACATCGAGTGACCCCTTTCTGCCTATTTGTGTGAATAGATCACCACACTGGTCCTCCTAGGGGCGAGTCCTCTTCCCCGAAGGGCAGCCGATGCGACGTGTCGTGAGAAGCCGCGCCGGTCTCCCGTACCGGCGCCGGCGCACGGTGGCCGCGCTCTCCGCGGTGGCCGCGTGCGGCTTCCTTTCCACGGCGCCTTCCGCCGCATCGGCCCCGCCGGACCCCGGTACCACCGCCTCCGAGTCCCCCGGGCCCTCCGCGTCCGCCCTACCGGCCGCGCCCGCCGCCGGTACGGGACAGCCGTCCTCGGGAACGGAACCCCGCGGCGACACGGGACGAGTGGAGGAGCCCGGGGCGGACAGCGGGGCCGCCTCGCAGCAGCTCCGGGAGGGCGCGGATCTGGCGGTGTCGGGTACCCTGCGGCCGACCGAGACCGCCGACCGGGAGAGCGCCGCTTCGGCGGCGCGGGAAACCTTCGACTACGTCGTGACGGTGACCAACCGGGGACCGTCCACCGCCCGGCAGGTGCGCGTCACCGACCGGTTGCCGCTCGCCCTGGAATTCGTCTCGTCCCGCGACGGCTGCACCGCGAGCGGCCGGACCGCGGTGTGCGGGCCGTTGGCCACGCTGGCGGTGGGCGCCTCGCACGCCTGGGTGATCACCGTGCGGCTCGCTCCCGGCTACCGCGGAGACGGTACGGACATCGTCAACGAAGCGGTCGTCGACTCGGCCACGTCGGACCCGGACTCCCGGAACAACACCTCCACCCTGACCGGCCTGGAGATCCCGCCCAGTGCGCGAACGGCCGACCTGTCGCTCCGCAAGACGGCGGTGCTCCCGAGGGGACGGGAGCACGTCAGGCCGGGCGAGAAGTTCACGTACCTGATCACGGTGCGCAACGAGGGCCCGGCGACGGCGCGGCAGCTCCAGGTCACCGACCTCCTGCCGTCCTCGCTGGTCCTGCTCTCCTCACCCGACGACTGCGCGGTCGCGAAGAGCGGGGAGCGGCGGGTGGTCTGTCCGCCGCTGGACCGTCTGGCGGCCGGGGAGACGACGGAGTACCGGATCACGGTACGGGCCGTCACCGGGGACCGGGCCGCCCAGCCGCCGCCCGACAAGTGCACGCCCATCGAGAACCTCGCCCGCGTCACCTCGGCGAGCTTCGACCCCGACCTCTCGGACAACGCCAACCGGCCGGGGACCACCGGGCCGGGCGGCGGCCGGCTGTGTCTGGTGTCCGACGGGCACGGGGAGCAGCACCACGGGCACGGCGGGCACGACGGTCGCGGGGACGGCGGAGACGGTCGCGGGGACGGCGGAGACGGTCGCGGGGACGGCGGGGACGGCCACCACGGCCGCGACGACCACCACGACGGCCGGGAGCAGCACGGCGGCCGCGGCGACCTGGCCCACTCCGGGGCCACGGTCCCGGCCTGGCTGCTGTGGACCTCCACCGCGCTGGTGGCCGCGGGAGCGGCGCTGCGGACGGCCTTCCGGGTGCGGCGCCCGTGACCGGCGGTCCGCCGCGGCCCCCGCGGCGGACGACCGCCGCACGCCCCACCGCAACGCGAGAAGACAAGGAACGTTCCGGTATGACGATGCCCCGGAGTGCCCGGTGGCGCAGGGCCGCCGCGGCCTTGCTGTGCACGACGGCGCTGGTCCTGCCCGCAGCCCTCGCCCCACCCGTGACGGCGGCCCCGGCCGCCGGGGCCGACCCGGCCGGCGGCCCCCGGCCGCGGGCGCTCGCCTTCCCCGTCAACGAGACCTTCGACAGCTCCACCAACCTGGGCAGCACCAGCGGCAACGCGAGCTATCCGGAGGGCGGCGGCTGGCTGCGGCTGACGTCCGCGAGCTCCACCCAGGCCGGCACCTGGAAGCTGAAGGACTCCTTCCCCTCCAGCCTCGGCATCCTCGCCGAGTTCAGCTACGCCACCTACGGGGGAACGGCCTTCGAGGGCAAGCGCGGTGACGGGCTGTCGTTCTACCTGGCCGACGGCGCGGCGGCCGACGGGGTCGGCTCTTCCGGCGGAGCCCTCGGCTACGCCTGCTCGGGCAGCGCGGACTCCTGTGCCACCTCGGGCGTACCGGGCGCGTACCTCGGCATCGGGCTGGACGAGTTCGGCAACTTCTCCTCGAACACCGTCGGCAACGGCGGCCCGGGCGGCCAGCCCAACAAGATCGTGGTGCGCGGCGGAGGCAGCGGAAGGACGGGGTACCGCTTCGCCACGTCCGCCGACGGGCCGGGCAAGACCGTGGAGACCGGCAGCCGCGCCAAGGAGCGCACGGTACGCGTGTCCCTGCTGCCCAGCGGTACGAAGATGCTGCTGTCGGTGTGGTCCGACAGCGGCCCCGGCACGACCATGACCCAGCTGATCACCGACTTCGACGTCACGGGCATCACCGGCCAGCCGAAGCTTCCGGCCACCCTCAAGGTGGGATTCTCCGGGAGCACCGGTGGCGCGACGAACGTGCACGAGATCGACGGCCTCAGGATCAACGTGCCGGCCGACCTGACCATCGCGAAGACGGGCTCCCCCGCGACCGTGCCCGCGGGCGGCGGACCGGTGACCTACACCCTGGCCGTCTCCAACAGCCAGGCCAACGAGGTCGCCGGCGCCGCCGTACGCGACACCGTGCCCGGACTGACCGGCGTGACCTGGACCTGCCGCCCCGGCACCGGCGGGACCTGCGGGCAGGCCTCCGGCAGCGGGAACGCCCTGAACACCACGGCCGACTTCCAGCGGGGCGGCTCCGTCACCTACACGGTCACCGGCACGGCCCCGGCCCAGCCGGTCACCCTGTCCAACACCGCCACCGTGACCGCCCCGGCGGACCGTACGGACACCAATCCGGCGGACAACAGCTCCACCGCCCCCGCCACGGTGGTGACGGCCCGCGCCGACGTGGCCGCGGAGAAGGAGGGGGTCGGCCCCGGACCGGTGGTCCCGGGGCAGGAGTTCGCGTACCGGATCACCGCACGGAACCTGGGGCCCTCCCACACGAGCGCGGTCCAGGTCTCCGACACCCTTCCCGGGCCGCTGAGGTTCGTCTCCTCCGCCGACGCGTGCACGGCCTCGGGGCAGCAGCTGTCCTGCCCGGTCCGCGAGCAGCTGAGTGCCGGTACGAGCGCCTCGTGGACCGTACGCGTCCGGCTGGACCCGGCCTATCAGGGGGACGGCTCGGACCTCGGCAACGTCGCGTCCGTCCGGCACGCCCTCCCCGATCCGCAGCCCGCGAACGACACCAGCGCGGCCGCCGCCCCGCCGGGCGGAGTGGCGGCCGCCCGGGCCGACCTCTCGCTGGTGAAGGCCGTCGAGACCCGCTCCCCCGTGGCGCCCGGGGAGACCTACACGTACACGGTGACCGTGCGCAACGGCGGCCCGTCCGTGGCCCGGAAGGTCACGGTCGCCGATCCGCTGCCGACGGCGCTCGCGTTCGTCGCGTCGGCCGGCGGCTGCACCGCCATCGGCCGGGACGTCACCTGCGCCGCGGCGGCGACGCTGGACCCGGGCGGGGTCCGTTCGTGGACCTTCACCGTGCGCCTCGACCCGGCGTACACCGGTGACGGGACGGGCCTGCTGAACACCGCGACCGCCCGCGCGGACACCGCCGATCCGAACCTCCTCGACAACAGCGGCTCCGCCGGTGTGCCCGGCGGGCGCGTCCGCCCGCCGAGCGCCGACATCGAGCTCGCCAAGCGCGCGACGGCGGGCTGACGGGGCGCCCGCCCGCTGCCCGCCCTCCCCGGAACTCCCGTACAGCTCTCTCTGTACGGTCCTCTCCCGCACGAAACGGAACGATGCGCGATGACGACGACACCAGGCCGGCGGCCGGCGGTGTGGGCCCTGGCTCCGCTGCTCTGCGCCGCGGCCCTGTGGGCCGGACCGGTCCCCGGGGCCGCCGCCCTGCCCGGCGGAGGGCCCAGGATCGAGGTGACGGCACAGCGGGCCAAAGCTCCCGGTGACCTGATCACCTACACGCTGACCGCGAGGAACAAGGGCCCGTCGGTGGCCCGGAAGGTCACCGCGACGGACAAGCTCCCGGCCGGGATCTCCTTCGTGGGCTCCTCCGACGGCTGCACCGCCATCGCTCAGACCGTCACGTGCGGGCCCGAACCGCAGCTCGCCGCCGGGGAGACCAAGAGCTGGAGCTTCCAGGCCCGGCTGAGCCCCTCGTACCAGGGCGACGGTTCCGACCTCGGCAACAGCGCCACGGGCAGCTCCGAGGCCACCGATCCGGACCCCGCCAACAACAAGCCGGATCCGGTGCTGCCTCCGGGGCCGTTCGATCCCGTGTCGGACCTGGCCACCGTCAAGACCCCGCTGGGCGCGGGGCCGACGGTCCCGGGCCAGGAGTACGAGTACGAGGTCCGTACGACCAACAAGGGCCCCTCGGACGCGCGCAACGTCGCGGTGACCGACACCCTGCCCGTCGGTTTGGCCTTCGTCTCCTCCGCCGACCCGTGCACGGTGTCCGGACGGACCGTCACCTGCGGTCCGCTGGCCCGGCTCGTCCCCGGCGGCGAGGTGGTGTGGACCTTCAAGGTGAAGCTGGACGCCGCCTACTCCGGTGACGGCAGCGACCTGCGCAACACGGCGACCTCGGCCTCCGCGTCCAAGGATCCGGAGCCCGCCGACAACACCTCGCAGGCCGTGCTGCCGCCGGGCGGGGTCACCGCCCCGCAGGCCGACGTGTGGACGACCAAGCGGACGGCCGACAGCACTCCCGTCGCCCCCGGACAGACCTTCGACTATGTGGTGAGCGCGACCAACGACGGCCCGTCCCGGGCCCTCGGCACCACCGTCACCGACAAGCTGCCCGCGCAGCTCGCCTTCGTCTCCTCCCCCGACGGCTGCTCGGTCACGGACGGCACGGTCAACTGCGGCCCGGTGGCCGTACTGGAGCCCTCGGCGTCCCGGACCTGGCGGTTCACCGTCCGGCTGGACAGCGGCTACACCGGCAACGGATCCGACATCCGCAACACGGCGACCGCCGGCTCACGGACCAAGGACCCCAAGCCGGAGAACAACACGAGCAGCCCGGCCGGCCTGCCCGGCAGCACCGTCAACAAGCCGACCGCGGACCTGGAAGTGGTCAAGGAAGCCGTCGGTACGAAGCCTCCGGTGCCGGGCGAGACCTTCGACTACCGGATCCGGGTCACCAACAACGGCCCGTCGGCCGACGCCTTCAACGTCAAACTCACCGACGCCCTCCCCGAGGGCCTCTCGTACGTGACCTCCTCCCCGGCCGGATGCACCGTCGCCGGACACCTGGTCTCGTGCAGGCGCACCGGCCCGCTCAGGGTCGGTGACACGGTCGAGTACCTGCTCACCGTCAAGGTGGATCCCGCCTACGCCGGAGACGGCAGCGACCTGAAGAACACCGCACAGGTGACGGCCGACAACATCGACCCGGCGAGCGAGAACGACAAGAGCAGCGCGACCGTGCCCGGCGGGCACGTCACCGCGCCGGCCGCGGACCTCGCCATCACCAAGAAGCCCGTCCAGACCAGCCCCGTGGCCCCGGGCGAGACCTTCGACTACGCCCTGACCGTCACCAACAACGGCTCCTCCCAGGCCCAGCAGATCACGGTCTCCGACACACTGCCGACCGCGCTGAGCTTCGTCTCGGGCGATGCCACGTGCACCTCCGGACGGACCGTCACCTGCGGCCCGCTGCCGCGGCTGGCGCCCGGAGCATCGATGACCTGGGTGATCAAGGTGAAGCTGGACCCGGAGTACACGGGGAACGGCTCCGACATCCGCAACACCGCCACCGTCGACTCCCTGACGGGCGATCCCAAGCCCGCGAACAACACGAGCGCGGCCGCCGGCCCGCCCGGCGGCACGGTCAAGGACCCGACGGCCGACCTGGAGGTCGGCAAGACGACCCCCTGACCCCGCACCCCCTACGGAAGGCCGGCAGGGCACCCCGCCCCGCCGGCCTTCCGGCGTACGCCCTCCGCGGCGGCTCTTACAGGACCGGGCCCACCGCGCGGATTCACCCGAATGGCGGCGCTCCAATGTCCCCGCGCGCCCCCGGCACCGACGCTGGGCGCAACGCAGGACCCCCGGCGTCCCGCCCGACGAAGGAGCCTCTCGTGGCACAGGCAACGCCCCCCAGCAGGGCCCCCCACAGCAGGTACACCGCCGACGAGAACCCGTGGGCGGCGAGCGGCACCGTGTTCGCCGGTGTGCTGATGCTCGTGGAAGGCGTCCTCGGCATCCTGAAGGGAATCGTCGGCATCGCGAACGACGACGTCTACGCGAAGGTGGGCGACTACACCTTCAAGTTCGACACCACGGCGTGGGGCTGGATCCACCTGCTCCTGGGCATCGTGCTCGTGGTCGTCGGTGCCGGCATCCTCAAGGGCGCTGCCTGGGCCAGGGTCACGGGCGTGGTGATCGTGGCGCTGGACATCATCCTCAACTTCCTGTGGCTGCCCTACACGCCGCTCTGGGCCCTCATCTCGATCGCCATCGGCGTCTTCATCATCTGGGCGCTGTGCACGGATTCGGCCAGGAACCGCTCCACCGCCGCCTGAACGACGCACGGGTGCCGGGCCCGCGGAGGGCCCGGTACCCGTGGGCCGGTGCGGAGCAGGGCTACTCCTCGCGAGCCTCGCCCCGCAGGTACCCGGTCAGCCCTTGGACGACGGCCCGCCGGGCCTTCACTCTGGCGCGGATCCACTTCGCGTCCAGCCTCACGTGGAGGGGCACTTCGTCCCCCTTGCCCACGGTGATGCTGCCGACGTGACCGCCGGCCCGGCCGGCTTCGAGTGCGACCACCGCGTCCAGGAGGCGGAGTTCCACCTGGGCCGTGTCGAAGCGGCCCTCGCGCCATTCCCGGGGCGGGGCATCCGGATAAGCCGGCAGGTCGAAGCGGATGAGGACCGACGACCCCTCCTCGTGCCAGCGGACTTCGCGCACCGTGACGCCGTCGAGTCCGGGCACCGCCCGCTCCCCGTAGACCGCCCGGATGACCTCGGGGTTGTCCACGAACTCCAGCCAGCTCGGTTCCGGCGCGGGACCCGCCGCCTCCGCGGGAGCGACCTCCTCGGGCAGGGGCGGCCGTACGCGGCCGGTGCGCCGCCGCTCGCTCGCTCCGAACTCCGCGTAGTTCTGCCGGGCCCCTCGGAGCGTGACGTGGTTGGGGCCACCCACGTACTCGTCGGGATCCCGGTAGTCCCCACCGTCGTCCTGCCATCCGCAGACGGGGCAGATCTCGTGATGGCCCCTCACCTGCACCGTCAGGCTCCCGCAGACGATGCAGGGTGATGCGGCTGTCGTCACTGTCACTCCGGTTCTGGTTGCCCGTCCCGCCTGAAGGAGCTGGCGAAAATGGCAATGATCCTACTGGATCCGTGCGTCGGCCTCCTCGCCGTCAGGATCCGGCGCGAGGCCCGGCAGGCCGAACCGCGTGAACGGGGCGTTCATACCTCTGGGTGAGGCCGGTGGAGTTCGAGGGGGTCGGAGCACACATCTGTCTAGGGTGACTTCAGGTGGCGGGCAGCCGCTCCGATCGGCGCGTCGACCTATGTACAGGAGCTTGTGTGGCGCAGCAGCACACGACGTCACTCCGGCTCCGGCTCCGGTACCGCTTCGACCATCTGCTCTCGGGCGGCACGACCGCGCTCATCGGCTGGCTCGCCCTGGCCTGCCTCGCCGTCGTCGTTCCGGCCAGCGCGGTCCTCGTCTGGTCCGACCGGGCCGCCCCGGACACGCTCTCGGGCCGGCTCACCGCCGTGTGGGTCAGCGTCGGCCAGACCCTGAAGATCGGGGGTGCGGTCGGCTCCCCGCTGTACGTGCTGGCCTCGGTCTCCCTCGCGCTCGTGGCGCTGCTGTTCGTGTCGACCCTGGTCAGTCTGATCACCACGGGCATCAACCGGCGCATCATGTTGCTGCGCCGAGGTCACTCCACGGTGTTGGAGACCCGGCACACCGTCGTACTGGGCTGGTCGGACCAGGTGTTCCCGGTGATCGGGGAACTGGTGGCCGCCAACGCCAACCAGCGCCGCTCCGCGATCGCCGTGCTCGCCCCTCAGGACAAGGTGTGGATGGAGGAGGAGATCTCCGCGCGCGTCGGCGACAGCGGCAGGACGCGGATCATCTGCCGCAACGGGAGCACCACCGACCCGGCCGAGCTGCGCCGGGTGAGCCCGCGCACGGCGAGGGCGGTGCTGGTGCTCCCTCCCACCGGGGACACCGGTGACGCCCACGTGGTGAAGACCCTCCTGGCCCTCGACGCGGCCGTCCACGGCTCCGCGGAGGCGGAGGGAACGGAAAGGGAGGGGGGAGGGGAAGGGGCGGTGGTGGTCGCCGCCGTCCGCGACTCCCGCAACCACCTGACCGCCAGGCTGGCCGCCGGGCCCACGGGACACGTCCTGTGCGTGGACGACATCGTCGCCCGGCTCCTCGTCTCGACGGCCCGGCAGCCCGGTCTCTCGCTGGTCTACGCGGAGTTACTGGACTTCGACGGCGACGAGTTCTATCCGGTGGCACCCGGGGACCTCGTGGGACGTATGTTCGGCGAGGCGCTGCTGTCCTTCGACACGTCCTCGGCGGTCGGCCTGCTGCACGGCGGCGGGAACGTCACCCTCAATCCGGACCCGGGGACGGTGATCGGCCCGGCCGACCGGATCATCGTCATCTCCCGGGACGACGACACGGCCGTACGGGCGGAGGTGGCCGCCCACGTCGAGGAAGCCGCGATCGTGACGGCCGCACCCGCGACCGCCCGGGCCGAACGCCTCCTCCTGCTCGGCTGGAACCGCCGCGCCCCGCTCGTCATCGAGCAGCTCGACCAGTACGTCGCCCCGGGAACCACCCTGGACGTCGTGGCGCTCGGCGTGCACGCGGCCACGGGCGGCGGCGCCCGAGGCGTCACGGCCGTGCGCTCCCGCCTCGAAGTCTCCTTCCACGACGGTGACGTCACCGACCCGATCACCCTGGCCAAGCTGGACGTGCCCTCGTACGACGGCGTGATCGTGATCGGTGAGACGGAGCCCGAGGCCGCGGACGCGCCCATGGCCCCCCTCGCTCCGGTGACGGATCCGCAGGCGCGGGCGGACGACCGGACGCTGGTCACCCTGCTGCACCTGCGGGCCATCGGGGACACCGCGCAGCGGGACATCGTACTCACCACCGAGATGTCCGACGACGGGAACCGGCTCCTCGCACCGGCGCAGGACGGCGCCGACTTCATCGTGAGCGGCAGGCTGATCAGCCTGCTGATGACCCAGATCTCCGAGAGCCCCTACCTCGCCGCGGTCTTCGAGGAGCTCTTCGACGCGGAGGGCCACGAGTTCCACCTCAAGCCGGCCACGGACTACGTACGGGCCGGTCATGAGGTCTCGTTCGCCACCGCCGTCGAGGCTGCGCGGCGGCGCGGGGAGTGCGCGGTGGGCTACCGGCTGCGGGCGCGGAGCAGCACGGGGCCTGACTACGGGGTGCGGATCAATCCCGACAAGCGCCGGCGCGTCCGCTTCGGCGAGGACGACTGGCTGATCGTGCTCGCCGAGAGCTGACGACGGGCGGCTGACGGCCGGTGGCAGGTGGCCGGTGCCGGTGGCCGGCGGCGGGGAGCCGACGCCGACCGCCGTCGGGGCCGCCGCTACGCCGTGTGCACTTCCAGGGCGGTCCGCACCGCGGATTCCAGGGCTCCCTCGATCCACGCGGGCTTGATGGAGGTGTGGCAGCCGGCGAAGTGCAGGTTGCCCTCGGCCTTGCGGACATGGGGGAAGAGCTCGGTGTGCTGGCCGGGCAGCAGTACGGACGCCTCGCCGTACGCGTACGGGTCGCGCATCCAGGACTGGGTGCGGCCGACGCCCGTGTAGAACACCTCGACGCGCTGCCCGAACACCTCCTGGACTCCTGCGAGGGCGCGCGGGTAGCGCTCCTCGTCGTCCAGGGAGTCCCATTTCAGGGCGTCGTCCGACCAGCTGTAGGAGGCGAGGACGACACCGCCGGCGCTGCCCTCGACGGGGTAGGAGGGCTGGAACATGAAGCGGTTGGGGTTGTCCGTCACCGAGCCGCCGCCGATGACGCGGGCTGCCTCGGGCTGATCGCGGGTGACCACGCGGCTGGCGGCGTAGTGGGAGCGCTGGCCCTCGGAGACGTGGCCCTCGGGTACGGAGGAGTGGGCGCCCAGCAGGGATCCGTTCGCCGGGCTCTGCCCGGTCTGGTACTTGCGGTACAGCCCGGGCTGTACGGTCTCCAGCTCGCGCTTCCAGTCCGCCTCGTCGAACTCCCACCAGCGGCGGCTGAATTCGAGCAGCACCTTGGTGGCGGCGTCGTAGTGCAGCTCGGTGACCGCGCGCCGCTTGCCGTACGAGAGCGCGGGGGTGACGGGGATGTGGCGCAGCCCCGAGAAGGGGACGGTGATGATGGCGGTGTCGGCGGTGAAGGTCTCGCGCCGCACGGGGCTGCCGCCGCGGCCTTCGGAGACGGTCTCGACGGTGACCTTGCCCTCGCCGTGGGTGATGCGGGTGGCACGGCGGTCGAGGCGCACGAGGTCCTTGACGCGCGCGTACATCGCGTCGGCCAGGGTGGCGGTGCCGCCGGGCAGTTCGTAGAAGGCGGTGTCGGGGCTGATCAGCGAGGCGCCGATGAAGCTGTGCACGAAGGCGAGGTGCAGGCGGGAGGTGAGGTTCTCGACCGTGCCGATCAGGTCGATGGTCCGCTCGTCGAGCTTGGCCTCCTCCGTCAGGAAGCGGTACATCGACATGTGTCCGTAGCGCTGGATGACGCGCGCCCAGCCCTCGACGAGTTCCTTGTCCTTCTTGCCCTCGATCTCCCCCCGTACGGGGGCGAAGGCGTCGCGGACGATCTGCGAGGCGGGCACGGACTCGTACGCCTGCGGCACTCCGAAGGAACGATTGAGCGCCTGCGGGGCGCGCGCGTAGTCGGCGCGGCGGACGCGGATGCCGTTGATGTGGATCCACGTCCGGTAGGCGGGACGGCCGGACGCGTCGACGTCGACCAGGTGGAAGCGCCTGCGCTTGAGGCCGAGATCGTCCATCAGTCCGGTCACCAGCGGATGGCTGTCCGGGATGCGCATCGCGCCGGCCTCGGCGTACTGCTTGGGGTCGGCGAAGGGCTGGGCCGCCTTCTCGTGGCCGCCGGTGCGGAAGGTCTTGATCCGGCCGCCCACCCGGTTGGCGTTGGCCTCGATGACGGTGACCTTGTGTCCGGCCTCGCGCAGGAGGTGCGCGGCGGTGAGGCCGGCCGGCCCGGCGCCGACGATCAGCACCTTCTTGCCGGGGCGGCGCGAGCGGGGCAGGCCGTTGTTCAGCAGGATGTCGGCGTAGCGCGGTACGAGCGGCTGGTCCTGGTCGTCCCGTACGAGGATGGCCCGGGCGATCGTCAGGCAGGTGTCCCAGTCGGCGACCGCGACCCCGGGGACGGCCTGCGAGGTCTCGGCGGAGGTGACGGCCACCGTCAGCCCGCCGGCCGCCGCGACGGCGGCCGCGCCGGCGATGACGGTACGGCGGGAGGGCCGGTGGGAGGCCGCCACTGCGGGCTCGCCGGAGGCTCCGGAAGCATCAGGGGTTTGGGAGTTGGCATCGGGATCCATGATCATGACCCAACTCTTGCCGCCCGCCCGGGCAGTGGAGACCAGAAGCCGCCCGCGCGGGCAAGGACCACCCGGACGTGCGAATCCCTCCGCGCGGCGCTGACGAACTGGGTTTCGTACGAGCGACCTTGAGGCCCCCGGGCACCTTCGGGAGCCCGAGCACTTCCCATGTCCCCCTATCCCCCATCGTCTATCCCCCATCGCCTATCGCCGGCACGGTCAGGAACCAGAGATGCTCACGTTGAACGAGGCCGTGGAAACGGCGCACCCTTACCTCGCACGGGCATTCGCCCACGAGCCATGGACCGTCGTCGTCCAGCCGCAGCTGAGCGAGGAACACGACCTGGCCTGGATCATCAGGTACGTAACCCGGCAGCGCGTCGACACCACCGCCGCGGCCGGCCCTCTCACCACGATGGTCCTGGTCCCCAAGGACGGCGCCCCGGTGCGCTTCCCTCCCTCGCACCTCCCCTTGGGCGAGTACTTCGCCTACGTTCGGCACGGCGGCTGGGACACCGCCGGCCTGGCGAGGACCGTGCGTGCCGAGCCGTGGCAGACGGCCCTGCAATGGCTGCTCACCACCTATCGCGGCCTGGTCGAACTGGCAAGCACCGCACCGGTCGCCGAGGATGCCGGTACGTGGTTGTTCGCGTGCCGGTCGATCGAGCAGCCCGGCTCCCCGCGGACCCCGATGCTGGCCGCTTCCGTGGTGGTGCCCAAGGACCTCGGGGTGCCGTTCCACCCGGCGGCCGATCATCCCTGGGGCGATGCTGCGGCATACACGCAGAACCCTGTGGAGCGTGATCCGGAGGGGCAGGCGCTGCGGCTGAACTCGCGTGGATGCGTGGTCACGGTGGCCGCCGCGATCGCGGGCCGGCCGTCCACGCCACTGCCGTGGCAGCCGGCGCACGAGGCGCCGGGGTGGTGGCAACTGCTGCTACGGCGCTACTTCCCGACGGCCGAGCAGGTGCGGTGTGCCGACTGGGACGAGGTGATCACGCAGGCCGAGGAGTCCGGGCCCGGCACGCAGGGCGTGGTGTGGGTGCGGCGGGAGATCCGCGGGACCGAGGTCAGTGGCCACCTCGTGTACGCGCACAACAACAACGGAGCCGTGGTGTTCCTGGACGGCATGACCGGCGGTCTGGCGCGACTGGACACGGTCGGGCTGCGGGAGCTGGTCTTCGCCCGGATTCGCGCAGGCGCTCCACGACACGGCACGGCACGGCGGTTCAGGGGACGTGGCGGGCGTAGCGCCTGAATTCGTGACCGGGTTCGCCCGGTCACCTCCGTTCCTGCACCGCCAGGGCTTCCTCGGCCCGCAGCGCGCCCGCACCGGGCCCGACGAGGCAGACCTTCCCGTGGTGCGTTTCGTCGAGCACCTCCCGGGGATGCCCGTACCACTCGATCTCCGTCAGTTCCACGGTTCCGTCCGCCGGGGAAGGCAGCCGGTAGAGCGTCCCGACGCGTGCGGGGCCGTACAGGCTCCGTACCACGCACACGGCCCGCGAGGCTTCTGGGCTCTCGACCGAGATGATGAGGAGCCGGTGGGCGTCAGACGCCATGCTCATGAGCCCTTCGAACGCATTCCGAGATCTGTTCCGACGGCAGTTCAGGGACGTCGTATTCCGGCAAGGGGACCATGACCCGGTCACTCGGCCCCAGGGCCCAGGGCCCAGGGCCCCACGAACTCGCCGGACCGGCGCGACCACCCCGAACAGCAAGTGAGGATCTCATGACCCGCACCACCCCGCCCCGCCCGGTCGACGCCGAGGCCCTGTTCCCCGCCCTCGGCGACCACCGCCGTACCAGCACGCGCCTCCACCCGCGCCCCGGCTCCCCGAAGGCAGACGACAGCTCGGTGGCCGGCCCGCTCCTGTGGCCCGCCGACGAACCGTGGCCCCTGTGCACCGCCGTCCATCGCAAGGGCAGAGGGCATCGTCTGTCAGACGTGCGCCTCCGGCGGCGGATCCTCGACGAGGCATGGCACCGCGATCCCAAGTCGGGTCCCACCGATGCGGAACGCGAGGTCCTCGACACCCTCCGGCCCGGGCGGCACGCCCCGCAGATCGCGGACGCGGACCCGATTCCGCTGCTCGCCGCCGCGCAGCTCTTCGTACGCGACGTCCCCGACCTGACCGGACCGGACGGTTGTGACCTGCTCCAGGTCCTCTGGTGTCCTTTCGAAGCGCACGGCCCCGACCGGACCATCGAGGTCGTGCTGAAGTGGAGGCGCTCCCAGGACGTGGGCGAGGTCCTCCAAGTGATCCCTGAACCCGTGGTGGTGGGCAGGGACGGATGCGTCCCGAACACGTGCGTGCTCCACCCCGAACAAGTGGTGGAGCACGAGTACGAGGGTCTGCTGGACGAGGACCTGCAGGAGGCCATCGAAGCGTGGGAGGTGGGAGACGACGAAGAGCACGAAGAGGTCGAAGAGGGCGATGGCGCCTCCGGCTCCTCCGGTTTCGACACGTACGAGGAGGACGAGGTGACGTACCGGGGTGATCTGTCCATCGCGCCCGGCTGGAAGGTAGGCGGCTTCGCCTCGTGGCACCTCACCTACCCGGCGCTCAGGCGTGGTTGACCGGGAGGTCGTCCGGGCTCACCACGGAGCGGACTTCGGCACGCGCCACCACCAGACGTGGGCCTGCGGCGCCCGGCCGCGCGCGGTGCGCAACCACGGGTCGAGCGCTCCCGTCACGTCCTGGTCGGTGGCGGCCCCGAACCGGGCGTCCAGTGCGTCCAGCATCTCCGCCAGCTCCGCCCGCACCGGCGCAGGGAGGGCTTCCATCACCTCTGCCAGCGCGTCCCTGCCGTCGAGGTCGTTCTCGTAGGCGCTGAACGGGTAGAACTCCTCCGGGCGGGGTCCCGCTTCCAGGATCCGCCCCAGGCGCTCCCACGCCTCGAACCGCCGACGTACGGAATACACCGGTTCCGTGACCGCCTCCCGCCGCTCCGGCGCGAGGCGGGCCCGTTCCAGCTCCAGCCTCTCCGCGTCGACGACGGCCACCGCCGCCACCGCCGCGGGCGACAACCGCGCCCACAAGGCGTCCGTCTCGGGGGTCCCGGTCATCCGTGCCTCATTCATTGATCTGTTCCAAGTAGTAGTCGTAGCCGCGGTCCGGTTGCATGAAGGTGCCGTTCTCCCCTTCGCGGATGAGCATCGTGCCGGTCGAATCGTCCCACCAGGCCCATCGCGGCGTACCCGAAGGCGTACTGCGCATCTTCACCCCCGGGTTGTTGGTCATCATGTCTTCCAGGTACTCCGGCACGTCCAGGTCGTCGACCCCGGGAATGCCCCGGTTCTTGACGTCGCCGTGTGCGGCGATCTTGTCCGCCAGCATGGGGAGGTTGCCCCCCTGACTCGCCGGGTCCGCCTCCCCGATCTTGCATTCCGGGGCCAGGCCGAGGTAATCGGTCCAGGTCAGCGGGTCGTTGACGTACGTGGCCGGGTTCGGCGCCGGCCCCAGGCCCAGCGGGTCCGGGCTGAGGTAGCGGGCGGTTTCGGGGTCGTAGGTGCGGAAGTAGTTGTGGTGCAGGCCGGTTTCGGGGTCGTAGTACTGGCCCGGAAAGCGGAGTGGCGTGTACGCGGTCGCGTCGCGGTTCCACGCGGTGGCGCCCCACAGCGTGGCCCGGACGCGCCAGGCGATCTCCCCGTCCTCGCCGACCAGTTCCCTCGGAGTGCCGATCAGGTCCGTGACGATCGCGAAGAACCGCTCGTCCACCGTCTCCTGGGTGGCGTCGGCAACGATCCGCTCCGTCTGGGCCAGCGGGTGCAGCCCGTTGTGGTCCCAGGAGACGACCATCGAGCGGTCCTCCCCCTCCGGGTCACCGGAGGCCGCGGACGCCAAGGTCGTGGTCTGCTCGCACAGGATGCTCTCGTCCCACGTGAAGAGCGTTTCCTCGGCGACCCGACCGTCGTCGGCCAAACGCTGCTTCGACGTCCGTCGGCCCAGCGCGTCATGGCGGTAGCGCCAGCGGGTCCCGTCCGGAGTGACCACCCCGGTGAGCCTCCCGTCCGCGTCCCACGTGTAGCGCCAGGTGTCCGGCTTGCGGGAGAGCCGCGCCTTCTGGCGCAGGACCACACGACCCCGGGCATCGTGCTCGTAGCGCACCGCGCCCGCTCGGACGATGCGGGTGCCTTCGTACGCGCGCTCCCCGCGGGCCTCGGCGCCCGGGTGGCCGTCGGGCCAGGAGGCGGCGCTCTGGTTGCCCGCCTCGTCGTAGGCGTACCGCTCCGTCCAGTCCTGCGCCCGGACGGCCGTGATCCGGCCCCCCGCGTCCCGTTCGAAGGTCCTGGCGCCCCCCAGGGCGTCCTCGATCCCCGCCAGTCGGCCGTCGGCTCGGTAGGTGTACCCCCGCCGCTGGAGGAGGGCGCCGTCCCGCCCCGCCACCTGCTGGCCGGTGATCCGGCCCAGCTCGTCGAACTGGTGGAGGACGGTGGCCGCGGTTCCGACCGTGCGGGAGACCTCGCGGCCCGCCGCGTCCCGGTCGAAGGCGACGGTGCGGCCCGACGTGACGAGCGTGCTGCGCCGGCCGGCCGCGTCGAAGGACCAGCGACTCTCCGCTCCCCCGGGGGTGGTCCGCGCCGCGCGCCGGTCCAGCTCGTCGTAGCCGTACGTGAGGGTGCGGCCGTCGACGGTCTCGGACAGGAGGCGGCCGTGGCGGTCCCTCAGCCGGGTCAGCCGCGTTCCGTCCGGG
Organism: Streptomyces sp. NBC_00335; assembly: GCF_036127095.1. Lineage (GTDB taxonomy): Bacteria > Actinomycetota > Actinomycetes > Streptomycetales > Streptomycetaceae > Streptomyces. Next base: position 2,139,713 of record NZ_CP108006.1, read on the forward strand.
GTCGTCGCGGCGGCGAGTTCGTCGAAGACGTCGTACTCGTACTCCGTGACACCGTCCGCACTCCGTTTGAGGACGGTCTGGCCCAGTGCGTTGTACGCGAAGGTGACCGGCTCGGCCCCGCCGTCGGCCCGTGAGACGAGGCGCCCCGCCGCGTCGTGGCCGTACTCGACCGTGCGCCCGTCGAAGTCCGATTCCGAACGGAGCCGGCCGGCCTGATCGTAGGCGTAGTCCCAGGACATCCCCTGCGGGCCCGTCACCCGGGTCAGCCGCAGTTCGCCGTCGTAGTCGAACGCGTACCGCAGGCCGTCGGGCCCGGTCCGCGCCGCGAGCAGGTCGAAGTCGGTGTACTCGAAGACGGTCCTGCCGCCCAGCCCGTCCGTACGGCTGAGGCAGTTGCCCTCACCGTCGTACGTCCACGACTGCTCGCTGCCGTCGGGGGCGATCCGGCGGGCGGGCTTGCCCTCCACCGTCCACTCCATGCGGGTGACGGCTCCCAGCGGGTCGGTGAATCGGACGACCCGGCCGAAGACGTCCCGCTCGAAGCGGCTGACGGCGCCCAGAGGGTCCGTCACACGGGACGCCAGGCCGGAGCTGTCGCATTCGACACGGGTGACCGCACCGAGTGCATCGGTCAGGGAGATCAGTTGCCCTCGATCGCCGTACTCGGCCGTCCTGCCGACTCCGGTGGGCGAGGTGACCGAGGTGCGGTTGCCCCGCTCGTCGTAGGTCTGGCGGAAGACCCGGCCGTCTTCGGCGACCACCTTCACCGGCAGGCCGAGGTCGTCGTACTCCATCCGGCCCCGGCGCCCGTCCGGCCGGACGAGTTCCGTGAGCAGGCCGCGTGCGTCGTAGGTGCGTCGGGTGGTCAGACCGAGCGCGTCCGTTTCCGCCACCAGCCGGCCCTGGCGGTCGTACTCGTACCGCAGGGTGGCGCCCAGCTCGTCGGTCCGGGCGACCACACGGTAGGCCTCGTCGACCACGTAGCGGCGGGTGTGGCCCGAGCCCGTGGTGGCCGTGGTCACGCGCAGCCCGGTCCCGGGGTCCGCTTCGGAGTACGCGAGGGTGAGGGCCATGTGGCCGGCGGCGCCGCCTTCCGCGACGCAGCGGTCCCGCTCGTCGTAGGCGTACTCGTAGCGGCGGTCGTTCGTGTCGGTCCACGAGGTGATGCGGGCGCGCTCGTCGTAACCGAAGCGCAGGGGCAGACCGGATGAGTTGACGACCTCGGTGAGGTGACCGTCCGTGTAGCCGTACGCCACGACGCGCGGGCCGCCGGTCAGGTGGAGCGCGGTGATCCGGCCGTCGGCGGTCTCGAAGCGCAGGTGGTGGCCACCGCTGTGGGCGATGCCCAGCGGGGTGCCCTCGGCGTCGTACTCGAAGGTGATCGTGTTGCCGTTGCGGTCCTCGATGAAGTCGATCACCGCGTGTCCGTACGCGTCGCCCTCGCCCTCGCCCTCGCCGTCCGCGGGAGCGGTGAAGTGCCGGATGCGGCCCAGGGCCGGGTCGGTGACGGTGTAATCGCCTTCCGGAGTCCGGTCCAACGACCATCGCGGGCCGCTGGTGGCCAGCACCGGGACCCCGGGTGCCGGGTGCGGGTACGCGACGACCAGCCCGTCCGCGGTGACCAGGACGACGCCCTCGGGGTCGATCTCCAAGTGTTCGTCGACGGTGGAGGACCACGACGGACCGAACCAACGGCCCCCCTTGTAACCGGACTCCGCACGGCGTGTGAAGGCCAGAGGCAGGGTGCCGGGCAGCACGATGTCCGTCTGAGGCAAGAACATCCGGCCGGTGGCGAGGTCGACCGGGTCGGTCCCGTCGCACTGCTTGTCGCAGTCCGGCTTGTCCCGCTGGTTCGGTCCGTCCTTGTCCAGGCCGGTGCGACCGGGGCCCTTGAGGTCGTCGGCGTGCTTGGCGGCGGAGCCGACCTTCTTCAGGGCGCCCATGCCCTTGGAACCGATGAGCTCCGGGATCAGCTTGCCGATGCCCTCGGAGGGGTCCTTCATGAACTCGTCGAGCATCTTCTTGCCCGCACCGAGCGGGTCGTTGGCCATGGTGACCAGACCCGCCGCCGTCGAGTTCAGGTTCGTGACGTACTCCGCCGGATGCGTCAGGTTGTACGGATCCATCGGGTTCAGCGCCCGCGCGAAGTTCACGATCCCGGCCGTGCCCTTGATGACGCCGCCGGTCAGGTGCGTCTTGGCGAGGTCGAGGTAATCCATGCCGTCGCCGAGCTGCTTGGCGTACGAGGGCTTCGGCGGAGCCGCGTCACGTGCGGCGCGGACCGCCGTACGGACGGTCTCCGCAACGTCGTTGCGCTGCTTGCGGGCGCTGTCGAGCTTGTCCTGCGCGGCCGTCGCGATCGCGGTCCCCGGATCGGTGAAGTTCTCCGAGGGGCGGGGCGGCAGCGGATCCTGCTTCGCCTTCAGCGCGTTGTTGTAGGTGTCGACCAGCTTGTTGTGCGCGGTGCGGGCCTCGCCGGAGACCTTCTTCGCCCGGTTGTACTCCTCCAGCGCCTCCTTGGCCTGGCCCTGCGCCCACTCCACGGTCTCCGCGAACCGGCCCATCGCGTCGGCGGCCTTCCCGAAGGCCTCGGACGCCTTGAACCAGCGCGGCGGCTCCTTCGCCACCGACTCCCGGAAGGAGTCCGCCGTCTTGCCCTTCAGGCCGTCCGGCTCGCCCATGCCCTTCAGGCCGTTGCCGACCTTGTCGAAGGACGCCTTGAAGTCGTTCAGGTGGGAGACCTGTGCGCGTATCTTCGACACGCTGCCGTAGACCAGCTTGTTCGGGTCCTCGGTCTGGCCCAGCTCCAGCTCGGCCACGTCCGCGCCGAGTTGATTGGCGGCGGAGCGGCTCTTGTCACGGATCCAGTCGCCCGCGTCGTCCAGGCCGACGTCCTCGGCGAAGTCGGCCGTCTTGTCGCCGGCCCACTCGACCGCGTCACCGACCTTCTCGGCACCCTTCTCGACGCCGTCCTCGATGACGTCCGGTACGAAATCCCGCCAGCCCATCAGTGACCGTCCCCGTCACGCTTCGCCTGCTCCAGCAGGTCCTTCAGCGAACCGATCCGCCCGCTCGAGCTGACCGTGTCCCCCGTCTCCGACCAGGTCTTCTTGATGTCCTCGGCACTCTTCTCGAAGGACTCCGGGCTGTAATCGGGCTTGTAGACGTCCGCGGAGAAGATGTCCCCCCACGGCTTCTTCTCGATCTCGTCCTCACTGGCGTGCGGATTGCCGTACGCCGCGTTCGCGACCACCCGGAACGTGCCGTGGAGGTACTGCTCCTCCTCCCACACCGTGCCCGCCGCGATCCCGAGCGACTGCGCCAGCGTGCTCGCGTCCTGCACCAGGCTGCGTACGCCCCACTCCCAGCGCTCGCAGAAATCCTCGAAATCGGTGGCCAGACCCGCGTGCCCGGCCTCCATCCCCGTCATCGCCAGATTCTCGAAGCCCGCACCCATCGAGGCACCGGCCGCGTCCCCCGACTCCCGCAGCTCCCCGATCGCCGCCCGCAGACCGTCCTGAATGTTCTTGACCGCCGCCGGCGAAACCTCAAGATCCCCGTTGCCCGCCATCAGACGGCCTCCCCACGACCGACCAGATCCACGGCATTCGCGTCCGGAACGATCCCCGCCACCGGCGGGAAGAACATCGACCCGTCCTCGTCCGCCACGTTCACGACCACACCCGCCGGAGCATCCGCCAACGGAACCACCTCATCGACCAGGCGCGCACCCAGCACCGAGAGGAACTCCCACTCCCGGCCGGCCTCCGCCTCACCGCGCGCCGCCGCGAACCGGGCCAAAGCCTCCTCATCGGTGAACGCGTAGATCCAGCGGATGCCCCCCGACACCGCCGACATCAGACCACCGTCAGCACCATCGGCCAGCGGAACCAGCAGGACCGCCCGCCGGAACTCCCCCACCAGACGGCCGGAATCACCCAGCCCGTCCCGAATCGCCGCGATCTCTGCGGTCAGTTCCATGGCTTGCATCCCCTCCGGCGCCAGGCAGCGTCCTGGAAGAACACGCTATCGGGAGCCCCACCGGTTCCCTCAGACCCCCCGGGACACCCTCTCAGCCGGGGTTGACCGGGAGGACGTCCGGGGAGAGGGCGCCCGCGCGGGCCGGCGCCGAGGTCACGATGCGGGCCGGGAGGGCGTCCGGTGCCCGGTGTTCTCAGGGGGCGGGGACCGGGACGGCGGCGGTCAGGACGGCGCCCTCTCCGGGCGCCGACTCGATGGTCAGGGTCCCGCCGAGCTGGCGCATCCGGACGCGCATCGCCGGGACGCCGTGTCCGCGCACGCCGGACGGGACCTCGGGGAGGGCGGTGGGGTCGAACCCGTGTCCGTTGTCGGCCACGTCGAGGACGACCTGATCGTCGAGCCGGGTGAGGGTGAGCGCGGCGGTGGTGGCACCGGAGTGCTCCCGTACGTTGGCCAGCGCGCCCTGTGCGATGCGCAGCAGCGCGGACTGCACGCGTTCCGGCAGCGGGGTGACGTGCCCGCCCGCGTCGATGTGGACGCGCACCGTGAGTCCGGCGCCGGACTCCCGTTCGGCGAGGGCGTGCAGCGCGGCGTCGAGGCCACTGCCGTGCGCGAGGTCGGCGGGTGCGAGGTCGTGCACGAAGCGGCGGGCCTCGGCGAGGTTGAGCTCGGCGATGGACGCGGCGGTGCGGACGTGACCGCGGGCCTTGGCCGGGTCGGTGTCCCAGGTCCGGTCGGCGGCCTGGAGCAGCATCCGCTGGCTGGACAGGCCCTGGGCGAGCGTGTCGTGGATCTCCATGGACAGCCGCTGGCGTTCGGCGAGGGTACCTTCGCGGCGCTCGGTGGCGGCGAGCTCGCGGCGGGTGCGGACGAGGTCGTCGATGAGGGCGTGCTGGCGGGCCGCTTGCCGCTGCATGTGGAGGAAGACGGCGGTGGTGAGCGCGGAGACGGCGGCCGGGCCGATCACCAGGTCGAGGTTGAAGCGGGGGGCCAGCGTCAGCTGCGCGAAGATCACGAGGAGCGTGAGGAACACGACGAGGACGTACGCGGCGACGGGCGGCAGGGTGCGCAGCACGGAGTAGAAGAGGGGGACCGCGACCCACGCGAAGCTGGGCGCCAATAGGACGAGGACGGCCCACGCGGTGACGACCATCCCCAGCCAGGCCAGCCGGGGTGCCGGGGGCCACGGCCTGCCGCCACGGCCCGGGGGCGCCTTGGCCTCCGTGGCGGGGCCCAGCAGGTAGAGGACGGCGAGCACGACGGCGAGGGCGATCACCCAGGGGGCACGGGCCTCCTGGGTGTGGCGCTGGACGAAGCGGACCATCGAGGTGCCGACCAGCACGAAGAAGGTGACGCGCATGACCAGCGCCAGCCACCGGTCGTCCGGATCACCGCCGGAGCCGGAGGGGTCGCTGGGGTCGGGCCGCACGTGCACCTCTTGACATAGGGTCCCCGAAGTGGACAAACAGTCACATTGTCGCCGAGTGTGACCGTACCGGGGTCAACCGATCGGATGACCCGCGTGTCCCCCCTCCTGCCCGCCGCAGGCACCCGGCCAGTCGACGGGTCAGGGCCGCCGCCGGGCCCAGGATTGATGTCAGAGCGGGGCAGCCGGAACGGACGGCCCCCACCCCTCATCAAGGAGCCGGTACACATGCAGCAGGTCAAGAAGGTCTCCCAGCGCACCCGTGCGATCACCGGCGGCGCCCTGGTCGCCGCCCTCGCCCTCGGCGGCTTCGGCGCCTACGCCGCCAGCGCCGCCCCGGCCGCCCAGGCCCCGGCCGCCCAGGCCGATGCGAAGGCGGATGCCAAGAACAAGAACCTGACCCAGTCGACCCACCTGACCATCGACGCCGCCACGAGGGCCGCGCAGACGGCGCTCGACGCCGCGAAGAAGGAGAACCAGCGCGTCACCGTCGCGGTGGTGGACCGCAACGGCAACACCATCGTCACGCTGCGCGGCGACGGCGCCGGCCCGCAGTCCTACGACGCCGCCCAGCGCAAGGCCTACACCGCCGTGTCCTGGAACTCCCCCACCTCGGTGCTCGCCGGCCGCCTCGCCCAGACGCCGACCCTGAAGGACATCCCCGGCACCCTCTTCCTCGGCGGTGGCGCCCCGGTCACCGCGAAGAACGCCCCGATCGCGGGCATCGGTGTCGCGGGCGCGCCCTCCGGCGACCTGGACGAGAAGTTCGCCCAGGCCGGTGTCGCCGCGCTGAACAAGTAGCAGCGCAGGCCTGACGGCGCGACGCGCCCTGACCCACCCGAGGAGGACCCCCATGCCCCCTGCCGACCGAGACCTGCTGGCCGCCGCCGGCGAAGGCGGCGCCGACGCCGTGCGCGCGGCGCTGGCCGCCGGCGCCGACATCGAGGCCCGCGACGAACACCGCCGCACCCCGCTCCTGCTCGCCGCCCTCGGTGACCACGTGGCGGCGGCCGAGGTCCTCGTCGGTGCCGGCGCCGACCCGAACGCCCAGGACGACCGCGACGACAGCCCCTGGCTGGTCACCGGTGTCACCGGCAGCGTCCGGATGATGCGTACCCTGCTCCCGGCCCGCCCCGACCTCACCCGGCTCAACCGCTTCGGCGGCATCGCCCTGATCCCCGCCGCCGAACGCGGCCACGTCGACTACGTGCGGGCCCTGCTCCGGGAAACCGACATCGACGTCGACCACGTCAACCGGCTCGGCTGGACCGCACTGCTCGAAGCCGTCATCCTCGGCGACGGCGGCCGCGCCCATCAGGAGATCGTGGAACTGCTCATCACCGCCGGCGCCACGGCGCACCTTCCGGACGGCGACGGCGTGACCGCGCTCGAACACGCGGAACGCCGCGGCTTCACACAGATCGCCGACCTGCTCAGGGCCGTACGGTAGGAACGACCACGGGACGGGCAAGGGGCTCGCGATCAGACCGAGTTGACCGGGAGGACGTCCGGGGAGAGGGCGCCCGCGTGGGCCGAGGCGCTCGTCATCTGCTTGCGGTGGTGGCGACGGCACAGGACCTCGTACCCGATCTCCCCCGCCGGGCGGTTCACGTCGCCGACCACGACCTGCTCTCCCTCGACCACCATTTCGCCGCCCACCGTACGGGCGTTGTGCGTGGCGCGGGCTCCGCACCAGCACAAGGCCTCCACCTGGAGCTGCTCCAGGCGGTCCGCCAGCTCGATCAGGCGCTGGGAGCCGGGGAAGAGCTTCGTGCGGAAGTCCGTCGTGATGCCGAAGGCGAAGACGTCCATGTCGAGGTCGTCCACGATGCGCGCCAACTGGTCGATCTGGGCAGGGGCCAGGAACTGGGCCTCGTCCACGATCACGTAGTCCGCCTTGCCGCCCTTGGTGAGCTGGGCGACCACGTACGCGTACAGGTCCATGCCCTCCGGCGCCTCCACCGCCTCCGTCACCAGGCCGAGGCGGGAGGAGAGCTTCCCCTCCCCCGCCCGGTCGTCACGGGTGAAGATCACGCCCTGCAGACCCCGCGCGTCACGGTTGTGGGCGATCTGGAGCGCCAGCGTGCTCTTTCCGCAGTCCATCGTTCCGGAGAAGAACACCAGCTCGGGCATGGGGAGTACAGGGCCTTTCGGAGGGAGGGGGAGGCGGGGGAAGGGGTGCGGCCCCGAGGGTCAGGAGCGGATTTCGAGCAGCGGGACGAGCTGCTCGGCCGGGGTCATGGAGCCGTGCATGCCGGCGAGGGCCGACTCGTTGGGCTCGGCGCGTGAGGCGGTGATCGCCACGTCGGCCTGGGCGGCGGCGATCACGTCGCCGATGCGGCCGAGGACCCGCTCGTCGCATTCTCCCGGTGCCCCGAACCAGCCCAGTTCCAGGGCTTCCGCCCGGCTCGCGACCCAGAAGCGGTCGCCGAGGACCTCGCGCCAGACGGTGAGGACGTCGGCCTCGGCGCCCGGTACGGCGTACACGTGCCGGGCCCGGCCCTCGCCGCCCAGCAGGGCCACGCCCGCGCCGAGTTCCCAGTCGTCGTCGTAGTCGATGCGGGAGTCCTCGTCGAAGGGGACGTCCACCATGCCGTGGTCGGCGGTCACGTACAGCGCGGTGCGCGGCGGCAGTTGCTCGGCGAGCCGCTGGACGAGGCGGTCCACGTACATGAGCTGGCCGCGCCAGGCGTCGGAGTCGACGCCGTGCCGGTGGCCGGCTCCGTCGAGCTCGCTGTAGTACGTGTAGACGAGCGAGCGGTCACCGGCCGCGAGCCGCTCGGCCGCGAGGTCCATGCGCTCCTCGCCGGTCATCCGGCCGAGGAAGGTGCCGCCGCTCAGGGCGACCTTCGTCAGCGGGGTGGTCTGGAAGGCCGGCGAGGACACCTGCGCGGTGGCCACCCCGGCCGCGTCCGCCCGCTGGAAGACGGTCGGGTACGGCTGCCAGGGCTTGGGCGGGGTCCACGGGTGCCAGCGGAGCTGGTTCATCAGTTCGCCGGTGGCGGGATTGCGCACGGTGTACCCGGGCAGGCCGTGCCGCGCGGGCGGCAGGCCGGTGCCGACGGAGGCCAGCGAGGTGGCGGTGGTCGCCGGGAAGCCCGCGGTGATCGGGCGGCCGGTACCGCCGCGCGAGGTGGAGAGGAGGGAAGTGAGGTACGGGGCCTCGTCCGGGTGGGCCTTGATCTGCTCCCAGCCCATGCCGTCGACCAGGAACACGCAGTTCCGGTCGGCCGGGCTCAGCTCGGCGATCGAGGCCTCGAAGCCGGGTACGCCCTGGCCGGCCACGAGGGTGGGCAGCAGGTCGGCGAGCGAGCCGGTGCCGTAGTGCGGCACCGGGGCGCCGGCCAGGTCCAGCAGCTCGGGCTCGTCCTGCCAGCTCTGCGCGGCGGAGTACGCCATCAGCGGGCGGGGGTGGAGGTGGCCGCAGTCGCTTCGCTGAGCGCCTGGGCGAAGACCAGGGTCTGGCGGACCGCCTCGGGGCCGTCGCCGGCTTCGCTGACGCGCAGGCTGAGGTCGTCGGCGGTGGAGTTGCCGGTGTAGCCGTGGTCGGCGTCGCAGTTGGCGTCGCCGCAGGCGGCGGGCTCCAGGTCGATGCGCGAGACCGCGCCCCAGCCGATGGTCAGGACGACCTCGCGGGGCAGGGTGCCGGGAGTGTAGGACTCCGGGTTGGCGACGACGCGGCTGAGCACCACGGAGGAGATGCTGGCCAGCTTGACCGACTCGGTGGAGGTGGTCGCGTACGGGGAGGGGGACCCGGCGTCGGCGGCCTGCTCGTCGGTGTGGCTGACGATGAAGCGGTTGCCGGTCAGGACCAGCACGGTGACGTGCCGGCGCACCTCGTTGGAGTCGAAGGTCGTCTCCTGGTGGACCAGGTACGACGAAATCGGCTCGCCGCCGACCGCGGCCTCCACGGCCTCGGCCACGAGGGCCGGGTAGTAGCCGCTGCGCTCGATCGCCGTGCGCAGCCCCTGGGTCGTCGTACCGGATTTCGCCATGAGGTCCATCCTAAGGCCCGTATGGGGCACCTCGGCCGCCCTGGGGCCTGTCGGACCTCAGTAGCTGGGCAGGGTCCGCGGGCCGAGGTCGCCGCGGGCGGGCGGGTGGGCGACGCGGACGCTCGCGCTGAGCACGGACAGCCCCTCGGTGGCGACGACGACGGGCTCCAGGGCGACCCCGACCACCTCGGGGTGATCGTCGACGAGGCGGGAGAGGCGCAGGAGGAGTTCCTCCAGGGCGGGGGTGTCCACGGGGTCGCTGCCGCGCCAGCCGAAGAGCAGCGGGGCGGTGCGGATCGAGCGGATCAGGCTCGCCGCGTCCTTGTCGGTGGCGGGAACCAGCCGGTGGGCGGTGTCGCCGAGCAGCTCGGAGGCGACCCCGGAGAGCCCGAAGGACAGGACGGCGCCGGCGGCGGGGTCGATGACGGAGCGGATGACGGTGTCGACGCCCCGCGGGACCATCGACTGGACCACGGGGAGCAGCTCCTGCGGTTTGCCCAGCGCGTGGGTGAGCTCCTCGTACGAGCGGCGCAGTTCGGCCTCGGTGGTGAGGTCGAGGCGGACCCCGCCGAGGTCGGCGCGGTGGCGCAGGTGCGGGGCGGTGGTCTTGAGCGCGACGGGGTAGCCGAGGACCGCGGCGGCGCGGACCGCGGCGTCCGCGCTGGGGGCCGGGAGCGTGGAGAACACCCGGATCCCGTACCGGGCGAGCAGCTCGCGGGCATCGGGGTCGTCCAGGGTCGCGACCTCCTCCTCCCCTACGCCGGCCAGCAGGCGGGCGAGCTGTGCGGCGGCCCCGCTCTCGTCGATGTCCTCGAACTCGGGCACCTGCCCGACCTCGGCGATGCCCCGGCGCCACTGCCCGTACCGGACGGCTTCGGCGACGGCCTTGACCGCCCGCTCGGCGGCGGGGTAGCTGGGGATCCGGGCGGTCCCGGGGGCGGGCACGGCCGCACTCTCCGCGCCGCCGGGGGCCGGCTCCGGCGCCGGCTCGGGGGCGGGGGCTGCGCCGGACCCGGGGGCCGGGGCGGAGCCGGAGGCCGCCAGGGCCGTCGCGGGCGTCGGCAGCGTCGCGGGCAGGGCGTCCGCGAGGGCCGTCGCGGCGGCCGGTGCCGTGGCCGCCGAGAGGGCCTCCGCGAGGGCGCCCAGCTCCACGTGGACCACGGCGACCGGCTTGCCCGGATGCCCTGCGGCGGCCGCCCGCAGGGCCTCGGCCAGATCGTCGGCGAGCGCGTGCTCGCTCACCCACGGGATCGCGGTGACGACGACGGCGTCGGTGTCCGGCGAGGCCAGCGCCGCGGAGACGGCGGTACGGAAGTCCTCCGGCGAGGCGGCCGTGGTCAGGTCGAGCGGCGGCAGCGGCCGCAGCCCCTCCGTGAGGCAGGCGTCGTAGGTGAGGACCCCGAGCGATTCGGAGTTGCCGAGGATGGCGACCCGCGGCCCGGCCGGTACGGGCTGTGAGGCCAGCAGCAGGCCGACGTCCACCAGCTCGGTCACCGTGTCGACCCGGATGACGCCGGCCTGCCGCAGCAGCTCCGAGACCGTCGCCTCGGGCAGCCGGGTGCCGGGGACCACGTGTCCGGCGGGGGTGTGCCGGCCTCCCCTGGCGACGACCACGGGCTTGACGGCCGCGGTGCGCCGGGCGAGCCGGGTGAACTTCCTCGGGTTGCCGAGGGTCTCCAGGTACATGAGCGCGACGTCGGTGGCCTCGTCGTCGTACCAGTACTGGAGGATGTCGTTTCCGGAGACGTCGGCCCGGTTCCCGGCGGAGATGAAGGAGGACAGGCCCTCCCCGCGCCGCAGCAGCCCGGAGAGCAGCGCGATGCCGATCGCCCCGGACTGGGTGAAGAGGCCGACCCGTCCCCGCGCGGGGGCCGGAGCGGGGGCCAGGGAGGCGTTCAGCTCCACCTCGGGGGCCGTGTTGATCACCCCGAAGGCGTTCGGACCGATCAGCCGCATGCCGTACGAGCGCACTTGCCGCACCAGTTCGCGCTGGCGGGCCAGGCCCTCGGGCCCGCTCTCCCCGTATCCGGCGGACAGGACGACCAGCCCCTGCACCCCGTGTTCACCGCAGGCCGCCACCGCGTCCGGGACCCGGTCCGCCGGGACCGCGATGACGGCGAGGTCGACCGGGGCGCCGACGGCGCCGAGCGTGGGGTAGGCCCGTACGCCGTCGAGCAGATCGCGGGTGACGGCCTCGTTGACGGCGTAGAGGTGGCCGTGGAAGCCGCTGTCGCGCAGGTTGCGCAGGGCCGCCGCGCCCACGCCCGCGAGGGAGCGGCTGACGCCGATCACCGCCACCGAGCCGGGTGACAGCAGCCGCTGGACGGATCGGGCCTCGGCGCGCTGTTCGCGGGCGCGCTGGACCGCGAGGGACTCGGCGGTCGGTTCGAGGTCGAGGGTGAGGTGGACGGAGCCGTCTTCGAAGCTGCGCTTCTGCTGGTAGCCGGCGTCGGTGAACACCTTGATCATCTTGCTGTTGGCCGGCAGCACCTCGGCCGCGAAGCGGCGGATCCCGCGCTCGCGGGCCACCGCACCGATGTGTTCGAGCAGGGCGGAGGCGACCCCGCGTCCCTGGTGGGCGTCCTGGACCAGGAAGGCGACCTCGGCCTCGTCGGAGGGTCCGGTGGCCGAGCGGCCGTCGGCGCCGATCCGGTCGTAGCGGACGGTGGCGATGAACTCGCCGCCGATCGTCGCGGCGAGGCCGACCCGGTCCACGTAGTCGTGGTGCGTGAAGCGGTGCACGTCCCGGTCGGAGAGGCGGGGGTAGGGAGCGAAGAACCGGTAGTACTTCGACTCGTCCGAGACCTGCTCGTAGAAGCTGACCAGCCGGCCCGCGTCGTCGGTGGTGATGGGCCGGATCCGGGCCGTTCCGCCGTCACGGAGGACCACGTCGGCTTCCCAGTGGTCCGGGTACGAGGGGTCGGACTCGGTCGTCATGGGGTCACCTTAAGGCTCGAACGCTTCAAGTGGCCCGGGCGCGGCGCATCGGGCAAGCTGGCTCGAATCAGGGCAAGCTGGGGTAGGTCGAATGGCGGGAAACTCGGGCCGAAGGTCGGTTCGACCATTCCGGACGCCGTGAGAGACTGGTCTAGACAACCGTAAGAACCTGAAGGGCATCACCATGGCAGAGCGCCGCGTCAACGTCGGCTGGGCCGAGGGCCTGCACGCTCGTCCCGCCTCGATCTTCGTCCGCGCGACGACCGCTTCCGGCGTCCCGGTGACCATCGCGAAGGCCGGCGGCGACCCCGTCAACGCCGCCTCCATGCTGGCGGTTCTGGGCCTGGGCGCCCAGGGCGGCGAGGAGATCGTCCTCTCCTCCGAGGCCGACGGCGCCGAGGCCGCGCTGGACCGCCTCGCGAAGCTGGTCGCCGAGGGGCTCGAGGAGCTTCCCGAGACCGTCTGACCCTTCGGGTTCGACCCGCAGGACTCGCAGACTTACAGGACTTGCACGGCGAAGCCGTTGCCCATCGACCGTCACGGTCGGGGGCAACGGCTTCTCTGCTTTCCGCGCTGCAATCCGGGCCGCCCCCGTGGACTCCACCCCCGCAGGATCGCCGGATCGTCGAATCGGACGGAAATACGCACGCCGCTATTCCGACACACTCGATTCCCGTGGCCGAATTCCGGCACAATGGCACGCGAGACACGGGCGCCAATTACCCGGCCCGGATATCCCACCTTTGTATACGGCGTTTGTTAATGCGGAACGCTTGCCGTGTTTACGGCAGGTTGCAAAGTCCTCACGCGCAGCCGGTGCGCCCCCGCCGCCCTGTCCACGTGCACCGCGGTCAGCGCCCGGGCCCGCTCGGCGTCGCCCCGGGCCACCGCGTCCACGATCGCGCCGTGCTCCGCCCAGGACTCCACGGGCCGCGCCGGGGCCTCCACCACGTACATCCAGGCCACCTTGTGCCGCATCTGGGTGAGCAGCGCGATCAGCCCGGGGCTGCCCGAGGCCTGGGAGAGCGTCTCGTGGAACCAGCCGCCCAGGGAGCGCAGATCCTCGCCCTGGCCCCTCCTGGCCCGCTCCTGGCCCAGCCTGACCAGGCCGCGCAGCACCTTGAGGTGGGCCTCGCTGCGCCGCCGGGCCGCCCGGGCGGCCGCGAGGGGCTCCAGGAGCATCCGCAGCTCCAGGAGGTCGGCCGCCTCCTGTTCGGTCGGCTCGGCCACGCAGGCGCCCGCGTGCCGCCGGGTGGTCACGAACCCCTCGGACTCCAGCGTGCGCAGCGCCTCGCGCACCGGGACGCGCGAGACTCCGTACCGGCGGGCCAGCACCTCCTCGGTCAGCCGGCCGCCGGGCCCGAACACTCCGGAGACGATGTCGTCGCGGATCGCTGTGCATACCGTGTGCGCGGGAATACGCAAGACCGGACCTCCGCCTTTTTCGTATGACTGTGCGCGTTGCGACTCTATTGCAACACACGATAATTTCCGAGAGCGGCCGGAAATACGAAACATTCACACACCGCGGAACACAAGGCGGGGTACAAGGCGGAGCACAAGACCCGGGTACGGCGCGGAGGACCAAGCGCGCGGCGAGAAGCGCGAAGGCCCCGGCTCGAAGAGAGCCGGGGCCTTCGCGGAAGACGTGCGGTGGGGCGAGCGGGTCAGACGGTGACGCCGTGCGAGCGCAGGTACGTGACCGGGTTGATGTCCGAGCCGTAGTCGGCGCCGGTGCGGGCCTCGAAGTGCAGGTGCGGGCCGCTGGAGTTGCCGGTGGAGCCCGACAGGCCGATCTTCTGGCCCGGGGTGACCTGCTGGCCGACGGAGACGCTCAGCGAGGACATGTGGCCGTACTGGGTGTACGTGCCGTCGGCGTGCTTGATCACGACGTTGTTGCCGTACGCGCCGCCGTAGCCCGCCTCGACCACGGTGCCGAGGCCCACGGCGTGCACCTCGGTGCCGGAGGCGGCGTGGAAGTCGATGCCGGTGTGGCTGCCGGAGGACCACATGCCGCCACCCGCGTGGTACTGGGTGCTGACGTAGGTGTTGTCGAGCGGCGACACGAAGGTGTTGAGGCGCTTGCGCTCCTCTTCGCGGGCGGCGCGCTCGGCGGCCTCGCGCTCGGCCTTGGCCTGCGCTTCGGCCTTCGCCTTGGCTTCGGCGGCCCGCTGCCTGGCGTCGGCCTCGGCCTGCGCCTTGGCGGCGGCGGCCTCGGCGGCGCGCTGCTGGGACTGGGCCTGGGCCTCGACGTCACCGGCGAGCTCGTCGGCCACCACGATGGTGTTGAGGGTGCCGGTGTCCTCGATGGAGGGGGACTGGTCCGCGGCGAACGCGGGACCGGCCAGGGAGCCGACGACGCCGGTTGCGGCGAGGGCGGCTATGCCGGCGTAGCCGGCGGTCCTGCGGCTCATACGGCTCGGGCCACGGTGCTTGCCGGCGGCACTACTGCCAAACGCCATGAAGGGGCTGATCCTTTCCTTCCCTCTCGCCTACCGGGTTAGCTGACGGGTTCGGAGCAGGAAGGTCTCCTACGGGCCCCCTCTTGCGAGGCGGTCCGATTCACCCCAGGGACACAAGTGGGTCCCCGGCTCCCCAGGCTCGCGCCTGACGGGGACTCGGCGATCGCTGTCCGGTGCCGCGGGCGCGGCGGTTACAACTGACGAACAGCACGGCCGACGCTAGGCGGATCATCAGTCAATCGCCAAACAGACACGCCCTTTTGTTGCGCACGCCACACCACATACAAGCAACCACACCATCAAAGGGACAGAAAAGGCAAAAGGGACCCCGGCGGACAAGCCGCTGGGGTCCCGTGCCGGATTTCCGCGCCCGGCGGGCCAGTTGGCGGCCCGCCGGCAGTCAACGGACGGTCAGTTGGTGACCACGGTCACTTCGCCGATCCCGAGGGCCCGCACCGGCTCCTCGATCTGCGAGGCGTCACCGACCAGGACCGTGACCAGGCGGTCCACCGGGAAGGCGCTGACGACCGCCGAAGTGGCCTCCACCGTTCCGGTTTCGGCGAGGCGCGCGTACAACTGCGCCTGGTAGTCGTCCGGGAGCTCCTGCTCGACCTGGTCGGCGAGCGTGCCCGCGACCGAGGCGGCCGTCTCGAACTTCAGCGGGGCGACGCCCACCAAGTTCTGCACGGCCACGTCCCGTTCGGCGTCGGTCAGGCCGCCCTCCGCGAGGGTGCGCAGCACCGTCCAGAGGTC
Organism: Streptomyces sp. NBC_00335; assembly: GCF_036127095.1. Taxonomy (GTDB): domain Bacteria; phylum Actinomycetota; class Actinomycetes; order Streptomycetales; family Streptomycetaceae; genus Streptomyces. Next base: position 2,155,267 of record NZ_CP108006.1, read on the forward strand.
GTCCAGGGCCGGGCCGGTGTTCGGGGTGTCCACCGAGCCGCTGATGGCGAGCATCGAGGCACCCTTGCCGTCGGCGGTGGAACGCAGCACCTGGCCGAAGGCGCGCACGCCGTACGTGTACCCCTTCTCCTCGCGCAGGACCTTGTCCAGCCGGGAGGTGAGGGTGCCGCCCAGGCAGTACGTGCCGAGCACCTGCGGGGCCCAGACCCGGTCGTGCCGGTCGGCGCCGATGCGGCCGATCAGCAACTGCGTCTGGACCGCGCCGGGGCGGTCCACGATGACCACGCGGCCCGTGTCGTCGGCGGTGATCGGCGGGACCGGGCGCGGGGCGGTGGTGTCACCGGTCCACGCGCCCAGGGTGTCGGCCAGGACGGCGTCCAGGTCGATGCCGGTCAGATCGCCCACGACCACCGCGGTGGCGGTCGCGGGGCGCACGTGGGCCTCGTAGAAGGCGCGTACGGCCGCGGAGTCGATGCGGGCGACCGTCTCCTCGGTGCCCTGGCGCGGGCGGGACATCCGCAGGGAGGCCGGGAAGAGCTCCTTGGAGAGCTGCTTGGCGGCGCGGCGCTGCGGGTTGGCGCTCTCGTGCGGGATCTCGTCGAGCCGGTTGCGCACCAGACGGTCGACCTCGGAGTCGGCGAAGGCCGGTGCGCGCAGCGCTTCTGCGACCAGGCCCAGCGCCTTGTGCAGGCGGGAGGCCGGGACCTCCAGGGAGACCCGCAGGCCGGGGTGGTCGGCGTGCGCGTCGAGGGTGGCGCCGCAGCGCTCCAGCTCGGCGGCGAACTCCTCGGCGGAGCGCTTGTCGGTGCCCTCGGACAGGGCGCGGACCATGATCGTGGCCACGCCGTCGAGGCCCTCGGGCTCCGCGTCGAGCGGGGCGGTGAGGTTGATCTCGACCGCGACCACCTGCTGGCCCGGGCGGTGGCAGCGCAGCAGGGTCAGGCCGTTGGCCAGCACCCCGCGCTCGGGGGCCGGGAAGGCCCACGGCTGCGGCTCGCCGGCCTCGGGGCGCGGGTGGAAGGTCATCGTGACGGCTGCGGTGTCGCTCACTGCTCCGCCCCCTCGTTCTCGTCGCTCGCGTCGGTCTCTTCGGTGTCGTCCACGGCGATCGGCTCATAGACGAGCACCGCCCGGTTGTCGGGGCGCAGTCGGGCCGCGGCCACGGCCTGCACCTCCTCGGCGGTGACGTCGAGGACGCGCTGGACGGCGGTCAGCGCGAGCTGCGGGTCGCCGAACAGCACCGCGAAGCGGCACAGTTCGTCGGCGCGCCCGGCCACCGTGCTCAGCCGGTCCAGCCACTCGCGCTCCAGCTGGGCCTGCGCGCGCTCCATCTCCTCGGCCGTCGGGCCCTCGGCGGCGAACCGCGCGAGCTCCTCGTCGACGGCCGCCTCGATGGCGGGCACCTCGACCCCGCTGGAGGTCTTGACGTCCAGCCAGCCCAGCGAGGGCGCGCCGGCGAGGCGCAGCATGCCGAAACCGGCCGCGACGGCACTCTGGTCGCGGCGCACCAGGCGGTTGTGGAGCCGGGAGGACTCGCCGCTGCCCAGGACGGTCAGCGCCACGTCGGCGGCGTCGCACTCGCGGGTGCCGTCGTGCGGGAGCCGGTAGGCGGCCATCAGCGCGCGGGCCGGCACCTCCTCGACGACCTCTTCGCGCAGCTGCGCCCCCATGATCTCGGGCAGCGAGCCGTCGCGCGGCGGCTGCTTGCCGTCGTGGCCGGGGATGGTGCCGAAGTACTTCTCGACCCAGGCGAGCGTCTTCTCGGGGTCAATGTCGCCGACGACCGAGAGCACCGCGTTGTTGGGCGCGTAGTACGTACGGAAGAACGCGCGCGCGTCCTCCAGGGACGCGGCGTCCAGATCGGCCATGGACCCGATCGGGGTGTGGTGGTACGGGTGGCCCTCGGGGTAGGCCAGGGCCGTCAGCTTCTCGAAGGCCGTGCCGTACGGGACGTTGTCGTACCGCTGGCGGCGCTCGTTCTTGACGACGTCGCGCTGGTTCTCCATGGACTCGTCGTCCAGGGCGGCCAGCAGCGAGCCCATCCGGTCCGCTTCCAGCCACAGCGCGAGCTCCAGCTGGTGGGTCGGCATCGTCTCGAAGTAGTTGGTCCGCTCGAAGCTCGTGGTCCCGTTGAGGGAGCCGCCGGCTCCCTGGACCAGTTCGAAGTGGCCGTTGCCGGAGACGTTCTTCGAGCCCTGGAACATCAGGTGCTCGAAGAGGTGAGCCAGACCCGTACGTCCCTTGACTTCGTGGCGCGAGCCGACGTCGTACCAGAGGCAGACCGCGGCGACCGGGGTCAGGTGGTCCTCGGACAGCACCACGCGCAGGCCGTTGGCCAGCCGGTGCTCGGTCGCTGTGAGGCCGCCGGAGCCGGCGTGAGCTGTGGCCGTGTGACCCATGGGCATGTGGTCCCTTCGATCGCGATGCAGAGATTCCTGTCAGACCTGCCACTGTATGCAAGCGTGTCGGGGCGCGGAGAAGTTCCCGGCCCAGTCCTGGGTCGGAGTCGGCGTTGTCGGTGCCTCGGGCCACAATGGTCCGCGTCACCCCTGTCCGAAACCGCCCGCCCGCCCGACGCAGTCCCGTCCCACCCCCAGTCCCGTCCCCACCCCGTGAGAGCTCAGCTCATCCCGATTCTTGGTTAAGGAGCCGCGCAGCGATGGCCCGCCGCAGCACGAAGACCCCGCCGCCGGAGGATTTCGAGGAGAAGATCCTCGACATCGACGTCGTCGACGAAATGCAGGGCTCCTTCCTCGAGTACGCGTACTCGGTGATCTACTCCCGTGCCCTGCCCGACGCCCGCGACGGCATGAAGCCGGTGCACCGGCGCATCGTCTACCAGATGAACGAGATGGGCCTGCGCCCCGACCGCGGCTACGTGAAGTGCGCCCGTGTCGTCGGCGAGGTCATGGGCAAGCTGCACCCGCACGGCGACGCGTCGATCTACGACGCCCTCGTGCGCATGGCGCAGCCCTTCTCCATGCGGCTCCCGCTGGTCGACGGCCACGGCAACTTCGGCTCGCTCGGCAACGACGACCCGCCCGCCGCGATGCGGTACACCGAGTCGAAGATGGCCGACGCCGCCTCGCTGATGACGGACGGGATCGACGAGAACACCGTCGACTTCGCCGCGAACTACGACGGCCAGGAGCGCGAACCGGTCGTCCTGCCGGCCGCGTACCCGAACCTGCTGGTCAACGGCGCGTCCGGGATCGCGGTGGGCATGGCCACCAACATGGCCCCGCACAACCTCGGCGAGGTCATCGCGGCCGCCCGCCACCTGATCCGCTACCCGGAGGCGGACCTGGAAGCGCTGATGCGCTTCGTGCCGGGTCCCGACCTGCCCACCGGTGGCCGGATCGTGGGCCTCGCCGGAATCAAGGACGCCTACGAGAACGGCCGCGGCACCTTCAAGATCCGTGCCACGGTGGCCCTGGAGGACGTGACCCCGCGCCGCAAGGGGCTGGTCGTCACCGAACTGCCCTTCACGGTCGGTCCCGAGAAGGTCATCGCGAAGATCAAGGACCTGGTCGGCTCGAAGAAGCTCCAGGGCATCGCGGACGTCAAGGACCTCACGGACCGCTCGCACGGCCTGCGCCTGGTCATCGAGATCAAGAACGGCTTCCACCCCGAGGCCGTGCTGGAGCAGCTGTACAAGCTGACGCCGATGGAGGAGACCTTCGGCATCAACAACGTCGCGCTGGTCGACGGACAGCCGCTGACGCTGGGCCTCAAGGAGCTGCTGGAGGTCTACCTCGACCACCGCTTCGAGGTCGTGCGCCGGCGCAGCGAGTTCCGCCGCGGCAAGCGCCGCGACCGGCTGCACCTGGTCGAGGGCCTGCTGGTGGCGCTGCTCGACATCGACGAGGTCATCCGGATCATCCGGGACAGCGACAACTCCGCTCAGGCCAAGGAGCGCCTGATGGAGCGCTTCTCGCTGAGCGAGATCCAGACCCAGTACATCCTGGACACCCCGCTGCGCCGGCTCACCCGCTTCGACCGGATCGAGCTGGAGTCCGAGCGCGACCGGCTGGCCGGCGAGATCGACGAGCTGACCGGGATCCTCGACTCCGACAGCGAGCTGCGCAAGCTCGTCTCGGCGGAACTGGCCGCGGTCTCGAAGAAGTTCGGCACGGAGCGCCGTACGGTGCTGCTGGAGTCGGCGGGGACGCCGGTCGCGGCGGTCCCGCTGGAGGTCGAGGACACCCCGTGCCGGGTGCTGCTGTCCTCCACGGGGCTGCTCGCCCGTACGCCGAACGCCGACCCGCTCCCCGAGGAGGAGGGCGGCGCCCGCGCCAAGCACGACCTGATCGTCTCGCAGGTCGCGGCGACCGCGCGGGCGGACATCGGCGTGGTCACCTCGTACGGGCGGCTCCTGCGGCTGTCGGTGATCGACCTGCCGCAGCTGCCCGACACCCACGCCGCGCCGAACCTCGCGGGCGGCGCCCCGGTCACGGAGTTCCTCTCCGCACTGGAACCCGACGAGAAGGTCGTCTGCCTGACCTCGCTGGACGAGTCCGGGCAGGGGCTGGCGCTCGGCACCGAGCAGGGCGTGGTCAAGCGGGTCGTGCCGGACTATCCGGCCAACAAGGACGAGCTGGAGGTCATCACCCTCAAGGACGGTGACCGGATCATCGGAGCGGTCGAGCTGCGCACGGGCGAGGAGGACCTCGTCTTCATCACCGACGACGCCCAGCTGCTGCGCTACCCGGCGGGCCAGGTCCGCCCGCAGGGCCGCCCCGCGGGCGGTATGGCGGGCATCAAGCTCGCGGACGGCGCCAAGGTGATCCACTTCTCGGCGGTGGACCCGGCGCGCGAGGCCGTGGTATTCACGGTGGCGGGCTCGCACGGGACGCTGGACGACTCGTTGCAGTCCGGGAAGCTGACCCCGTTCGACCAGTACCCGCGCAAGGGCCGGGCCACCGGCGGCGTGCGCTGCCAGCGCTTCCTGAAGGGCGAGGACGTCCTGCTGCTGGCCTGGGCGGGCACGTCCCCGGTCCGCGCGGCGGCGGCGAACGGCACTCCGGCGCTCCTGCCGGCCGTGGACCCGCGCCGGGACGGCTCGGGCACGGCGCTGCCGGCCGTGGTCGCGGCGCTGGCGGGCGCGGTGCTGTAGGAGTTGCAGGTCATTCGGGTGGTGCTGCCGTCGCGACTGGGCGGACGTACCACCCGAATGGCGACTAGTGTTTTCCCTCTTGGCACTGTCGGGTGGGGCGGGGAGACACAGAACTGATGAGTCGTCGGTCGGGCGGATTGATCAGTGACTGGGCCGAGGCCCAGCGCCGGACGCAGCAGACGCAGCTGATCCAGCAGCGCGAGGCCGAACGCCGGCAGCGGGCGTACGAACGGGACGTGGCCCGGGGGCAGCGCGAGCAGCAAGCCGCCTACAAGCAGCACCGCGAGGCCGAGGCCCGGCGGGCGACCGAGCGGCTCGACGCCCAGGTCGCGGCCCTGCAGGGACTGCTGGCCGCGGGCTGCCGGGCCCCGGCGTTCCGGCTGGCCGCCCTGGCCAGGACCGAGCGGCTCGAACCCTTCGACCCGGGAACCCTGGCGCACCCCGTGCCGCTGCCACAGCTGCACCACTTCCAGCAGCAGAGCGGCGGCTGGACGCTGGGCTCGAACCGGCGAGCGCAGGCGGAGCGCGAGGCGCACGCCCGGTACACGCAGGCCTGGCAGGCGGCGCAGGCCGCGGAGGCACAGCGGCAGCAGCAACTGGCGGCGTACCGACAGCAGTACGACCGCTGGGCGGCGGAGCAGCTTGCCGGGATCCGCGGGCACAACGCCGGGCTCACCGAGCTGGCCGGGGCGCTGCGCGCGGGCGACGCGGAGGCCGCGGTGGAGTACTTCTCGGCGGCCCTGTACGCCTCGGCCGGCTGGCCGGAGAACCTCCCCCGACAGGTGTCGGCGGCCTACGACCCGGCGCGGCGCCAGCTGGTGCTGGACTGGGAACTGCCCGGCTACGAGGTGGTGCCGGAGGCCAAGTCGGTGCGGTACGTGCCGAGCACGGACCAGGACAAGGAGACGGCCCGCCCGGCCACGCAGCGGCGGGCGGTCTACCGGGACCTGCTGGCGCAGTGCGTGCTGCTGGTGGTGCGCGATCTGTACGCGGCCGACGAGTTCGGCGTACTGGAGTCCGTCGTCGTCAACGGTTTCGTGGACGCCCACGATCCGGTGACGGGGCGGGAAGCGCAGCTCGTCCTCGCCTCGGTGTCGGCGGCGCGCTCCGCTTTCACCGGGCTGCGGCTGGAGCTGGTGAGCGCGGTGGACTGTCTGGTGGAGGGGCTGGGCGGGCAGTTGTCGGCGCGGCCGGACCAGCCGGCCGCCGTGCGCCCGGAGCGTCGGCCCGGTGAGGTCGGCGGCGTCGTCAGTCACGGAGGGCACGCGGGCCGCGACGACGACGAGGACGAGCCTGACCTCTTCGCGATGGACCCGATCGCCTTCGAGAACCTGGTCGCGGAGCTGTTCCGGGCCATGGGCATGGAGGCGCTGACGACTCAACGGTCGGGCGACGGCGGGGTCGATATCGAGGCGAACGACCCGTCCCCGATCACGGGCGGACGGATCGTGGTGCAGGTCAAGCGCTACCGCAACACCGTGTCACCGACGGCGGTCCGGGATCTTTACGGCACGGTGCAGGACAAGGGGGCGAACAAGGGAGTGCTGGTCACCACCGCGACCTTCGGCCCCACGTCGTACACCTTTGCCGACGGCAAGCCGCTGGAGCTGGTTCCCGGGGCCGCACTCGTGGATCTGCTGCACCGGCACGGACTGCGCGGCCGTCTCGGCCCGGGGACGGTGGCCTCGGTCCCGGCCCAGCGGACGGCCGGGCCGCAGCCCGCCGCGGACCACAACGTGCTCGGCATGTCCTGGGCGGGGCCGGTCGCGCTGGACGTGTGCGCGCTGGTCTGCGAAGGCAGCCGGGTGCTCAGCGAGGACCACTTCGTGTTCTTCAACAACCCGAACACCCCGGACGGTTCGGTACGGACCCACGCGCACGCGGCGCCCGACAAGGCGGCGCTGCTGGTCTCCTTCGACGCGCTGCCGCAGCGTTGCGACCGCCTGGTCCTCATCGCCGCGGTCGACCCGGAGGTCAATCCGCACGCCGACCTGGCCGGCTTCACGGACGCCCGGATCCGGCTGCTGGACGCGGCGGGCGGCGAACTGGGCGAACTGGAGGTCTCCGACGGCCGCGCCGGCGAAACCGCCCTGGTCCTCGGCTCCTTCCGGCGCCGCCCGGGCGGCGACTGGGACTTCGTCCTCGGCGGCAAGGGCTACCCGGGCGGCCTGGAACCCCTCCTCGGCGACTTCGGCATCGAGGTCGCCTGACGCAGGCGGCGTAGCCCCCAGATCCACGTCGACGGCTGCGACCAGTGGTACGCCCACAGCCACCCCGGCAGCCGCCGGTGCGGGACGAAGCTCCAGAGGTCGTCGTCGGCCTCGTTGCCCCGCGGCCGGGCGCGCAGCAGGTCCAGGGAATCCCGGTCGACGGTGCCGTGCAGCCGGGCCGTGTGGGCCAGGGCGATGACGCCTTGGCGGCGGATCTCCGGATCGGGCGACCGCATCGCGCGGGCGACCCGGGGCAAGATCGCCCCGGCTTCGGGGTGGTTGAGCGCGAGGGCGATCACCATGACCCCGGCGTGGGGGTCACCGCGCTCGAAGGCCGCGTCCACGTCTTCGGGGTCGTCGGTCTCGTTCCACACCGGGCGGCGCCTAGAAGTCGTCGGGATCGGGATCGGTGGCCGAGTCGGAGTCCGGTTCGAAGTCCGGGGCCGGCTCCGCCGGGCGGTGTACGTAGCGCAGGACGCCCCACATGCTCTCCGGGGGCGCGTGCCACGGCTCCGGTTCGCGGCAGGCCTCCAGCTCGCGGAGCAGGGCGGGGCCGTCGGTGCCCGAGCCGATCAGGACGAGCTGCGTCAGGCGCGGTTCGCCCGGGCCCCAGGGGTGCGGGGCGAAGCGGAGGAAGCGGCCGACCGCCTGGACCTCGTAACGCTCCTCGTGGCCGGGAACGCCGAAGTGGACGGAGCCCTTGATCCGGTAGAGGCCGGCCGGGCGGCGGTCGAGGAACTCGATGAACCGGCGCGGGCCGAGGGCCTGCTCGGACACGAACTCCGTGCTCGTGTAGGCCGCGTGGACGTGCTGCGCGTGATCCGTCTCGTGGTCGTGATCCGTCGCACGAGCATGGTCGTGGTCGTGGGCCTGGGCCAGCAGGTCCTCGAAGGAGAGCTGGCCGCGCGTCTCGGTCCACGGGCGGCGGTCGAAGAGCAGTTCCGGATCGATCCGCCCGTGGTCCGCGCCGACGACCGGGATCCCCGGTGCGCAGAGCGCGGCGAGCGCGCCCTCGATCCGGGTGCGTTCGACGGCGTCGATCCGGTCGGTCTTGTTGAGCACCACCAGGTCGGCGACGGCCAGGTGCCGGTCGGTCTCGGGGTGCTTGTCCCGGGTGGCGTCGAACTCCGCCGCGTCGACGATCTGCACCATGCCGCCGTAGCGGACCGCCGGATTCTCGTTGGCGACGAGCATCCGGACCATCTCTTCGGGCTCCGCCAGCCCGCTCGCCTCGATGACGATCACGTCGATGCGGTGGACGGGGTCGGCGAGCTTCTCCAGGTACGCGTCCAGCTCGCTGCCGTCCACCGCGCAGCACAGGCAGCCGCCGCCGAGGGAGACCATCGAGTCGCCGACCTGGCCTGCCACCGACATCGCGTCGACCTCGATGGAGCCGAAGTCGTTGACGACGACCCCGATCCGGGTGCCGCCCCGGTTGCCGAGGAGGTGGTTGAGGACGGTCGTCTTGCCGGATCCGAGGAAGCCGGCCAGGACGATGACGGGGATGCTGTTCACCCGGTCGATCGTAGCCAGTGCCGTCCCGGTCACAGCACTGGCGTCAGCCGAGGGCGGGCACTGGCCGGGGCGGGGTCGGGCCGGTGTAGCGGGCGGCCGGTCGGATGATCTTCGGGTCGGCGGCCTGCTCCAGGACGTTCGCGCTCCACCCGACCACGCGGGCCGCGCAGAAGGTCGGCGTGAACATCTCGCGCGGCAGGCCGCACAGCTCCATGACCACGCCCGCGTAGAACTCCACGTTGGTGTGCAGTTCCCGGCCCGGCTTGAGCTCGGCGAGGATCTCCTCGACGTGCCGCTCGACCTCCACGGCGAAGTCCACGAGCGGGCCGCCGAACTGCAGGGCGATCCCGCGCAGCATCCGCGAGCGCGGGTCCTCGGTGCGGTAGACGGGGTGTCCGAAGCCCATGATCCGGTCGCCGGCGAGGACCCGCTCGCGGATCCACGGGTCGATCCGGTCGGCCGTGCCGATGGCGTCCAGGGTGTCCAGGGCCCGGCTGGGGGCGCCGCCGTGCAGCGGACCGGAGAGTGCGCCGATCGCCCCGGTCAGGCAGGCCGCGACGTCGGCGCCGGTGGAGGCGATCACGCGGGCGGTGAAGGTTGAGGCGTTGAAGCCGTGGTCGATCGTGGAGATCAGGTACCGCTCGACCGCGCGGGCCCTGACCGGCTCGGGTTCCCGTCCGGTCAGCATGTGGAGGTAGTTCGCCGCGTACGGGAGGTCGTCCCGCGGTTCCACCGGCTCCAGCCCCTGGCCGAGCCGGTACAGGGCGGTGAGCAGGGTCGGTACGGCGGCGCAGGCGGCCAGCGCGTCGGCGGCCCGGCGCTCGGGGGTCAGGTCGTAGACCGGGCGGAAGCCCGCGGAGGCGCCGAGCAGGGAGAGCGCCGTGCGCAGTCCGGCGAGCGGGCCGGACAGGGCGGTGGCGCGGGCCAGGGCGGGCAGGGCGTCCCGCACCTCGGCGGGGAGCCTGCGCAGCGGGGCGATCTCGGCCGCGAAGGCGGCCCGTTCGGCGGCGTCGGCCGGCAGGGTCCCGCGGAACATCAGGTGCCACACGTCCTCGAAGGTGCGGCTCCCGGCGAGCTCGACGGCCGAGTACTGGCGGTAGTGGTAGAAGCCTTCGCGGCCTCGGACGTCACCGAGCTGGGTCTCGGTGACCACGACTCCCGCGAGTCCGCGGGGGGTTTCGGCAGGTGCGACGGTGGTGTTCATGGATCGACCATCCATGATGGACTCAATCACTGTCAATATTGATCCAATCAATATATGTAGGGTGTGCGTCATGAGCGACGAGCCCGGTGAGCGAAGGATCGGCACCCAGGAGGCGGCCCGGCTGCTGGGGGTGAAACCCGCGACCGTGTACGCGTACGTCAGCCGCGGCCAGCTCACGAGCCGCCGCGACCCGGTCGGACGCGGCAGCAGTTTCGACGCCCGAGAGGTGGAGGCCCTGGCCCGGCGCAGCCGCCGCGAGGCGGCGGGACCCTCCGGTTCGGCGGCCTCCGCCGGGGAGCTGTCCGTACGCACCGCGCTCACCCTCATCGAGGCCGACCGGTACTACTTCCGCGGGGTGGACGCCGTGGAGCTGGCCTCGCGGTACCGCTACGAGGAGGTCGCCGAGTGGCTCTGGACGGGGACCCTGGTGCGCGGGGCCCGGTTCACCGCTCCCCCGGAATCCCTCGCCGCGGCCCGGCGGGCGGTCGCCGCGCTGCCCGAGCACAGTGGTCCGATCGACCGGCTGCGGGTGGCCGTCGCCGCCGCGGCGGTCGCGGACCCGCTGCGCTTCGACCTGTCCGGGCCGTCCGTACTGGGCTCCGCGCGCTCCCTGATCCCCACCCTGGTCGGCGCCCTGCCCGAGGTGGGCCCCGCGCAGTGGGGCGGGGACGGCCGCCTCGCCCGGCAGCTGTGGCCCCGGCTCTCCGCCCTGGATCCCGATCCGGACGCGCTGGCCGTACTGGACCTGGCCCTGGCCCTGCTGACCGACCACGACCTGGCCGCCTCGACCCTGGCCGTACGGGTGGCCGCGTCGGCGCGCGCGCATCCGTACGCGGTGGTCTCGGCCGGGCTCGGCGCGCTCGAAGGGCCCCTGCACGGAGCGGCCGGGCGGCTCGCGCACCGGATGCTGGTGGAGGTGCTGGAGCGGGGCGGCGCGGCCCCGGTGGTGGCGGAGTACCTGCGGGCCGGGCGCCGGGTGCCCGGGCTCGGGCACCGGTTGTACGAGGGCCAGGACCCGCGGGCGACGGCCCTGTTCGCACGGCTGGAGCCGCTCGCGCAGGCCGCTCCGGCGCTGGGCGCGGCGCGCGAGGTGGCCGGGGTGACGGCCCGGCACGGCGGCGGCCTGTACCCCAACGTGGACCTGGCGCTGGCGGTGCTGACGGTCTCCTTCGGAATGGCCCCGGAGGCCGGGGAGACCGTCTTCGCGGTGGCCCGTACGGCCGGGTGGATCGCGCACGCGCTGGAGGAGTACGAGGAGCGCCCGCTGCGGATGCGACCGAGCGGGCAGTACCACGGGCCCCGCCCGCCACAGCCGTTGCCGTGACGGGCGCGGTGGTTCCGACGGTCCGGCCGCGGCGTCAGGTCCGCAGCCAGACCGCCGTGTCCTGCCCGAGCAGCCCGTCCGCATCCAGGGCGGAGCTGCTCAGCAGGAGGCTCGTGTGGGCCGGCAGCGGGACCGGCTCCGGGGACAGGTTGGCCACGCAGACCAGCCCGTCGGGGCGGCTGAAGGCGAGCACCCCGGGCGGCGCGGGCAGCCACTGAAGCGATCCGCCGCCGAAGCCGGCCGCGGCGCGGCGCAGGCCCAGGGCCGTCCGGTAGAGGGTGAGCATCGAGGCCGGGTCCCCGTCCTGCCGGTCCGCGGCGTACTGCGGCCAGCTCGCCGGCTGGGGCAGCCAGGGCTCGTTCCAGGGCTCGGCGGTCCACGGCAGTGGGACCCTGCAACCGTCCCGTCCGGGATCGGTGCCGCCCGACCGGAAGTGCATGGGGTCCTGGATCCGGCCGAGCGGGATGTCGGCCTCCGGAAGCCCCAGTTCCTCGCCCTGGTACACGTAGACGGCGCCGGGCAGGGCGAGGGTCAGCAGCGCGGCGGCGCGGGCCCGCCGGGTGCCCAGGGCCAGGTCGGCGGGGGTCCCGAAGGCCTTGGTGGCGAAGTCGAAACCGGTGTCGGCGCGCCCGTAGCGGGTGACCGTACGGGTCACGTCGTGGTTGCACAGCACCCAGGTGGCCGGGGCTCCCACGGGGGCGTGCTCGGCGAGTGTCTCCTCGATGGAGGTGCGCAGCCGGCCGGCGTCCCACGGGCAGCTGAGGAAGGAGAAGTTGAAGGCGGTGTGCAGTTCGTCGGGGCGCAGGTAGCGGGCGAAGCGCTCGGAGTCCGGCAGCCAGACCTCGCCGACGAAGATGGCCCCGTACTCGTCGGCGATGGCCCGCCACGAGCGGTAGATGGTGTGCAGGTCGTCGCGGTCGATGTACGGGTGCACCTCTCCGGGCCACGGCTCGGGTGAGCGGCCGGCCAGGTCGGGCAGGGCCGGGTCCTTGGCGAGCAGGGCCGCGGAGTCGATCCGTACGCCGGACACTCCGCGCTCGAACCAGAACCGCAGGACTTCCTCGTGTTCCCGGCGGACGGCGGGATGGTCCCAGTTGAGGTCGGGCTGCTCGGGGGTGAAGAGGTGCAGGTACCACTCCCCGTCCGGTACCCGCGTCCAGGTGGCCGCTCCGTTGAACTGCGAGGGCCAGTCCCCCGGCGGCAGTTCGCCGTTCTCGCCGCGGCCGGGGCGGAAGTGGAAGAGCTCCCGCTCGGGACTGCCGGGGCCGGCGTCGAGGGCTGCCTTGAACCAGGCGTGCTGGTCGGACACGTGGTTCGGGACGATGTCGACAATGGTGCGGATGCCCAGCTCACGGGCTTCCGCGATGAGCTTCTCGGCTTCGGCGAGGGTGCCGAAGGCGGGGTCGATGGTGCGGTAGTCGGCGACGTCGTAGCCGCCGTCGGCGAGCGGGGAGAGGTACCAGGGGGTGAACCAGAGGGCATCGACGCCCAGTTCGGCGAGGTAGGGGAGACGGGCCCGGACGCCCACCAGGTCACCGGTGCCGTCCCCGTCGCCGTCGGCGAAGCTCCGTACGTACACCTGGTAGATGGCGGCCGAGCGCCACCAGTCGGCGGCGTTTTCGGGCAGGGGAAAGTCAGCCACGGAGGGGTCCTTTCACAGCGTTCTTTTCACAGGGGGCGGCCGGGCACGGCGGCGGTGCGGGGTGGTGCTCACCCCTTGAGGGAGCCTGCCGTCAGGCCGCTCATGATGTTGCGCTGGAAGATCAGGAAGATGATGAGCGTGGGCGCCGAGGCCATCGCGAGCGCGGCGACGAGATGGTTCTCGGGCACTCCCCTGGCGAGTGAGTAGATGCCGACGTTGAGCGTCTGCAGGGCCGGGTCGGGGAGGGTGAGCATGGGCCAGAGGAAGTCTTTCCACACTCCGACGATGGCGAAGATCGACACGACGCCGAGGACGGGCCGGGACATCGGCAGGACCACGGAGCGCAGGATGCGCAGGGCGGAGGCTCCGTCGATGGCGGCGGCATCGAGGATCTCGCCGGGGATGGAGTCGAAGAATCGTTTCAGAAGGAAGATGTTGAAGGCGTTCGTGACCGAGGGCAGCCAGATCACCCAGGGTGTGTTGAGCAGGTTCCGCTCGATGAGCGGCATGTCCAGGACCGTGAGGTACTGCGGTACGACGAGGACGGTGGCCGGGATCATCAGGGTCGCCAGCATCATGCCGAGGACGGCCTTGCCGAAGACCGGGCGGAGCTTGGACAGCGAGTAGGCGGCGGCCACGTCGAGGACGAGCTGGAAGGCGAGGGCGCCGAAGGCGTAGTAGAGGGTGTTGAACAGCAGCTTGGCGAGGTCCATGACCTTCCAGGCCGCCGAGTAGTTCTCGGCGTGCAGGGAGTCCGGCACCACGGTCGGCGGGACCTGGGTGAACTCCGCGGTGCTCTTGAGCCCGTTGGCGACCATCCAGTAGAGGGGCCCGAGGAAGACGACCGTGAAGCCGATCACGACCACGGCCAGGACGGTCCAGTAGGCGATCTTGCCCCGGGTGCGGCCGAGTTGGGCCGGCGATATGAGCGTGCGCTCCGACATGTGAGGTGCTCCCGTCAGTTCTCGTTGTCGCGGCTCAGCCGGACGTACACGGCGGAGAAGCCGGCGAGCAGGACGAGCAGGCACAGGCCCAGGGCCGCGGCGCCGCCGTACTGGTTGAAACTGAAGGCGTACTGGTAGATGAGGACGACGACGGTGGTGGTCGATCCTTCGGGACCGGCGCCGCCCGTGAGCATGAACGGTTCGACGAACACCTGCATCGTCGCGATGACCTGCATGAGCAGCATCAGCGAGAGGATGAGCTTGGTCTGCGGGATCGTGACGTGCCAGATCTTGCGCAGCACCCCGGCTCCGTCGAGCTCCGCCGCTTCGTAGAGCTCTCCGGGAATGCCCTGGAGGGCCGCCAGATAGATCAGGGTCGCGCCGCCCATGTTCATCCACGTGGAAGCGATGACCACGGAGAGCATCGCGGTATCGGTGGATTGCAGCCAGTCTTGCGCCGGCAGGTGCAGGAATTCCAGAATCCTGTTGAAGACCCCGTAACCGGGGTCGTAGAAGTACTTGAAGAGCAGGATCGAGGCCACCGGCGGCATCATCACCGGGAGGTAGACCAGCAGGCGCAAGTAACCCTGCGCGTGCCGGAATTCGTTGAGCACGACCGAGACCACGAACGGGACGGCGAAGCCGAGGACCAGCGCGAGGCCGCTGAAGAGCAGGGTGTTGCGCCAGGCCTGCCAGAACGCCGGGTCGTTGAAGACGTAGCGGAAATTGTCCCAGCCGACCCAGTGGACGGCTCCGCCCTCGGTCTTCTGGAAGGCCAGCAGGAACTCCCGGACCATCGGGTACCAGGAGAAGAAGGAGAAGCAGAGGACGGCGCCGATCAGAAAGCCGTGGGCCGATAGGTTCCGCTTGAACGCCCGGGAGAACTCCTCGCGAGAGGTACCGGACAGGGTGGGAGCCGACATCGCCGCTCGCTCCTTGGTGGGTCGTCGCCATCGGTTTGCGGGGTACGGGACCTGCGGGCGGGTCCGGGCCGGGGAGGCCGCCCGGACCCGCGCCCTGGGACCGCTACTGGTTGGCCAGCACCTGGTTGACGGCCTTCTCGGCCTCCGCGAGGAGCTGCGCCGGGTCGGCGTCCTTGTTGGTCAGGACCCCCGACATCACCTTGTCGAGGACCTTGTAGACCTCCTGGGCCTTCGCCGGCTCGGCCTTGCCGGCCACCGGGTTGTCCAGGAAGGACTTGAAGTTGGCGACCGGCATGGTGGCGCTGGCGGCCTTCAGCTCGTCGTCCTTGGCCTTGCTGGCGCCGGTGAAGAAGGCGGGCTGCGGAAGCCCGACCGGCAGGCCGTCGGTCTTGGAACGGTCGTACTGGAACTGCCCCTTGCCGACCGCGAGCGTCTTGAAGTTCAGCCAGGCGATCGCGGCCTTGACCTTGTCCGGCGAGCTGCCCTTCTTGATCATGTAGCCGTTGCCGCCGGCCAGCGTCGCGGCGCCGCCGGGGATGGGGCCCATGCCGAAGTTCTCGTACTTGCCCGCGAGCTGCTGGACCATGTAGGTGATGTCGTCGGGCGCGGCGAGGAACATGCCGAGCTTGTCCGAGGCCATCTGCTTCTGCAGGTCGCCCCACTTGAGCAGCTGGGTCTTGCCCATGCTGTCGTCCTCCCAGCGCATGGCGCGGAGGTTGTCCACGACCTGCTTGCCTGTCGCGTTGTTGAAGGCCGCCTTGCCGTCGGCTCCGACGACGTCGCCGCCCAGGCCGTACATGGCGGCCGTGAAGTGCCAGCCGCCGGTGTTCTCGACGCTGTACTCGCCGTAGCCGGCGGTGCCGTTTCCGAGGCCCGCGATCTTCTTGGCGGCCGCGCGGACCTCGTCCCAGGTGCGCGGGGGCTGGTCGGGGTTGAGGCCCGCCTGCTGGAAGAGCTTGCGGTTGATCAGCAGGCCCATCGTGTAGTTGCTGGTGGGCAGCCCGTAGAGCTTGCCGTCCTGCTTGAGGGTGTTGACGACGTTCTTGTCGATGTCGTCGATGCCCGGAACCGTCTTGGCCGTGACGTAGGCCGAGATGTCCTCGGCGCCGTCGTTGTCCAGGACCTGCTTGAGATCGGTGAAGTAGGCGTAGAAGACGTCCGGCTGCGACTTGGCCTTGAGCATCGCCGTGAACCGCGGGGGCTCCAGGCACTGGCCGGGGGTGGAGCGGCCGTCGATCGTGACGTTCGGGTAGGTCTTGTTGAACTCCGCCACGTCCTCCTTCCACTGCTTGAGCTCGGCGGCCTTCGCCGCCGGCGGCATGCAGTCGATGGAGATGGTGACCTTGGCCTTCGGGTCGAGCGGCGCGGAGGCGTCCGTGGAACCGCCGGACGGCTGGTTCTTGGTGTCGTCCCCGCTGCTGCTCGTACCGCAGGCCGCGAGGGCGGTGACGGCGAGCGCCGAGACGAGGGCGGTCGCGGTGGTGCGGCGGATGTTGGTTCTCATCGGTGGTCCCCTTCGAGCATCGAGCAGGAGGCGTGGGGCGTGTATGGAGGCGAGCGCGGCACACTCAACCACCACCGACAGATGAACGCAATATCTCGCGCAGATTTCGCAAGAGATTGGCAGCAGAGCGCCGGGTGGCACGGAGGGTGAACGCAAAACAGGGCCCCGAAACGTCAGCGGGACGTTTCGGGGCCCTGTGGCCGGGGGCTCAACTCGGTGGAGCCCGGCGGGGCGTTACTCCGGACGGGGGCGCGGCACCTGCGCGGTGGAGCCCCGCACGACGAGCTCGGGCTCGAAGAGCAGCTCTCCGGGCTGTACGGCGGCCCCCTGGATCTGTGCGGTGAGCAGCTCCACGGCCGCCCGGCCCATGGCCTCGATGGGCTGCCGGACGGTGGTCAGCGGGGGTTCGGTGCAGTTCATGAAGGCCGAGTCGTCGTACCCGACGACGGAGACCTCGCGGGGCACGTCCAGCCCGCGGCGGCGGGCCGCACGGATGGCCCCCAGGGCCAGGGGGTCGCTCGCGCAGATGATGCCGGTCACCCCGCGGTCCAGCAGCCTCGACGTGGCCGCGTGGCCGCCCTCCAGGGAGAACAGCGCCCGCTCCACGTGGGCGGCGGGCAGCTCGGTGCCGGCCGCCGCGGCGACCGCCTGGGCGGCAACCAGCTTGCGCAGGGAGGGGATGTGGTCGGGCGGGCCCAGCACCAGCCCGATGCGCTCGTGACCGAGGGAGGCCAGGTGGCGCCAGGCCTGTTCGACCGCGACGGCGTCGTCGCAGGAGACGCACGGGAAGCCGAGGTCCTCTATCGAGGCGTTGATCAGCACCACCGGGACCTTGCGGTCGTGGAGCAGCCGGTAGTGCTCGTGCGGGGCGTCGGCCTGCGCGAAGAGCCCGCCGGCGAAGACGACGCCGGACACCTGCTGCTGGAGCAGGAGCTCGACGTAGTCGGCCTCGGAGACCCCGCCCGTGGTCTGCGTGCAGAGCACCGGGGTCAGCCCCTGCTGGGCCAGTGCGCCGCCGATCACCTCGGCGAAGGCCGGGAAGATCGGGTTCTGGAGTTCCGGCAGGACCAGGCCGACCAGCCGGGCGCGTTCGCCGCGCAGCTGGGTGGGGCGCTCGTAGCCGAGGACGTCCAGGGCCGTGAGCACGGACTGGCGGGTTGCGTCCGAGACGCCCGGCTTGCCGTTGAGCACCCGGCTGACCGTTGCCTCGCTGACCCCCACCTTCTTCGCCACTTGAGCAAGTCGTCGCGTCATGAACGCAAGAGTAGCGCAAACACTGCAAGTTCCTTGCAGTTCGATTACGGCCAGTTTGGCCCATCGGAAACCGGCGCGGAACCCCCCGCGCCCCACCGGCCCCGGCGATCTCCCGGCGGCGAGCGGCGGGGCACCCCGAAGGGATGCCCCGCCGCCCTCGTTCCCCGGTGCGGGCCGCCCGCTAGGGCAGCTGGTTGATCTTGAACGTCGAGGTCGTGTTCCGCACGTCCACGGCGTTGTCGCTCATCCTCAGGTTCTGGATGGTCACCTCACCCACCGCCGGACCCTGTCCCGCCTCGGGCATCTCGTTCGCCCAGAGACCGAACCCGGACTTGGCGTCGAAGGCGTCACCGCTCTTCTTCGCCCCCGTGATGGTGATGTCCTTCAGAATGGTGTCCTTGATGGGATTGACCGGCTGGCCGCCGACGTACTGCGTCTGGAACATGATTCCGCTGTAGGTCGGATCCACGATGTCCACGTTGTTGATGCGGATTCCCTGGAACACCTTGGACGCCGAGAAGATCCAGATTCCGGGGAAGGTCTGCGCCCCCCAGAAATGGCCTCCGGCCCGGACGATCGAGATGTTCTCGAAGAGCGTCGGGTCGGTCCCGAATCCGTTCATCGGATACCCGAAGTCCAGCGAGCTGATGGTGATGCCCGAGTAGACGAGGATGTCGGCGATGTAGATGTTGCGGAAGGTGTTGTCGAAGCCGCCGTAGACGGCGACACCGGCCGCACGCCAGGTGAGGATCGCGCTCAGGTTCTCGTAGACGTTGTTCTTCATGTCCGCGCCGCCCGCGTCGATCGCGGAGAACAGCGCGAAGCTGTCGTCACCCGTGGACCGCGCCTCGATGTTGGTCACGAGGTTGTCCGTGCTGCCGTTGGTCATGTTGATGCCGTCGGCGAAGGTGTCGCGGATCCGCGAGTTCTTGATCGTGATCCGGTCGGTGTTGGCGCCCCAGTAGAGGCACACCTGGTGTTCGTTCCAGATGTTGTCGATGGTCATGTCGCTCACGTTGGCGAAGTCGAAGACCTTGCCCGGACCGTCGATGCGCGAGGTGTAGTTGCCGAAGTAGGCGAAGCCCGTGAAGGACGAGCCCTTCGCGGTGCCCTCCGCGCGCCAGCCGTTGTCGGTGTTGTCCTGCGAGGACGGGGCGTGGAAGCGGGTGAACCACGGTCCGGCCCCGACGACCTGCACGGCCTTGCCGTACACCTGGAACTTGCTGGCCGTGTCGTAGTCGCCCGGCGGCAGGTAGACGCCCACGAGCTTGCCCGTGGTGTCCATGCGGACCTTGTCCAGGGCGTTCTGCACGTCCTGGTGGGTGAAACCGGTGGGCACCGTGTAGGTGGCCGGGTCGGGGTTGGGGATCACCGTGGCCTGTTCCAGGCTCACGAAGTCGATCGCGTAGGTGGTGGTGTTCGCCGCGTCCTTCTGGAGGCGGATCTTGCTGCCCGCCGGGACGGTCTCGCCGAGCAGGATGTTGGCCTCGTCGTAGATGTGCCGCGGGGCTCCGGCGCTCGGGGCGTTGCCCGGGCCGGCCTCGGCCCCGTAGAGCCAGGCGTACTTCGAGGTCAGCGGCAGGGCCTTCTTGAGGACGCCGTTGACGTAGACGTTGACGGTGGAGTCGATGCCGCCGCCGCCCGGGGCGTCCGGGATGGAGAAGCGGGTGACCAGGGTGTTGGTCGCGGCCCGGGTGGTGAACTCGACGTACTCGCCGGTCGCGTCCAGGTTCACGGCCTTGCGGCCCGAGGCCTCGCCGGCGATGTCACCGACGGTCCGGTTGGGGCCGACGACGCCCGCTCCGCCGCCGACCACGCCGTCCTCGGCCTCGTAGGTGTCGAAGGGCATGTTCGCCCCGCGGCCGACGAAGAAGGGCTTGGTGGAGGTGTTGTTGGCGCGCTTGACCGGCAGTTCGTTGGCGTCGTCGGCGAGGACCACCTTGACGGTGTACTTGCCGTTGGCCGCCGTCCAGTTGCCGAGGGCGATCGGCGCCGAGGAGGCACCGGCCGCGAGCGCTCCGCTGAAGGATCCGGTCAGCGTACGGACGGTGGCGCCGCCCGCGTCCTGCAGGGTGAGGGTGACGTTGTGGGCGCCCGCGGCGGCGGCCACGGTGCCCTGGTTCTTGACCGTGACGGAGAATCCCACGGACTGGCCGGCGGACGGGGCGCTGGGCGACCAGGCGACGGACGAGGCCACCAGGTCCGAGCTGTCGACCGGGCGGACCACCAGCGGGGAGCCGGTGAGGCTGTTGTTGGTCTCGTTCTGCTCGATGACCGTGTTCGCCTCGTCGACGACCGCGCTCAGCGGGTAGGTGCCGGCGTCGCGCGGACCGATCCCGGCAGTGACCTCGGCCGAGGCGCCCGCGGCCAGCGCGGGCACGCTGGCGGAGGCGATCTTCGAGCCGCCGAGCCGGAAGGAGACGGAGGTCGACGCCGCCGGGGCCGGGCCGCTGTTCTTGACGGTGGCGGACAGAGTGACGGAGTCCGACTCGACCGGGGTGGCCGGGGCGGCGCTCACCGCGGTGACCTGGAGGTCCGGGTTGGGCGCCGCGACGCCGAAGACCTGGAACTCGGCGATCTGGCCGTTGGAGGAGCCGGTGTTGGAGGTGAAGCGCAGCTGCACGTCCGCGACCCGGGCGTTCACCGGGATGGTGACGGTGTTGGAGCCGGAGGCCGGGTTGAAGACGTAGTCCTTGGCGGCCACCAGGCCGGTGACGCCCGAGGCGCTCTGCTCGCGGCCGAGCACCTGGATGTTCTGGGTGCGGGTGCCCCAGCTGCTGTCCGGGTTGAGCTTGAGGACCAGGCGGTCGACGTCGGCGTTCGACCCGAGCTTGACGGTCAGCGTGCTCGGGTAGGCGCCGCCCGCGCCCTCCCAGTAGGTGGAGGTGCTGTTGTCGTTGGCGTTCTCCGCGACGAAGGTGTGGATCACGGAGGAGCCCTCGATGGGCTTGCCGACGGCCAGGTTGGAGCCGCCCGTGCCTCCGCTGCCGTTGCGGGTGACGGAGTTGCTGTCGCCGGAGCGGTTGCCCGCCGCGTCCTTGGCCCGGACGAAGTAGCTCACGGTGGCGGTGGCCGGCTGGGTGTCCGTGTAGGTGGTGAGGTTGCCCGCGACCGTGGTGAGCAGCAGGTTGTTCGCGAAGACCTCGTAGCCGGTGACGCCGACGTTGTCGGTGGAGGCCTGCCAGGCCAGCTTGATCTGGCCGGCGGCCGGCTCGGTGAAGGCCAGGGCCGCCGGGGCGGTCGGGGCCTGGGTGTCGCCGGTGTCGCCGGCGCGGGTGACGCTGTTGCTGTTCGCCGACTGGTTGCCGGCCGCGTCCTTGGCCCGGACGTAGTAGGTCACGCTCGCGGAGGCGGGCTGGGTGTCGGTGTAGGTCGTGACGTTGCCCGCGACGCTGGTGCGCAGCTGGTTGTTGGCGTACACCTCGTACCCGGTGACGCCCGTGTTGTCGGTGGCGGCGTTCCAGGTGAGCTTGATCTGGCCGGTCGCGGGCTCGGTGTAAGCGAGGGCGGTCGGGGCCGTCGGGGCCTGGGTGTCACCGGTCGTCGGGCCGTAGATCTCCAGCTCGGAGAGCTGCCCGCCGGGCTGTACGGAGTTGGCCGATATCCACACCCGCACGTAGCGGGTGGTGGTGGCGTCGAAGGTGATGGTCACCGCGTTGGCGGCGGCGGCGTTGAACTCGTACGCCTTGGACGCCGTCAGGTCGGTGTAGTCCGTCCCGTTCGCGCTGCCCTGGATCTTGAGGGTCTGGGTGCGGGCACCCCAGTTCTCGGGCAGCTTGAGGACCACGCGGTCCACGCGGACGGAGGAGCCCAGGTCGGCCCGGAGCCACTGGGGCATGGCGTTGTTGACGCTCTCCCAGTAGCTGGCGGAGTTGCCGTCGCCGGCATTGCCCGGCACGTAGACCTGGGTGTTGCTGCTCGCGGTGAAGGTCTTGCCGAGGGCCAGGTTGGTCCCGGAGTCACCGGGGGCGCGGACCTCCAGCTCGGAGAGCTGGGCGGCCTGCCAGCCGGTGTTGGCGGTGATGTCGATCCGCACGTACCGGGCCTGGGTGGCCGGGAAGCCGATGGTGACCACGTTCCCGGCGCCCTGGCCGAAGGTGTACGTCGCCGAGCTCACCAGGGTGCTGAAGCTGGTGCCGTCGGCGCTGCCCTGGACGGACAGGGTCTGGTTGCGGCTCTCCCAGGAGGCGGGGAGCTTGAGCACCACCTGGTCGACGCGGGTGGTGGCTCCGAGGTCGGTCTGCACCCATTGCGGGAAGGTGCTGCCGGCGCTCTCCCAGTACGAGGACTGGTTGCCGTCGGTGACGTTGCCGGCCGCGTAGGCGCCGTTGGTGCTGCTCGCCGTGGCGGGCCTGCCCGCCGAGACGCTCGGTCCGCCGGCGGCCGCGGCGGTCAGAGCGGGCCAGCCCAGCATCAGCAGGGCCGTGCTGATCAAGGCGGCCAGGGTCCGCCATCTCCAGTTGTGCCTTCTCATATGTCCTCGTCCCTCGACATGAACTTTCTGAACCACAAGAGCGACAAATTTGCAGTGCGCGGTGCGAGAGTTGCAGAGCTTTGGCGAGTCGTCTACATCTCTGACCGCACTTTCATGCCTTCATCGCTTGCGCAAGCTGGGCGCAAATAACGCAAGCCATTTGCGTGAGGGGGAGAAATTCCGCTTACGCCCGAACCGCTCTACCGTTCGTACTCATGCGGTCCCTGCGGTTCCTCCACATGAGCGCTCGGCGCCTCGGGCTCCCCCGACGGGCCGCCTCCCAGATCCTGCTGACCCAGCTCGCCATCGCCGCCGGGGTCCTCGCCCTGGCCACCGGCCTCTTCCTGGCCCCGCTGAGCGCACAGCTCGACGACCAGGCCATGCGGCGCGCCCTGACCATCGCCCAGAGCGCCGCCGCCGACCCCGCCCTGGCCACCGGCCTCCTCGGCTCGCCCCCCTCGCCGGACAGCCCGGTACAGGCCTCGGCCGAGCGGATCCGCTCGGCCACGGGCGCCGAGTACGTGGTGGTCCTGGACCTGTACGGGATCCGCCGCTCGCACCCGAGCCCCGACCGCATCGGCCGGCACGTCTCCACCGACCCCGGTGACGTCCTGGCCGGCCGCGAGGTCATGGAGATCGACGAGGGCACCTTGGGCCGCTCCGCGCGCGGCAAGGTGCCCCTGCTCGCCGCCGACGGCGAGATCGTCGGCGCCGTCTCGGTCGGCATCGCCTACGACAGCGTCCAGGGCCGCCTGCTGGGCGCCATCCCGGGCCTTCTCGCTTACGCGGGCGGCGCCCTGGCCGCGGGCGCCCTCGCCGCCTACCTGCTCTCGCGCAGGATCCACCGACAGACCCGCGACCTGGCCTTCTCCGATATCGCGGGCCTGCTCGCCGAGCGCGAGGCGATGCTGCACTCCATCCGCGAAGGCGTGATCGCCCTCGACCGGGCCGGCCGGGTCCGGCTGGTCAACGACGAGGCGGCCCGGCTACTGGGCCTCGCCCCCGAGGCCGCCGACGCCGTCGCGGGGCGCGCGCTGGACGAGGTGCTCGGCGCGGGCCGCACCACCGACGTCCTCACCGGCCGGGTCACCGGCCGCGACCTGCTCACGGTCCAGGGCAGCCGGGTCCTGGTCGCCAACCGGATGCCCACCGAGGACGGCGGAGCAGTGGCCACCCTGCGCGACCGCACCGAACTGGAGCACCTGGGCCGCGAGCTCGACTCCACCAAGGGCCTGATCGACGCCCTGCGCGCCCAGGACCACGAGCACGCCAACCGGCTCCACACCCTCCTGGGCCTGCTGGAACTGGGCCTGTACGAGGAGGCCGCGGAGTTCGTCACGGAGGTGGTCGGCGTGCACCGCAGCACCGCCGAACAGGTCACCGAGAAGGTGCACGACCCGCTGCTGGCCGCTCTGCTGATGGGCAAGGCCACGGTCGCCGCGGAGCGCGGGGTCCCCCTGCGGCTGGCCGATTCCGCCCTGCTGCCCGACCGACTCGTCGACCCGGGCGGTCTGGTCACCATCCTCGGCAACCTCGTCGACAACGCGCTGGATGCCGCGGTCGGCTCGCCCGCACCGCTGGTCGAGGTCGACATCCGTGCGGACGGCCGCACGGCGGTCCTGCTGGTCCGCGACAGCGGCCCCGGCGTCCCGGTGGCGCGCCGCGAGGAGATCTTCACCGAGGGCTGGTCGACCAAACAGCCCCCGGCCGGCGCCCACCGCGGACGCGGGCTCGGTCTCGCCCTGGTGCGGCGCCTGGCCGAACGGCAGGGCGGCACCGTCCGGGCCGGCGAGGCAGCGGACGGAGGGACGGAATTCTCCGTCGTGCTCCCGGAGGCCCTGCGATGAACGATTCCGACGTGTTCAGCGCATCCGGCTCACCTGCCGGATCGGGCGGATCCGGCATCTTCGGTGCTTTTGACGTACTGGTCGTCGACGACGACATGCGTGTTGCCCGGATCAACGCGGCCTACGTGGCCAAGGTTCCCGGCTTCCGCGTGTCGGCCCAGGCCCATTCGGCGGCGGAGGCACTGGCCTTCCTCGACTCACGCCCGGTGGACCTCATCCTCCTCGACCACTACCTCCCCGACGAGAACGGCCTCGACCTGGTCCGGCGCCTGCGCGAGCGCGGCCACCACACCGACGTGATCATGGTGACGGCCGCCCGCGACCTGGCCACCGTGCAGGCCGCGATGCGCCTCGGCGCCCTCCAGTACCTGGTCAAGCCGTTCACCTTCGCGGGTCTGCGCACCCGCCTGGAGGCCTACGGGGCCCTGCGCCGCACCCTGGACACGGGCGGCGAGGCCGAACAGGCGGAGGTGGACCGGATCTTCGGCGCCCTGGCCGCGGCCGGCGCCGACGCCCCGAGCGACCTCCCGAAGGGACACTCCCCCACCACCGCCGACCTGGTCCGCGGAATCCTGCGCGCGGCCGAAGGCCCGCTCTCCACCCAGCAGATCGCCGACCGCGCGGGCATCAGCCGCCAGACCGCCCAGCGCTACCTCAAACTCCTCGACCGCACCGGCCGCGTCACCCTCGCCCTGCGCTACGGCGAAACGGGCCGCCCGGAACACCGGTACGCCTGGCGCCCGCCCACCACGGGCTGACACCGGCCGGCCGGTCCCGCTCCCCCGCCATGTCGGCCCTACACCGCCCCGGCCCCGGTCAGCGCGCGGACCTCGGTCTCGGCGTGCCGCCGCTCGTCCGGCTCCTCCGCCGAGGTCACGGTGCCCAGCCAGCCCGCCAGGAAGCCCAGCGGGATGGACACGAGGCCGGGGTTCTGGAGCGGGAAGAGCTGGAAGTCCACACCAGGGAAAAGGGATTCGGGGCTGCCGGAGACCACCGGGGACAGGGCCACCAGCAGCACGGCCGGGAGCAGCCCCCCGTACACCGACCAGACGGCGCCCCGCGTGGTGAACCCGCGCCAGAACAGCGAGTACAGGAGCACCGGCAGGTTCGCCGAGGCCGCCACGGCGAAGGCCAGACCCACCAGGAAGGCCACGTTCAGGTCCTGGGCCAGCAGCCCCAGCGCGATCGCCACCGCCCCGATCCCGACCGCCGCCATCCTGGCCACCGTCACCTCGCTGCGCTGCTTGGCGTGGCGGCGCTTGAGCGAGGCGTACAGGTCGTGCGCGACGGACGCCGACGAGGCGAGGGTGATCCCCGCGACCACCGCGAGGATGGTCGCGAAGGCGATGGCCGCCACGAAGGCGAACAGCACCGCGCCGCCGGTCGAGTCGGCCCCGCCGCCCAGGAAGGCCGCGAGCAGCGGAACCGCCGTGTTCCCCGAGGCGTTGGAGGCCCTGACCTGCTCCGGCCCGAGCAGCGCCGCAGCACCGAAGCCCAGCACGATGGTCATCAGGTAGAAGCCGCCGATCAGCCCGATCGCCCACACCACCGACCGGCGGGCCGCCCGCGCCGTGGGCACGGTGTAGAAGCGCGACAGGATGTGCGGCAGCCCGGCCGTGCCCAGGACCAGCGCGAGCCCGAGGCTCATGAAGTCGAAGCGGGCCGTCCAGTCCCCGCCGTACTTGAGCCCGGGGCCCAGGAACCGGTCACCGTACCCGCTGCGCTCTGCGGCGCTGCTGAGCAGCTGGTCGAAGTTCCCGTGGAAGCGCAGCAGCACGAGCACGGTCAGGGTGATCGCCCCGCCCATCAGCAGCACGGCCTTGACGATCTGGATCCAGGTGGTGGCCCGCATCCCGCCGAAGGACACGTAGATCACCATGAGGGCGCCGACCCCGATGACGGTCAACGTCCGTGCGGTCCGGCCCGAGTCGGCGAGCAGCAGGCCCACGAGGCTGCCGGCGCCGACCATCTGCGCGACGAGGTACAGCACGGAGACGACCACCGACGAGGTCCCGGCGGCGATCCGCACCGGCCGCTCGCTCATCCGCGCGGCGACCACGTCGGCGAGGGTGAACCGGCCGCAGTTGCGGACGAGTTCGGCGACGAGGAACAGGACGACCAGCCAGGCGACGAGGAAGCCCACCGAGTACAGCAGGCCGTCGTAGCCGAAGAGGGCGATGAGGCCGGAGATGCCCAGGAAGGAGGCGGCGGACATGTAGTCACCGGCGATGGCGAAACCGTTCTCCATCGGCGAGAACAGTCGCCCGCCCGCGTAGAACTCCTCTGCCGAACCGTGCCTGTTGCGGCTCACCCAGGTGGTGATGCCCAGGGTGACGGCGATGAAGACGCTGAACAGGAGCAGCGCCAGGGTCTGGTGCTCGGTGGTCACCGGCCCGCCCCCCGGGTCCGGGTGCGCTCCCCGGCATCCGCCCGGCGGACCTGCTCCTGCTCGAAGACCGTCCAGCGAAGGTCCAGGGCCGCGCGGTCCCGCCGCAGCCGGGCGTGCCGGGCGTAGGCCCAGGTCAGCAGGAAGGTGCTGAGGAACTGGCCGAGGCCAGCGAGCAGGGCCACGTTCACGGACCCGAACACCGGCCGGGCCATCATGCCGGGCGCCGTGGTGGCGGCGATCACGTAGGCCACGTACCAGAGGAAGAAGCCGACGGTCGCGGGGACGACGAACCTCCGGTAGCGGCCGCGCACTTCCTGGAAGGCGGCGCTGCGCTGCACTTCGAGGTAGATGTCGGACGCTGCGCGCGCGGGTTCGGCGCCGGGGCCGGAGCTCGGGGGTGACGTTTCCGCTCCGCCGCCCGACGCTCCGCCGGACCCCTCGCCCTCGCCCCAACCGACGGCCAGCGCGTCGTACCAGGGGTCGTCCAGCCGGATCGTTCCGGCATCACGACCTTCGTGCTTGTCCACCGAACTCTCCTTGTCCGCCGCCGCAGTGGCCGCGTGCCCACAAGGATGTGCGGGAGGGAAGGTTTCCGGACTGGTGTCCCGGTGCTCTTCACTCCATCAGGTGATGGAGTGAAGAGCACCGGTGTGCCAGTGCCCCGGAAGTGCCACCGGAGGTCTCCCGGTAGCTCGGGGTCCGCTCGGGGTCCGCTCAGGCGTCGATCCGCGAGCGGTCCAGGGTGGCGGCGGAACTGGTGATGAACTCCTTGCGCGGAGCCACCTCGTTGCCCATGAGCAGGTCGAAGACCGACTCGGCCGAGTCCAGATCGCCGATGTTGATCCGGCGCAGGGTGCGGAAACGGGGATCCATGGTGGTCTCCGCCAGCTGGTCGGCGTCCATCTCGCCGAGGCCCTTGTAGCGCTGGATCGAGTCCTTGTACCGGATGTTCTTGCGCTGGTACTCCAGCAGGGTCTGGCGCAGCTCGTTGTCCGAGTACGTGTACACGTACTTGTCCTGCCCCTTCTTCGGCTGGACGAGCTCGATCCGGTGCAGCGGCGGGACGGCCGCGAAGACCCGGCCCGCCTCGACCATCGGGCGCATGTAGCGCTGGAAGAGCGTGAGCAGCAGGCAGCGGATGTGCGCGCCGTCCACATCGGCGTCGACGAGCAGGACGATCTTCCCGTACCGCGCGGCGTCGATGTCGAAGGTCCGGCCCGAGCCGGCTCCTATGACCTGGATGATCGCCCCGCACTCGGCGTTCTTGAGCATGTCCGAGACCGAGGACTTCTGGACGTTGAGGATCTTGCCCCGGATGGGCAGCAGCGCCTGGAATTCGGAGTTCCGGGCGAGCTTGGCCGTGCCGAGCGCCGAGTCCCCCTCGACGATGAAGAGCTCGCTGCGCTCCACGTCGTCGCTGCGGCAGTCGGCCAGCTTGGCGGGCAGCGAGGAGGACTCCAGCGCGGTCTTGCGGCGCTGCGCCTCCTTGTGCTGGCGGGCCGCGATCCGGGTCCGGGCGGCCGCGACGATCTTCTCCATCACGGAGCGGGCCTGCTGCTTGTCGTCCCGCTTCGTGGAGGTCAGGAAGGCCTTGAGCTCCTTCGCGACGACGGCCGCGACGATCCGGGTGGCCGCCGAGGTGCCGAGCACCTCCTTGGTCTGGCCCTCGAACTGCGGCTCGGCGAGGCGGACGGTGACGACCGCCGTCATGCCCTCCATCGCGTCGTCCTTGACCACGTCGTCCTCGGCGACCCGCAGCAGCTTCGCGGAGCGCAGCACCTCGTTCACGGTCTTGGTGACCGAGCGCTCGAAGCCGGAGATGTGGGTGCCGCCCTTGGGGGTGGCGATGATGTTCACGAACGACTTCACGTTCGTCTCGTACCCCGTGCCCCAGCGCAGGGCGATGTCCACGCCGAGTTCACGGGTGACCTCGGTGGGGGTCATGTGGCCGAGGTCGTCGAGGACCGGGACGGTCTCCTTGAAGATGCCGGTGCCGGTCAGGCGCAGGACGTCGCAGGCCGCCTTGTCCTGGGCGAGGTACTCGCAGAACTCGCTGATGCCCCCGTCGAAGCGGAAGGTCTCCTCGGTCTTGCCGGCCCCTTCCAGGGCCCGCTCGTCGCGGACCACGATGGTCAGGCCGGGCACGAGGAAGGCCGTCTGGCGGGCGCGCTGGTAGAGCGTGTCCAGCGTGAGCTTGGCGTCCTTGAGGAAGATCTGCCGGTCGGCCCAGTAGCGGATGCGGGTGCCGGTCTTGCCCTTGGCGATCCGCTTGCCCTTGCGCAGGCCGTTCGCGGGGTCGAAGGGGCTGTCGGGGCCCTGCTCGGTGAACATGCCCGGGACGCCGCGGCGGAAGCTGATGGTCTGCGTCGCGCTGCCCCGGTCGACCTCCACGTCCAGCCGCGCCGAGAGGGCGTTGACCACGGAGGCACCGACGCCGTGCAGGCCGCCGGAGGCCGCGTACGACCCGCCGCCGAACTTGCCGCCGGCGTGCAGCTTGGTCATGACGACCTCGACGCCGGAGAGGCCGGTCTTGGGCTCGACGTCCACGGGGATGCCGCGGCCGTTGTCGCGGACCTCCACGGAGGAGTCCTCGTGGAGGATCACCTCGATGTGGTCGCAGTACCCGCCCAGGGCCTCATCGACCGAATTGTCGATGATCTCCCAGAGGCAGTGCATGAGGCCCCGGCTGTCGGTGGAGCCGATATACATGCCGGGGCGCTTGCGGACGGCCTCGAGGCCTTCGAGGACGAGCAGGTGCCGCGCGGTGTAGTTGGAGCCGTCCCGGTCTGCTCCGGTCAGCAGTGCGCTGGAAGGCACGGACGTGTCGGCGGTCACGCAGTTCGCTCCTCGCTGAATTTCTTTTCTGGCCCGGTCGGGCGCAGTGGTGGCTCGGTTGCCGTTGGAAGGGTACCGAGGCCTGGTAGAGCCGATGCAACGCCATCCCAGCCCCTTCACCAGCCTAGTGCAGGTCCGTACGCCTGTTCGATCCCCCGGGAGGGTGAAGCAAACATCACGTTCCCTTCCACGCATGAACCATTTAGTGTTCGGGCACGTCCTCATGAACAACCGGCACTCAGCCGGAGAGGGCAGAACTGCGACAAGCGAACGACCTGACAACGCGAAACCGTAAAGCAACGCAATACGGCTCCTTCGCCGCCAACCGGCAACGGCCGGCCAGCTTCGGAAGGAAGTTTCGAGGAAAAGCCGCGAGCGGGAACGTTTTCGGCCTGGTTGGATGTTGACCCTGGTACGACAGCTCGTCGAGCTAGAGAAGAGGCGACGTGACTACTGTTCTGACACCCGCGACCCCGCTGACGGCCGCTGACCGATGCGACCGTTGCGGCGCCCAGGCATATCTGCGCGTCGTCCTGCTGAGCGGCGGTGAACTGCTCTTCTGCGCCCACCACGGGCGCAAGTTCGAGCCGGAACTCAAGAAGATCGCCGCGGAAATACAGGATGAGACCGAGCGGCTTACGTCCGCTCCGGCGGCCAGTGCCGCCGAACCCGAGGACCGCTGACACAAGGCCTAAACCTCGCATCCGACGAGCCAGGACCGGCGTAGCCGGTCGACGGGCGGTACCTCTGCGACCCAGAGGCACCGCCCGTCCTCATGCCCGGACAGCGTTCGGCGTGTCCGGGCGGCGTTCAGCGCTTCGGCGCGGGCCGGCCCCCCGCCGCGAGGCCCTTCCCGGGCCCCTGGGCGGGGCGTACGTCCATCCCCAGGACTCCGCGGGCACCAGGAGGGCCCAGGGCCCCCCGGGCCGTCTCCGGGCCGCTGGCGGAGTCGGTGGCAGAGCCGGACTCGGCGACGAAGCCAATCAGCGGTGCGATCCGCGTGTACACCCCCGGGCTGTCCGCGCGCCCGCAGCCGCGCCCCCAGGACACCAGCCCGATGAGCCGGCCCTGAGCCACCAGCGGGCCGCCGCTGTCGCCCTGGCAAGCGTCCTTGCCGCCCGCGCGGTCCCCCGCGCACACCATGGAGTCGGCCCGGTACTGACCGTCGGCGTCTCCCGGGTAGGCCCGCCCGCACACCTCGTCCGCCATCACCGTCACCCCGGCGGCCCGCAGCCCGTAGGCGTAGTCGCCGAAGCCGCTCGTGTCGCCCCAGCCGTATACGGCGGCCTCGGTTCCGGCCCCGTACGCCGGATGCCCGAGGGCGGCCATCGGCAGCACGTTCTGCACGGCCACGGCTTCGACCAGCTCCAGGACGGCCAGGTCGCCGGCATTGCTGCCCGGGTCGTAGGCCGGGTTCACCCGGGCGGAACGCACCGCGATCTCCCGGCCCTCGCTCGCGCGCAGCTCCGTACGCCCGGTGATCACCCGGAAATCGCGGACGGACTCGACCGGGCCTCCCAGCACCTGACGCCCCAGGCAGTGGGCCGCGGTCACCACCTTGGTCGGGGCGACGAGAACGCCCCCGCAGAACTGGCCGCCGCGCGTACCCCCGAACCGGTCACGGCTGGCGAGGGCCACGACCCACGGGGCATCGGCCACCTTCACCGGCCTTCCGCCGATCACCACGCTGTCCGCGGCCGCTCGCGGCGCCTGGGAGAGCGGCGCCGCCGCCGCTCCCGCCGCCAGGGTCAGCGCTCCCGCCAGGACACGGGCAAAGGGACGACGCATGAGGCCTCCTGACTCCGAGTGTGCATGACTCCACTCAGAGTGGGACGCCCGGTGGCCGTGCGCACCCGCGCGGCCACCGGCGACGACCTGCGGCGAACCCCTCGCCGCGCCCGGTGCGGACCGGGCCGGCCCAGGCCGTGCTAGTCGAGGTAGTCGCGCAGCACCTGGGACCGGGACGGGTGACGGAGCTTCGACATGGTCTTCGACTCGATCTGGCGGATGCGCTCACGGGTGACCCCGTAGACCTTGCCGATCTCGTCGAGGGTCTTGGGCTGTCCGTCCGTGAGGCCGAAGCGCATCGAGACCACGCCCGCCTCGCGCTCGCTCAGGGTGTCGAGCACCGAGTGCAGCTGCTCCTGCAGGAGCGTGAAGCTCACGGCATCGGCCGGCACGACCGCTTCGGAGTCCTCGATGAGGTCTCCGAACTCGCTGTCGCCGTCCTCGCCCAGCGGGGTGTGCAGGGAGATCGGCTCGCGGCCGTACTTCTGGACCTCGATGACCTTCTCGGGGGTCATGTCGAGTTCCTTGGCCAGCTCCTCCGGGGTGGGCTCGCGGCCCAGGTCCTGGAGCATCTGGCGCTGGACACGGGCCAGCTTGTTGATGACCTCGACCATGTGCACCGGGATGCGGATGGTGCGGGCCTGGTCGGCCATGGCCCGGGTGATCGCCTGCCGGATCCACCAGGTGGCGTACGTGGAGAACTTGTAGCCCTTGGTGTAGTCGAACTTCTCCACGGCGCGGATCAGACCCAGGTTGCCCTCCTGGATGAGGTCCAGGAAGAGCATGCCGCGGCCGGTGTAGCGCTTGGCGAGGGAGACCACGAGGCGGAGGTTGGCCTCCAGCAGGTGGTTCTTGGCGCGGCGGCCGTCCTCGGCGATGATCTCCAGCTCGCGCTTGAGCTTGGGCGCCAGCTTGTCGGAGTTGGCGAGCTTGTCCTCGCCGAAGAGTCCGGCCTCGATGCGCTTGGCGAGCTCGACCTCCTGCTCGGCGTTGAGGAGGGGGACCTTGCCGATCTGCTTCAGGTAGTCCTTGACGGGGTCGGCGGTGGCGCCGGCCACGGCGACCTGCTGGGCCGGGGCGTCGTCCTCGTCGTCCGAGATGACGAAGCCCTTGCTCTCGGCGCCCTCCTCCTCGTCCTCGGACTCGGCCTTGGCTGCCCCGGGGCCTTCTTCAGCGGTCTCTTCGTCGCCCGCTTCGTCGGCGTCCTTCTTGGCGGCGGTCTTCTTCGCCGCCGTCTTCTTGGCCGCGGTCTTCTTGGCGGGCGCGGCCTTCTTCGCCGCCGTCTTCTTCGCCGCGGTCTTCTTGGCGGCGGGCTCGGTCGCGGTCCCCTCCGCGAGGGCGTCGGCTTCGACGGGCTCCGGCTGCGCCGCCCCGGCCCCCGTGTCCGCAGCGGCCGCGGCGGGCGCGGCCGCCGTCTTGGCGACGGGCTCGGTGGCCGTCCGCTTGACGGGGCTCTTCGCTGCGACGCTCTTGCGGGTGGTGCGCTTGGGCGACTCCGCGGCACTGACCATCAGCGTCACACCCTCTTCCTCGAGGATCTGGTTGAGGCTGCGCAGAACATTCTTCCACTGGGTCGCAGGAATCTGGTCAGCCTCGAAGGCCCGACGCACGTCATCGCCGGCGATCTGCCCCTCGGCCTTGCCCCGCTCGATGAGCGCCATCACAGACTCGGAATCGGCGATCTCCGGCGGGAGCGTACGGGATGTGCTGGCCGACACGAACAACCTCTCGGAACGATGGAAACGGCTTCCGACCCCGGCCTGGTGGTGCTGGACCGGAGCCGACGACCACCGACTGGGGATGGGCCGGGGGCGCGGGCAGGGGCCGGGGAGCTATACAGCACCCGCAAGGGCACTGTCTTCCCTCCGTCGGCCATCACCTCTTAGGTCATCGCGTGACCTCGCGGAGCGTTACGCCCAATCTTCGTGGCCCGAGTCACACCCTGTTTGATGCCATGCCGGTCATACCGTTATTTCTGCACGTCCGGTGTGTCCGAACACGCCCCGTTTCGCGGGCCGGACGACTCCCCGGAAGCGGAGTCCCGGCGGCCGCGGACCGGAGCCGGGAGCCGGCCGGGGCCGAGGGACCCGGACGGGGAGCCGGACTCCGCTGCCGCCG
The DNA here is from genome assembly GCF_036127095.1 of Streptomyces sp. NBC_00335. Classification (GTDB taxonomy): domain Bacteria; phylum Actinomycetota; class Actinomycetes; order Streptomycetales; family Streptomycetaceae; genus Streptomyces. The sequence goes on from NZ_CP108006.1 coordinate 2,188,354, forward strand.
GCCCCTCCCCGGACCGGGTCCGGGGGTGCCGCTCGGGACCGGCGGCCCATCCAAGACACGTCCACGCCCGCGCTTGTGAGCTGCGGCCCGTCAGTGCTCGCGCGGGGCGGGAACCACGCGCTCGACCTCCGGATGCACCGTCAAAAGCTGGCGCATGGCGTTCTCCGCGCCGATCGCGTCGCCGGCGGCGAGGGCCTCGACCATGCGCGCGTGGTGCGCGACGCAGGTCTCGCTGGGACGGTCGCAGGAGGTGACGGGACTGCCGGACACCTGCAGGGCGGCGGAGACGATGCCGGAGAGGTGCTCCAGCATGCGGTTGGCCGCGACCTGGATGAGCAGGGCGTGGAACTCGTTGTCCGCACGCGCGAAGGTGATCGAATCGCCCTGGCCGAGGGCGTGTCCCATGATCTCGACCATGTCGGCGAGGCGCTGCTGGATCTCCGGGCGGCCGTGGCCCGCGGCGAGGCGGGCGGCGAGCGGCTCGATGGTCCAGCGCAGCTCGCCCAGCTCGCGGCGCTGGTCGTCGCGCTGCGGGCCGAAGGCGCGCCACTCGATGATGTCGGGGTCGAGCAGGTTCCAGTCGGCGACCGGGCGGACCCGGGTGCCGACGTTGGGGCGGGCGCTGACGAGGCCCTTGGCCTCGAGGACCCGCAGGGATTCGCGGACGACGGTGCGGGAGACCTCGAAACGCTGTCCGATCTCCTCGGGAACCAGCGGGCGGTCCGCGCCGAGGTCGCCGGAGACGATCATCTGGCCGAGCTGCTGGACGAGTTGGCCGTGCAGGCCGCGTCCGCGGCTGCCCGCGGCGCGGCGGCCGACCCGGCTCAACTCGACGTCGGATCCGTCCCAGTGGGGCACTCCCACCCGGTCGGCCCCCGAGGCCTCCGGGTAGGGGTAGCGGTCGAGTTCGCCCGCGCCGGCGAGGCCGGAATCGGCATGGCGGGCGGCGGTCATCATGGTGTGCGCAAGGGTACTCACGAATCCTTTGTCGGCCGTGTCTCCGCGACCCTTGAGGTCTTTGGTGAAAAGCACACGAAAGGGTGATCGGTGCCACCTACGCAATTGACGACTTATCGTAAAGAACCGGGCCTTTTGCAGGGACTTGTGGTCCGTGGGGCTTGATGTGAACCACAACGGTCCCGTTGGGTCCGGACCGGCGCCGGAACGATCACCAACGATCCCTCACAAACGGACGCGGCCGCGCAGTCCTGTGAACCCATAGGCGCACAACAGGACCATCAGCGACAACACCAGCGCGGTGCCGACGGGTTGGGCCATCACCCGGATCGCTCCGAGGACCACCCGGTCCGCCTCCGGCGGCCACTGCGCCCAGGCCAGGCCGCGCAGCCGCTCCGCGAGTCCGCTGACCGGGTACGCGGACGGGCCGTCCAGGGCCTTGCGCACCAGCGGTACGACCATCACCGGTACGGCGAGCACCGCGGCCAGACCGGCGGAGGCGGACCGGAAGACGCCGGAGGCCAGGACTCCGGACCAGGCGCAGCCGATGAGCAGCCCCGCCCAACTCGCGGCCGGGGAGACCCACTCCGCGGGCATACGGAGCGGCCCGCCGCCGAACACCAGTGTCAGGGCGGCGGCGTCGGCGGTCACGGCGAGGGCGCCGAGCAGCAGCGCCACGGCGGCGCTGACCCCGAGTTTCGCCGTGAGCAGCCCGAGCCGGCGCGGGACGGTGCCGCGGTCGGCGGCGAGCGCGGGATGGCGGTACTCCTCGCCGAAGGCCAGGGCTCCGAGCAGTCCGGCGCCGAGCGCCGCGGGCGGCAGCGGGAGCAACTCCGGCCAGGCGGCGAGCAACCGGTTCTGCGGGGTGTGGCCGATCCGGGCCAGGACCAGCGCCGTGACGACGGAGACGGCGACGACGAAGGCGGCGGTGAGTGCGGGGGTGGCGGTGCCGAAGAGCCGGTGCAGCTCGTAGCGCAGGGGTCGCAAGGGGCCGCCGAGCCGGCGCACGGGCGAGGCGGGCAGCCCTGTGCGCGGGGGGCGGGGCCGGTCTGCGACGCCCGCTGCGGGCGCGGCCGGCGTTGCGTCGGCGGCCGTGGCCCGGGCTCCGGATCCGGCGCGGTCCCGGGCGCGCGGCAGTGACGGCGGCGCTCCCGCGTCGCCGGTCTCGTCGGCGAGTTGGTGGACGAGCACACCGTGCCGGAAGGCGGCTTCGCCGACCTCGGCGCAGTTGCTGCCGTAGACGGACAGCCGGCTGCCGCTCTCCTCCACGATCTCCACCGTGCGCTGGGCGGCCCGCGCTTCCCGGCCCAGCACGTCGGCCAGCCGGGCGGCGTGCGGGGTGCGCACGGCGACCCGCGGCCGGAGCCGGGTCCGGGCGAACTCGGCGGCGTCCTGGTCGGCGACGAGCCGGCCCGCCTCGATGCTCACGACCCGGTCCGCGCTGCGGGCGGCCTCCTTCGCGTCGTCGGTGGTGAAGAGCACCGCGCCGCCGAGGGAGGCGTGGCCGCGCAGCAGCCCGTGCAGCCAGCTCCGTTCGCGGGGCGAGAGCCCGGCGGCGGGCTCGTCGAGGAGGAGCGTGCAGGGGTCCGCGAGGAGGGCGGCTGCCAGCGCGACCCGGCGCTCCATGCCGAGCGAGAGCGAACCGAGCCGCTGATCGCGCAGTCCCGCGACGCCGACGACGTCCAGCATGGTGTCGGCCCGCGCGGCCGGCACGCCGGCGGCGGCGCAGAGCATCCGCAGCTGGCCGCGCACGGTGCGCGAGGGGTTGCCGGGGAGATCGCCGAGGAGCACGCCGACCTCGCGGCCCGGATGCGGGATCCGGTGCAGGGGGCGCCCGCGGAAGTAGGTGACTCCGCGGCCCGGTTCGAGTTCGAGCATGAGCCGCAGTGCGGTGGTCTTGCCCGAGCCGGGCTCGCCGAGCAGTGCGGTCACGCTCCCGGGGCGGGCCTCGAAGGTGAGGTCGTCCACGAGGGGCGGGAGGTTTCGACGGGGGGCGCTGGTGAGTCCGATGGCCTGGAGCATCGCTTCTCTCGCGGGGGGTGAGACCGCTCTGCGGCAGGATGAATACCGCTAACAAGATAACGCGATATGTCCGATATAAGGCGCAGGTCGTCCCGATCCACGCCCGTGTCGGCGCCGAGGCAGCTGCCCGCGGGGGCGCGGGCCCGGACACCCGCCGGGGTACCGGCCCGGGTGGCGCCCCGGGGCCCGTGCGGGGCGCTGGGGCCTCAGACCTCCGGGCGCAGCATCGGCGGGTTGAGCAGCGTTGCCCCGCCGGCGCGGAACAGCTGGGCGGGACGGCCACCCTGACGTGTCGTCGTCCCCCCGGCCGGCACCAGGAACCCGGGGGTGCCGGTGACCTTGCGGTGGAAGTTGCGGGGGTCGAGGGCGACTCCCCAGACCGCTTCGTAGACCCGGCGCAGCTCACCGACGGTGAACTCGGGCGGGCAGAAGGCGGTGGCCAGCGAGGAGTACTCGATCTTCGAGCGGGCCCGCTCGACCCCGTCGGCGAGGATCTGCTCGTGGTCGAAGGCGAGTCCGGCGCCGGTCTGGCCGTCCGTGGACAGGAGCTCGTCGACGGGGGCCCAGCGCGCACTGTTGGCATCGCCGCCGGCCCGGGGTGCGGGCAGGTCCGGAGCCAGCACCAGATGCGCCACGCTGACGACACGCATGCGCGGATCCCGCTTCGGGTCGCCGTAGGTCGCGAGCTGTTCGAGATGCGCCCCGTTGCCCACGTCCGGAGCGGCCGGATCGTGGGCGCAGAGGCCGGTCTCCTCGGAGAGCTCGCGGGCCGCGGCCGCCGACAGGTCCTCGTCCCCGCGCACGAAACCGCCGGGCAGCGCCCAGCGTCCCTGGAACGGCTGCTCACCCCGTCGGATGACCAGCGCGCAGAGCGCATGGCGCCGCACGGTGAGCACGACCAGGTCGACGGTGACGGCGAAGGGCGGAAAGGCCGACGGGTCGTAGGGCGACATGCCGCGATCATAGTCGTCTGCCTGACGATAAACAGAGCTTTGGAGATCTTCGGACCACGGAACCGGCCACGGAAGCGGAAGCCCGGGCCCGATGCCTCCCGATCGGCAGGGCGACCCCTGCCCGCCCGCCTGTCCGCCCCGGCCACAGCACTAGCCGCCCAGTTGCAGCGCATCGGCGGCCTCCTCCACCATGCCCAGGCCCAGTCTGCTGATCCGGACGGCGAAGGGTTCCCCCGAAACCCTCAGTCCGGAGAGGCGGAGCCCGCCGAGCGGGGCGCCGGGAAGCGGTACGAGGGCGACCGTGCCGGCGGGGGCGTCCGGGCGGATCCCGGCCAGGGCGGTCAGTGCGTGGATCCCGGCGGCAGCCGCGACCGCCGCCGGACGGCAGGCCGCGGGGTGCGGAAGCGGGGCGCTGCCCGCGGTGCGCTGCTCGGCGGCGTACATCTCGGGGAGGCGGTACCCGAAGCCCTCCGCCGCGTCCAGCAGGCCCCGCAGCAGCCCCGTGGCCTCCTTCTCGAAGCCCGCCTGGGCCAGGCCCGCCACGGCGACCGCGCTCTCGTACGGCCGTACCGCGCCCGAGCGGTACCCGAACGGGTTGTGCCCCGGCTCGCGGACCGCCATGCTCCGCAGCCCCCAACCGGAATCCATGGCGGGGGCTCCGAGCAGCCGGGCCAGCTGTTCGGTGCGGACCCGGTCGAGCAGCCCCGGCGCGAGCCGGCCGCCCCCGAGCAGCCCGGTGTCCAGCAGGTGGGCGGCGGCCCCCGTCAGCCGGGGCAGGGGCCGCCCGTCGGGATGCAGGGCCGCCGCGGGCCGGCCGCCATCGGGGCCGTCGACCCAGAACCGGGCTGCGAACCGCTCCCGCAGCCCGGCGGCCCGCTCCCGCCACTCCTCGGCTCCGGGCCGACCGCACCCGGCGAGCAGGTCGGCCCCGAGGAGCGCGGCGCGATGGGCGTGGGCCTGGGTTTCACAGCGCCGCGGTCCCGGATCGGGATCGGCCAGGAAGCCGTCCTCCCCGAAGGCGCCCCGGATCCACTCCAGGCACCGCTCGGCGGCGGGGAGCAGCTCGGCCACCTCCGCCTCGGGCATCCCCCAGAGCCGGGCTTCGGCGAGGACCGCGGGGAAGGCGAGCGTCGCCTCGGTCCCGGTGCATCCCGGGGGCAGCTGTGGCCCGGCCCCGCGGAGCGGCCCCGGGATCTTCCCCGCGTCGGCGCCCCGCGCCCCGGTCTGGGTCCGGGCCAGGATGCGCAGGGTCGCGGCGGCCAGTCCGGTGCCGAGCGGGAGCGCCATGCGGGCGGCCCACAGGGATTCGGCCGGGGCCAGTCCGAGCCGCCACGGCACTCCGGCCGCCGCGTAGCTGTCGGCCGGTTCCTTCGGATCCCTGAGCAGCAGTGCGCCCAGGTCCTGCACGCTCGTGCGCATCCACGCCTCGGCCCGCGGGTCGTCTCCCTCCGCTCTGGCATCGTCGGACAGCGGATTGGCCACCTGGCCGGCGGGGGCGCGCGCCCCTCGGTCCCGGGTGGTCCGCAGCTCGATGGTGCGGGATTCGCCGGGGCGCAGTTCGAGCTGCCAGCGCAGCAGCCCGGCCGAGGCCAGCGCGTCGTCCGGCGGCGGCTCCGCAGCCGTGACGGCCTGGGCCTCGCCCTTGGTCCAGCGCAGTCCGGCGGCGTGCACCGCGGCGGGCAGCTCCGGCCCGGCCCGGCCTGCGGCCACCTCGGCCAGCTCCGCCAGGTCGGTGCCCAGCGAGACCTCCACCGGGATCCGCAGGGACCGGACGGTGAAGCTGCGCAGGGTGATCCGCTCGGTACCGTCGGCGTGCCGGATCCGCTCGACCCCGACGTCGGGATCGGGCCCGGGCTCCGCTCCGGTCCGCACGGTCGCGGTGAAGGAGGCCCGGTCGGCGCCGAGGCTACGGGCCTGGACCGCGACCGGGTCCCGGCCGGCGACGCGCAGCACGCAGCGGGACAGCAGCCGGAGCCCGGCGCGGTAGATCCCGTCGACCCCCTGCCCGGTGAGCTGGCCGTGCTCGGGCGAGATGACCATGCACGGCGCGGCGACGCAGATGACGGCACCGTGCACGGGCGGCAGGTCGGCCCTGCCGGAGGGGGCCCTGCCGGAGGGGGCAGCGCGGGAGGGGGCCAGGCGGGCTGGGGGTACGGGGTGGGACATGGGTCGCCTTGTCTGCGCTCCGGGTGGATCGGCTGGGCGGCGGCGCGGCCGGGTCCCCACCACCCCCCAGCGCAACGCCCCCGCCCCCGCCCGGGTCACGGGCCCCGGTGGGGGCTGCGCCCGGCGGAGCATCGGCCGTCGCGGTGGCCGTCGCCGCAGGACCGCTCGCGCCCCTTCCCGCAGCCACCCCGGGAGCGCGGACCCACCGCCCTCGCCCCGGCCCGCACAGCCGCCTCCAGCTCGGCCCCGGCCCCTGCCCCTGCCCTGACTCATGCCCCGACCCATGCCACTGCCCGCGCCCCTGCCCCCATCCCAGCCCCAGCCCCGTCCGCGCTTCACTGCTCGCTCCCCGCGGTGCTGCCGGACTCGCGGCGGCTGCTCTTCCTGCCCGGGCGGCCGGGTGGCCTGGTGACGGCGCCCGCCCGCCGGGGTCCTGCGGGCAGGCGCCCCCGGCGCGGCTCCCGTCGCCGCCGCTCCTCCCGCAGGCACTCCCGCAGCCCCTCCGGGTCGATCCCCTCGTTGCAGGCGTGGTGGAGCAACTGCGCGAAGCGGTACCCGTCGTCCGCCCGCAGGGCCAGCCCGAGGGCGATCCGGGCCGTCGGCTCGTCCCCGGTGGACCAGGAGACCCAGCCCGCCAGGGTGAGGGGAGCCGCCGCGTGCTCCCCGTAGGCCCCGACGCAGCGCCGGGCCAGGGCCCGCCACAGCCGCAGGGCGGGCGCCGCCTCCTCGCCCTCCATCCACTCGGCGGCGATATCGCGGATCTCGCGGTCCTGGAGCCCGAGGATCAACGAGGCGGCCTCGTCGTGGCCCAGCAGCGCGTCGTCCCGGGCATCGGCTCCGGGGCCGCCTTCGGCAGGCGGGGCGAGGGTCATGCGCTGGATCAGCGCGCGGGCGAGCAGGACGGTCTCGGCCCCCACCTCCTCACGGGTGGCCCCGTCGAGGATCTTCGGCACCAGCGCGACGGCCGCACGGTCCAGGGCGCCCTCCATCTCGACGGCCACCGTCCCGCGCAGTGGTGTCAGCCTGTGCTCGATCTCCCGGAGGGAACCGCGCACCTGGAGTCCGGCGAACGTGGCCGCGGCGGCCATGACCGAGGTGCCGGGCGCGGCCAGCGCGCTGCCCTCCGCGGGGCAGCACCGCTCGTCCGGGCAGCAGTAGGACCAGTACCGTCCGGCGGAGAGGCACAGGGCCTCCAGTACCGGGACGTCCAAGGCCCCGCAGGCCAGCCGGATCCGCTGGGCGAGCGGGCGCAGCCTGGTCATCACCCGCTGCGCGCTGTCGCCGGGGTGCGGGTCCTGGCAGAGGAAGACGATGATGCCGTCGGGCCTGGCTCCGCGTCGCACACTGCCGCGGATCAGACAGTCGGCGACCTGCCGGGCGGTGTCCTCCCATTCCTCGGGGGCGGCGGGAATGCCCACCCTGAGCCGGCCGCCGAAGCGGCCGGCCTCCCCGTGGACCGCGACCATGACGAGGGAGTCGCTCGGATGGAAGCCGAGCATGTAGGGCAGCGCGTCGGCCAGTTCGGCCGGACTGCGCAGGGTGATCCGGGACGCGTCCACACCGCCGGGCGGGCTGGTGGACGAGGGGTCGGACGGGATGCGTGCTGCTTCGTGGTTGTTCGTCATGTCCCGAAGGTCCCGTGTCCGGCCGAATCGGGAAACCCCTGTGGATAACTCCCGAACGTACGCCGAACGACCAACAGCAACAGCATGCCGACGGCGCCATCAGGCGCCGTCGGCACATGAAGCGGCACATGAAGACGATGCGACGCGAGGCAATGCAATGCGAGGCAATGCGAGGCAATGCGTCGCACCGCGGACTACCGCGGCGCGTACACCCGCTTGTGCCCGAACAGCCCCGCCAGCCGGTACGGACCGGTGGTTTCCTCGGGCGCCGGATGGTCTCCACCGTCGACCGGGAAGGCCTGCTCGTGGCGTTCCCGGTAGTCGGCGTAGTCGATGTCCTGGCGCCGGGCGATCGCCTCGCGGTGCTGCTCGGACCGCAGGTGCGACCGATAGCCCGGGACGGGGACGCCGGCGAAGAACTCGCCGACGCTGCCCGACCCGTAGCTGAGCAAGCCGATGGCCTGGCCCGTCAGATCGTCGGCGTCGTCGAGCAGCGCGGCCAGTCCGAGGTACACCGACGCCGTGTAGCTGTTCCCGATGGCTTCGTTGTAGGCCGTCGTCTGCCCGACGGCGCGGACCACTGCGGCCTCGTCGACTTCCTGTCCGCAGGTTTCGAGCAGGTGCCGGTGCGCCTTGTAGGCCATCTTCGTGAACGGCTGGTGATAGCAGAACGCGGCGAACTCACCGAGTGGACGGCCGCCCTGCTCGGCGTAGTCCTTCCACGCACCGTCCATCGCCTGCAGGTACGCGGAGACGGACTCCTTCCCGTCGACCAGGGCGGTGGTGAGGTAGTTCGGCCGCCAGAAATCCATGATGTCGGCGGTGAACACCCCCGACGGTTCCTCGATGCGCACCAGAGCGGGATCCGCGCTGATCAGCATGGCCACCGCCGCAGCCCCCTGGGTGGCCTCGCCCGGCTTGTCCAGCTCGTACTTCGAGACGTCGCTGGCGATCACGAGGACCTGCTGCGAGGGGTCGCGGTGGACGAGGCCGATGGCGAACTGCAGGGCCGCGGTTCCGCCGTAGCAGGCTTGCTTGAGCTCGACGACCCTGGTGGCGGAGGGCATGGCCAGCAGCGAGTGCACGTGGATGCCTGCCGCCTTCGCCTGATCGACGGACGACTCCGTGGCGAAGACGACGGTCCGGATCCGGTCGGTGCCGTGCCGGGCGAGGATGGGAGCGGCAGCGGTCGCCGCCATCGTCACGATGTCCTCGTCGGCGGCGGGCACGCTCATCGAGCGCTGGCCGATGCCCACGTGGTACTTGCCCAGCTCGGTGCCGTTGTAGGCGGCCAATGTCTCGTGCGTCAGGGCGAACCGGCCCGTGGCGAACGAAAGGTCGTGGATTCCGACCGCGAGATCCCTGGGCATCTCTACCGTCCGATCTTCGCGGTCGCGGTGGCGGTGGCGGTCGTGTTCACAGTCGCGGTCGCGGTCGCGGTCGCGGTCGCGGTCGTGTTCACGGTCGTGTTCTTGCGCTCCAAAGCGACGTGCGCCCTCATGAGTTCGCCGGGATTGGTCTGCGCCGCCATGAGGGAGAGTTCGCCGCACAGCACGGTCGCGGCCACCATGACCGCGAGGCGCCGGGCGTTCTCGCCGGGCTCGCGCTCCTCTCGGCAGCCCAGCCGCGCCAGGTTCTCCTCGACGAAGCCGAGTCCCTTTCCGTTGCCTACCGTTCCGACGATCAGGTTCGGCATGGTGCAGGAGAAGTACAGGTCGCCGTCCCGGTCCTCGGCCACGGTCACGCCCTGTGAGCCTTCGACGATGTTGGCCGCGTCCTGGCCCGTCGCCAGATAGAACCCGAGCAGCATGTTCGCGTAATGGGCGTTCGCCGAGCGGATCCCGCCGGCGAGCAGGGTGCCGATCAGGTTCTTGCGCACGTTCAGCTCGGCTATCGCGGCGGCCGAGGTGTGCAGCACGTCGCGGACGATCTCGCGCGGTACGAGCAGCTCGGTGACCACGTTCTTGCCGCGGCCGAGAATGCCGTTGATCGCGGTGGCCTTCTTGTCGGTGCAGTAGTTCGCGGAGATCGAGCCGTACGAGATCCCCGGAATGGCGCCCAGGATGTGGGTCAGGAGCGCGTCCGCGGCCAGCGTCGCCATGTTGTGACCGGAGGCGTCGCCGGTGCTGAACTCGAACCGGAGGAAGAGCAGGTTGGCCACGATCTCGTGGCGGAACCCGATCAGTTCGACGAACCGGCCGCAGGTGCGCACGACCGCGCGCAGCTCGTCGAACCGCGCGTCGACTTCGAGCGCCGCCAGGTACGCGGTCTGCGCGTCCTCGGCCGTGACCAGTACCGAGCGCGTCATCCGCTCGTCGATGAGGGTGGCGACGATTCCCTGCTCGACCAGCATGGAGATCTTCGCTCCGCGGCCGACGGAGGGCCACAGGGGCGACTCGTACGTGGCGAGCGGTACTTCCGTCTCGGTGGTCGCCACGTTCCCCGAAATCCTCAGGGGTCCCACCCATTTCATGGGAACGCCGGCTACCTCGTGCGTGTCGTTCATCGGGTGCCTCCAACCGTCTCGTGAGCGGTGTCGTAGGAGCGGGAGCGTGTGGCCAGCCGCCGGGTGTCGATTCCCCGGTCGGCGCAGAACGCGCGCAGGTCGCCGTGGACGAGCACGTCGCATCGCCTCAGGTCGGACGGGGTGCGCGCGCCCAGAGCGGTCATCAGGGCTTCCACCTGATCGAGCCACGTGGTGATCTGGGTGATCAAGGCGGACGGGCCGCCGTCGAGAACGGTCCGGAGGAACCCTCCGGACACGCCCACGGCGGCGGCGCCGAGCGCCAGTCCGCGCACCACGTCGAGTGGGTTGCGGACCCCGCCGGAGGCCAGCACCGGGATGCCGGCGTTCTGGGAATCCAGCAGGCAGGCGGGAGCGGACTGGCCCCAGCCGTTGAGGTAGGAGTAGTCGGCGTGCTTGCGCCGGTCGTTCTCGATGCGCGCGAAGTCCGTGCCGCCGCGGCCGGCGACGTCGGCCACGCGCACGCCCATGTCCCGCAGCGCCGATACGGTTTCGCGGCTCAGTCCGAAGCCGACTTCCTTGACGATGACGGGTACGTCGGCTCCGACTCCGTCCACGATCTTCTCGATCTGCGGTCCCCAGGAGGAGAAGGACCGGTCGCCTTCCGGCATGACCGTTTCCTGGATGACGTTGAGGTGGATCTGCAGGGCGTCCGCCCGCAGCAGGTCGACGGCCCGTCGCGCCTTGTCCACGGAGGCATTGGCGTTGATGTTCGCCATGACGAACCCGTCCGGGTTCTCCCGGCGCAGGACGCTGAAGGTGTCGGCCACGGCCTCGTCGGCGAAGAACGCGCTCATGGAGCCCGTCGCGATGGGCACGCCGGTCTCACGGGCGGCGATCGCCAGATCCCGGTTGATGGCGCCCGTCCGTACGCTGCCGCCGGTCATCGCGTTGATGTACAGCGGCACCTTCCACTCCATGCCGCCGAACCGCGTGACCAGGGAGGCATCGGACCGGTCGATGCCGGCCAGGGCATGGTGGACGAAGGACACCTCGTCGAACTGGTTGTATCCGCCCAGGTGGCGTTGTTGTTCGGCGGCGAACCGCACGTGGTCGTCCTTGCGCTCAGCGATCATGCTGCGCTCCCTTTCGTCGACTGGAGACGGATCGGCACGGGGAGCACCCCTGCGGCGGCCCATCCCTCGCGCAGGTGCGCGATCTGCTCCTGAGCGGTGGCGTCCAGCAGCGCGATGCCGCAGTCGCCGCCTCCGGCGCCCGACGGTTTCCCGGCGCCTCCGACGGCCTCGGCCGCATCGCACAGCGCGGTCAGTGTGGTGGTGAAGATCCCGAGCCGGACCTCCTCGTCCAGTTCGGCGAGCATCCGGCGGGCGCCCCGGACCTGCCGCAGCAGCTCGGGGCCGTCACCCCCTTCGAGTGCGCCGACCGAGGCGCGCACACATGCGTCGCTGCGCTCCACGAAGGTCCGTTGTGACGCGCTGCCCTGCCACGCGCGCTTTCCGAGGCTGCCGACCAGGGCAGTGGTGCTGGCGGGCCGGCCGGTCCAGCCCACCTCCAGCGTCAGACCGCGGGGCGCCGGCAGGCTTCGTACCCCGAACCCCGGCCACGGCGTACGGATCGACTCCTCGATGCCCCGGCGCTGCACCATGTCGAGCACGGCGGCTCGATCGGGCGCGTGGTATTCGATCCAGCCGCCCCAGACGCTCGCGGCGAGATCGCCGCCGGAGGAACCGGCGTCGAGCCGCGCCGACGCGAGCAGCGCCAGCCGGAACCGCGCGTCCTGCGACAGCTCCAAGCCGTGGTACGCGGCTACGGCGGACACCGTGGCGACCGTCACCGCGCCGCTCGATCCCAGGCCGAGCTTGGTCCCGTCGTGGTGCAGGCGGCTGCTGACCGAGACGTGGACGGGGGGTGCGGACAGGCCCCGCTCGGCCAGCAGCGCGTCGACCACGTCGATCGCCGACACGACGTGGGTGAGGCCGTCCCGCACCCGTCGTTCGTCGTCCTCGCCGAGTGGGGCGAGCCCGCCGTCGCCCCGCCGCAGTCGCGCCTGTTCCGGGCAGAGGTCGGATTCGATCACGACATCGGCGCCGTGGGACGCCGACACGGTGACGTCGACCTGCCGGTCGACCGCAGCCAGGATCGCGGGGTGGCCCGGCTGCACCACCGCGTACTCGCCGACGATGAACAGTTTGCCCGGCGCGGAGCGGCTCACGGTTCTCGTACGGGTCACTGCTCGGCCGCCGTCAGCAGCCGGGCCGCCGGCCCGCGCCGGGCGGTGAGCACCGAGCATCCCGGCGCTGCCGCCAGCAGCGTTTCGGCGACCCGGGGCGCCGCCTCGGGGTGGCAGAGCACCTTGACGTTCGGGCCGGCGTCCATGGTCGCGTAGGCCGCCACGCCGTCCTTGCGGAGCTGCAGGACGCCGTCGAGCACGGCCACCGTGGCCGGTGACAGGTAGCGCACCGCCGGCCGCGCGGCCAGCATCGTCGCGTGCATGCCGAGGGCGTTGCGCTCCGCGATCTCCCCCACCGCTTCGAGGTCGCCGCGGAGCAGGGCAGCTCGCATGTCGGTCAGGTCGCCCTTGCTGGACGTCGCCCAGGCCTGGTAGAGCGGCGAGGTCTCGACGGTCCGCCGCATGGCCGCGCGGCTGGACACGGCTTTGGGACCGGCGTTGACCAGCGCGACCACCAGGGCGGGGTCGAAGTCCGGGAGGGGCACCGGCTCGGCGTAGGAGCTGAGGTCCGCGGCCTCGCCGACGCCCTGGCCCGCGTGGCAGAGCGCGAAGCCGCCGAAGATCGACCGGGAGGCCGACGCGGACCCGCGCCGGGCGAGGCGGGAGAGGGCGGTGGGATCGAGGTCCAGCCCGTACGCGGCGGTGGCGGCGACGGCCAGGGCGGCGAACCCGCTCGCCGATGACGCCAGCCCCGCCCCGGTGGGGACGGCGTTACGGGTGTCGACGGCGGCCCTTTCACTGCGCCCGGCCAACTCCCGTACCAGGTCCAGGAAGACGATGACGCGCTCCCGCGGTTCACCCTCCGCGGGCTTTCCGTCGAGGACGACGCTGTCGGTCCGCGCCCCGGGGTCGAGCCGGACGGTGGTGTGCGTCGGGAAGACGTCCAGGGTCATCGACAGGCTGTCGACGTACGGGATGACCAGTCGCTCGTCGCGCTTCCCCCAGTACTTGATCAGCGCGATGTTCGGATGGGCGACGGCGGTCGGCCCGTGGTCGAGAAGTCCCGTCTGCGGTCCCTCCGGTCCTGTCAGCCGTGTCAGTCCCGTCAGTCCCTTAGGCACCGGCTTGTGGTCAATCGGCATGGTTTACGAACCTTCCCATCGGGACTACCCAGGTACGGACGGCGCCGGCTTCGTGGAGGCTCCGCACGGTGGCCTCTGCCTGACGCGGCTCTGCGGCCAGCGCGATCACGCAGCCCCCCAGCCCGCCGCCGCTGATCTTGGCGCCGAGGCCGCCGGCCGCGAGCGCGGCCTCGACCAGCCCGTCGATCAGGTCCGTACTGAGCCCCATCTCGTGGAGCAGCTTGTGGTTTTCCGTCATCCGCGCGCCGAAGTCGCTCGATCGGCCGCGGGCGAGGTCACGTGTGGCGGCGCGGGTCAGGCGCGACACCGCGAGGATGAAGTCCGCCTGGGTTTGCGCGTTGCGCTCGAACTTCCGCCACAGGAGCTCCACCGCCTCCTTCGTACTGCCGCTGACACCGCTGTCCGCGATGACGAACAGCCCGTCGAAGTCGTAGGGCCGGCCTTCGTCGGCGTGCTCCCCGGCCTGCTGGGAGGGAGGTGCGAGGGCGTGCCCCGGCATGGGAACGGGCAGTTCACGGGCAGTGCCGGAATGGAAGAGGAGCGGAGAGGTCGCCCCGGTGGCGAGCGCGTCGATACCGCTCGACCTGCCGTGGGCCACCTTCTCGGAAGCCTGTACGAGATCGAACACCTCGCGGGCGTCGAGCCTGCGGCTGAAGAGGTCCGCGAAGGCCAGCACGGCCGCCCGGGCGCACGCGGCGCTGGAGCCGAGCCCGCGGCCCTGCGGGATGGCGCAGTCGATGATCACCTCCACGCACACGTGGCCGCCGACGCCCGTCCTCGCCTTGAAGTCCGGGAGCAGGCGCCGCAGGCCGTCCGCGGCGAGCGGTGTCACCGGCCCCGCGCCCCGGCCCGCCAGTGCGAAGGAGACCCTGTCCGCGCCTTCGTCGGAACACCGCACTCGCCTGGCGGTCGCGGTCACCGTCAGCTGCGGAACGGGAATCGCCAGTGCCGGTGCGCCATAAACGACGGCGTGCTCGCCGAGCAGAATGGCTTTCGCGTGGGCGCGTCCACATCCGACGCGGTCGTATGCGACGTCCGGATCACTTGCCGAAAGGGTGCGGTCGGCGAAAGCAGGTGAATTCATAGGTGTCATCATCGGGCCCGCTGCGTCGCATTGACCGCCATCGCGGCGAGCTGTTCTTTCGCGGGTGTGGTGGCACTGCTGGAATCCAGTACGGCCATGGCCCGGTCGGTGCGGTGCGCGATCTGCCGCTCGATGTCGTCGACGGCTCCGACCTCGACGAATATGTCCCGCAGGGCATCGATCTCAAGGCCGGAGAGCTCGGTTCCTATTTTCGCCCGGAGGAATCCCGCCGCTTTTGCATCGCGTTCGTCCGCGCGCTTGAGCGCCGTCGCGAGCAGAACCGTTCGCTTGCCCTCCCGAAGGTCATCGCCCGAGGGCTTGCCCGTCACCGACGGGTCGCCGAACACGCCCAGCAGGTCGTCCCGGAGCTGGAACGCGATCCCGATGTCCGCCCCGAAGGCCCCGTAGGCCGCGACGAGGTCCGCCCCGGCACCGGCGATCGCGGCGCCGAACTGCAGCGGGCGCTCCACCGTGTAGGAGGCCGTCTTGTACTGGTTGACGCGCAGTGCCGAATCGATGCTCTCGTCGTCGCTCGCCTGGTTGATCACGTCGAGCAGCTGGCCGTACAGGACCTCCGAGCGCACCGCGGACCACACCGGTCCGACCCGGGCCTGCGCCTCGGCCGGCAGCCCGGACGCACGGACCATGACGTCGGACCAGGTCTGGGCCAGGTCCCCGACCAGGATGGCGGTACCGGTGCCGAAGGCCTCGGGGGCGCCGGAGAAGCCCCGCGCCCGATGCCGCTCGGCCAGGGCCACGTGCGCGGCGGGGTGACCGCGGCGGGTGTCGGACGCATCGATGATGTCGTCGTGTATCAGGGCCGAGGCGTGCAGCAGTTCGAGCCCCGCGCAGGCGGTCAGCACCGCCGTGGCACCGGGATCGTGCTGGTCGCCGCCGGCGCCGATCCAGCCCAGCCAGGCGAAGGCCGGCCGGACGCGCTTGCCGCCGCGCAGAACGTAGTTCTCCAGCTCGGCGACCACGGCCGCGAAGTCCTCGCCGAGTACGTCGGCTTCGGCTCGGCGCTGGCCGAAGAAGTCGCGGATCACGGCGTCTATGGCAGCCGTGTCCACGGCTGCGCCGAGATAGCTGACGGTCATGCTCTCATCTCCCGGTCGAGGTGACGGTCACTCTCATAATCAATCTCGTCATCGCGCGAATTCACCGAGATCGCGCCACCCGAGGAGTCCGGACTGTGAGCCCTTTCCGAATACACATCGGCCTCACCGATTTCCGCAGAAGCCCATTCATGCGCCTAAGCCACCCCACACCTGATCAGCATGCTTCGATGTTAGCCAGGGCATGCCGGTCTGCCCACTACTCACGCGAGTAGTGCCGACCGGTAGGGGGCGCTTACGGACGGGCGGGATCCCACCCAACCGAGTGAGACATTCCGCGTCGAGGAAATGCGGGGGCATAACGTGCCACGATGAGCCGCCTGCCCGAATGAATGGGAGCGCTCATCGCGCCCGGGCCGGCGCGGAAAACATCAATGCCAATGCCCACCCTCACCACGGGAGTCACCATCCGATCCATCCGATCCATCGGAATCCTCGGTACCGGCGCCTACCTCCCCCCGACCGAGGTCTCCAACGACGAGATCGCCGAACGGGCCGGCGTCACGGACGAATGGATCGTCCGCAAGACGGGCATTCGGAGCCGCCGCCGGGCGGATCCCGGCCAAGCCACGTCCGACCTCGCCGCGGCGGCTGCCGCCCGGGCCCTCGAACAGGCGGGTGTCGACCCCGGGGAACTCGCCTACATCGTCGTCGCCACGTCCACGCCCGATCACCCGCAGCCGGCCACGGCGAGCATCGTCCAGCACCGGCTCGGGGCGGTGAACGCGGCGGCCTTCGACCTCAATGCGGTGTGCAGCGGCTTCGTCTACGCGCTGACGGTCGCCGAACGGATGCTGTGCACCGAGGCGGGCGAGCGCTACGGACTGGTCATCGGCGCGGACATCTATTCCCGGATCCTCGACTACTCCGACCGCAGGACCGCCATTCTGTTCGGTGACGGCGCCGGGGCCGTCGTACTCGGCCCGGCCCCGGGCGACCGGGGCGTGTTCGCCACTTCGCTGCTCACCCGGGGCGACCGGCACGAGCTGATCAGCGTCCCGGCCGGCGGCAGCCGGATCCCGACCACGGCCGCGACACTGGACGAGGGCCTGCAGTACTTCCGGATGGACGGGCGACGGGTCCGCGAGTTCGTGCGGGACAATCTGCCCGAGGCCGTCGGAGACCTGCTGGCCGGTGCGGGCCTGGACCCGCGGGAGGTCCGCCACGTCATCGCCCACCAGGCGAACGCGGTGATGCTCCAGGAGGTCTGGCCCTCGCTCGGACTGCCCGGGGCCGGCTTCCACCTCGCCTTGGAGTCCTACGGCAACACCGGCGCGGCCTCCGTACCCATCACCCTCGACCTCGTCCACCGCGACGGCGCCCTCTGCGACGGAGACGTCGTCCTGCTCACCGGCTTCGGCGGCGGCATGTCGGTGGGCTCGGCCCTGACCCGCTGGCTGCCCACCCGGCACGCCGGGCCGGCCCGGGATCAGGCCCGGGAACCGGCTCGGGATCAGGCCCGCGCCGGGGTCCCCGCACAGTCGAGGTGAAATCTATTCGCCTTCGATCGAATAGATCGCAGCCCTACTCGAATAGATCGCGGCTCCACGTGCCAGTTCGACGCGGGTGTTGATGTCCAGCTTCCTGTAGATCTTCCTGAGGTGGTAATTCACCGTATGCGCCGACAGGTGAACCCGTTTGGCGATCTGCTGGTTCGTCATCCCCACGCTCACCAGGTACGCGATGCGGCGCTCCATGTCGGAAAGGCCGGACCAGTGGGCGGAATTGAGCGATGACACCACTCCTTCGGGCTTCGCCCGCGAGGCATCCGACGAAACCCAATCCGCGTCCCGCCTGCGGGCCGGGGCTTTCGCGCCGTAGATCTTGGCAAGCTCCTCCGTCGCCAGGGCGACCGAGAGCGGGTCCGGCGACTGCGCGATGATGCGCGACAGTACGGCCGGATCGCCGGTCACCAGAGCGTTCGCGTGCAAGGCGCTGAGGCCGACCACGGAGATGCCGGGATTGTCACCCGCGAGTCCGTCCACGGTTTCGAGCACGCTGCGCTTGAGCTCGGTGTCACCCACGTCCAGTGCGAGGCGGACCAGGAAAGCGGCGGCAGCCGGATCCTCGATGTACAGGCTCCGCTGCGTCGGCAGGTGGGCGTATGTGTCGGAGAACAGCGCGACGGCCGCCCGCGGACCCTCCCTTTTCACCGCGATGCGCACTTCGGTCCAGGCGTACTGCGGGGAATAGAGGACCGCCTGATCCGTCTCGAACTCGCCCTGCACCCGCTTCAAGCAATCGGTCGCCGCGGGCAGGTCTCCCTTGTAGAGGAAGATGGTGCTGAGCACCGAATACGCGAGGGGCCGGAATACGGGAACGGCGTCCCGATCGACGGCTTCGGTCGCCAGCTCCGCCTGCCGGCGAGCCTCCCCGACCCGGCCGGCCTGGAGGAACAACCGGGCCCGCATCGCCGCGAGGGTGGAGTCCCGGACGCGAGTGCCCCGTTCGCGCAGTCCCGCTTCGGCGTCATTGATCAGCGACTCGGCCTTTTCGAACTCGCGCAGGTTCGCGAGCTTCCCGGCCAGTGCGAGCTGGAAGTGCAGGCGCCACACGGGATCCGCCGTGGCGCCGTACCGCACCGCGGCGCGCCCCAGGCTGAGCCCTTCGCCCAGTTCCCCGGCCCGCCAGCGGGCGTTGGAGAGCGCCGTCAGCGCCATCAGCGCGGCAACGTCGCCCGTCCCGGCTCCCTGTTCCCTCAGGATCCTGGCGGAACGCTTCTCCGCTTCCTCCATGCCGAGCAGGGAGTACCCCAGGATGACGGACGCTTCCGCATCGAGCCGGGCGGGAGCCGCACTCGCGGAGCTGGAGAGAACGCGCTCCGCCGCACGGATTCCGGCCGTCGCCCTTCCGTCCATGATCAGGCTGTGGGACTTCGAGTACGCCTCACCGGATTCACCGGCTTCACGGGATTCACCGGATTCGCGGGATTCACCGGCGACCTCTTCGAACGGGCCGGTCGGCCGGTCGGCCATCCAGAGCGGGTGCCCGGTCACCCAGAACTTCTGATCGTGCGACTCCGCGCGATTCCTGGAGTGGCCCATCGCCTCGCGCTGCAATACACCCCGGGCGGGAGCCGGTATCGACTCGACGACCCCCGCCAGGAGGAAGTCGCTCTGGAATACGAGTTGGTGTTCCGCCGCGACGACGAAACCCGAGGAAATCGCCTCCTCCAGGGAAGAGAGCAGGCTGGCCGCGGATTTGTCCAGCATCCTGGAGACGTCCTCCAGCATGAAGGACCTCCCCAGGACTGCCGCAACCTTGAGGAATCGCTGGCAGTCCATGCTGAGATCGCCGAGGCGGCGCTTGACGAACGCCACCACACGGCCCGGGACCCGCCGTTCCGTCAGCCCGACCGTTCCGCCGTACTCCTTTACCAGCCCTTCCTCCACGAGCCCGGCCGCGCATTCGGCAAGCAGCCGAGAATTTCCGCCGGCATCCGCTGTGAAGTCGAGCAGCCCCTGGTCCGGTTCACCCCCCAGGATGTCCCGCAGGATCTGTTCGTCGGCAGACTCCATGAGCAATTTCGTTGCCATGACCCCGGCTTACCCCCGTATAGAGTCCGGCGTGCTACAACCCGCACACCCTCCTGCGAGGATCTTACGAACCATTGTCCGGTCTTGACTTGGCGAACAGTTGCCACGGACTGCCGCATTATCGGGCCGCACACGTGGTCGGCCGCCGGGGCCGGCGAGGTGCCTTCACCCCGCCAGGGCGAGGGTCAGGGGGAGCACCTGGTCGGCTCCGCTCTGGCGCAGGAGGCGTGCGCCCACGGCCAGGCTCCAGCCGGAGTCGGCGTAGTCGTCGACGAGCAGGACGGGGCCCGGGTTGGCGGCCAGAGCGGCGGCGAGTTCGTCGGGGACGGCGAACGAGGCGGCCAGGGCGCGCAGCCGCTGGGCGGAGTTGCTGCGGTGTACGCCGTACTCGCCCGCCTGTGCGGTGTAGGCGAGGCTCCCCAGCAGCGGGAGCCGCCCGACCCGGGCCAGGCCCTCGGCGAGGGAGCCCACCAGCTGCGGGCGGGAGCGGGAGGGCATGGCCACGATCCCCACGGGCCGGGCCATCGCGCCGCCGGCCCACCCGCCCGGCGAACGGGCCCAGTCGGCCACCACCGTCACCACGGCCGCCAGGACGTCGTCCGGCACCGGACCGTCCGCGGCCTGGTCCGACAGGAGCGGGCGCAGGCGGTTGCCCCAGCCGATGTCCGACAGCCGGCCCAGCGCGCGTCCGGTGGCCGCCTGCTGGCCCACGGGGATGCGGCCCTTGAGGTCGACGCCGACGGCGGGCATGCCCGAGGGCCACATCCGGCGGGGCTCGACCTCGACCCCCGGGCGGTCCAGCTCGCCGGTCGCCGTGTCGAGGGCGCCGTGGGACACGGCGGGGTCGAGCCAGGGCCCGGCGCAGGTGTCACAGCGGCCGCACGGGGTCGCCTTCTCGTCGTCGAGCTGGCGCTGCAGGAACTCCATCCGGCAGCCCGTGGTCGCCACGTAGTCCCGCATGGCCTGCTGCTCGGCCTGCCGCTGCCGGGCCACCCACTCGTAGCGCTGCGCGTCGTACGCCCACGGCTGTCCGGTGGAGGTCCAGCCCCCCTTCACGCGCTTGACCGCGCCGTCCACGTCCAGGACCTTCAGCATCGTCTCCAGCCGCGACCGCCGCAGGTCCACCAACGGCTCCAGCGCCGGCAGCGACAACGGCCGGCCGGCCTGCTCCAGTACGTCCAGGGTCCGCCGGACCTGCTCCTCGGGCGGGAATCCCACCGAGGCGAAGTACGCCCAGATCGCCTCGTCCTCCCGCCCCGGCAGCAGCAGCACATCGGCGTGGTCCACGCCGCGCCCCGCACGACCCACCTGCTGGTAGTAGGCGATCGGGGACGAGGGAGAGCCCAGGTGGACCACGAAGCCCAGGTCCGGCTTGTCGAAGCCCATCCCCAGCGCGGAGGTCGCCACCAGCGCCTTCACCCGGTTGGCGAGCAGGTCCTCCTCGGCCTGCAGCCGGTCGGCGTTCTCCGTCTTCCCCGTGTACGAGGCCACCGGATACCCGCGCTGCCGCAAGAAGGCCGCGACCTCCTCCGCGGCCGCCACCGTCAGCGTGTAGATGATCCCCGAGCCCGGCAGGTCCCCCAGCCGCTCCCCCAGCCACGCCAGCCGGTGCGCCGCGTTCGGCAGCTCCAGTACGCCGAGCCGCAGGCTCTCCCGGTCCAGCGCGCCGCGCAGGACCAGAGCGCCCCCGCCTCCCGTGCCCAGTTGCTCGGCCACATCGGCCGTGACCCGTGCGTTGGCGGTCGCTGTGGTGGCGAGCACGGGCACCCCGGGGGCGAGCTCGGCGAGCATGGTGCGCAGCCGGCGGTAGTCGGGGCGGAAGTCATGGCCCCAGTCGGAGATGCAGTGGGCCTCGTCGACCACCAGCAGGCCGGTCGTGGCCGCGAGCTTGGGCAGCACCTGTTCGCGGAAATCCACCGAGTTGAGGCGCTCGGGACTCACGAGGAGAACGTCGGTCTCGCCCCGCTCGACCTCTCCGTAGATCGTCTCCCACTCCTCCGGGTTGGCCGAGTTGATCGTCCGTGCCTGGATCCCGGCCCGCGCCGCGGCATCGACCTGGTTGCGCATCAGCGCGAGGAGCGGCGAGATGATCACCGTCGGACCGGCGCCGCGACGGCGCAGCAGGGCCGTCGCAACGAAGTACACCGCCGATTTGCCCCACCCCGTGCGCTGCACGACCAGCGCCCGCCGGCGCTCCTCCACCAGGGCGGACACCGCCTGCCACTGGTCCTCCCGCAGCCGCGCCGAACCCCCCGGGGCACCGACCAGCTCAGCGAGGATGGCATCGGCTTCTGCGCGGAGCTCCAGGTTGTCCATGCCCCCATGCAACCCGATGCCTAGGACAATCGGCCAACTCACCCAGCGTGACCGTCCGGCTCACAGGCCGTCCGTCTCGCCGCACGGCCGCTGCGGCGGAAGGCCGCCACGGGGCTGTTTCCCCTGGTGCCCGTGCTCCGGCCCGGACCGAATGCGTCATCTTCGCCTTGACGGGGCAAGGATATGAACGGCATACCGGCGAATTCCGGTCGGCGGCTCCAATTGCTCGTTGCCGCATGCTCACGGGCCACGCGAGAATTGTCTTGCTCCCGTTCGGCCCGACGGCGCTCTCCCGGGCCGTGCCGCGGCGCGCCCGCACTCCAGCTGTGCCCGTTCGCGGGCGTGTACCCGAAGGGAGGACCGTGACCTTCGGATTCGCCCCGCCCTCGACCACGTCCCTGAGAACGGCCACCGGTGGCGCCAGCCGGCATGGCAGGCTGCTGGAACCGTCCGAGTGGACGGCGTCGGGCGTCCCCCTCCTGCGCAATCCGCGCGAGGTCGTCAGCGGACTGCACTCACGGCACGGCCCCGTCCCCTCCACGGCGGTGATCGCCGTGCTCGGGCCCGAGGAGCGGCTCGTGGCCAGCGCCTCCTTCGTTCAGCGCTCCACCGCGGCCGACGGCTGGGAGTACCGCAACGCCCTGCTGTCCCGGCTGCGCCGGGTCATCCCGCACGACCTGCGCCGGCGGACCCCGGTACGGACCGCCGTGCTGCTGTTCTGCCGAGACGGCGACGAGCGCTGGACCGAGGAGGACGGCGCCTGGATGTGGGGGCTGCGGGACGCCTGCACCCTGCACGGGCTGCGCTGCGGCGCGTACATCACGCTGACCCGGGGCGGCTGGCAGGTGCTGGGCGAAGGCCGCGGCGGCCGGAGCCCCAGCTCGGACTCCCGGCCCGAGCGCCTCGGCGATGCGCCGTCCGAGTTCGCCCCGCTCGCCCTGCGCGGCGGCGGCGGAGCCACGGAGGCCCTGCGCCGCACCGCCGCACGCTGAGCCCGCGCCGCCGCAGGCTGAGCCCGCAAGGCCCCGTAGCCGGGAACGACCAACGGCCGTACACCCGGAAACGGGCGTACGGCTGGTCAGGCCTCGGACTTCGGCAGGGCCGGCCACCGGGCCGCCCCACCCCTCGACCGTGCGGGAGTACGGGACGTCAGACGCCCGCACCCAGCACGGAGTTGATCTGCTGCGGCTCCCCGCACACGATCAGGAGCGCACCGGCTCGCGCGAGCGCGACCGGCAGGGCTCCGGCAGCCGCGTCGGCCAGTCCGCCGTTGGCCGCGAAGACCACGACGGGACGGCCGGCGGCGCGCTGAACCTGCGCCGCGTCCGCGTAGAAGACGTCGTCCCGGGCATCGTGCAGGGCCCAGTACGCGGCCTCGCCGAAGGACAGCTCGTGCGCGGCCCACGGGTGCGGGTCGCCGGTGGTGAGCACCAGGATGTCACCGGGCGCACGCCCGGTGTCGAGCAGCAGGTCCACGGCCTCTTCGGCCGCGTCCAGCGCGCCCTCGGCGGATGCCGGGATCAGCTGGACCTGCGGTACGGACGCCGAGACCGAAGGTGCGGTGGCGGCTACGGGAACGGGGGTGGCCTGCGGTTTCCGCGGCGCGGGCGGCGCGGGCCTGGGTGCGGGACGCGGACCGGGTACGGGGCGGGGGGTCTGCGCGCTGCGGCCGGCGGCCGGAGTGACGCGGGGACCCTGGGCACTCTCGTGAATCTGAGGCTCCTCGGGGGCGGGGGTGAGAGGCATGAGCTGACATCTATCAAACACCGGTGCGAAACGTACCGGTTGGTGGCACGTACGTGCGATCAGAAATCGAAGCCGAGTTGGCCTCCGTTTTCCAGCTCCATCGATTCCTCGCTGCGGCGCACCTTCTTGAGGTGGCTCCAGCGGGGCAGGGCGTCGAGGTAGGACCAGGAGAGCCGGTGGTACGCGGTCGGGCCCTGCTCCTCAAGCGCCGCCCGGTGCACGGGCGAGGGATATCCGGCATTGGCGGCGAAGGCGAAGTCCGCGATTCCGCCGCCCTGTTCACCGATTTCGGCCATCATCCGGTCACGCCGGACCTTGGCGATCACCGAGGCCGCGGCGACGGCGACGCAGGACTGGTCGCCCTTGATCACCGTCCGGACCTGCCAGGGCGCACCGAGGTAGTCGTGCTTGCCGTCGAGTATCACCGCGTCGGGCCGCACGGGCAGCGCCTCCAGGGCGCGCACCGCGGCGAGGCGCAGGGCGGCGGTCATCCCGAGTTCGTCGATCTCCTCGGGGGACGAGTGGCCCAGGGCGTAGGCCGTGACCCAGTCCTCCAGGACGCCGACGAGCGCGTCACGGCGCTTGGGGGTGAGCAGTTTGGAGTCGGTGAGTCCCGCGGGCGGCCGGCGCAGACCGGTGATCGCCGCGCAGACGGTGACGGGACCGGCCCAGGCCCCTCGTCCGACTTCGTCGACCCCGGCGATGACCTTGGCGCCGGTGGTCGCTCGGAGGGAGCGTTCGACGGTGTGAGTGGGTGCTTCGTACGGCATGGCGCCAGCAAGGTTACGCCGCCCCGGGCCGCCTGCACACCCCGCCCCCTCCCCGTCGCGCCGCCGGCCCCTTCCCGCCGCGCCCCAGACACCTCCGCGCCGCGCCACCCACCCCGCCCCGTCTCACACCTTGAGCAGCGGCACCATCACCCCGTCGATCATCTCGGCGATCTCCGCGTCCGCCCATTCGCTCCCGCACACCTTCGCGCGGTACATCATCAGCGCCGGGATGACCTCGACGAGAAGCGGACCGGTCGCGTCCGCCCGGACGTCCCCCCGGTCGATTCCGCGGCGCACCAGCTCCCCGATCAGTACGTGCGCCGGTTCGTACAGCCCTGCCCGGACCAGGTCGCGGAACCGCTCGGCATGCACGTGATCGCACTCGTGAAGCACCGTCCTCAGCGCCTGCCCGGCTCGCGACCGCATCACGTCCCGCATCCGCACGCACACCGCGTACAGGTCCTCGCGCGCCGATCCCAGGTCCGCGATCCGGCCGAGCGGCGGCAGCCGCGTCCGCAGCGCCTCGGCCACCAGGTCCGCCTTCGAGGGCCAGCGCCGGTACAGCGCGGCCTTGCCCGTCTGCGCTCCCGAGGCGACGCCCTCCATGGTGAGGGCGTTCCAGCCCGTGGCGCCCAGCTGCTCCAACACGGCGTCGAGAATCGCCCGTTCGAGTTCGGGTCCGCGCCTGCGCCCCGGGGCCGCCACCGACCGGCGTGAACCCGCCACTCCCGATACCTCCGACCGGCTCATGCGTCCGTCGCACACCTTTTCAGCCTTAGTGAACGCTTGCGTTCACTAACTCCGGCTCCCTACCGTGGAATCGCCGTGAACGATTGCGTTCACTATTTCACTTGGGGGGACCCACAGTGACAACTCCTCAGCTCTCCACACTCCGAATACCGGCCGCGGCCCGCCGAGGGGGGCGCCCTGGAGTGGCGCTCACCGTCATCGCCGCCTGCCAGCTCATGGTCGTCCTCGACGCAACGATCGTGAACATCGCGCTCCCGCACATCCAGACCGACCTGGCCATCTCCACCACCGACCTGTCCTGGGTGATCAGCGCCTACACGCTCGCCTTCGGCGGTCTGCTGCTGCTCGGCGGCCGCGCCGGCGACATCCTGGGCCGGCGCCGCGTCTTCCTGACCGGCATCCTGCTCTTCACCCTGGCCTCCCTGCTCGGCGGATTCGCCGAGGAGTCCTGGCAGTTGCTCGCCGCCCGCGCCCTCCAGGGCGTCGGCGGCGCCATCGCCTCGCCGACCTCCCTCGCCCTGATCACCACGACCTTCGCCGAGGGACCGGAACGCAACCGCGCCTTCGGCGTGTTCGCCGCCGTCTCCGCGGGCGGCGGCGCCATCGGACTGCTGGCCGGCGGCATGCTCACCGAGTGGCTCGACTGGCGCTGGGTCTTCTTCGTCAACGTGCCGATCGGGCTGCTGATCGCCTTCCTGACCCCGCTCTACATCAACGAGTCCGAGCGCCACCCGGGCCGCTTCGACATCGCCGGAGCGCTCACCTCCACGGGCGGTATGACCGCGCTCGTCTACGGGTTCATCCGGGCCTCCCAGGACGGCTGGCGCGACGGCCTGACCATCGGCTCGTTCGGCGTGGCCGTGCTGCTGCTCGCGGCCTTCGTACTCGTCGAGTCCCGGGCCCCCGATCCGATCATCCCGCTGCGCATGTTCTCCGCGCGCAACCGCACCGGCACCTACGTGATCATGCTCAGCCTCGCCGCCGCGATGTTCGGCATGTTCTTCTTCATCGTCCAGTTCGTGCAGAACGTGCTGGGCTTCTCCCCGATCCGTTCCGGCATCGGCTTCCTGCCCATCACGGCCGCCATCATCACCGCGGCCGGACTCTCGCAGCGCCTGCTGCCGCGCTTCGGCCCGAAGCCGTTCATGGTCATCGGATCCGCCCTCACCGGCGCCGGCCTGGCCTGGCTGTCCTTCATCGAGACCGACAGCTCCTACGTCTCCGGGGTGCTGGGCCCGATGCTGCTGTTCGGCTTCGGCATGGGCCTCAACTTCGTCACCCTCACCCTGACCGCCGTCTCCGGAGTGGCCCCGCAGGAGGCCGGCGCGGCTTCCGGGCTGCTCAACGCCAGCCAGCAGGTCGGCGGCTCGCTCGGACTCTCCATCCTGGTCACCGTCTTCGGCACCGCCGGCCGCAACGAGGCCGCCCAACAGGTCCCCGACTTCCGGGCGCACGCCGACCAGGGACAACTGGCGGCGTTCCTGCAGACGGGACGCCTGCCCGACCCCTGGGGGGACCTCGTCCTCACCCGGGGCATCGCCGCCGCCTTCATCGCCGCCGTGGCCATGGCGGCGATCGCGCTGCTCACCTCGCTGCTGGTGATCCGCGTGCGCGCGAGCGACCTGGAGGCCCTGAACGGAGCCACCGCCAAGACCGGTCCGGCCGCCTGAGCACGCGGTCCCGTACGAGGGGCCCGGCGCGGGACTCTTCCGCGCCGGGCCCCTCAGGTTCCTGGGCCGTGCCCGGCCTAGTACTCGACGCGGCTCCCGAAGGTCCCCAGGCTCCTGCACTGTTCGTACGAGGCGCTCACCCCGCGCTCGCTCAGGATCTTCCGGGCCCGGCGCTCCCCCAGGCTCGTCGCGTACCAGGGCGTGCGGCCCGCCGCCTCCAACTCCCGGGCGATCCCGCGCAGGGCGCAGGAGCGCCGGGGTTCGGGCAGACGGTCCAGGGCCGGTACCGCGTCCGCCGAGAGGGACTGGAAGTAGGCCAGGTCGATCTTGCCGTCCTGTTCGTACCGCGTGACGTTGCCCTCCGCGATCACCCCGTCCGGGGACATCAGACCGAAGGCCAGTACGGCCGCCACGACGCTCCCCACGACCGCGCGGGGCAGCCAGCGCGCACCGAACAGCCCGCCGGCCATGATCAGTACGATGACCAGCCCGAGCCACAGCTCCACGCCGGCGACCGACAGCCGCAGCCTGGTCAGGCCGTACGCGTCCACGTACAGGTCCATGCGCCGGAGCGCCGAGGCGACGACGACGAGGGTCAGCACGCAGAGCGTGCCGAGCACGACGCGCACCAGCCGCCGGTCTCCGGCGCCGTCGCGCGGGGCCCAGCGCAGGGCCAGCGCGATGACGGCGAGGGTGAGCAGGGTGGCCCAGAGCAGCTGCCAGAAGCCCTGGCGCGCGTACTCGGCGTAGGTCAGGCCGGTGGCCTCCAGGACCTTGCGGTAGCCGCCGAAGAGGACGGCGAGCTGGACGGCGTTGAAGGCGGCGAAGAGCAGGTTCAGCACGATGAGCGGCAGGGCCCATTCCACCCGGGAGCGCGCCTTCCCCGGGCGCACCTCGATGCGGTCCCAGCGGGAGGGGGCGGCGGCGGCCCGGGCGACGGCGATCGCGACGACGAGGCCGAGCGCGAAGAGCAGGAAGCGGACCGGGCCGTCCATGCCGCTGATGTCGGGGGTCAGCCCGCTCAGCAGGTCCGCGAACGCGGCGTCGGCGGAGGCGAACAGGGTGCCGAAGAGCGCCAGCAGGACCACCGCCACCACGACGGCCTTCGCCACCGGCAGCCAGCGTTCGCGGCGCCCCTCGCCCCGCGAGCGCAGGCCGCTCCAGACCCAGCGCACCCCGAGGACGGCGGAGTCGAGGAGGCCGACCGGGCCGAGCAGGATGCCGGGCCAGCTGCGGCTGCCGTGCAGGGCCAGGGCGCCCGTCAGGAGGGCTGCGAGCAGGGCCGTCACGGCCGGCCAGGCGGAGGCGCGCAGCGCGGGCACGGCGAGCAGCGCGAGGCAGCCGAGCGCCCAGAGCGCGGTCCACGGGCGCACCGTGCGGCCCGCCGCGCGGGCGGCCGCGCAGGCGGCGAGCAGCGCGGGCACCACCGCGAGCAGCAGGCCCGGGCCCAGCCCGTCGGCGAGGAGCAGGGAAGCGGCGATGCCGGAGGCGAGTACGGCGCCCAGCACGACGGCCGGTACGGGTCCGACGGCGGCCGGGCGCGCGGCCTCGGCCCAGGCGAGCGGGGCCAACGACCAGGCCCCGGAGGAGGCGCGCTCCTTGCGCAACTGGTGGGCCCGCCAGGCCTTGGGATCCCAGCCGGGCGGCGCGGGTGGCGCGGGCGCGGACGGAGCGGGCGTGGGCGCGGCCGGAACGGCCCTTGTGTCGGCCCCCGCACCCGCGGCCCCCGGCTCGTCCGCCGTCTCGGCGTTCTCTGCTGACATCGGGTTCCCCTCCCCTGTCGGCCTCCCCCGCCCATCAGGCGGGGGAGGCGAAGCCGACAGAGTAGGCCGGTCATATGCAGTTTTGAACAGGATCAAAAGACGCCTGTGGCAGGACCGTGACAAACGGAGGGGCACGAACCGGCACGGACCGCCACCAGCCCCGCCCCTCCCCCGTCCCCTACCCGACTACCCCACTACCCGTCCGCCTCCGGCAGCCAGGCCGGCAGCGCCTCGGTCCGGGCCAGCCAGGCCTGCGGCAGCACCGCGTCCCCGCGCGCGCCCAGCACTCCGCCGACGATCGCGCAGGTGGTGTCCACGTCTCCGCCCACCTGGGCGGTGGTCCAGAAGGCCCGCTCGTAGTCGTCCAGGCTCCGCGCCGCCGACCACAGGGCGAACGGCACGGTGTCGTGGGCGCTGGTGCGCCGCCCGCAGCCCAGTACGGCGGCGACGGTCGTCGCGTCGCCGTAGTCGAGCATGTCGCGCGCCCGCCGCACCCCGGCCCCCACCGCGCTCCGCGGGACGAGCGCGATGACGCCGTCCAGCAGGTCGGCGGCCTTCGGCGGCCCGGCCGGATCGGCCGCCAGCGCGGCCGCGGCGGCCACGGCCATCGCGCCGCACACCGCTTCACGGTGCTGGTGGGTGGTGTAGGCGGAGATCTCCGCCTGGTGCGTGGCCTGCTCCGGGTCGTCGGCGTACCAGGCGCCCAGCGGGGCGACCCGCATGGCCGCGCCGTTGCCCCAGGAGCCCTGCCCGTTGAAGAGTTCCGCGGCGAGCGTGCGCCAGTCGGCGCCCTCGCGGACCAGGCGCAGCATCCGGTTCACGGCGGGCCCGTAGCCGCGGTCGAAATCGTGGTGGTGGGCGAAGGAGGCGGCCAGCGCGTCCTGGTCCACCCGGCCGTGCCCGGCGAGCACGGCCACCACCGAGCAGGCCATCTCGGTGTCGTCGGTCCACTGCCACGGATCGCTGCCGGCCGGCAGCTCGCGCCGCTTGAGCAGCGGGTAGTTCACGGGGACGAAGTACTGGGAACCCAGTGCGTCGCCCAGGGCCAGCCCTCGGAGGCTGGCCATGGCGCGTGCGTAGCGCCCTTCGGGAGAGGAGTCAGCGGTCATCGCGCGTCACTCTAGCCGTCCAGGTCGTAAGGCTCGGGTGTGGTCCACCGCTCAAACGGGCGGTCCATCCGGTACCGGCCGTCGGAACCCAGCAGGAGCATCCGGTATTCGCCGTTGCCCGGGTTGGAGAGGGCCTCGAACTCGGCCACGGACCAGTGGAACCAGCGCATGCAGAACAGTCTCATCGTCAGGCCGTGCGTCACGAGCAGCACGTTCTCGGGATGGTCCGGGGCCTCGAAACTGCGGTAGAGGCTCTCCAGGAAGGCCCCGACCCGGTCGTACACGTCGGCGCCAGACTCCCCCTGCGCGAAGCGGTAGAAGAAGTGGCCGTACGCGTCCCGGTAGGCCTTCTGCAGCCGTACGTCCTCCCGCTCCTGCCAGTTCCCCCAGTCCTGCTCGCGCAGCCTCGGCTCCTCGCGCATCCGCACGCGCGTCGGGTCCAGGCGCAACTCCCGGAAGGTCTGCAGGGTCCGGCGGTACGGGGAGACGTACGCGCTGACGTGCTCGTCCCCGAAGAGCTCGCGCAGGCGTCCGCCGGCCTCCGCGGCCTGCTCGCGACCGGTGGGGGTCAGCCGGAGGGCGTGGTCGGGCTCCCGCTCGTACACCGTGTCATCGGCATTGCCCT
Source organism: Streptomyces sp. NBC_00335 (assembly GCF_036127095.1). Lineage (GTDB taxonomy): Bacteria > Actinomycetota > Actinomycetes > Streptomycetales > Streptomycetaceae > Streptomyces. The sequence goes on from NZ_CP108006.1 coordinate 2,218,358, forward strand.
CCGATTCCCCGTGCCGGACAAGGACGATGCGCCGTGGTCGTACCATCCCACGACCCTATTCGGCCATCGGCGGGCGCGGGGACCGGGCACGCCGTACGGCCCCGGTGGCGGCCCTGCCGTCAGCTCTCCGGCGCGGCCGCCCACGGCGTACGGTCAGACCGTCCAGGAGGGTTCGAGGTCGACGACGTCCCCGGTGAGGGCCTCCACGTCGGCCTGGATCTGGGCGCGCAGCGACAGCCGCTCGACGCGCTCCTGCCGGTACTTGCCGTGTTCCGCCGCCGCGTGCCACATCGACAGCACCAGGAACTCACGGCCCGGAGCCTCGCCGAAGAGGCCCCGGACCATGCCGGGCGAGCCCGCCATGGCCGGGTTCCAGACCTTCTCCTGCATGAGCGCGAAATGGTCCACGCGCCCCTCCCGCACCCGGGTGTGGGCGACCCTGACGACGTCGGCGTCGGTGAACCGCGGCTCGAAGCCGGTCTTCACGTCGAAGCGGTGGTCGAAGAGCGTGACCCGCGCGTCGGTGTAGGTGCCGTTCTGTGACGCGGCCAACCGGTCGTGCGAGCGCGCCATGAAGGAGTCGTAGAAGGAACGGCTCTCCCAGAACGTGAAGACGTGCGCCACCCCCTGCCGGCCCCGGCTCCAGCCGCCGCCCTGCCCCCGGAATCCCGGTTCCCCCGGCAGTCCCGCCCATTTGCGCTGCCCGCGCTCGAACCCGCGTCGGTCCGTCACCGTGCAGCGAATCCACTTGACCAGCACTGCGCCATCGTACGGTCCCGGCGGGGCCCGGGTCAGTCCTCGGCGCGGTACAACCGAAGGAGTTCCTCCGCGTCCCGCTCGGACAGCCGAAGCCCGAACTCCCGGCCGAGCAGGGCGAGCAGTTCTCCGGCCGGCACCTCACGCCGCTCCATCCGCCCGTCGGGCAGCAGCCTGGAGAGCTCCCGCCCCACGAGGGCCACCCGGGCTTGTTCGCCCGGGTACTGGACGATGGCCCGGGCGAGGAAGGCGGAGCGGGGGTGCGAGGAGCTGTAGTGGTTCAGCACCACGTAGTCGACGGGGTGGTAGGGCTGCGGTGCGAAGGCGTACAGGTCGCGCCACACGCCCTCACGCCATGCGCAGAGCACGAGGACCCCGTCCGCCTCCTCCCGGACGCGGAACGCCCATTCCCCCTGCCGCACTTCGGCGCCGGGGCACGCCAGCGGGACGGGCTCGCGCGGGCCCTGCCAGCCGAACCCGGCGTCGCAGAGCCACGGTTCCCCCTCGACGGTGACGACGAGGACGGCGTGCGTCACCGCGGTCAGGGCGTCCCCCCGGGAGCGGTTGCGGGCGCCGCGTCCGGAGACCGCGAAACCGATCCGCTCCAGGGCGGCGGCCAGCAGGGTGTTCTGCTCGTAGCAGTAGCCGCCGCGGCGCTCGTGCACGATCTTGCCCTCGACCGTCTTGACGTCCAGCCCGACGGGGCGGCCGAACAGCACGTCCAGGCTTTCGAAGGTGATCGCACCGGTGTGCGCCCGGTGTACCGCCTTCAACGTCCCGAGGTCCGAGCGGAGTTCCCCACCATCCCAGCCGATCCTCGCGAGATAGGCGTCCAGGTCCAGCTCGTCACCGCTCCACATGGTTTCCACGACTCCCACGACTCCCCGCCCGACGCATCGCTCGACGCATCGCGATATTCAGGGGCGCCCTGTCATGGCACCCCGCACCATGGCCATCATGACCGCGCTGCACACCAACCCGCTCTTCGCCCGCCTGGCTTCGGCCGAGCGGATCCTCGTCACCGGCGCCGGAGGCGGCTTCGACGTCTACGCCGGCCTGCCGATCGCCCTCTCCCTCCTGCACCAGGGCAAGGAGGTTCACCTCGCGAACCTCTCCTTCAGTGCGCTCGCTGGGCTCCCGACGGACGACTGGCTGGCCCCGGATCTCGCCGCGATCACCCCGGACTCCGCGCCGCACCAGAGCTACTTCCCCGAACGCACCCTGGCCCAGTGGCTGAAACTGCACGGGTACCCGTCCACCGTGTACGCCTTCCCGCAGGTCGGCGTGCAACCGCTGCGGGCCGCCTACCGGGCACTGATCGACCTGCACCGGATCGACGCGGTGGTCCTGGTCGACGGGGGCACCGACATCCTGATGCGGGGCGACGAGGCCGGGCTCGGCACGCCGGAGGAGGACCTGACCAGCGTGGCGGCACTGGCCGCGCTGGACGACGTACCGGAGCGTCTCGTCGTCTCGGTCGGCTTCGGCGTCGACGCGTACCACGGCGTGAACCACGCGCTGGTCCTGGAGAACATCGCGGCACTGGAGCGGGACGGGGCCCACCTCGGCGCGTTCTCGATACCCCGGGCCACCCGCGAGGGCGCGCTGTACCTCGACGCCGTGGCCCACGCGCAGGACCGCACCCCGGAACACCCGAGCATCGTGAACGGTTCCATCGCGGCAGCGGTCCGCGGCTCCTTCGGGGACGTCCGCTTCACCGACCGGACCCGCGGCAGCGAGCTGTTCGTGAACCCGCTGATGTCCCTGTGCTTCGCCTTCGAGCTGACCGGCCTGGCCGCCCGCTGCCTCTACCTCGACCGGATCGAGGACACCCACCTCATGCGCCAGGTCTCCTCACGCATCGCGGCCTTCCGCGACGAGGTGATCACCCGCCCGGCCCGGACCTTCCCCCACTGAGCGCGGACGCGAAAGCGGGGACCGGCCCCAGGCCGGTCCCCGCTTCCTCAGCTGCTCAGCGACTCAGCAGCGTTCGAGCTCGTCAGCTGCAGCCGCTGGTGGAGCCGCAGCCCTCGCAGATGTAGCAGGAGCCGGCGCGCTGCATCTTCGTACCGCAGGAGAAGCAGAGCGGGGCGTCGGCGGAGACGCCGAGCTGCATCTCGACCAGTTCGGCGTTGGAGTGCGCCGTCTTGGGGGCCGGGACCGGGGCGAGCGCGACCGGCTTGACGGCCGGGACGGCCGGCACGGTCTGGACCGCGGCGACCGGGGCCGCCTGCGTCAGGGACTCCGTGTCGAGCTCCTCGTCGAGGGGCTCGTAGGAACCGGTGTCCAGGTGGCGCTGACGCTCCTCGGCGGAGTGGATGCCGAGGGCCGAGCGGGTCTCGAAGGGCAGGAAGTCGAGCGCCACGCGACGGAAGATGTAGTCGACGATCGACTGCGCCATCCGCACGTCCGGGTCGTCCGTCATGCCGGCCGGCTCGAAGCGCATGTTCGTGAACTTCGCGACGTACGTCTCCAGCGGGACGCCGTACTGCAGACCGACCGAGACGGCGATCGAGAAGGCGTCCATCATGCCCGCGAGGGTAGAACCCTGCTTGGACATCTTCAGGAAGACCTCGCCGAGACCGTCGTCCGGGTAGGAGTTCGCCGTCATGTAGCCCTCGGCGCCACCGACCGTGAAGGAGGTGGTGATCCCCGGGCGGCCCTTCGGGAGGCGCTTGCGGACCGGGCGGTACTCGATGACCTTCTCGACGGCCGTCCGGATGGTGTCCTCCGCCTTGGCGGTGACCTCCTCCTTCTCCTCTTCCTTCTTCTTCGCGGAGAGGGGCTGGCCGACCTTGCAGTTGTCGCGGTAGATCGCGAGCGCCTTGACGCCCAGCTTCCACGCCTCGAAGTAGATCTCCTCGATCTCCTCGACGGTCGCCGTCTCCGGCATGTTGACCGTCTTCGAGATCGCGCCGGAGATCCAGGGCTGGATCGCGGCCATCATGCGCACGTGGCCCATCGCGGAGATGGAACGCTCGCCCATCGCGCAGTCGAAGACCGAGTAGTGCTCCTGCTTCAGGCCCGGGGCGTCGACGACCACGCCGTGCTCGGCGATGTGGGCGACGATCGCCTCGATCTGCTCTTCCTGGTAGCCCATGCGGCGCAGGGCCTGCGGCACGGTGCCGTTGACGATCTGCATCGAGCCGCCGCCGACGAGCTTCTTGAACTTGACCAGGGCCAGGTCCGGCTCGACACCGGTGGTGTCACAGGACATCGCGAGACCGATGGTGCCGGTCGGCGCGAGGACGGAGGCCTGCGAGTTGCGGAAGCCGTTCTTCTCGCCGAGGCGGATCACGTCCTGCCAGGCCTCGGTGGCCGCGGCCCAGATGATGCTGTCCAGGTCCTCGGTGCGCGGCGCGACGGCGTTGGCGTCGGCGTGCTGCTTCATGACGCGCTTGTGCGACTCGGCGTTGCGGGCGTAGCCGTCGTACGGGCCGACAATCGCGGCCAGCTCGGCGGAGCGCTTGTACGCGGTACCGGTCATCAGCGAGGTGATCGACGCGGCGAGGGTGCGGCCGCCGTCGGAGTCGTACGCGTGGCCCGTGGCCATCAGCAGGGCGCCGAGGTTGGCGTAGCCGATGCCCAGCTGGCGGAAGGCGCGGGTGTTCTCGCCGATCTTCTGCGTCGGGAAGTCCGCGAAGCAGATGGAGATGTCCATCGCGGTGATGACGAGCTCGACGACCTTGGAGAAGCGCTCGGCGTCGAAGGACTGGTTGCCCTTGCCGTCGTCGTCGAGGAACTTCATCAGGTTCAGCGAGGCGAGGTTGCAGGACGTGTTGTCCAGGTGCATGTACTCGCTGCACGGGTTGGACGCGGTGATGCGGCCGGACTCGGGGCAGGTGTGCCAGTTGTTGATCACACCGTCGTACTGGATGCCCGGGTCGGCACAGGCCCACGCGGCCTCGGCGAGCTTGCGGAAGAGCGACTTGGCGTCGACCGTCTCGATGACCTCGCCGGTCATGCGAGCGCGCAGGCCGAACTCGGTGCCGTTCTCGACGGCCGTCATGAACTCGTCGTTCACGCGGACGGAGTTGTTGGCGTTCTGGTACTGGACGGACGTGATGTCGTCGCCGCCCAGGTCCATGTCGAAGCCCGCGTCGCGCAGGGCGCGGATCTTCTCCTCTTCCTTCACCTTGGTCGCGATGAAGTCCTCGACGTCCGGGTGGTCCACGTCCAGGACGACCATCTTGGCCGCGCGGCGGGTGGCGCCGCCCGACTTGATCGTTCCGGCGGACGCGTCGGCGCCGCGCATGAAGGAGACCGGACCGGAGGCGTTGCCGCCGGAGGAGAGGAGCTCCTTGGAGGAGCGGATGCGGGAGAGGTTCAGGCCGGCGCCGGAGCCGCCCTTGAAGATCATGCCCTCTTCCTTGTACCAGTCGAGGATCGACTCCATGGAGTCGTCGACGGCCAGGATGAAGCAGGCGGAGACCTGCTGCGGCTGGGGCGTGCCGACGTTGAACCACACCGGCGAGTTGAAGCTGAAGATCTGGTGCAGGAGCGCGTAGGTCAGCTCGTGCTCGAAGATCTCCGCGTCGGCGGGCGACGTGAAGTAGTCGAAGTCCTCGCCGGCCTTCGTGTACGTCTTCACGATCCGGTCGATGAGCTGCCGCAGACCGGTCTCGCGCTGCGGGCTGCCGACCGCACCGCGGAAGTACTTGCTGGTGACGATGTTGACCGCGTTCACCGACCAGAAGTCGGGGAACTCGACGCCGTACTGCTCGAAGTTGACCGAGCCGTCGCGCCAGTTGGTCATGACGACGTCGCGGCGCGCCCAGGTCACCTCGTCGTACGGGTGCACGCCCGGGGTGGTGTGGATGCGCTCGATACGCAGGCCGCTCTTGGCAGTCTTGGTGCCCTTGGCGCGGGAACCTCGTGCCGAGCTGCTCGCCGTCTCTGTCATGCCGTTCCTCCCAATGCGGGCAAAACGCCCTAAAGTGCCAGCGCTATTCCGCGGCACGGTGCTGTGTGTCTTGTATCTACGTCTTCTTCGCCAGACCCACCGGCCGTTCCGCGACGCTCATGCGACGGGGAACGGGCAGGCCGGTCAGTCGGCGGCGGAGGCGGGCACGGGGACCGGAGCGGTCCCACCGGGCTCGCACTCTTCGTGAGGCCGCGGCACGCGGAGTTCCGCGATGGCGGTCTCGAAGTCTTCGAGTGTGTCGAACGCCTTGTAAACGGACGCGAACCGGAGGTACGCGACCAGATCGAGGTCCTGCAACGGGCCGAGTATGGCCAGACCCACGTCGTGGGTGGTCAGCTCGGCGCTCCCGGTGGCGCGCAGCGCCTCCTCGACCCGCTGGCCGAGTTTGGCGAGGGCGTCCTCGGTGACCGGCCGCCCCTGGCACGCCTTGCGCACGCCGGAGATGACCTTGGTGCGGCTGAAGGGTTCGGTCACCCCACTGCGCTTGATCACCATCAGCGAGGCCGTCTCCACCGTCGTGAAGCGACGGGAGCAGTCGGGGCACTGGCGGCGCCGGCGGATCGACGTGCCGTCGTCGGTGGTCCGACTGTCGACGACACGGCTGTCGGGGTGCCTGCAGAAGGGGCAGTGCATGGTTCCCTCACCCTCCTCTTGGCACGACTGAATCACCTCGTGAGACCCCAGAACGGCAGAGACGAAGCTCTGTCGGAGGCTCTCGAAGCAGCCACAAGCATATGCGATGTCGGGGGCCCCGGCAGACCGAGGACCACAACTTCTGGGTGGCAGCGCTCATCCAACCACTAGATCTTGGGTTGTGGTGGATTTACACCGCTCCGCGTGTCGCCGCGTCCGATGGCCGGATGACAGGCCTCGCGGTGCCACACTGGGCGCAGACCCGGACGGTGGCGACCCGACCCGGAAGGGTACCGTAAGCAGTGGCTCCGCAGCCGAACCCCCGTTCGGTCCGGACGGCCCGCCGGCGGCATATACACCTCACGAAGTGAACACGATGGGTGATCTCCGATTTTTCACTCGAACGTGTGTTTGGCGCAACCTTTCGAAAGCAACTACCGTTGTCCAGCTAGGGAGAACATTTCGAGAGGGGCCGACGACGTGACCACCACCGCAGACAGTGCCACCATCACTGCCCAGAACCGCTCCCAGAGCCGACTTGAGCCGGTGCATGCCATGAATGACGCAAGTCTGAACCCGGAGGCGGAGCCCGTACGCCCCGCACGCTCGCTGCCAGGGCGGCCTCCAGGCATCCGCGCCGACAGCTCCGGGCTCACGGACCGGCAGCGGAGGGTCATCGAGGTCATTCGCGACTCGGTGCAGCGGCGCGGCTACCCGCCGTCGATGCGGGAGATCGGCCAGGCGGTCGGCCTGTCCAGCACCTCGTCGGTCGCGCACCAGCTGATGGCCCTGGAGCGCAAGGGCTTCCTGCGCCGCGACCCCCACCGCCCCCGGGCGTACGAGGTGCGCGGCTCCGACCAGCCCAGCTCGCAGCCCACGGACACCACGGGCAAGCCCGCCGCCTCGTACGTGCCCCTGGTCGGCCGGATCGCGGCCGGTGGCCCGATCCTCGCCGAGGAGTCGGTGGAGGACGTGTTCCCCCTCCCCCGCCAGCTCGTGGGCGACGGAGAGCTCTTCTGCCTCAAGGTCGTCGGCGACTCCATGATCGAGGCCGCCATCTGTGACGGCGACTGGGTCACGGTCCGTCGCCAGCCCGTCGCGGAGAACGGCGACATCGTCGCCGCCATGCTCGACGGCGAGGCCACGGTCAAGCGTTTCAAGCGCGAGGACGGCCATGTCTGGCTGCTCCCGCACAACGCCGCCTACCAGCCGATCCCCGGCGACGAGGCCACCATCCTCGGCAAGGTCGTGGCCGTACTGCGCCGGCTCTGATCGCCTGCGCCCCCATCCAGCTCCGGGACCTACTGCGCCGGTCCCGGAGCTGCTTTGTGTCCCGCCCTTCCGGGAACTACTGCGCGTACTTCCGAGGGCTACTTCTCGTCGGCCTTCGCCGCGGCGTCGATCGCGGCGAGTGAGCGGCGGACCTGATTGCGGTCCGTGGTGTACCAGAAGTCCGGCAGCGTCGCCCGCAGGAAGCTCCCGTACCGGGCCGTGGCCAGCCGGGGGTCCAGGACCGCCACGACACCCTTGTCTCCGGTGGCCCGTACGAGCCTGCCCGCGCCCTGGGCCATGAGCAGGGCCGCGTGCGTCGCCGCGACGGACATGAAGCCGTTCCCGCCGCGCTCCTCGACCGCCTTCTGCCGGGCGCTCATCAGCGGGTCGTCGGGACGGGGGAACGGGATCCTGTCCATGATCACCAGCTGACAGCTGGGCCCGGGCACGTCCACGCCCTGCCACAGCGACAGGGTCCCGAACAGGCAGGTCTGCGGGTCGGCCGCGAAGGCCTTGATCAGCTCGCCGAGCGTCTCCTCGCCCTGGAGCAGGATCGGGTTCTCGAGCCGGCCGCGCAGCTCCTCGGCGGCGGCCTTCGCCCCGCGCATGGAGGAGAACAGTCCGAGGGTGCGGCCGCCCGCCGCCTCGATCAGCTCCGCGAGCTCGTCCATCATGTCGCCACGGGTGCCCTCGCGGCCGGGGGTGGCCAGGTGCTTGGCGACGTAGAGGATGCCCTGCTTGGGATAGTCGAAGGGCGAACCGACGTCGAGCCCCTTCCACTGCGGGACGTCCTCCCCCTCGACGCCCTCCGGGGACAGGCCCATCGAGGCCGCGACCCCGTTGAAATCGCCGCCGAGCTTGAGGGTCGCGGAGGTCAGGACCACCGAGCGGTCCGCGAACAGCTTTTCGCGCAGCAGGCCGGACACCGAGAGGGGGGCGACCCGGAGGGTGGCGCCGAAGCGGTCGTGGCGTTCGTACCAGACCACGTCGTACTCGGAGCCGGCCACGATCCGCTCCGCCACCCCGTGCACGCTCTCCACCGCGGCGAGCGCCTGCTTGCGGACGGCGTCCTCGTCGTGGACGGACTTGTCGCGCGTGGTGCCGATCGCCGAGATCACGCTGCGCGAGGCGTCCCGCAGGGCCATCAGCGCATAGCCGAGGTCCTCGGGGATCTCCTCCAGCCTGCCGGGGAGGGCCAGCTCCATGACCCGCTCGAAGGTCTCGGACGCGGTCTGCAGGGAGTCGGCGGTCTTCTCGTCGACCAGCTTCGCCGCACGCTTCACGGCACGGTTGACCTGGCCCGGGGTGAGCTCTCCCGTGGCGACCCCGGTCACCCGGGACACCAGCTCGTGGGCCTCGTCGACGATCAGCACCTCGTGCTGCGGGAGCACCGGGGCGCCCTCGATCGCGTCGATGGCGAGGAGTGCGTGGTTGGTGACGACCACGTCCGCGAGCTTGGCCCGCTCGCGGGCGGCCTCGGCGAAGCACTCGGCGCCGTACGCGCACTTCGTGGCGCCCAGGCATTCGCGGGAGGAGACGGAGATCTGCGCCCAGGCCTTGTCGGAGACGCCCGGGGTGAGGTCGTCGCGGTCGCCCGTCTCGGTCTCGTCCGCCCAGTCGCGCAGCCGCAGCAGGTCCTGGCCGAGCTTGCTGGTCGGGGTGGCCGCCTCGAACTGGTCGAAGAGGCCCTCCTCCTCGTCCTGCGGGGCGCCCTCGTGCAGACGGTGCAGGCACAGGTAGTTGGAGCGGCCCTTGAGCATGGCGAACTGCGGGCGGCGGCGGAGCTGGGGATGCAGCGCCTCCACCGTCCGGGGCAGGTCGCGCTCGACGAGCTGGCGCTGGAGGGCCAGCGTCGCCGTGGCCACGACCACGCGCTCGCCGTGCGCGAGGGCCGGCACCAGGTAGCCCAGGGACTTACCGGTACCGGTACCGGCCTGGATGAGGCGGTGGGAGTTGTCGTCGATCGCTTCGGCGACGGCTTCGGCCATGGCCACCTGGCCGGGGCGCTCCGTGCCGCCGACGGCGGAGACGGCGGCGTGCAGCAGGTCGGGGAGGGAGGGCTTCGTCATAGCAGTGCCAACCCTACGGGGCCCCGCCGACAGTGGCCGCACCGGCGAGCGGTCATGACCGGTGGAGGGGGTTCGGCACGGTCCCGAACCGCACGGCGTGCGGGCGGTCGGGCCGGTCGCGGTAGCCGTCCTCGTAGAGACGGTTCCTGTTCAGGCAGAGCCTCATGATGCGTTCACCGAGGAGGTCGAAGAGCTCGTAGCGCTCCTTGAGCTCCGGGAAACGGGCCTGGTGGCGGAGGATCTCCGCCCGGACGAGGGACCAGAACGTGTCCTCCGGAACGCCGAGCCGGTCCTCGCAGAGGGCGGAGAGGTAGCGGAAGACGCCGACGAAGAGCCCGGAGTGGATGAACTGGGGAAGGAAGTCCGCGGGCTCGGTGAGCAGGACCGCACGGACCTCGTCGGGCATGGACGCCAGCTCGGGCAGCGGTTCGGCGCTGATGTTGACATCGTCCACGAAGTCCTTGACCGCGAGCCGGACCGGGACGTCGTGCTCGTCGAAGATCACGACGGCGTTCTCGCCGTGCGGGGAGAAGACCGTGCCGTAGCGGTAGAGGAAGCGGAGCAGCGGGGGCAGCAGGGCGGCGAAGAGCCGCTGGAGCCACACCGTCGGTGTCAGGCCGGAGCGGGCGACGAGCTCGGCGGTGAAGGACCGGCCGCGGGGATCGGTGTGCAGGAGAGAGGAGAGGGTGCGGGCCCGCTCGCCGGGGGCGAGGTGTCCGGTCAGCGGCTCGCGCCAGATCGCACCGAGGAGCTCCTTGTACTGGTACGGGACTTCGGGCAGCGCGTCGTAGACGGGGTGGCGGACCGTGACGGAGGCGACCTCGCCGAGGAGGATCACCCCGCATTCCTCGCGGAGGAAGGGGTCGCCGTCGCGCAGGGAGTGGATCCAGGCGGTGACGGCGGGCGCCGCGAGGGCCAGGTCCGAGGGCAGGCCGCGCCAGACCATCGTGTTGAGGACGGAGAGCGGCAGTTTGACGCTGTGGCGGTCGGGGCGGGTGAGGTTGAGGAAGGTGCGGATCGACTGCTGGGGGAGGCGGAGGTCGGGGTCGGCGGGGAGCGGGACCAGGGTTCCGGCGGCGAGGGCGGGGGCGAAGAGGGGCAGGAGGACCTCGTCCCACTGCCAGGGGTGGACGGGGAGGTAGAGGTAGCCGAGCGGGTCGAGGCCGCGCTCGCGCAGGGTCCGGTCGAAGAGGGCGCGGGTGACGGGGTCGAGCTCGGCGGAGTAGAGGCGGGCCGGGTCCTCCAGGCCGGCGGTGCCGCGGTACTGCGCGAGGGAGGTGTGCGCGGCGAGCCAGGGCAGGCGCTGGGCGGTGCGGGCCTCGGGCGCCCAGGCGGCGGTGTCGGAGGCGGAGAGTCCGATCCGCCCCTTGTTGAGGACGAGCCAGGGGTGACCGGTCTGATGGCCTTCGAGGGCCGCGTAGTCCAGGTCGGCGAGGACGTCCGCGGTGAGCGCGGTGTGATCGATGCGGGCATCGGCGGCGAGCGTGGCACTGAGCTCGCGGACGAGGTGGCCGAGGGTGGCGCCGTCGAGGCCGAGGAGCGTGCGCGCGCGGATGAGGAAGGCGTACGGGTCCCCGAAGGCGGCCGGTGACCCGGATTCGTCGGGCGCCCCCGGGGCGGCGGGCTGCGGGGTGAGGGTGATCGTGTCGGGTGCGACGTGCCAGCTGCCGTACGAGCGACGGCGGGCCCGGAAGCCGAGGCTGCTGCCGTCGTCGAGGGTCAGCGTCCAGGCGTCGCCGGAGGCGGCCGGGGCGGGGACCGGCGTGATGATCTCCTCGTACGCGAACTCGCCGAGCATCTTGGCGAGGAGGCGGCGGGCGGCGAAATCCCAGGTCGGACGGTTCAGTTCGGGCGGTGTGCACGGGTGCTGGGGCGACGGGGGCACGGTGTCCGAGTAGTGGGGGCCCGGGGAGTCGGGGGCTGCGGGGAAGATCTGCACGGGACTCCTCAGGATCGGGAACTTTGCTGCGTGGCGCAGAGTTTTCGAGGTGAGAGGTAAGGGAAGTGAAGGAGTGTACGGAAACGGGCCGGCTGTACGGGAAGCACGGGGGCGGCACTCAGAGGAGATTGCGCAGCGCCCGCTCGCGGATCATCAGGGCGGCTCGTTTGCCGGGCAGTTCGATCTCGGTGGGGCAGCGGAAGCCGGAGTTCAGGAAGGCTGATACGGAGGGGGTGTTGCGGATGTCCGGTTCGGCGATGACACGCATGCAGCGGGGGCGGTTGTCGAGCACCAGGTCGGCGACGGCGCGCAGGAGCGCGGTGCCCAGACCTCGGCCACGGTTCGTGCCGTCTCCGATGAGCAGGTGGATACCCGTGTCGTGGGGGCGCGCCGGGTAGTACGCGGAGAGCGGGTCGAGGTCGGCCCGGTAGATCTCCCAGTAGCTCATCGGCATGCCGTCGAGGAGGCCGAGGCACGGGATGCTGCGGCTGTCTCCGGCCATCTGTGCCCATACGTGGGCGGCGGTGACGCCGGCCGGGCCGGCGAGCTCCCAATAGGCGTCCACCTGCGGGTCGTTCATCCAGCCGGTCAGCAGGTCCAGGTCGCGGTCGAGTCGTACGGGTTCGAGGCGGAAGACGCCGGACCGCGTCGTGATGCCGCCCCAGGCGGCCGGGGAGTCAAGGAGATCGGCCTCGGCGAGCTGGGGCAGCGACTCGGCGCTGAGACGCGGCGTGACCATGTGGAGCACATCGGTGAGGAGCACGCCGGTGTGGAAGTCGGTGGAGGGCATCGGGGGCTCTTCTCCGTTTCTGTGCTGACGCGTCAATCGTGAAGGGGGTTGGCGATGGTGACGTAGACGGACTGGGTGTCGACGGGGCCGACCAGCTCGTCCAGGCCTCCGAGGCGGGTGAGCAAGTTCGCCTTGCACCGCAGGGTGGGCGAGTCGAGCAGCTTCTCGGGGAGCGGGCCGAGGCCCGTGGCCTTGCCGAGGAAGCGACGGAAGGCGGCCAGCAGGACGCGTTCGTCGGCGAGCCGCTGGGATCCGAAGGCCCCGATGAGACCGAGCACGTTGTTGATGCCGAGGTAGTAGGCGAAGCGTTCGTCCGTGACGGCGTCGGAGACGAAGGTGTCGCTCGTGGCGCCGATTCCGGGGAGGCGGCGCTCCAGTTCCGCGCGGCGGGAGGCGCGGAAGTAGTAGCCCTGGTTGTCGCGGTAGCGGCCGCCGACCGGCCAGCCGGCCGGGTCGAGGAGGACCAGCGTGTTCTGCTGGTGCGCTTCGAGGGCGATGCCGGCGAGCGCGTCGAAGGCGAGGACCGGCAGGACCACGTGTTCTAGGTAGCGCAGGAACCACTCGGCGGCGACGGCGGAGGTCGTCCGCCCGGTGGTGGCGGCGAGGCGCGAGACGGTCTCGGCGAGGCGGGAGGTCATAGTGGTCCGCCCAGGCCAGGGGCGGGGTGCGGTGAGTGCGGCGACGCAAAGGGCGTCGTCGCCCGGTCGGAAGGGGTTGTGACGCAGCAGGACGTCGAGTCCGGGGACGGGTGCGCCGTCCGGGGCGTCGACGGCGACCCAGGCGGGATCGCGGACGATGTCGAAGCCGGGGTGGGCGGCCTGCCACCGCTCGGCGAGTCCGGTGCGGAGCAGTCGGTGCACCTCGATCCCGCGGTGGAGTTCCTTGCGGAGGTTCTCGCGACGGGAGTTGGTGATGCGCAGGCCCAGGGAGAGCTTGAGCATCGCGGGGGCACCGGGCTGGTGGACGGTGCGGATGGAGGAGGTCGGATACCAGGGGGCGCCGTACGGGCCCAGGTCGTGCAGGAGTCCCGCGTCGCGGAGGGCGGCGACCGCGGGGCGCTGGAGCAGGTCGCGGGCCTGCCAGGGGTGAAGGGGAAGGGGGGTGGCGCCGTCGGGCATGGGAAGGCCGGGGGCGAGGCGGCCCAGCAGGCGGGCGGCGGAGACCGGGCGGCCTCGTTCGGTCCAGGCGGAGTCGGTGGCGAGGGCGGCGGGTTCGACCGCCACCCAGTGCAGGGGGAAGGAGCCGTGGAGTTCGGGTGAGTAACGGCGCACTTCGGCTTCCGAGAGCCCTTCGCGGCTCTTCGGGGTCGGGTGCAGCGGGTGGCCGAGAAGGAGGGACTGTTCGGCGGTGAGGAACCGGTCCGCGGCTACGGGGGCGGGTGCGGACGGGCGTTGGCGGCGGTCGGTGATGAACTCGGTGGTCCGGCGCACCGAGTCGGCGACCCGGCCGACGAGGTCGGCGCCGCCGGGGTCGCCGTCGCTGTGGGTGCCGTCGCTGTGGGCGCCGGTTCCGGGGCCGCCGCCTTCGCGGGAGATCAGCGCCGCGAGGGTGACCGCGTCCACGGCGGGGGCGTCGGCGGGGACGCCTTCGATGCGGGCCGGGCCGAAGCGGTGCCAGCCGGCGGGGGACCAGTAGCGGACGGCGACGAGCAGGGCGGCGCCGGATGCGGGGAGGGGGATGCGCAGGACGGGGCCGACGGGCTGTTCGAGTCCGGTCTCGCGGACCCAGCAGCGCAGCAGGTTCTCCACCGAGGCCGCCTCGGCGGCGACCCTGGGGTCGGGGTGGTCCAACGGGTCCGCGGCTCCCGCGCGGGGTCGGACGGCGCCGTCCTTCTGCCGCGGCACCGCGGCGGGTGCCTGGGGCTCGGTCGCCGGCCAGGGCATGCCCGCGGCAGGCATGCCCGGGAACGCACCGTCAGCACCGTCAGCACCAGTGAAGCCGTCCCCCGGCGATGCAGGCGCTGGGGCCCGCCGCTCCCCCGGTTCCGCTGCACCGGTTCGCGGGGCCGTCCCGTCCTGGGTGGCGAGGGGTACGCCGGTAGCACCGGTGGCCGAAGGGGCCGCCGCGGAGGGCCCCTTCGGCACGGCCTTGCCCTGCGCCCCCGGGGGCCGCCCGTCCGAACGTTCCGGGCCGGGCGGAGCCGGGTCGGCCGCCGAGCCGGAGCCGGGCGATGCTCCCCGGGCCTCCGCGGAACCCTCGGCCGGCAGACCCCCTGCCCTGCCAGCCGGACCAGCGTCGGCCGCAGCGCCGGAAGCCGGCCCCGAAGCCGCGCTGCCGGAGGCTTCACCGGTAGCCGACACCCCGGACCATGCCACGGCACCGGCCAACGGCGGCCAGGCGTTGGGGGCTGGGGAAAGGGCGGCGGACACGGCCGGAGCAGCGGCGGGCCCGGGGGCACTGTCGGCTGGAGCGAGCAGTGGCGGCCACGTGGTGAGGGCGGGGGAAGGGGCGGCGGCCACAGCCGGAGTGAAGGCGGGCTGGAAAGAACGTTCCGCTGGAGCGGGTGGCGGCTGCCACGCGGTGGCAGCGGGCGGAGGTTCGGTGGTGCCCGGGGCCGGAGGAGAAGCGGGCGGCTCAGGGTGCGCCGTAGCACCGGAAGGTGACGGGCCCGGACCGCCGTCCGGGGAGACGGAGGAGGTGAGCAGCGCGGGCTCAGCCGCCAGGGCCGAGGTGGCGCTGACGGACACCGGCCCGTCCGGGGCCCCCGCGACGGCCGGGGTCGGGCTCGGACCAGGAGCCGTGGGCTCCGTACCGGAAGGCTTCCCGGGCCGGGCGGGCAGGTGCCCGGTGGAGGCCGTCAGGGACGGAGAGGGGCGGTCGTCGGACAGTGGCACCGGCGCGCCACCGAGGGCCGAGGTCGAGGGGGGCGTAGGCGCAGCGCCCAGGATCGGGTCCGACGGCGGCATGAGCACAGGGCCGGACGTCGAGACCGGCAGCGGCGTAGGCGCAAGGCCGGAGATCGGGGACGACGTCGGCGTAGGCAGAGGTCCGGAGGTCGAGACCGGCAGCAACGTCGGCGCAAGGCCGGAGATCGGGGACGACGTCGGCATAGACACAGGGCCGGAGGTCGAGACCGGCAGCGACGTCGGCGCAAGGCCGGAGGTTGGGGACGGCGGCAGTGGCGCAGCGCCGGACATCGGGAACGGCGGCGTAGGCGCAGGGCCGAGGATCGGGGGCGGTGGCGGCGTAGGCGCAGGGCCGGAGGTCGGCAACGGCTGCGGCGTGGGGTCGGCTGGGGCGGGGGGAGACGGCGGCGGCGTGCTCTCGGCAACGGGCCGGGCCCCGGGTGCGGGGGTCGGCGGCTGCGGGAGTTCTGGGGAGACGGTCGGGAGCTGCGGGGGTCGGTGCCCGGGCGCAGCAGTCGAACCCGGGGCGGCCGCCGGTGGGGCCCCGAGGGTGGCCGGGGTGGCGGGAGTGGCTGATGCCGCTGAGAGGGGCCCGGTCTCCTCCTGGGTCGGCAGTGGTGAAGAGCCGACGGGGCCGGGCGCGGAGGGTGTGTACCCGTACCGGAAAGGGAGGGGAGCGGCAGGAGTCTCCGGGGATGGGGCCGCACCGCCGCTCCCTGCCTGAAGTGGCGTACCCGTCGGCATGGGCTGCGGCGTCGCAGCCGCGGAGAGGGGGGAACGTGGGTGGTCGACGGACTCCGCAGAAGGCGAGATGGATGCAGCCGGAGGGGTCGGTGAACCCAGTGCGTCAGCGGACGCCGACAGTGGCGAAGCGGCAGCAGGCGAAGAGTGCGCCGACGGCTGCGGATCAGCGGGCGCCCGTGGCGGAAGGGCGGACGCAGCCTGAGTGAATGACGGCTGTGGTGGCGCGGCAGGCGTCGTCGACCGCGGCGGCACAGAAGCGGCCTGCGGAAGCGGCGAATCCAGCCGATCAGTCGGCAACGGCAGGGCAGGGGCAGCGGCAAGGGCGGGCCGAAGGTCCGGCTCGGACTCGGCCGGAGGCTGCGGGGATCCCGGCGGTGTCGTGGGCAGCGGCGTCGATGGGGCGGACACCGACGGAGGCAGCAGCGGGCCGGACGCCGACTGGGCCAGCGGCGGGGCGGACACCAGCTGCGGCTGCGGTGCGGCAGACGCCGACGGAGGCAGTGGTCCGGCGGGCGCCAGAGGAGGCAGCGGTGCGGCAGACGCCGGCTGCGGCAGGGCGGACACCGACGGAGGCAGCAGCGGGCCGGACGCCGACTGCGGCAGCGGCGGGGCGGACGCCAGCTGCGGCTGCGGTGCGGCGGACGCCGGCTGCGGCAGCGGCAGGGCGGACGCCGACGGAGGCAGCAGCGGGGCAGACGCCAGAGGAGGCAGCTGCCCGGCGGGCGCCAGAGGAGGCAGCGGTGCGGCAGACACCGGCTGCGGCTGCGGCTGCGGCTGCGGCTGCGGCTGCGGTGGGTGTACCGGGTTGGCCGGTGGGTGTGCCGAAAGGGGCGGGGGGAGCGGGGTGGGCGTTGGGTGGAGCGGGTCGGTGGGGGGTGGGAAGGGGGCCGAGGGGTGGAGGGGGTCGGGCATCGGGGTCCTTAGCGGCGGGTGGCGGCGGAGATGGCGTCGGCGAGGCGGTCGAGGACGGCTGAGGCCTGTTCGTCGGTCAGGGTGAGAGGGGGGAGGAGGCGGACGACGCTGGAGTGGCGGCCGCCGAGTTCGACGATCAGGCCCCGGTCCAGACAGGCCTGGCGGACGGCCACCGCGAGGTCGGGCGAGGCTTCCCCGGTGTCGGGGTCGGCGAGTTCGACGCCGATCATCAGCCCGCGGCCCCGTACGTCCGCCACGCACGGATGGGCCGGCATCAGGCCGCGCAGCGCGGCGAGCATGCGCGCCCCCAAGGTCCGTGCGCGTTCCGCGAGGCCGTTCTCCCGGACGTAGGCCAGGGTCGCGGTGCCCGCCGCCATGGCCAGCTGGTTGCCGCGGAAGGTGCCGGCGTGGGCGCCGGGGGCCCACTGGTCCAGCTCCGCCCGGTACACGATCACCGCGAGCGGCAGGCTGCCCCCGATGGCTTTGGACAGCACCATCACGTCGGGGACCACCCCCGCGTGGTCGACCCCCCAAAAGGCCCCGGTGCGCCCGACCCCCGTCTGGACCTCGTCGGCGATCAGCGGGATCCCCCGCTCCGCCGTGATCTCCCGCATCGCGCGCAGCCAGGCGTCGGGGGCGGGGTGGACTCCGCCCTCTCCCTGGACGGGTTCGACGATCATCCCGGCGGGTGCGGGCACCCCGCTCTTGGGGTCGTCGAGCAGGCTCCGCGTCCACCGGGCCGCCAGTTCCGCCCCCTCGGCCCCGCCGACTCCGAACGGACAGCGGCGGTCCTGCGGATACGGCAGCCGGGTCACCGTGACGTCCGTGGCCCCGCCGGAGACGGCCAGTGCTCCCGCGGTCATGCCGTGGTAGGCCCCCGTGAAGGCGAGCATCCCGGACCGGCCGGTCGCGGTGCGGACGAGGGTGAGCGCGGCCTCCACCGCGTCCGTCCCGGCCGGTCCGCAGAACTGGATGCGGGCGTCCGCGGCCAGTTCCGCGGGCAGGTTGGCGAACAGTTCGGTGGTGAAGGCGTCCTTGACCGGGGTCGCGAGGTCCAGCACGTGCAGCGGGGCTCCCGAGTCGAGGACCCCGCGGATGGCTTCGAGCACCACCGGGTGGTTGTGGCCGAGGGCGAGGGTTCCGGCGCCGGAGAGGCAGTCGAGGTAGCGGCGTCCGTCCGCCCCCTCGATGGTCAACCCCCGTGCGCGCACGGGCACGATGGGCAGGGAGCGCGCGTACGTCCGTGCCGCGGACTCCCGTTGCGCCTGCCTGCGCAGGATCCCCTCGCCCGCGGCCGACCCCGGAGCCGCATGCGACCTCAGAGCCGCATCCGACCCCGGAGCGGTTTCCGACCCCGGAGCCGCATCCTGCCCCCCTCCCCCGAACTGCCCCGCCTCCGGAACCCGGTTCGCCCGCCCCGGGACCTGCGCCCCGGCCGTGGCCCGCTCGCCCGTCCAAGCCGTCAAAGGCACGAGTGTCGCTCCTCCCGCACGGTTGCTCTTCCGGGGTGCGCTTCGAACACCCACGCTGCTCCCCCATCCCCCGTACGTACCAACGACGGTGGCGGCGACGGATCACGGGTGGGCCCAAGATCCTTGTCCGGCCCGGGCGCCGGCGCCCGATGGAACCGGCGCCCGGGGGGAACCGATGCCCCGGGCTGTGCCGTCCCCCACGGCAGCGGCATAGTGGGGTGCTGCAACTCAGGCGCCCGCCTACCAGGCACCATCCCGAACCAAGAACCACCCAGGGGGATTCACGACATGCGACCGATCCGACCGGTCACCGCGATCCTGTGCTCGGCCGCGCTCGCGCTGACCGCCGCGGCCTGCGGGCCCGGCGACGGTGAGACCGACGCCAAGCCGACCGTGGCCGTGAGCCTGCCCACCAGCCTGGACGGGGTGAAGATCCCGGACGGACTGAAGGACAAGCTCAAGGAGCACGGCATCGACCTGGAGAAGTGGAAGGGGGGTGAGTGGAAGAACTGGAAGAAGGAGGACTGGCTCCGCGAGGCGGGCGACTACATCAACCCGATCATCGAGGACCTCTGGGACCCGGACCGGATGCGTGACGCCGCCAAGACTCCGCAGCCTCCCGCCGTCGACCCGGACGCGGGCAAGGACCAGGGCGTCACCGACCCGACCCCGGCTCCGGTGGCCGCCAAGGCCGCGGCCGCGCCGTACCACCAGAGCGTTCCCGCCTCCGGCAAGGTGTTCTTCGACGGTCCCGAGGGCTCGATGGTCTGCTCGGCGACCGTGGTCAAGGACCCGGCGCACCCCGGCAAGTCCAACATGGTCTGGACGGCCGGCCACTGCGTGCACGCAGGCAAGGCCGGCGGCTGGTACCGCAACATCGCCTTCGTCCCGTCGTACAACAACAAGGGCAAGTCCGCGGCCGCGCTCAAGGGTGCGCCCCGCGAGGAAGTGGCCCCGTACGGCGTGTGGTGGAGCGACTGGGCGCAGACCTCCGACCAGTGGATCGCGACGGGCGGTCCGACCGGCGGCGCGGGTGCTCCGTACGACTTCGCGGTGCTGCACGTGACCCCCGAGAAGGGTGGCGGCAAGTCGCTGGAGGAGACGGTCGGGACGGCGCTCCCGGTGGAGTTCACCGCCCAGGCCACGTCCAAGATCGCGAAGATCACGGCCACCGGCTACCCGGCGGCGGCTCCGTTCGACGGTCAGAAGGCGTTCCAGTGCGCCGACAAGCCGGGCCGGCTGTCGCTGAACGCGACCGACCCGGTGATGTACCGCATCGGCTGCACGATGACCGGCGGTTCCTCGGGCGGCGGCTGGGTCGCGGCGGGCGCGGACGGCAAGCCCGCGCTGGTGTCGAACACCTCCATCGGCCCCGCGAAGGCGGGCTGGCTGGCCGGGCCCCGGCTGGGTCCGGAGGCGAAGGGCGTCTTCGACGCCGTGAGCGGCAAGTTCAAGTAACCGCCTCAGCGCACCACATGACCGAGGGCCCCCGCTGCTGCGGGGGCCCTCAGTGGTTCATCCGGTTCCGGTACGCGTCAGTGCTTCGCGAGCACGTACGGAGCGAGCTCCGAGGCCAGTTCCGCGTGCACCCGTGCCTTGAGCAGGGTGCCCTCCTCGATGTGTTCCTCGGAGATCACCTCGCCCTCGGCGTGCGCCCGGGCGACCAGCCCGCCGCGCGTGTACGGCACCACGGCCTCGATCTCGATCGCCGGCCGCGGCAGCTCGGCGTCGATGAGCGCGAGGAGTTCCTCGATGCCCTGACCCGTGCGCGCCGAGACGGCGATGGAGCGCTTCTCGATCCGCAGCAGGCGCTGGAGCACCAGCGGGTCGGCCGCGTCCGCCTTGTTGATCACCACGATCTCGGGCACCTTGACGGCGCCGACCTCGCGGATGACCTCGCGGACCGCCGCCAGCTGCTCCTCCGGCGCCGGGTGCGAGCCGTCCACGATGTGCAGGATGAGGTCGGAGTCGCCGACCTCCTCCATCGTGGAGCGGAACGCCTCGACGAGGTGGTGGGGCAGGTGCCGGACGAAGCCGACGGTGTCGGCCAGGGTGTAGATCCGGCCGGACGGGGTCTCGGCCCGGCGCACGGTCGGGTCGAGGGTGGCGAACAGCGAGTTCTCCACCAGGACGCCCGCGCCCGTGAGGCGGTTGAGCAGCGAGGACTTGCCCGCGTTGGTGTATCCGGCGATGGCGACCGAGGGCACCTTGTTGCGGCGCCGTTCCTGCCGCTTGATGTCGCGGCCGGTCTTCATCTCCGCGATCTCCCGGCGCATCTTCGCCATCTTCTCGCGGATCCGGCGCCGGTCAGTCTCGATCTTGGTCTCACCGGGGCCGCGGGTGGCCATGCCGCCACCGCCGCCGCCACCCATCTGCCGGGACAGCGAGGCACCCCAGCCGCGCAGTCGCGGCAGCATGTACTGCATCTGCGCGAGTGCGACCTGCGCCTTGCCCTCACGGGACTTGGCGTGCTGGGCGAAGATGTCGAGGATGAGCGCGGTCCGGTCGACCACCTTCACCTTGACGACGTCTTCGAGGGCGATGAGCTGGCCGGGGCTGAGCTCACCGTCGCAGACGACGGTGTCGGCGCCGCTCTCCATCACGATGTCGCGCAGCTCGCGCGCCTTGCCGGAACCGATGAAGGTGGCCGGGTCGGGCTTGTCGCGGCGCTGGATCACTCCGTCGAGTACGAGCGCGCCCGCCGTCTCGGCGAGGGCGGCGAGCTCCGCGAGGGAGTTGTCCGCGTCCTGCACCGTGCCGGAGGTCCAGACGCCCACGAGGACGACCCGCTCCAGGCGGAGCTGGCGGTATTCGACCTCGGTGACGTCTTCGAGCTCGGTGGAGAGGCCGACCACGCGGCGCAGGGCCGCGCGCTCGGAGCGCTCGTACTGGGCGCCGTCCCGTTCTCCGTCGATCTCGTGGCTCCAGGCGACGTCCTCTTCCATCAGGGCGTCGGCCCGAAGGCTCTCGGTGAAGCTCTGCGGGTCCGGCGCACCCTGTGCGTCGTCCCGCGCGTCCTGGGAAGGGGAAGAAGAGGAGGTCATTGGATCCTTACGTCGTTTTCGAATGCGTCCGCGTCAGGCGAAGCGGAGCCAAGGCCAAAGCTACTCCCGCGCGTGACATAACACTGTCACGTCCAACGTGTGACACTCCCCTGGGATTCCCCCGGACTGCGGAGATTCCCCGGTGGCGCCCCGCGGAACGGCCTCGACGATATTGGCATGCCCGTTCCGCAGGCGTCACACGCTTTTCGGGGCGGTCCACTCCGGGTGCCCCGGCATCGCCGGCGTCTTGTTCCCGTACAGCCACGGCTGCAGGAACGCCCCCAGGTCCCGGCCCGCCTCCTGCGAGGCCAGCCGTACGAAGTCCTCCGTACCCGCGACCCCGTCCCGGTGCTCCCCCACCCAGCGCCGCTCCACCCGGTCGAAGGCCTTGACCCCGATCTCCTGCCGCAGCGCGTACAGGATCAGCGCGGCGCCGTCGTAGACCGCGGGCCGGAACAGCCCGATCTTCTCGCCCGGGGCGGCCGGCTTGGGCGCGGCCGGGGGGCCGCCGGCCGCCCGCCACTGGTCGGAACGCTGGTACGCCTCGCGCATGCGGCGCTCCAGGGAGTACTTGCCGAGGCCGTCCGCGTACAGGGCTTCGTACCAGGTGGCGTGGCCCTCGTTGAGCCACAGGTCGGACCAGGTGCGCGGGCTCACGCTGTCGCCGAACCACTGGTGGGCCAGTTCGTGGACCATCACGGACTCGACGTACCACTCGGGGTAGCCGCCGCTGCCCGCGAACAGTGCGCTCTCGAACAGCGACAGGGTCTGCGTCTCCAGCTCGAAGCCGGTACGGGCCTTCGCGATCAGCACCCCGTAGTTCTCGAAGGGGTAGCGGCCGACCCGTGCCTCCATCCACTCGATGTGTCCGGCGGTCTTCTTCAGCCACGGCTCCAGCCGTTCCCGGTCCGCCGCGGGGACCACGTCGCGCAGCGGCAGTCCGTGCGGCCCGGTGCGGTGGACCACGGCCGAGTCGCCGATCGACACCTGGGCCAGCTCGGTGGCCATCGGGTGCAGCGTCCGGTACGTCCACGTGGTCGCACTGCCCGCCCGGCGGGCCGGCAGTGCGCCCGGCACCCCGTTGGCCACGGCCGTCATCCCGGCCGGTGCGCTCACCCGGAAGGTGAAGTACGCCTTGTCGGCGGGGTGGTCGTTGCACGGGAAGACCCGGTGCGCGGCGTCGGCCTGGTTCGCCATCGCCAGCCCGTCGTCGGTGACCACCCAGCCGCCGTCGCCGCGGCCGCGCGGGTCGCTGGTGTGCCGGACGGTGATGTGGAGGGGCAGGTCCGGCTCCACGGGCCGGGCGGGGGTCAGGACGAGGTCCTCGCCGAAGCTCGCGAAGGTGGCGGGTTCCCCGTTGACCTCGGCGGAGGCCACTTTCCCGTGGGTGAAGTCGAGGTTGACGGTTTCGAGGCGCGCGAGGCTGCGCGCGTCGATGACGGTGACCGCGTCGAGCGGGGTGCTGTTGTCCTTGTACGCGAAGGACAGGTCGTACGAGAGGACGTCGTACCCGGGGTTCCCGAGCTCGGGGAAAAGCGGGTCTCCGATGCCGAGCGCCCGGGGCGGGGGCACGACGGCGGCGACGAGGCTGAGCGAGGCCGCGGCGAGCAGGGCGGCGCGCAGGCGCGGGGAGGTGAGCTGCATCCCCCACCGCTTATCAGCGCCCGCCACGCGCCCGCGAACGGCGCGCGACGGCTCCACCCGAAAGGGGTCGGGTCACTTACGCCCGGCTGACGTCGTAGACCCCCGGCACGTCCCTCATGGCCCGCATCAGCGCCGGGAGGCCCGTCGCGTCGGGCAGTTGCAGGGTGTAGCTGTGCCGGACCCGCTGTTCGACCGGCGGCTCCACCGTCGCGGAGACCACCTCGACCCCCTCACGGGCGATGGCCTCGGTCAGATCGGCCAGCAGGTGCGGGCGGCCGAACGATTCGGCGAGCAGGGTGACCCGGCAGTCCGCGGTCGCCCGCCAGTGCACGGCGATGGGGGTCCGGCCCACCGCCCGCATCTGGGCCACCGTCGCGCAGTGGACCCGGTGCACGGTGACGGCCCCGCCGCGTACGACGAACCCCTCGACGGCATCCGGCGGCACCGGGGTGCAGCAGCCCGCGAGCCGCACGGTGGCGTCCGGCAGGTCGGCGACGGCGTTGCCCCCGCCACTGCGGAGGCCGATCACCGACAGCGGCGGCCTGGGGGCGGCGTCGGCGGGCCGGGCCCCGTCCGGGTGGGCCTCCAGCCAGCTGCTGACGGCGATCCGGGCTGCCGGGGTCTTGGCGTGGTCCAGCCAGTCGGCGGTGGGCCCCGAGGAGGCGTCGTGCGCGAGCAGGAGCTGGACGGTGTCCCCGTCGGAGAGCCGGGAGGACAGGGAGGTCAGGCGCCCGTTGACCCGGGCGCCGATACAGCCGTGGGCCGCCTCGCCGTGCTGTGCGTAGGCGGCGTCGATACAGCTGGCGCCGGCCGGCAGTCCCAGCGTGCCCCCGTCGGCACGGAACACGGTGATCTCCCGGTCCTGGGCCAGCTCCGAGCGCAGGACGTCCCAGAAGGTGTCGGGGTCGGGCGCCGACTGCTGCCAGTCGAGCAGCCGCGACAGCCAGCCGGGGCGGGTCGGGTCCACCCGTTCCTCGTCGCAGTCGGCCGCCGCGATCTGCTCCGCGGGCTCGGCCTGCTGCGGGGAGGTGTACGGATTGCCGAGCGCCACCACGCCCGCCTCGGCGACCCGGTGCATCTGCCGGGTCCGCACGATGACCTCGGCGACGTACCCCTCGGGCGTCGCGAAGGCGGTGTGCAGGGACTGGTAGAGGTTGAACTTCGGGGTGGCGATGAAGTCCTTGAACTCGGAGATGACCGGGGTGAAGCAGGTGTGCAGCTCCCCCAGCACGGCGTAGCAGTCCGCGTTCTCCCCGACGAGGACCAGCAGGCGGCCGAAGTCGGAGCCGCGCAGCTCCCCGCGCTTGAGGGAGATGCGGTGCACGGAGACGAAGTGCCGGGGCCGTACGACCACCTCTGCGGCGATGCCCGCTTCGCGCAGGACGGACCGTACCGAGTCGGCGATGGCGGGCAGGGGGTCGCGCTCGCCCGCGTGGGCCGCGATGAGGGCACGGGTGTGCTCGTACTCCTCGGGGTGCAGGATCGCGAAGACGAGGTCTTCCAGCTCGGTCTTCAGGGCCTGTACGCCGAGCCGTTCGGCGAGCGGGATGAGGACGTCGCGGGTGACCTTGGCGATGCGTGCCTGTTTCTCGGGCCGCATCACGCCGAGGGTGCGCATGTTGTGCAGTCGGTCGGCGAGCTTGATGGACATCACGCGGACGTCGTTGCCGGTGGCGACGAGCATCTTGCGGAAGGTCTCGGGCTCGGCGGCGGCGCCGTAGTCGATCTTCTCGACCTTGGTGACGCCGTCGACGATGAAGCAGACCTCGTCGCCGAACTCCTCGCGGACCTGATCGAGGGTCACGTCGGTGTCCTCGACGGTGTCGTGGAGGAGCGAGGCCGTCAAAGTGGTGGTTTCGGCGCCCAGTTCGGCCAGGATGAGCGTCACGGCGAGCGGATGTGTGATGTACGGCTCACCGCTCTTGCGCATCTGGCCGCGGTGCGAGGTCTCTGCGAGCAGGTACGCGCGGCGCAGGAGCGACAGGTCCGCGTCGGGGTGATGGGCGCGGTGCGCCTCGGCGACATGGCCGATGGCGTCCGGCAGCCGGTCCCGGGGCGTGGGGCCGAGCAGCGCAGCGCGTCCGAGTCGTCGCAGGTCAAGCCTGGTCCGGCCGCGTCTGCGAAGTTCGGGGAGCGCTTCGGGACGTGCTTCGGGGTTCGTGGCCTCTGCACTCATGGGCACCTCCGACGGCTTCGACCGGCGGTGGTGGGCATGGGGTGCGCCCGCAGGGCCGGTGCCTGATGCTACCGACCCCACCACGTGGCGCAGTCCACCTCTCGCTCAGCGTGAAACGGATCACCCATTAGAGGGAAGCTTCAGGCGAAAGCCGTTTCGGTGAGCCAGGCCGGATCGAACTCGCCCTCGGCCACGATCACGGCGGGTCCGGTCATCTCGATCCGCCCGTCGGGGTGCTCGGTGATGACCAGGGTGCCGCCGGGCAGATCGACGGTGTACGTGACGGGCGCGCCGGTGACGGCCGGGTCGGCGCCGTCGCGGCGGATGGCGGCCACGGCGACCGCGCAGGCGCCGGTGCCGCAGGAGCGGGTCTCGCCGGAGCCGCGCTCGTGCACGCGCATGGCGACGTGCCGGGGGCCGCGGTCGACGACGAACTCGACGTTGACACCGGTCGGGTAGGCGGACGCCGGGCTGTACGGGGGCGGGTCCAGCAGCTTCCCGGCATCGTCCAGGCTGTCAACGAAGGCCACCGCGTGCGGGTTCCCCATGTTGACGTTGCGCGCGGGCCAGGAACGGTCCCCGACGGAGACGGTGACCTCGCCCTCGGGCAGCTCGGCGCGGCCCATGGAGACGGTCACGTCGCCGGTCTTGTCGAGGTGCACCCGCTTGACTCCGCCGCGGGTGGCGACGGCCAGGTCGCCCGGCTCCACGTGCCCGGCGTGCTGGAGGTAGCGGGCGAAGACGCGGACGCCGTTGCCGCACATCTCGGCGATGGAGCCGTCGCTGTTGCGGTAGTCCATGAACCACTCGGCCTCGCCGGCCAGGTGCGCCGCCTCGGGGTGCGCGGCGGAGCGCACGACGTGCAGCACGCCGTCAGCGCCGATCCCGGCCCGCCGGTCGCACAGCCGCGCGACGGCGGAGGCCGGCAGGTCGATGGCGTTGTCCGGGTCCGGGACGATCACGAAGTCGTTCTCGGTGCCGTGGCCCTTGAGGAAGGAGAGGCTGGTCTGCGTCACCCGCCCATGGTACCGAGCCGGCGCCCGCCACAGCCGGGCCGCCCCGCTACCGGAGCCGGGCCACCCGGTACACCGCGAGCGCTACGACACCCAGCGCGACCAGCGCGTACAGCAGGGCGAGGCGCCAGTCGGGCCGCTGCCCCGAGCCGCGGGCCGGGAGCCCCGGCAGGGCGTAGCCCACCCGGCGCGCGGCCATCAGGCCCCAGCCGCCCGCGCAGCAGCTGATGAGGAACCCGAGCATGGCGACGACCGCTCCGCCGTCGCCGAACTCGAAGGCGAGCGGGAAGGCGAACATCAGGGATCCGGCGGCGGCCAGCATGACGATGGGGGCGATCTGCCAGAGCCTCAGCCGGCGCTGCGGGCGCAGTTCCACCTCGAAGGCGGGGGCGGCGGCCGCCTCCGCCTCGGCGGAGTCCGGCGCGTCCGGGCCGTCGGGGGTCAGCCGCGCGGGATCCGCGGGCAGCCCCAGTCCGAGGCCGGCGTCGGCGTCCGCGGGCAGTGCCAGCCCGTCGGTGAGCCCGTCGGCGTCCACCGGCGCTCCGCCGGACAAGCCGTCGCCGCCGGCGGCGGCGCTGTGAAGCATCGGGTCCGCTTCCCGTCGGGTGTCGTCCCGACCGGTGTCACGAGGGCCGGCCTCCATCGCCACGCGCCCTCCCCACTTGGACTTCGTACGCCGTCGTTCACCGCCGGTGACGGCACCGTCGGAAGTTTGATGATGGCACGCCGTCAGGCCCGGGACGGGCGTGCGGGGCGTCCCGATGCCATCACGTGATCAGGCTGTGACCGCTCGTTCGACCAACGACTGCGCGAGTCCGGCGAGTTCTCCCCGGTCCTCGGCGGCCCCGCTGAGCCAGTGCACCCTCGGGTCCCGGCGGAACCACGAGTCCTGCCTGCGGGCGAACCGCTTGGTGGCGCGGACCGTCTCGGCGCGCGCCTCCTCCTGCGTGCACTCCCCGGCGAGGGCGCTCAGCACCTGCTGGTAGCCGAGCGCCCTGGAGGCGGTGACTCCGCCGCGCAGGCCGGCGGCCTCCAGCGTGCGGACCTCGTCCACCAGCCCGTCTTCCCACATCCGGTCCACGCGCAGCGCGATCCGCTCGTCGAGCTCGGGCCGGGCCACGTCCACGCCGATCTGGACCGTGTCGTAGACGGACTCGTGGCCGGGCAGGTTGGCGGTGAACGGCCGTCCGGTGATCTCGATGACCTCCAGCGCGCGCACGATGCGGCGGCCATTGCTGGGCAGGATCGCCTGCGCGGCGGCCGGGTCGGCGGCGGCGAGGCGGGCGTGCAGGGCGCCGGGGCCGCGCAGGGTGACCTCGGCCTCCAGGCGGGCCCGGACCTCGGGGTCGGTGCCGGGGAACTCCATGGCGTCGAGCGCGCCGCGGACGTAGAGGCCGGAACCGCCGACGAGGACCGGCGTACGGCCCTGGGCGAGCAGCTTGTCGATCTCGACGCGGGCGAGGCGCTGGTACTCGGCGACGCTCGCCGTCTCGGTGACGTCCCAGATGTCGAGGAGGTGGTGCGGGACCCCTCCGCGCTCCTCGGTCGTCAGTTTGGCGGTACCGATGTCCATCCCCCGGTACAGCTGCATCGAGTCGGCGTTGACGACTTCGCCGTCGAAATGACGGGCCAGGGCTACGCCCAGATCGGACTTTCCGGCTGCGGTGGGTCCTACGACGGCGATGACCCGCGGGGCGGGGGCTGCTTTCCTCACCGCACCAGTCTCGCAGCCCCTCGTCAAGGCATCGCCATGTACCCGATCGAGCTACGTGACGGGGCCGGGCCGGGGTCGTTGCCTTGGCGGGGTTCCGGCCGGGCGTGCGCCCGCCGTACGGCGGCCCGCCCACGGCGGAACTTCACTCACACGAGTAACGTTATAGGAGTAGACATGGGCATTTTGGACCGGCTTCTCGGCCGTAAGACCCAGGCGACGACCGAAGAGGCCGTTTCCGCGGATCTGACGGCGGAGTCCGCGACGGCCGACGAGGCCGGGACCGAGCAGGCTGTGGCGGAGGAGAGCGCGGTGGAAGCCGTCGAGATCCCGAAGCAGCAGTCGGCTGAGGTCAGCGCGGACAGCGAGGCCGCAGAGGGTGCCCGTACGTAGCCTCGCTATTGGAAGGTGACCCATGGGCCTGCTGGACAATCTGAAGGCCAAGCTCGCGCCCGCCAAGGACAAGGTCGGCGACCTCGCTGCTCAGCACGAGGGCAAGATCACCCAGAATCTGGAGAAGGTGGCCAAGGCCGTCGACTCCAAGACCAAGGGCAAGTACAGCGGCCAGATCTCTAGCGGCGCGGACAAGGCGAAGGACGCCCTGGGCAAGATCGCGCACAAGGACGCACCCGGCGGGCCGACGCCGCCGGCCGCTTCCTGACGCGGTCCCGGAAGTGCGGAAGGGGCGCGGCACCACTCGGTGCCGCGCCCCTTCTGCGTTCCTCCGCGGCGCCCTGCTACGACCAGGCCGCGACGAAGTACCCGACCCCGTACGGGGCGTCCTCGTAGAGCAGCCGCCCTTCGAGCCCGGCGCCCTCGGCGGCGCCCGCGAGGACCTGCCAGGGGGCCCGGCCGGCGGCCTGGAGCTCGGCGGCGAGTCCCGGGTCGAGGGCGGTGAGCGCGGGCAGGTCGGCGGCGCCGAGGGCGCGGGCGGCCTCGGCGTCGAAGGCGGCGGCGCGTTCGTCGAGGTATCCGGGGGCCTTGAGGGAGCGGCAGGCGCTGCCGTCACCCATGACGAGCAGGGCGACCCGGTCCTCGCGTGCGGCGAGCTCCCGGCCGGCCTCCAGGCACCCCTCGGTGTCCAGCTGTCCGGCGACCCCGAACCCCTCCGGGGACGCGGCGCCCCAGTCGGCCCGGCCGAGCAGCCAGGCCCCGACGGCGAGCGGGGTGGGCAGCAGGCGCGGGCCCTCTTCGCCCTCGCCCAGCCGTACGTCGGCTCCGGCGCCGAATCCGCGGAAGGTGCCGCGGGCGCCCGGGGGGTACGCACCGTGGTGGTCCGGGTCGCAGGCTCCGACCACGACGAGCAGATCGGGCCGGGAGGCGGCGAGCACGGACAGCGCGTCGGAACACGCGGTGCGGGCGTCGCCGAGTTCGGCGGCGGCTCCCGTGGCGAGCTCCGGCAGGAGCATCGGCGGGGCGGGGCAGACGGCGGCGGCTACGAGCATGATCCGCAGCGTAGCCGCCGATGCTTTTTTGCGCGTGCCTCGCGCCGATCGGCGCCGGCGCGTTAGGAGGGGGCGGCGCAGCCCGACGTCATCACCGGGAGCGGAGCCGGGACGCCCAGGGTCGGGATGCCGAGGAGGACGCCCTTCGGCTGCGCCGGAGCCGCGTTGCGCTTCTCCCACGCGTCGCCCGCACGGGTCCGGCGTACCGCCCCCGTCGGGCCCTCCGCGAGGAGGTGGTGCGGAGCCGCGTAGGTGATCTCCACGGTCACCACGTCACCGGGACGGACCTCTTCCTCCGGCTTGGTGAAGTGCACCAGGCGGTTGTCGGGGGCCCGCCCGGACAGCCGGTGCGTGGCCCCGTCCTTGCGGCCTTCGCCCTCCGCGACCATGACCTCCAGGGTCCGGCCGACCTGCTTCTTGTTCTCGTCCCAGGAGATCTCCTCCTGGAGGGCGACCAGGCGCATGTACCGCTCCTGGACGACCTCCTTGGGGATCTGCCCCTCCATGTCGGCGGCCGGGGTCCCGGGGCGCTTGGAGTACTGGAAGGTGAAGGCGTTCGCGAAGCGCGCCTCGCGCACCGCGTGCATGGTCTGCTGGAAGTCCTCCTCCGTCTCGCCGGGGAAGCCCACGATGATGTCGGTGGAGATCGCGGCGTGCGGGATGGAGGCGCGGACCTTCTCGATGATGCCGAGGAAGCGCTCCTGGCGGTACGAGCGGCGCATCGCCTTCAGGATCGTGTCCGATCCGGACTGCATGGGCATGTGCAGCTGCGGCATGACGTTGGGGGTCTCGGCCATCGCCGCGATCACGTCGTCGGTGAAGTCGCGCGGGTGCGGGGAGGTGAAGCGGACCCGCTCCAGGCCCTCGATGGCGCCGCAGGCGCGCAGCAGCTTGGAGAAGGCCTCGCGGTCGCCGAGGTCGGAGCCGTAGGCGTTGACGTTCTGGCCGAGGAGGGTGATCTCGGAGACGCCCTCGGCGACGAGTGCCTCGACCTCGGCGAGGATGTCGCCGGGACGGCGGTCCTCCTCCTTGCCGCGCAGCGCCGGGACGATGCAGAAGGTGCAGGTGTTGTTGCAGCCCACCGAGATCGACACCCAGGCGGCGTACGCGGACTCGCGCCGGGTCGGGAGCGTGGAGGGGAAGGCCTCCAGCGACTCGGCGATCTCGATCTGCGCCTCTTCCTGGATGCGCGCGCGCTCCAGCAGGACGGGCAGCTTGCCGATGTTGTGCGTGCCGAAGACCACGTCGACCCAGGGGGCGCGGGCCACGATCGTGTCGCGGTCCTTCTGCGCGAGGCAGCCGCCGACGGCGATCTGCATGCCGGGGCGCTTGGTCTTCATCGGCGCGAGCCGGCCGAGGTTGCCGTAGAGCTTGTTGTCGGCGTTCTCGCGGACGGCGCAGGTGTTGAACACGACGACGTCGGCGTCGCCGTCGGAGCCCTGGGGCGCGCGGACGTACCCGGCGTCCTCCAGCAGGCCGGACAGCCGCTCGGAGTCGTGCACGTTCATCTGACAGCCGTACGTCCGGACCTCGTACGTTTTCACAACAGTCGCCTCGCCGCTCTCGGTGCTCACCCAGCAAGGGTACGGGTCGGGCGTGGCGGCCCGGGCCGGGCGTGGGCCGGAGCGGGCCGGGCGGGCCCGTCGGGCCGTGACAGGACGGCGGGTCGGTGGCAGGATCGCGGCCATGCCTCTCGTACCGCCCCGGATCAGCAGGCGCCGTGCCCTGCGGGCCCTGGTGGCCGTACTGGCCGTGCTCTGCGCCCTCGTCTGGTGGCTGCGGCCCTTCGGCCGGCCGGAGGTCACGGGCGGGATCACCCTCAGCACGGGCGTCCAGAACGGGGTCTACCACCGCTACGGCCTGCTGCTGGAGAAGGCTCTCGCCGAGGACGTGCCCGAGTTGCGGGTCCGGCTGAAGACCAGCGAGGGCTCGCAGCAGAACCTGCAGCGGGTGGCCGCGGGCGAGGCCGACTTCACGGTGGCCACGGCCGACGCGGTGGCCAAGTACCAGGTCGACCGGAAGCCCGGCGCGGAGCGGCTGCGCGCCCTGGCCCGCCTCTACGACGACTACGTCCAGCTCGTGGTGCCCGCCGGTTCGCCCGTCCAGACCACCCGGGACCTGCGGGGCAAGCGGGTCGCCGTCGGCCAGGAGGGCTCGGGGGTACGGCTCATCTCGGAGCGGATGCTCACGGCGGCGGGACTGGACCCGGTGCGCGACGTCACCCCGGTGGCCATCGGCATCGACAAGGTGCCCGCGGAGCTGGAGGCCGGCCGGATCGACGCCTTCTTCTGGTCGGGCGGGCTGCCGACCGCTGCCGTGATGGAGCTCTCGGAGCGGTTCGAGATCCGGCTCGTGCAGCTCGGCGACCTGGTGGAGGCGCTCCAGGCCAGCGGCAGCCCCGCGCGGTACTACCGGGCGGCGGTGATGCCCCAGGACGCCTACGCCCGGGCCCGCAACACCTCTTCGGTGTCCACCGTGGCGGTGCCGAACCTGCTGGTGACCCGGGAGGACGCGGGGGCCGAGCTCACGGAGCAGTTCACCCGCACGGTGATCGACAGCCGGGACAAGATCGGGCGCGCGGTGCACGCCGCCCAGCTCGTGGACCTGCGGACGGCGATCTACACCGATCCCCTGCAACTGCACGAGGGCGCGGCCCGCTACTACCGCTCCGTCAAGCCCTGACCCACCGGCTCCACGGCCTCACGACGGCAGCAGCATCGTCGCCGCCGCCGCGGCCCCGATCAGGCCCGCGTGGGTGCCCAGCGTCGCCGGGACGACCTGGAGGTCCTTGACGAAGGACAGGGTCGCGTACGAGGCCAGGTGCGCCCGGACCGGCCCGAAGAGGGTGTCGCCGGATGCTGCGACCCCGCCTCCGATGACGGCGATGTCGGTCTCGACGAGGGTGGCGGTGGCGGCGATGGCCGCGGCCAGCGCCCGGCCCGCGCGGTCGAAGGCGGCCAGGGCGACGGGATCGCCCGCGGCAGCTGCGGCGGCCACCCCGGCCGCGGTGGCGTCCCCGGCCGGGACCCACCCCTGGGCCAGGGCCCAGGCCGCGATGGCGGTCCCGGAGGCGAGGGACTCCACGCAGCCGCGGCCGCCGCAGGCGCAGGGCTCCCCGTCGAAGGCGACGCTGATGTGGCCGATGTGTCCCGCGTTCCCGGTGGGGCCGGGGTGCAGCTGGTTGTTCAGGACGAGTCCGCCGCCGACGCCGGTGGAGACCACCATGCAGAGGGCGTTGGCGTGCCCGCGAGCGGCGCCGAGCCAGTGCTCGGCGGCGGTCATCGCCACCCCGTCGCCGGCCAGCACCGTCGGGATCCGCAGCCCGTGCCGCGCGAGCTCGGCGTCCACCCGGGCCTGCACGGGGAAGCCCCGCCAGGCGCCGATGTTGACCGGGCTGACCGTGCCGCGCGCGGTGTCCACCGGCCCCGCGCTGCCGATCCCGCACCGGACGGCCGAGCCCCACAGCGGGGACTTCGCCAGCTCCGCGACGACCTCCGCGACGGCGGCGAAGACCGTGTCCCCGTCGGCGCCGCGCGGGGTGGGCCGGCGGGTGGTGGCCGTCATGGCGCCCTCGGAGTCCACCAGCGCTCCGGCGATCTTCGTACCGCCGATGTCGATCGCGACCGTCGGGCCGGAGTCGCCCGGCGCACCGGCGCGGGGGGCGGGGAATGCGGAGGTGGGGGTGGGAGTGGTCACGGTGGCGCTCCAGGAAGGGGTCGGTTTCAGTATGCGGCCGGCGGCGGAGCCGTACTCTCGCGGGGCTCCAGCCTGGGCCGCTCGCTCTCGCGGGACCTCGGCGGGCCCCCCGCGAGGAGGGCGAGGAGCTCTTCGGCGGCGAGGCGGCCGAAGCCGGCGGTATCGCGGACCAGGGCGGTGAGCCGGGGACGGGTGACCCGGCAGAGCGCGGAGTCGTCCCAGGCGACGACCGAGAGGCTGCCGGGGACCGGGATGCCCAGCTCGGCGGCCACGGCCACGCCGGCCACCGCCATCACGTCGTTGTCGTAGACGATCGCGGTCGGCGGCGCGTCCTCGGCGAGGATCCGCCGGGTGGCCTGCGCCCCCTCGGCGTCGGAGTAGTCGGTGGTGACCGAGCGCACCTGTCCGGGGGCCAGGCCCAGCCGCTCGGCCTCGGCGCGCAGCGAGGCGATCCGGCGCTCGGTGTGGGCGAGTCCGGGCATTCCCGCGACGTGCGCGATGCGGCGGTGGCCGAGCCCGTACAGGTGGTCGAGCACCTCCGCCATGGCGCCGCCGTCGTCGGCCCGGACGACGGACAGGGCGGTGGGGGCAGCCGAGGCGGGGGAAGCGGAGTCGGGAGAAGCGGTGGCCGGTCCCGTCTCCCCCACCGTGACGGCCGGCAGGGCGAGCTGTTCGAGCAGGGCCGGGCGCGGGTCGTCGGTCCTCGGGTCCACGACGACGACCCCGTCGACGCGCCGCTCGGCCCACCAGCGGCGGTAGACGGCGCATTCGGCGTCGAGGTCCTCGACCACCTGGAAGAGCAGGGCGATCCGGCCGGCGGCCAGGACCTCCTGGATGCCGGAGACCAGTTGGAGGAAGAAGGACTCGACGCCGAGGGTGTGCGCGGGCCGGGCGAGCACCAGGCCGACCGCGCCGGACTGTTCGCCGGACAGGGCGCGGGCGGCGCTGTTGGGCTGCCAGCCGAGCTCCTCGGCGACCTGCCGGATGCGGGCGCGGGTGTCCTGGGAGACCCCGGGCCGGTCGTTGAGCGCGAAGGAGACGGCGCTCTCCGACACCCCGGCCTGGCGGGCGATGTCCTTGATGGTGGGTCTGCGGGCCATGGCCTGTCTCATCCCTCGCTGACGTGGACGGCAATGGCCGGACCGTACGCGATCCTGCCCTGGCAGACCGCCTTGACCACGACCCAGTACTCCCCGGCGGGGGTGCCCAGCGGGGGCCGCACCTCGAACACGGCCTCCGTCTCGCCGTCCGCCGGGACCTCGACGGGCAGGACGGCGGGGCCCGTCAGCTCCCAGGTCCCGAACGGGGAGACGGCGTACGCCTGCCCCGTCAGGGCGCTGCGGATGCCCGTGGAACCGATCCGTGCCCGTACGGGGGCCCGCCCGCCGGGGGCGACGGTGACGGTGTCGGTGCCGCTGCCCACGGGCTCCGGCGCGGCCACCCACAGCCCGGCCGGAGCCCCGGCCGGGCCGCCGGGGACGGTGACGGTGAGTACGTCCTCGAAGGTGCCCGCCGGGGTGGTGGCGAGGATCCGGACCAGGTGTTCGCCGGGTTCCGCGTCGGTGGCGGGCGCCACGGCGAGCGGGAAGGAGACGTGTCCGCCGGGCGGGAGCTCGTGCTGCCGCCGGGTCCAGGAGGTGGTCCAGCCCTCCGGCGCCCGGACCTCCAGCCCGACCGGGCCGCAGGCCGCCCGTCCGTGGGCGGCGAGGGTGACCGTGGCCTCGGCGGGGATCCCGTCACACGTCACGGTGTACGGGGCGTCGCCGAGCGGAGCCGTCCCGGTGTTGTGCAGCCAGTAGCGGCTGAACACCGGCTGGTGCGGCTCCCGTTCGCCCTGGCGCAGCGGCATGCCGGATTCCGTGAGCAGCAGGAGCGTGGTCGTCGCGGCGCCCTGGACCTGCCCCTCGAAGAAGCCGGTGGGCCGGTCCAGCAGATCGGCCTCGGCGGCCGGATCCGTCGGCCACAGGGTCTCGGCCATCGCCGGGCGGCCGTGCGTCTCGCGCAGCCGGACGGCGAGGTCGCTCCGGTCGGCGGAGCCCTCGGCCCGCTTCACCGTCTCGATCAGCACCCGGTCGGCCGGCTCCACGCCGAGCAGCGAGCGCGCCGGCGGCCGGGGGCCCGCTCCGGGGGCCGCCGTGACGGCGGTGAGCGGCTTGTTGAACTCCCTTCCGCGGCGCACCAGGTCCACCGCCCGCCAGTCCCCGGAGCCCGCGACCAGCGTGTGCTCGAAGACGTGGGTCCAGTGCTGGAGCTGGAAGGAGCTGCCGTCGGGCGCGGTGCGCCGCGGCGGGTCCATCCACTCCCCGCTCGGGCGGCCGGTGCAGGACCGCATCAGGGTGCTGTGCAGCCGCCCGGTGGTGTCGACGGCGAAGCTGGGCGTGCCGCGCACCAGGATCCCGACGGTGCGGTCGGCGTACGGCTCCTCGTGCGGGCACGGCTCCTCGTGCGGGTACGGCTCCGCGTGCGGGTACGGCTCCGCGTGCGGGTACGCCGTCCCGTGCACGCCCGCTGCGGTCGCCTCGCCCGCTCCGCCCGCCGGAGCCACGGCGTCGATCCGGCCCGACGCTGCCACCGCCCGCGCGAGCTGCGCCGGCGGCCCGGCGTGGACCAGGACCGGCAGGTCGCGCGGGCCCGTCAGGTCGCAGCCGGGGGTCCAGAGCGAGCGGAGCCCCGCCCGGGCCGCCACCCAGACCTGCCCGTGTTCCCGTAGGGCTGCTCGCAGGGCCTTCTCGTCGGCGGGACCGGCCGACTCCAGCAGCGCCGCCGTGAAGGTGTTCTGCTCGGGGCCGCCGAGTGCGATGCGGAAGTCGGGCAGGCTGCTGTCCACCGCCAGGTCGCCCCAGCGCGGCCCGGCCGCCCGGGCCGGGGTCGCGGTGACCCCGCGGCGGCCCAGGGCGGTGACCAGCTCGCGCAGGCCCTCCGGGGCGCCCGCGTCCGGGAGGACGATCTCCGCCGCGCCCAGGGCCCGGCCGCCGGGCCCGGTCATCGGCGCCGACAGCGCGAACCAGTTCAGGCAGGGGCTGTCGAGGGTCCAGGGGGCCCGGGTGTGGTCGGCCCCGGTGTCCGCCTCGGGGAAGGCGAACCCGCGCCCCACCGCGGAGGCGGCCGTCTCGGCGACGGGCAGCGCCCCGGGCACGTCGGCCGGGATCCGCAGCCGCAGCACCTGGTCGGAGCCTTCGAAGTCGTGCACCGTCGTGGTGAGTTCCACCCGGTCCAGGCCGTCCCACAGGGTGGTGGTCCGGGTCCAGCGGACGGGCCCGGTCCGCCCGGTGGCCACGATGCGCGAACCGAGCGGCCCGCGCTCCGAGCGGCAGGACTCGGCGGGCGCGGCGCCCGAACCGGTGCCCGGCCCCTTGGGCAGCAGGTGCCAGGGCCCCTCTTCGAAGTAGGGGTGCTTGTCGTACTCCTCCTGTACGACCAGCTCGTCCACCTCGCCGGGGGTGAGGAGCTCCTGCCCGGTGCGCCGGTCCAGCAGCCGGGCCAGGCCCCCGCCGCGCGCGGGATCGGCCTCGGCGCGCAGGAACTCGTTCTCCACGGCGTGCCCGGGCGCGGGCTCCCACCCGCCCGAACGCGGCTGCTCCGACGCCGCGAGCCACCAGGTGCGGTGGCCGAGCGAGGGCACGTCCTCGGCGAGGAAGGCCACCTCGGCGGTCCCGCCGGCGACGGCCTCGACGTGCACGGACGCTGCCCGGCCCGCCTCGTCCAGCACGGCGATCAGGCCGGCGTCGCGGTCGTCGGCGAGGCCGAGCGCCGCCAGGTCGACCCGGGTGCGGACCAGGTCGGTGCGCGTCCACGAGACCGGATTGTGCACGGTGACGGCGAGCTGCCCCGGGCCCCGGGTGTCGGCCGCGGCGGTGAGCGCGGCGAGCGCCTCCTCCCGTACGCCGGCGGCCAGTTCGCGGGCCTCGCGCCAGGTGGGGAGCAGGTCGAGGTACACCTGATCGGAGAAGGTCCCGGTGACGGCGTCGTGATGGGCGGCGTGCAGCAGGTGGCGCCAGGCCTTGGACAGGGTCTGCTCGGGGTAGGAGGTCAGGCCTTCGGCGCAGGCGAGGGCGGCGAAGGTCTCGGCCTGTTCGAGGAGGTTCTCGGCGTCCCGGTGCGCCTGTTTCACGTCGGCGTAGGTGACGTCCTTGCCGGTGTAGACCGGGCCCATCTCCCGGGTGACCGGCAGCGGTTGCTCGCCGCGCGCCGCGAGCTCGGCCCGGACCGCGTCGAAGTGGGCGCGCGGGCCGGTGTGTTCCATGCGCGGCCAGCAGTAGCGGCGGTTCCAGGCGTGCTGTACGTCCAGGCCCCAGCGGTGCGGCCAGGAGAAGTCGGTGCCCATCGGGATCAGGACGTTCTTCGTCGCGGCGGCGGTGCGCAGCAGCTCGTACAGGTCCAGCAGCTGTTCGGCGGCGGCCTCGGCGTCCGGTGCCTGGTGGGAGAACCAGCCCGCGGAGTAGTGCGCGGGCAGGTAGTGCAGGAGGAGGCCCTCTCCGCCGGGGGCGATCCACTCGTACTCGGCGGGCAGCTGCATGGCGGCGGGGGCGCGCAGCTCGTCGCCCCAGGTGTCCATCATCGGGCCCCACTGGTGGTGGGGCCCACGGGCGAGGACGGCGGAGTCGAGTCCGGCGCCGGCCATCAGCGCGGGGAAGGAGGGGTCGTGGCCGAAGACGTCGAGCTGCCAGGCGGTGCGCGGGTCGGCGCCGAGGGTGCCGCGGTGCAGGGCGAGGCCGTGGACGGCGGAGCGGATGGTGGTTTCGGCGGAGGTGAGGTTGGTGGAGGGCTCGTTGTAGGTGCCGCCGACGATCTCCACGCGGCCTTCCGCGATGAGCGCGCGCAGTTCGGCGCGTTCGGCGGGGTGGGTGTCCCAGTAGGGCTTGAGGTAGTCGACCTCGGAGAGCACGAAGCGGTACGCCGGGTCCTCGCGCGCCTGCTGGAGGTGGAGCGGGATCAGGGTGAAGGCCGGGACGCCGGTGTACTCCCAGCCGCGCTCGGCCTCGCCGGGCTTCGGCGGGGTGTCCCACAGGGCGGTGTAGGCGGCCTGGGTGTTCCACCACATGGGGTCGTAGTGGAAGTGCGGGACCAGGCGGACGGTCCAGCCGGGCTCGGCGACGACGAGCTCGAAGGGCAGCTCCGCGAGCGGGCGCCCGTCGGGGGTGGTGACGCGGACGGTGGCGGGCAGGACGGTCCCGGGTGCGGCGCCGCGGGTGCGGACGGCGACCTCGACGGTGGACTCCGGGACGGGCCGGGGGCCGGACCCGGCCAGATCGGCGCGGGCGTCCGTACCGGCGCAGGCCTCGGCGGTGTCGGCCCGCACGATGCGGGGGTGCGGGGTGGCGATGCCCTCGCCGTGCACCGCCACGTGCAGCGGGCCGGCCGGGCGGGCCCTGCGGATGCGCACCCGGACGATCTGCGCGGGGGTTTCCGGCGGGCCGGCGAAGAGGGCCGGGGTGGTGACCGAGGTGACGGTAATTCCGCTGTCCATTTCCGCACACTTCCTTGTGTGACAACACCGCTCATCAACAACTAAACCGCATTAGTATCCTTAGCTTCCGGCGGCTTGAACCCTACTGTCAACGGGACTGAAGCGCATAAGTACCAGCGTCCGCGAGATCAGGACTTTCATCCCGCCAAGTCGGGACGTTCGGAGATAAGGATGCTGTTGACTTATCCCCCGCGCAGGCGGCAGGTTGTGGGCATCCCGCGAATTCCCCCTGAACTCCAGGACCCTTCATGCACGACGGCAACGCCGCCCCCGCATCCGCTCCGGCCCCCGGACCCGCCCCGGCTCCGGCCCCCGCATCCGCCCGTCCGGCCCCCGCACCCGCCGCCCGCGCCCTGCGTTTCGGCGCCAACTACACGCCGACGCGCGGCTGGTTCCACCACTGGCTCGACTTCGACCTCGACGAGGTCAAGGCCGACCTCGACTCGATCGCCGGCCTCGGCCTGGACCACGTGCGGGTCTTCCCGCTGTGGCCGGTCTTCCAGCCGAACCGGACGCTCATCCGGCCGCGCGCCGTCGAGCAGCTCGTCGCGCTCGCCGACGCGGCCGCCGACCGCGGGCTCGACGTCAACGTGGACGGGCTGCAGGGGCACCTGTCGAGCTTCGACTTCCTGCCCGCGTGGACCGGCACCTGGCACCGGCGCAACATCTTCAGCGATCCGCAGGTGGTCGCCGGGCAGGAGGAGTACCTGCGCACGCTGGCCGCCGCCCTCGCCGACCGGCCGAACTTCCTGGGCATGACGGTCGGCAACGAGATCAACCAGTTCTCCGACGATCCGCACCCCTCCCCCGACCGGATCACCCAGGAGCAGGCGGGGCGCTGGCTGGAGCGGATGCTCGCCGCCTGCGAGGCGGGCGCGCCGGGCCGCATGCACCTGCACGCCGAGTACGACGCCGCCTGGTACCAGGACGGCCACCCCTTCACCGTGGCCCAGGCGGCCCGTCTGGGCGCCGCGACCGCCGTGCACTCCTGGGTGTTCAACGGCACCGCCCAGCGGCACGGCCGCACCGGTACGGCGACCGAGCACCACGCCGCCTACCTGATCGAGCTCTCCAAGGCCTGGGCCCGCGATCCGCACCGGCCGGTCTGGCTCCAGGAGGTGGGCGCGCCCGCGCCGCTGATCCAGCCCGAGCACGCCGCCTCCTTCACCGAGGCGACCGTGACGAACGCCCTGGACTGCCCCGGCCT
The DNA here is from genome assembly GCF_036127095.1 of Streptomyces sp. NBC_00335. Lineage (GTDB taxonomy): Bacteria > Actinomycetota > Actinomycetes > Streptomycetales > Streptomycetaceae > Streptomyces. The sequence goes on from NZ_CP108006.1 coordinate 2,258,118, forward strand.
GTGGGGCGTGACCTGGTGGTGCTCGCACGACGTGTCCCGGGAGCTCGCGGACTTCCCCGAGCTGGAGTACGGGCTCGGCCTGCTCACCAACGACCGCCGGACCAAACCCGCCGGAGAGGTGATCGCCAGGATCACCGAGGAGTGGCGGGGCCGCGAGCACCGCCCGGCCGTGCGCAGGACCGCGCTCGCCGTGGACGTCGGCGGCGCCGAGTCCGCGCCGAACCGCTCGGCGTGCGCCCCCGGCGGGGCCTTCTTCGAGGCCTGGGCGGCGCTCACCGCCCAGGGGGTCCGGCCGGCCGTGGTCCTGGCGGAGCTGGCCGGGGACGCGGAGCACCTGGCCGCGCGCGGCATCACCGAGGTACTGCACGTGTCCGACGTCCCCGCCCGGGCCTGACCGGCCCCTACCGAGGAGATCCCTCATGTCCGAGACCGACAACGGCGTCGATCCTCGAACCACGCACCACCGCGGCTCCCCCCGCCCCGCCTCCCCGCGCCCGACCCGGCGCGGCATGCTGCTCGCCGGAGCCGGGGCGGGCGCGGCCACCCTGCTCGGCGCGACCGCCTCCCCCGCGGTGGCCGCCCCGGCCGCCGCCCCCGCCTCCCCCGCCGACTCCCCCGCGTCGGCCGGACCGCCCGCGGACCTGTCCCCGTACGCCTCGTACTGGTTCCCGGACTCGCTGCCCGCCGGGACCCCGGGGCCCGGGATCACCTGGCGCTCCCTCATGCGGTGGACCCCCGAGTCCGACCCCGATCTGGCCCACAACACCGCGACCGTGCCGCTGGCGCCCCGCTTCACCCCGGTGCCGCCGAACGGCACGGCCCGGGCCGGCCAGGCCCGTATCGCCTCGCTCGTCTCCTTCGGGAACACGGCCGGCAATCCGGCCCAGGGTTCCGCGACCGCCGACTACTACGCCCTCGGCCACTGGGCGTACATCGACGAGCTCGTCTTCTGGGGCGGCTCCTCCGGCGAGGGCATCGTGCTCGCCCCGAACGCGCCCGTCACCGACGCCGCGCACCGCAACGGCGTGCGGGTGATGGGCAACGTGTTCCTGCCGCCCGTGCCCTACGGCGGCGACCTCCAGTGGACCCGCGACCTGGTCCAGCGGGACTCCCTCGGCCGGTTCCCGGTCGCCGAGAAGCTGGTGGAGGTGGCGCGGGCGTACGGGTTCGACGGCTGGTTCGTCAACGCCGAGACCGAGGGCGGCGACAGCGAACTCGCCGCCCGGATGCGGCAGTTCCTGCGCGCCCTGCGCGCCGCCGGTGAACCGCACGGCCTCGGCATCACCTGGTACGACGCGATGAACTCCACCGGCAGGGTCGGCTGGCAGGGCGCGCTCAACGAGCTCAACCAGGAGTTCTACGAGGACCGCCGCGGCAAGGTCGCGGACACGGTGTTCGTGGACTTCCGCTGGACCCCGGAGAAACTCGCCGCCTCCGGCGACCTCGCCGACCGGCTCGGCCGCAGCCGCCACGAGCTGTGGGCGGCCGTGGACACGGAGTCCCACGGCTGGAACTCCGGGGTGGACTGGGACGCGATCGTCCCGCGCGGCCAGGACCACATCGTCTCGTACGGCTTCTACCGCCCCGAGTGGACCCGCAACCACCTCACCGACCGCTCCCCCGGCGCCTTCCACCGCGCCGACGACCGGTTCTGGACGGGCGCCTCCCTGGACCCCGCCCACCCCTCCGCCGAGGACATCTGGCGCGCCCCCGCCACCGTCGTCGCCGACCGGTCCACCGTGACCGCGCTGCCCTTCGGCTGCTCCTTCAACACCGGTCACGGGGAGCGCTGGTACGAGGACGGCGAGCCCGTCTCCGACACCGGATGGAACCACCTCGGCCTCCAGGACCGGCTCCCGGGCCGCCGCTGGGCCGTGCACACCACCGGGACCCGCCCCGAGGTCACCCTCGACTTCGCCCGCGCCTGGCGCGGCGGCTCCAGCCTGCTCGTCGCCGGCGGGCTGACCGCCCCGGCGACCGTGGGACTGCACGCCACCCGGCTGCCGCTGACCCGGTCCTGCGTGGCCGAGCTGGTGCACTCCACCGAGTCGGGTCCGGTGACCGTCGAGCTGGGCGTGGCCACGCGCGAGCCGTCCGGCCCGGGGCAGGAGGTCCCGTACACCTGGCTGAAGGCGCAGACCCTCGGGACCGGCCAGGGGTGGCGCACGACCAGGGTCCGGCTGTCGGAGCTGGCGGGCACCACCGCCCACGCGCTGGCCGTACGGATCACCCGACGCGGGAAGGAGCCGGTGCGCTGGCGACTCGGCGCGCTGACGGTACGCGAGGCCGCCGCGCGGCCCCGCCCGGCGACTCCGGGCACACCGGCCGTGTCCGCCTCGGCCCAGCAGTCCGGCCAGGCCGCCCTGCGGCTGACCTGGCGGCGGGCCGCCGGGCCCGTCCGGCACTACGAGGTGTCCCGTCTCCTCCCGGACGGCACCCGCCGCTTCCTCGGCGGCACCTGTGGCACCGCCCTGTTCCTCCCGGCCGTCGAGCGGGCCGGCCGGGAGCAGGCGGCCGTCTTCGACATCCGGGCCGTGGACGAGCTGTACGCCGTCTCCGCCCCCGCCCGTACCACCCTCACCTGGACCGGAGCCCTCTGATGCATGACGACCGCGCAGTGCTGGAGGGACGCCTGAAGCGGGTCCTCGACGAGCGGATCCGCCCGGCCGTGTACCCGCTGTCCGAGCCTCTGACCATCGAGGCGTGGACCGCCCCGGGCCGCGAGCCGGTCCCGGTGGCCGAGGGACTGGCGGCCCCGCACGGCCCCGCCGCCGTCGGTGACACGTGGGGCGCGCCCTGGGACACCACCTGGTTCAAGGTGACCGGGACGGTGCCCGCCGACTGGGCCGGCCGGGAGGTGGAGGCCGTCATCGACCTCGGCTTCGACGAGCGGATGCCGGGCTTCCAGTGCGAGGCGCTGGTCTACACCCCGGAGGGCTCCCCGCTGAAGGCGATCAACCCGCGCAACCAGTGGGTCCGGGTCGCCGAGGGGCCGGTGGCGGGCGGCGAGCCGGTCGAGTGGCACCTGGAGGCCGCCTCGAACCCGGTGATCCTGGACGTGGAGCCGTTCAGGCCGACGGGCCTGGGCGACCGGCACACGGCCGGGGACGAGCCGCAATACCGCCTGACCCGGGTCGAACTGGCCGTCTTCGACCGGACGGTGTGGGAGCTGGTCATCGACCTGGAGGTGCTCGGCGAGCTGATGGCCGAGCTGCCGGTGGACGGGGCCCGGCGCTGGGAGCTGCTGCGCGCGGTCGAACGCTGCCTGGACGCACTGGACCTCCAGGCGGTGAACGAGACGGCCGCCGCGGCCCGCGCCGAGCTCACCGGGGTGCTCTCCGCCCCGGCGGACGCCTCCGCGCACCGGATCAGCGCGGTCGGGCACGCGCACATCGACTCGGCGTGGCTGTGGCCGCTGCGCGAGACGGTGCGCAAGGTGGCCCGTACGACCTCGAACATGACCTCGCTGCTGGAGGGCGAGCCCGAGTTCGTCTTCGCCATGTCCCAGGCCCAGCAGTACGCCTGGATCAAGGAGCACCGGCCGGAGGTGTACGCGAAGGTCAAGAAGGCGGTCGCGGAGGGCCGGTTCGTGCCGGCGGGCGGCATGTGGGTGGAGTCGGACACCAACATGCCGGGATCGGAGGCGATGGCCCGGCAGTTCACGCACGGGAAGCGGTTCTTCATCGAAGAGTTCGGGATCGAGAACGACGAGGCCTGGCTGCCCGACACCTTCGGCTTCGCGGCCGGGCTGCCGCAGATCATCAAGGCGGCCGGGTCCAAGCGGCTGCTGACGCAGAAGATCTCCTGGTCGCAGGTGAACAAGTTCCCCCACCACACCTTCCAGTGGGAGGGCATCGACGGGACCCGGATCTTCACGCACTTCCCGCCGGTCGACACCTACAACTGCTCGGTGGACGGCCGGGAGATCGCGCACGCGGCCCGCAACTTCAAGGACAAGGGCGCGGCCCGGCATTCGCTCGCGCCGACGGGCTGGGGCGACGGCGGCGGCGGCACCACCCGCGAGATGATCGCGAAGGCCCGCCGGCTGCGGGACCTGGAGGGCTCCGCGCAGGTGGTGTGGGAGTCCCCGGCCGCCTTCTTCGACAAGGCGCAGGCCGAGTACCCGGACCCGCCCGTCTGGGTCGGCGAGCTCTACCTGGAGCTGCACCGGGCCACGCTGACCAGCCAGGCCAAGACCAAGCAGGGCAACCGGCGCAGCGAGTCCCTGCTGCGCGAGGCGGAGCTGTGGGCGGCGACGGCGGCGGTCCGCGCCGGGTTCCCGTACCCGTACCAGGAGCTGGACCGGATCTGGAAGACGGTGCTGCTCCACCAGTTCCACGACATCCTGCCCGGGTCCTCGATCGCCTGGGTGCACCGGGAGGCGGAGGCCACGTACGCGGCGGTCGCCGAGGAGCTGACCGGGATCGTCGCCGCGGCCCAGCGGGCCCTGGCGGGCGCCCCGGAGGGCGGCCGCGAGCTGGTCTTCAACGCCTCCCCGCACGCCCGCGCCGGGGTACCGGCCGGGGGCAGCGCCCCGCTCGGCGTCCCGGTGGGGCAGGTCTCGGCCGGTCCGCGCGCCGGGGGCGGCTTCACCCTCGAAAACTCCCGGCTGCGGGTGGAGATCGACGCGCGGGGCCTGGTGGTCCGCGCCCACGACCTGGTCGCCGGACGCGAGTCGGTGGCCCCGGGCCACGCGGCGAACCTGCTCCAGATCCACCCCGACTTCCCGAACATGTGGGACGCCTGGGACGTGGACTCCTTCTACCGGAACACGGTCACCGACCTCACGGAGGCCGACGCCGTCACGCTCGAAGAGGAGGCGGGCGCGGCGACGGTGACGGTGACGCGCTCCTTCGGCTCCTCCCGGGTGGTGCAGCGCCTGACCCTGCGGGCGGGGCTGGGCCGGCTCGACATCGACACCGAGGTGGACTGGCACGAGACGGAGAAGTTCCTGAAGGCGGCCTTCCCGCTGGACGTGCACGCCGACCGGTACGCCTCCGAGACCCAGTTCGGGCACCTCTACCGACCCACCCACACCAACACCAGCTGGGAGGCGGCCAAGTTCGAGGCCTGCCACCACCGGTTCCTGCACGTCGCGGAGCCCGGCTGGGGCGCCGCCCTGGTCAACGACTCGATGTACGGGCACGACGTCACCCGGGACGTCAGGGCCGACGGCGGTACGACGACCACGGTCCGGCTGTCGCTGCTGCGGGCCCCGCGCTTCCCGGACCCGGAGACCGACCAGGGCCTGCACCGGTTCGGCTACGCGCTGGTGCCGGGCGCCTCGATCGCGGACGCGGTCCGCGAGGGCTTCGCGATCAACCTGCCCGAGCGCCGGCTGACCGGCACCCGGGAGACGGCCCCGCTGGTCCGCGTCGACAACGAGAAGGTGGCCGTCTCCGCGGTGAAGCTCGCCGACGACGGCAGCGGGGACCTGGTGGTCCGGCTGTACGAGACCACGGGCGGCCGGGCCGCGGCCCGGCTGACCGCGGACTTCGAACACGCCGGGGTCCGCGCCACGGACCTGTTGGAGCGGCCGCTGGCCGAAGCCCCCGCGCTGGTGGCGGCCTCCGGCGCGGCGGCCGACGTACGCCTCGGTCCGTTCGAGCTGGTGACCCTGCGGTTCACTCGGCCCTAGGGCGTGTCCGCCCTGGCGCTGCAATCGGGCAGAGCGGCGGGATCGGTGCGCGGGACGGCCACCGTCACGCGCAGCCCGTGCGGCGGGTTCTGCTCGTAGGAGAGGGACCCGCCGCCCGCGGCGAGCAGGATGCGGGAGATGGACAGGCCGAGGCCGGAGCCCTTGATGTTCTGGTGGCGTCCGCTGCGCCAGAACCGGTCCCCGATCCGGAGCATCTCCTCCTCGGTGAGGCCGGGGCCGCGGTCGGCGACCACGATCAGCACCCGGTCGCCCTCCACGGAGAGCGCCACTTCGACGGCCTCACCCTCAGGAGTGAACTTGAGGGCGTTGTCGATGACGGCGTCGAGCGCGCTGGAGAGCGCGATCGGGTCGGCCCAGCCGGTGGCGGCGGTCCGCCCCGTCCCGGTGAGCCGGACGCCCTTCTCCTCGGCGAACGGGCGCCAGGCGGTCACCCGCTCGGCGGCCAGCCCCGCGATGTCTATCAGACTGATCTCGGCGGCGGCGTGCTCGGCCAGTGCCAGGTCGAGCAGGTCGTCCAGGACCTGGGTCAGGCGCTTTCCCTCGGTCCGTACGGAGGCGATCTCCTCGTTGCCCTCGGGCAGTTCGAGGGCGAGCAGCTCGATCCGCAGCAGGAGTGCGGCGAGCGGGTTGCGCAGCTGGTGGGAGGCGTCGGCGACGAAGGCCCGCTGCTGTTCCAGCACCTCTTCGACGTTGTCGGCCATCTCGTTGAACGAGCGGGCCAGGCGCCTGAGCTCCGGGGGGCCGCTGCCCGCGGCGACGCGGGAGTTCATCTGCCCGGTGGCGATGCCGTGGGCGGCCGCGTCCAGGGTCTGCACGGGCTTGAGCACCCAGCTGGTCAGCCGCAGGGCGGCGCCGAAGGCCACGAGCATGGCCGCGCCGAGCCCGGCGGCGATGAGCAGCCAGCCCCGCAGGATCCGGCCGCGCATCTCGTCGGTGGGCGACTCGGTGGCGACCACGGCGACCACGTCCCCGTCGAGGACGACGGGGGAGGCCACGAGGATCCTGCCGTGGATCTGCCAGGGCCACACCTGGCCGGGATCGTGGCTGCGCCGCCCGGCGAGCGCCTCTTCGAAGGCCCGGCGGTCCTCCCCCTGATCCGGAACCACCCACCAGCCGGGAGACCGGGCGATGGCGGCGTCGTTCCGGCGGAACACGCCGACGCGGATCCCGTACAGCTCCTGGTAGCGGGCCAGTTCGTGCTGGAGGGTTTCGATGCGCTCGTCGGCTCCGCTGGACTTCGAGCTCTCGGCGTCGATGACGAACTGGGCGAGCGAGGCGAAGCGGGCGCTGTCGTCGATCCGGTCGACGACCACACTCTGCTGCTGCCCGGCCGCGAGGGCCACCGCGAGCGGGAAGCCGAAGGCGATCAGGACGCCCGCCATCAGGACGACGAGCAGCGGGAGCAGACGGGCGCGCACGACGGGTGGCCGCTAGACGGCGGGCGGAGCGGAGGCGGCGGGCGCGGCGGGCGCGGCCGGGGCGGGCGGTACGACGAGCCGGTACCCCACGCCGCGGACGGTCTCGATGAGCGCCGGCATGCGCAGCTTGGACCGCAGCGAGGCCACGTGCACCTCCAGGGTCCGGCCGGTGCCTTCCCAACTGGTGCGCCAGACCTCGCTGATGATCTGCTCGCGGCGGAAGACGACGCCGGGGCGCTGCGCGAGCAGGGCCAGCAGGTCGAACTCCTTGCGGGTGAGCGCTACGTCGACGCCGTCCACGCTGACCCGGCGGGTGGCCAGCTCGATGCCGACGGTCCCGAGCCGGACCACGCCGGGCGTGCCCGCGGGGCCGGTGGCGGTGCTCTCCTCGGGGGCGCCGGTACGGCGGGCCACCGCGTGGATGCGGGCGAGGAGTTCGCCGGTGTCGTAGGGCTTGGTGACGTAGTCGTCGGCGCCCATGTTGAGTCCGTGGATGCGGGAGCGCACGTCGGCCCGCGCGGTGACCATGATGACGGGCGTACTGGTGCGCTTGCGGATCTTGCCGCACACCTCGTAGCCGTCCTGGTCGGGCAGGCCGAGGTCGAGCAGGATCACCCCGTACGGAGAGGCCTGGGGCGGCGCTCCCGCCGACAGCAGCGCCTGCAGGGCCTCCTCACCGCTGCGGGCATGGGTGACCTTGAAGCCGTGCCGGGCGAGGATCGCGGACAGGGCGGCGGCGACGTGGTCGTCGTCCTCGACGAGCAGCAGTCTCATGTCGTCCCCCTCTCCATCTCTTGATCTCTCGATCTCTTAGCGATCTCCCGGCGATCTCTTCGTGTTCGCCTGGCGGACATCATGGGCCATCAAGCATCCACGCCGATACGCACTCCCACGTCAAGACGGTTCCGGTCCGGCGGAGGTTCCGTTACTCACCCGGTACTCCACGGCCGCTGCCGGACGCCCTCGGGCACGGAGCGTATCGGCGCGAGGCCGGATCGTTATGCTCAATTCTCCCTCAGATGTGATGACGCTGTGCGCGCCACGTCACTACTGTCCTCCCAACCGAGGAGGACGGAGCCACAAGCCGATGAGCGGAGTATCAGTGACCAAGGACGTGCGGGACGCGGCCGGTGCCGCGGACGACCTGGTCGTGCTGAGCAACGTCAACAAGCACTTCGGCGCGCTGCACGTGCTTCAGGACATCGATCTGAGCATTGCCCGCGGTGAGGTCGTCGTGGTGATCGGCCCTTCGGGGTCGGGCAAGTCCACGCTGTGCCGGACCATCAACCGCCTGGAGACCATCGATTCGGGCAGCATCACCCTCGACGGCAAGCAACTGCCGTCGGAGGGCAAGGCACTGGCCAAGCTGCGCGCCGATGTGGGCATGGTCTTCCAGTCGTTCAACCTCTTCGCGCACAAGACGGTGCTGCAGAACGTGATGCTGGGCCAGCTCAAGGTCCGCAAGGCGGACCAGGCGGCGGCGCTGGAGAAGGCGAAGTCCCTCCTCGACCGGGTGGGTGTCGGCTCGCAGGCCGACAAGTACCCGGCGCAGCTCTCGGGCGGCCAGCAGCAGCGTGTGGCGATCGCCCGCGCCCTGGCGATGGACCCGAAGGTGATGCTCTTCGACGAGCCGACCTCGGCCCTCGACCCGGAGATGATCAACGAGGTGCTGGAGGTCATGCAGCAGCTCGCCCGGGAGGGGATGACCATGGTCGTCGTCACGCACGAGATGGGCTTCGCCCGCTCCGCCGCCAACCGGGTGGTCTTCATGGCCGACGGGAAGATCGTCGAAGAGGCCACGCCCGAACAGTTCTTCAGCAACCCGCGGAGCGACCGCGCCAAGGACTTCCTCTCGAAGATCCTGCACCACTGACCTTCGCATCTGGTAGTGATCCGGTGACGGATCGTCGTCCAGCACGCACGTCTCACTTCACTGCTGTCTCACGTCTCACTTCGAGGGAAGTCCACCATGAAGCTCTCCAAGGTCGGCGCGGCCGCCGCCATCGCCGTAGCTCTCGCCCTGACCGCGACCGCCTGTGGCGGCGACAGCGACAAGGGCGCCTCCGACGCCGGCGCGTCGGGCGGGGCCAAGAAGGACAAGATCGTCATCGGCATCAAGTTCGACCAGCCGGGTGTGGGCCTCAAGACCCCCGACGGCAAGTTCACGGGCTTCGACGTGGACGTGGCGACGTACGTGGCCAAGGAGCTCGGCTACGCGCCGGACCAGATCGAGTTCAAGCAGGCCGTCAGCGCCGAGCGCGAGAACCTGATCTCCAACGGTGACGTGAAGCTGGTCGTGGCGAGCTACTCGATCAACGACAAGCGCAAGGCGAAGGTCGACTTCGCCGGCCCGTACTTCCTCGCGCACCAGGACCTGCTGGTCCGCGCCGACGACACCTCGATCACCAAGGCCGAGGACCTCAACAAGAAGAAGCTCTGCTCGGTCACCGGCTCCACGTCGGCGCAGAACGTCAAGACCAAGCTGGCCCCCGAGGCCGACCTCCTGGAGCTGGGCGGCTACTCCGAGTGCCTGACCGGCCTGGAGAACAAGAAGGTCGACGCCCTGACCACGGACAACTCGATCCTGGCCGGCTACGCGGCGCAGGACAAGAACAAGGGCAAGTTCAAGCTGGTCGGGCTGAGCCTGAGCAACGAGAACTACGGCATCGGCCTGAAGAAGGGCGACAAGGAGCTTCAGACCAAGGTCAACGCCGCCATCAAGAAGATGGAAGCGGACGGCGCCTGGGAAGCCGCCATCAAGAAGAACTTCGGCCCGTCCGGCTACAAGAACGAGCCGGCGCCCGCGGTCACCGAAGGCAGCTGACCCGGCGGCCGGTCCGCCGGCCGATCCATCGGTGAGGAGCGTCGCCGCCCGCCTGCCGCGGGCGGCGCCGTGTCCCACCGGCCAACCTGGCCATCCTGGGGAGAGCGCAGGCCATCGTGTTCGATTTTCTTGATTCCGGGCAGTACGACGTGCTCGGAGCCTTCTGGGTGACGGTTCAGCTCACCCTCTACTCGGCCGTCGGGTCCCTGATCTGGGGCACCGTACTGGTCGGGATGCGGGTCAGCCCGGTCCCGCTGATGCGGGGCTTCGCCACCGCGTACGTGAACCTCGTGCGCAACACCCCGCTGACCCTGCTGATCATCGGCTGTTCGCTGGGCCTCAACCAGACCCTCGGCGTCACCCTCGGCGGCGGCACCTTCAAGGAGATCGGCTTCCGGCTCGCGGTACTCGGGTTCATCGCCTATACCGGCACCTTCGTCTGCGAGGCGATCCGCTCGGGCATCAACACGGTCCCGGTCGGACAGGCCGAGGCGGCCCGCGCACTGGGCCTGAGCTTCTTCCAGGTCCTCACCCTGATCGTGCTCCCCCAGGCGTTCCGGGCGGTCGTCGCACCGCTCGCCAGCGTCCTGATCGCCCTCACCAAGAACACCACGGTGGCGGCTGTCATCGGTGTGGCCGAAGCGGCCCTGCTGATGAAGGAAATGAACGAGAACGAAGCAGCACCCTTTGAGGTCTTCGGGGTCTTCGCCCTCGGATTCGTCATCCTGACCCTGCCCATCGGCCTGCTGCTGGGCTGGGTGGCCAAGCGAGTGGCGGTGAAGCGATGACCTCCGTGCTGTACGACACCCCGGGCCCCAAGGCCAAGGCGCGCAACTGGATCTACAGCGGCATCTTCCTCGTCGTGGCCGCGGCCGTCGCATGGTGGGTGCTGTCCGCCCTGTCGGACAACGGGCAGCTCGACGCCGACAAGTGGAGTCCCTTCGTCACCGAAGCCGACATCTGGACCACGTTCCTCCTGCCCGGTATCGGCGAGACGCTGATGGCCGGCGCCATCTCCATGGTGATCGCCCTGCCGCTGGGCGCCCTGCTCGGCATCGGCCGGCTCTCCGACCACGCGTGGGTACGCGCCGTCGTGGGCACCTGGGTCGAGTTCTTCCGGGCCGTCCCGGTCCTGATGCTGATGATCTTCGGCTACGCCCTCTACGTGCAGTTCACCAACGTCGAGTCCGGCATCCGACCGCTGTACGCCGTGGTCACCGGCCTGGTGCTGTACAACTCCGCCGTCATCGGCGAGATCGTCCGGGCCGGCGTGCAGTCGCTCCCGAACGGCCAGACCGACGCCGCAAAGGCGATCGGCATGCGCAAGGGCCAGGTCATGAGCTACGTCCTGCTCCCGCAGGCGGTCACCGCGATGCTGCCGGCCCTGGTCAGCCAGCTCGTCGTGATCCTCAAGGACACCGCGCTCGGCGGCGCGCTGCTCGGCCTCGGCGAACTGCTGTCGATGAACCGGCAGATCGCCGCCAACTACAGCAACGTCATCCCGACCCTCATCGTGATCGCGGCGATCTACATCGCGATCAACTTCGCCCTCACCACCTTCGCCTCCTGGCTGGAGGGCCGGCTGCGGAAGTCGACTCGGACCACGGACGCGATCGTCCCGGTCACCCTCGACGCGGGCAACAACAGCGGCGCCATGTGACCGTCCGTCCGGTAAGGCATCGGACATCTGCTCGGACGCACGTCCGGCACCCGGCCTGACAGCCGGTCAGTACACTGGCGGGACACGTGTGGTGCGGCGGAACTCATCCGCCGCACCACACGGCCTTGTCCGGACCGGCGTCACTTGACGCAGGCACCTCCAGTGGGTTGCATACGTTCTGTGATCACATACCGGACACCGGGAGCCACATCATGGACCCGGTGATCGTCGTCGGCGCGGGGCCCGTCGGGCTGTCCCTGTCCCTCGCCCTGGCCGGCCAGGGCGTGCCCTGCGTCGTGCTCGACGAGGGATCCGGCAAGGACGAGCTCCGCCCCGCCCGCACCGTCGCCCTGCACACCGACACCGCCGCGATGGTGCACCGGCTGGGCTGTACGACCCTGCGCGACGAGGGCGCGTACTTCACCGCCTGGCGGACCATGCGGCGCGGCCGCGAGTCCCGGCGGATCACCTTCGAGGACGGCCCGGCCCCGATCCACCTGCCCCAGCACGCCCTGACCCGCGGACTGCGCGACGCCGCCGCCGCGCACCCGCTGGTCCAGCTGGTCACCGAGAGCAAACTCGACGCCCTGGAGCAGGACGGCCGCGGGGTCACCGCCCACACCCGGGGCGCCGAGACCACGTGGTGGCGCGGGAGCCACCTGGTCGGCTGCGACGGAGCCCGCTCCACCGTGCGCAAGCTGCTCGGCATCCGCTTCCCCGGCCGCACCGCCGTCGAACGGCACGCCGTGGCCGCCCTGCGCACCGAACTGCCCTGGCCCGGCGAGGCGTTGCTGGACCGCAACCCGCCCGAAGAGGTCACCGCCCGGCCGCTGGCCGACGGGGTGTACCGGCTGGACTGGCTGCTCCCGGCGCGCGGGGACCTCGTCACCCCCGACGCGCTGGTGAACCTCATCCGCGACAGCCTCGCCCTGTGGTGCGGGGGCACGACGCCCCCGTACGAGCTCCTCGACACCGGGGTCCACACCCTGCACCACCGGCTCGCCCGGCGCTGGCGCGACGGCCGCTGCTTCCTCGCCGGGGACGCGGCGCACCTGCTGGGCGCGCTCGGCACCCAGGGCGTCGAGGAGGGGCTCCGGGACGCCGAGAACCTCGCCTGGAAGCTCTCCCTCGCCTGGCACCAGGGGGCCTCCGGGGAACTCCTCGACAGTTACGAGGCCGAGCGCCGCAGGGCGGTGGCCGCCCGACTGCGCGCCGCCGACCAGGCCATGCCCGTACTGCGCACCGGGGGCGGCCTGCGCACCTACCTCCCGGGAGCCTCGCGCGCCGCGGAACTGCTGTTGACCGACGGCCACTTGGGGCGCGGCCCACTGGGTGCGGAGCCGGTGTACGCCCCGCCCGTGGCCGTCCACGACGTGCCCACCGCCACCGGGCCGGGCGGGGCCGTGGAGAACGTCCCGGTGACCGCGCCCGACGGCTCGACGGTGCCGCTGCGCGACCAGCTGGGGCGGGGCCGGCTCCTCGTCGTCCTCGTCGCCCCCGGCACCGGGGTCTGGGACCGGCGGCACTGGGTGGGCGCCGGCCTGATGCCCCGCCTCGCGGCGGCCGTCTCCGCGCTGCCGGTCCGCGCGGAGCTGCTCGTGGCGGACGGCTACCCCGGGGCGGCGGCCCACACCGTGCTCCTCGTACGACCGGACGGGCATCTCGCGGCCACCTTCGCCGGGGTCCACCCCGCCGAGCTGTACGAGGCCGCGGACGCGGTCCGGCACGGCCCGGCGACCGCAGCCCCGACCCCGGCGCCCAGGGCGTTGCCCGCCGCCGCACCCGTGATCGATTGAGCGATGATCGATTGACCCTCCGGCCGAGTCGTGCTTCACTCGCGGACATGACCGGCAACGACGTACGCCTGTGGCGGAGGGTCCATATGGACCTGCTCCGCTACGCGGGCTGCGTGTGTCGCCCTTCCTGCTGATTCGCCCTCCCTCGCGCGCCCCCCTTGCGGATGTGCCGCGCACTCTCGCGAACCCCCAGGACGGTCATCCTCCATGCCTGCACCCACGCACGCCCCTGCCCCGGCTCCGGCCGTCTCGGCGGCGGATCTCCTCGCCTTCACCCTGCGCATCGCCTCCGACCCCGAGCTGATCGCCTCCCTCCCCCTCGATCCCGAGGGCCGGACGTGGATCCGGCTCGACGGTCCGGGCGGCAGCGAGGCCTGGCTGATCGGCTGGCCGCCCGGCACCGGCACCGGCTGGCACGACCACGCCGAGTCGCGCGGCGCGTTCACCACCGCGCGCGGGCGCCTCACGGAGCACTCGCTCGCGGTCCGCCTCCCCTCGGAGGGCTGGCAGTCCCTCTCCCTGGCCCCCGACGTGGACCGCATTCGCCGACTGGGCGCGGGCACCGGGCGGGCCTTCGGCGAGCACCACGTGCACGAGGTGCTCAACGAATCCGCGACCGAGCACGCGATCTCCGTCCACGCGTACTACCCGCCGCTCCCCCTGATCCGCCGCTACAGCCGCACCGGCCCGGTGCTCACGCTGGAGCAGGTCGAGCGTCCGGCGGACTGGCAGTGAGCGGCATCGACGCCCTCGTGGAGCGGCTGCGGACCACGTACACCCGCGTGGACCCGGCCCAGGCGCACGCGGAGTCGCTGGACGGGGCCCTGCTGGTCGACATTCGCTACCAGGCCCTGCGCGAGCGGGACGGACTGATCCCCGGCGCCCTGCTGATCGAACGCAACGAACTGGAATGGCGCCTCGACCCCGAGGGCTCCCACCGCCTCCCGGAGGCGGTGGACCACGACGTCCGCATCATCGTCATCTGCAACGAGGGCTACGCCTCCACCCTCGCCGCGGCCTCCCTCCACGCCCTGTCCCTCCCCAACGCGACGGACCTCACGGGCGGCTTCCAGGCCTGGAAATCAGCGGGCCTGCCCGTAGCCCCTTCCTAACGCGCCGGGCACCTTCTCGACGCACCCCTCGCGCGGTGCGGGCCTTACCGCTTCGCGCCGCTGCGCCGAACTCCGTCCGGCGGTGGCCGGTCGGGGGTGCCGCCGCTGCCGTCGCGGCGTGGGGCCGGTGGGCGGGTGCGGCTGGATTGGCCCTGCGGGGCGAGTTCCCCTACCCGCCCTTCGCCCGTTCCCCGGGCTCCGCCCGGACCCTTGCCGCGTGCGGCGTCCGTCGCCGGGGGCCAGCCCCCGGAACCCCCGCGCCTCAAACGCCGGCGAGGCTGGATGTGGCCTCCGGCAAGCCGGCCCAGGGCGTGCTGCGTTGCGTGCTGCGCCGACAATCCAGCGCAAGCCGTGCTGCGCAAGCCGCGCTGCCCAAGTGGTGCTGTGCGAGCTGTGCTGCGCTCACGTCCAATCCAGCGCGGGCCAAATCCAGCCTCGCCGGCGTTTGAGGCGCGGGGTCTGGGGCGGAGCCCCAGGAGCACTTCAGCCCGTCCGGCGTTTGAGGACCGGGTCAGGGCGGAGCCCTGGGAACGGTGGAAGGGCGGGTAGGGGAACTCCGCCCCGCGCAGCGGCACACCCACGGCCGGGCGGGGAGACGGGGCCGGGGGCTGGTCCCCGCGGGACAACGGCCCCGGGGCGGAGCCGCGGACGCCTAGCCCTTGGCCGCCGCGAGGTCCACCGGCCGGGGCCGCATCGCCACCCGCCCGGCGAAGCCAGTAGCGCACAGCGCCACCAGCCCCGCCCCACCCACAACCACCCCGTACACCAGCGGAAGCACCACCGCCGCCGCCGACCCCGTCATGCCCACGCTGAACGCGGTGAGGACCGCCAGCGAGATCCCGGACCCCAGCACCACCCCCATCAGGAGCACCGCCAGCGCCTCCACCCGCAGCATCCCCCGCACCTGCCGCCGCGTCGCCCCCGCGAGCCTCAGCATCGCGAACTCCCGCAGCCGCTCCCCCGTGGACATCGCCAGGGTGTTGGCCACCGCGATCGCGGTGAAGGCCAGGACGAGCCCCATGGCCAGCAGGTTGATCTCCGACCCGGCCGCCTGCCGCTCCGCCCGGGCGCCGTCCGCTTCGGCCGCCGACAGCACGGCCACGCCCGGGTACTCCCGTACCGCCGAGGCGAGCACCTCCCGTACGGCCGGCCCCGCCGGTCCCGCCACCAGCACGCTCGAAGCCAGCGGATCGTCGACGTGCGCGGCGACCAGACCGTGGGGCAGCGTCACGTCCCCGAAGCCCAGGCCCCGCGCGTACACCGCGGACACGGTCAGGGTGACCGGCGTTCCGTCGCCCAGCGTCAGCGAGAGCGGGCTGCCCGGCTTCAGGCCCAGCTGGTCGGCGGCCAGTTCGCTCACCGCGACGTTCTTCTCCCCGAACTCCGCCAGGCTCCCGGCCGTCACCCCCGGGTCCCAGGTCCGGTCCAGCCCGGCCGGGGTCACGCCCTGCGCCGCGTACTTCGTCAGCCCCACCCGGATCGAGGTGTGCACGACCTCGGTGGCCGCGAGGACCCCGGGGGTGCGGCGGATCCGCTCGGCGGCGGCGCCGGGAACCCCCGGCCCCCGGCCCTGGAGCACCCACTCGGCCCGTACTCCCTCGCGGGCCTGCGCCCGGGCGGCGTCGCCCAGCGTCGGGGTGACGAAGAGCACGGTGCAGGCCATCCCGACCAGCAGGGTGAGCGGGGTGACGGCGGAGGCCATCCGGGTCGCGTTGCCGCGCAGGTTCGCGGTGGCCAGCCGGCCGCCCGGGCCGGCCAGCCGCAGCGGCCCCGCGAGCAGTGCGGCCGCGGCCTTGACGATCAGCGGGCCCAGCAGCGAGACGGCTCCGGCGAGCACCACGACGGCGAGGAAGGTGACCGGAGTCGACGCCGGCTCGGTGCGCAGCGTACTGAGTACGGCGATCAGCACCACCCCGGCCGCCAGCAGCAGCGCCCCGGCGACGAGCCGCGCCCACCTGGGCCGGCTCCGCTCGACGGCGGCCTCGGCCAGCGCTTCGGCGGGGCGGACGCGGGCCACCCGCCGGGCGGTGATCCGGGCCGCGGCCCATGCTCCGAGCAGGCTCGCTCCGACGGCGGCGATCATCGGGAAGATCCCGGCGGTGCGCTCCAGGGTGACGGGGACGACCCCCGCGTCGACGAACCGGCCGTGCAGCCAGGCGGCCAGCGGCAGCCCGGCGAGGGCTCCGGCGACTCCGGCGGCCAGCCCCACGAGCAGCGCCTCGCGGCCGATCATGCTCCGCAGCTGCCCGGGGGTGGCGGCGATGGCGCGGAGCAGGGCGAGCTCGCGGTGGCGCTGCTGGATCGACAGGGAGAAGGTGCCGACCACCACGAGGACCGCCACGAGGAGTGAAGTACCGCCCATCGCGCCGCCCATGGAGACCAGCTTGATCCGGGCGCCGGCCGCGTCGAGGAACTCCACGGGGCCGCGCTCGTCGCCGGTGGCCACCTGCGCGGTGGTGCCCTGGAGCGCCTGCCGGATCCGCCCGGCCAGCTCGCCCGCGTCGACCCCGGCCTTGGGCAGGACCCCGATGGCGCTGACCCGGCCTTCGCGGGCGGCGAGGCGCTGCGCCTCGGCGTCGCCGAAGAACAGGGCGCTCTGGTGCGCGAGGCTCCCGCCGGCCGCGGCGGCGATCCCGCTGACCGTATAGGTCTTGGGCGCGCCGGTGGACTGCACGGTGAGCTCGGAGCCGGGCCTCAGGGCCGCGCGGGCGGCGAGTCCGCGGTCGACGACGACCTCGTCACCGCCCTGGGGGGCGCGGCCTTCGGCGAGCGTGAAGGGGGTGAGCGCGGCCGAGCTCCAGGCGTGTCCGTACGAGGGCTTCGCGCCTTCGCCGCCCGGTCCGCCCCGGGTGAGCGGCACGGCCTGGAAGGTGAGCTCGGGCACGGCCCGCTCGACTCCGGGCACCGCGCGGACGGTGTCCACGGTGGTGGCCGGCAGCCAGGCCCGTTCGGCGACGGGCTTGGCCTTGTGCTTCGTCTTGACCTTCTGCTCGTCGCCCTTGTTCTTCACCTTGACCGTCGTCGCGTGGACGTTCTGGTCGGCGGCGACGATCACCGGGGCGCCCGCGTAGCGCTCGGTCGTGATCGTCCCGCGCAGTCCCGTCTCCAGGAGGGTTCCGCAGGCGGTCACGAGGGCCGCCGCGCACAACAGGGCGAGGAAGGCGCCGAGGAAACCGGCTTTGCGGTCCCGGACGGTCTGGAGTGCGTAGCGCAGCATCATGGGGAAAACTCTGCCGCCGGGGCCGCCTCGGGACATTGGAGCGCCCCGGCGTCCTCGGCCGGGGGCTAACCCCACCCCGCTCCACACCCGCGACGGACGGACGATCGGACCCCGCGGCCCCGGGGGCCGCGGGTCACCCCGTCAGAACGTCAGGTCTTCTGCGTCTTCACCCTCCGCCTCCAGTGCGCGGCGGACCACCCGCAGGGCCATGCCCTCGGGGTACCCCTTGCGGGCGAGCATTCCGGCGAGGCGCCGGATCCGCTTGTCCCGCTCCAGGCCCCGGGTCGCGCGGAGCTTGCGCTCCACGAGCTCCCGGGCGGTCTCCTCCTCCTGGTCGGAGTCCAGCTGTTCCAGGGCCTCCTGTACGAGGGTGGGTGCCACCCCCTTGGTACGGAGCTCCTGTGCGAGCGCCCGGCGGGCCAGCCCCCGGCCCCGGTGCCGGGACTCGACCCAGGCCCCGGCGAAGGCGGCGTCGTCGATCAGGCCCACCTCCTCGAACCGCGAGAGGACCTGCTCCGACACCTCCTCGGGGATGTCCCGTTTGGCCAGGGCGTCCGCGAGCTGGCGCCGGGTGCGCGGCATCCCGGTGAGCAGGCGCAGACAGATCGCCTTCGCCTGCTCCTCGGGACTCTGGGGCGGCAGCTCCTGCCTGTCGTCCCGGCCCTCACGGCCCTCCGCACGGCGGCCTCCACGGCCGCCGCTCTCGCGGCGGCCCCGGCGACTGCCCTCGCGGCGGTCCTCAGCGCCGTCCGTGCCGCCCCTTTCCTGCTCCCACACGGGGTCAGCTCTTGGCGACGGCGGCCTTGACCGCGGTCTTGGCCTTCGACGCGGGCGCGGGCACCGCGGCGGTCTCGGCGGACGCGTCCGCGCCGGCCTCGGCCGTGGCGGCTGCAGTCGCGGCGGCGTCCTTGCGGATGCCGACGCCCAGCTTCTCCTTGATCTTCCGCTCGATCTCGTCGGAGAGGGCGGGGTTGTCGCAGAGGAACTTCCGCGCGTTCTCCTTGCCCTGGCCGAGCTGGTCGCCCTCGTACGTGTACCAGGCACCGGCCTTGCGGACGAAGCCGTGCTCCACGCCCATGTCGATCAGGCCGCCCTCGCGGCTGATGCCGTGGCCGTAGAGGATGTCGAACTCGGCCTGCTTGAAGGGCGGCGCGACCTTGTTCTTGACGACCTTGACGCGGGTGCGGTTGCCGACCGCGTCCGTGCCGTCCTTGAGGGTCTCGATGCGCCGGATGTCGAGGCGCACGGAGGCGTAGAACTTCAGCGCGCGGCCACCGGTGGTGGTCTCCGGCGAGCCGAACATCACACCGATCTTCTCGCGGAGCTGGTTGATGAAGATGGCGGTGGTCTTGGACTGGCTGAGCGCACCGGTGATCTTCCGGAGGGCCTGGCTCATCAGACGGGCCTGGAGACCCACGTGCGAGTCGCCCATCTCGCCCTCGATCTCCGCGCGGGGCACGAGGGCCGCCACGGAGTCGATGACGATGAGGTCCAGCGCACCGGAGCGGACCAGCATGTCCACGATCTCCAGCGCCTGCTCGCCGGTGTCCGGCTGGGACAGGATGAGGTTGTCGGTGTCGACACCGAGGGCCTTGGCGTACTCGGGGTCGAGCGCGTGCTCGGCGTCCACGAAGGCCACGGTGCCGCCGGCCTTCTGCGCGTTGGCCACGGCATGCAGGGTCAGGGTCGTCTTACCGGAGGACTCCGGCCCGTAGACCTCGATCACACGGCCGCGCGGCAGTCCACCGACGCCGAGCGCGATGTCGAGCGCGGTCGATCCGGTGGGGATGACCTCGATGGGGTCGTTCGGCTTGTCGCCGAGACGCATCACGGCACCCTTGCCGAACTGCCGTTCAATCTGTGCGAGCGCGGCTTCGAGAGCCTTCTCGCGGTCGTTGCCTGCCATGGGTTCCACCCGATTTGCTTGAGTCGATCGCTTCACGCCATTGACGCTAACGCCTGCCACTGACAACGCGGTCCCACGTCCGTTTTGGCTGTGGATAACCAATAAGAATGCGTGTTCGATTTCCCTGTCAAGCGCACCACGCCGTACCCGTCCACCCCGCCGGCTGCTGGCATGATCCACCCCCATGAAGGACACCGCGGACGACACCACCTCCAGCATGTTCCCCGCCGGCCGCACCGCGCTCATCGTGCGGATACCCGAAGCGGAACCCGCCGTCCGGGACTGGCGGGACCGGATCGACCCCGCCGCCCGGGCCGGGGCCGGGGTGCCCGCGCACGTGAGCGTGCTCTACCCGTTCCTCCCGGAGAGCCTGATCGACCCCTCCGTGCACGCCCGGATCGCCGCGGCCCTGCGCCCCCACCCCGCCTTCGACCTGCGCTTCGAGCGGACCGGCCGGTTCCCGGGGATGCTCTACCTCGCCCCGGAGCCGGACGCCCCGCTGCGCCGGCTGACCCGCGCGGTCGCCGAGCACTGGCCGGAGGTCCGGCCCTACGGCGGCCGCTACCCCGACCCGGTCCCGCACCTCACGGTGGCCCAGCGCGCCCGGGAGGCGGACCTGGACGCGGCCGAGGCGGCGCTGCGCGGCCGGCTCCCCCTCACCACCCGCGTCCGCGCCGTCGACCTGGTGGCCTACGACGGGACGGCCTGGCACGAGCGCGCGAGCTTCCCGCTGCGGGAACCGGGAGAGTGACAACGCCACGGGAACAGGACGAGTGACAACCCAGGGTTGACACCCTTTCGACTGTCAACCTAGGGTTGCCTCATGACGAACCCTTCGGTGGAACCCGTTCGCATGACCAATCCGGTACGCCTCGACGACCTCATCGAGGCCATCAAGAAGGTCCACACCGACACCCTGGAACAGCTCAGCGGCGCGGTCGTCGCCGCCGAGGCCCTCGGGGACGTCGCGGACCACCTCATCGGCCACTTCGTCGACCAGGCCCGCCGCTCCGGTGCCTCCTGGACCGACATCGGCCGCAGCATGGGCGTCACCCGCCAGGCCGCCCAGAAGCGCTTCGTACCGAAGGCCGACAAGGAGGGCGAGGCCCCGCTCGATCCCGGCCAGGGCTTCGCCCGCTTCACCCCCCGCGCCCGCAACGTGGTGGTCACCGCGCAGAACGAGGCCCGCGCCGCCGGCAACACCGAGATCCGCACCGAGCACCTCGTCCTCGGACTGCTCTCCGAGCCCGACGGCCTCGCCGCCCACGCCGTCGCCGCCCAGGGGGTCGCGTCCGACGACGTGCGCGCCGCCGTGACCGCCGCCCTGCCCCCGGCCGCGGAGGACGTCCCCGAACTGGTCCCCTTCGACGCCTCGTCGAAGAAGGCCCTGGAGCTGACCTTCCGCGAGGCCCTGCGCCTCGGTCACAGCTACGTGGGCACCGAACACATCCTGCTCGCGCTCCTGGAGCTGGAGAACGGCACCGGTCCGCTCAGCGGCCTCGGCGTGGACAAGGACGGCGTCGAGAACTGGGTCACCGACGCCCTGGCATCCGTACTCGGCGCCTCGGACGATCCCGGGAAGTAGAGGCGTCCGCGTCTCCGGTCAGCGCGTACCGCCTCACGTACGCGCCGAGGAAGGCCTGCATCGTGGCGACGGCCGGGATCGCGATGAGCGCCCCGACCGCGCCCAGCAGGGCGGTGCCCGCGATGACGGATCCGAAGGCCACCGCCGGGTGGATGTCCACCGTCTTCGAGGTCAGCTTCGGCTGGAGCACGTAGTTCTCGAACTGCTGGTACACCACCACGAATCCGAGCACGTACAGCGCGTACCAGGGGTTGACCGTGAAGGCGATCAGCATCGGCAGCGCGCCCGCCAGGTAGGTGCCGATGGTGGGGATGAACTGCGACACCAGTCCCACCCACACCGCGAGCGCGGGCGCGTACGGCACGCCCAGCACCGCGAAGAGGACGTAGTGCGCGATCCCGGAGATCAGCGCCATCAGCCCGCGCGAGTAGAGGTATCCGCCCGTCTTGGTGACGGCGATCTCCCACGCCCGCAGCACTTCCGCCTGCTTCGAGGGCGGCAGTACGGAGCACAGGGCGCGGCGCAGTCGCGGCCCGTCGGCGGCGAAGTAGAAGGAGAACAGACCGATCGTCAGCAGCTTGAACAGTCCGCCGAGCACGGTGGCGGACACGTCGAGCACGCCGGTCGCGCTGTTCTGCACGTACTTCTGCAGCCAGTCCGAATGCAGCAGGCTGTCCTGGATCTCCAGCCGGGACAGGTCCGTGTGGAAGGTGTCGTTGATCGATCCGATCAGCGAGTCGAGATAGCCGGGGAAGCCCTCCACCAGGTCGATGATCTGCCCGGCGAGGACCGAGCCGAGCAGGACGACGAATCCGGCGGACGCGACGAACACCCCGAGGAACACGAGGAAGGTGGCGAGCCCGCGGCGCACGCCGCGGGCCGCCATCCGGGCCACGGCCGGTTCGATCGCGAGCGCGAGGAAGAACGCGATCAGGATGTTGACGAGCAGCCCGATGAGCTGGTGGAAGGCCCAACTGCCGAGCTGGAAACAGGCCACCAGCGCCAGTACGAGCACCACGGCTCGCGGCAGCCAGCGCGGCATCCGGGCGTCCGCCGCAGCCGGTTCCCCGACGGGTACCGGCGCTTCGGGATCTCCCGCTACGGAGCCTGCGGCCGAGGGGGCCGCCGGGCTGGCCGGCGGCGTGCCCCGGGGGTCTTCGGGCCGGTCGGTCGTCTCATCACTGGCTGCCACGCCGACCAGTCTGTCCCACCGGCGCCGCGAACCACGAAGCGGTCGCCGTGACCTCGCCCGCGCCGCACGGAGCGGGCGGCCCGCCGACCGCGGGAACGGCAGGAACTAGCGCAGCGAGGCGGGCACGTCCACAGCCGAACACACCGCGCGCCACACGTCCTTGGCCTCCCAGCCCGCGTCCAGCGCCTCGTGCACCGTGCGTCCCCCGAGCTCCGTCATGACGTGGTCCCGCGCGAAGGAGTCCGCGTAGCCCGCGCCGAAGTGCTCGGCCATCCGCTCCCAGAAAATCGTCAACCGCATGCCTCCAGTATCCCGCCCCGGAGAGTGCACCCTCCCCGTTCGGGCCACTTCGGCGCCGCCCGGGCCCCTACGGTTCCTGGCATGCCTGGAGACGAAACCCGCGCCCCGGCGGCGCCGACGGCGACGAGTGCGCCCGCCCGCGCCGAGCAGTTCATCTGGCTCACGGCCCGCGTGCTGGAGCAGCGGCGGTTCGCGTTCCACTTCCTCGGCGGGGACGCCGACCCTGTCGATGCCGCCCTCGGCGCCTACCTCGGCGCCGACGGCGGATACGGCCACGCCCTCGACCCGGATCTGCGCGGTCCGCTGAGCCACCCGCTGCACACCGCCCACGCCCTGCGCGTCCTGGACGGCCTGGGCCGCTGCGCCGGACAGCGCATCGAGCGGCTCTGCGCCCACCTGATCCGCGTCTCCACCCCCGAAGGCGCGCTTCCGGCGACGGCTCCGGACTCCGGCGGCTACCCGGCCGCCCCCTACCACCGGCTGCACGACGATCCGCCGGGCGACCTGCTGGCCACCGGCCCCGTCGTCGGGATCCTGCACCGCAACCGGGTGTGGCACGCGTGGCTGTTCCGGGCGACGGACTTCTGCTGGGACCGGGTGGAGAACCTGCGCCACTGGCACCCGTACGAGGTCCGGAGCGCGGTGGCCTTCCTCGACGGGGTCCCCGACCGGGCCCGGGCGTCGGCGGCCGCCGACCGGCTGGGGCGCCTCGTCCGCGAGCAGCGGCTCGTCGTACTGGACCCCGCGCGGCAGGACGCGTACCCGCCGGTCCCCGGCCACGCGCCGGGCGAGCACCTGTACCCGTACGACTTCGCCCGCCGCCCGGAGTCCCTCGCGCGCGGCTGGTTCACGGACGCGGAGCTGTACGGCTCGCTGCGCTTCCTGGCCGACCTGCAGCAGCCGGACGGCGGCTGGCCGGTGCACCGCGCGGCGTGGGCGCCGGGCAGCTCGCTGGAGCGGCGCCCGATCGCCACGCTGGAGGCGCTGCTGACCCTGCGCGCGTACGGCCGACTGCCCGGCTCGGTCAGCCTCCCAGGGCCCGCAGCCCCGCGGTGACGACGACGGCCGCCGCGACCACGACGAGGAACGGGGCCCGCAGCAGCAGCGCGACCGCGGCGGCCGCGAGCCCGGCGGCGCGGGCGTCGAGGACGAGCTCCTGCCCGGTGGCGAAGGTCTGCTGCGCGGTGAGCGCGGCGAGCAGCGCGACCGGCAGGAGCGCGGCGAGCTTGCGCACCGCGGGCCGCTCCAGGGCGCCGGCGGGGACGAGCAGTCCGGCGAGCTTCACGGCGTAGCAGCCGACGACGGTGAGTCCGATGGCGATCCAGACGTTCACGAGCGGCGTCCCTTCATCCACAGCACGATCGGCGCGGCCAGCGCCGCGATCAGCACGGGCACCCCGGCGGGCAGTACGGGCAGCAGGCCCAGCCCGAGCACGAGGGCGAGCGCGGCGACGGCCCGCTCGGTGCCGGTCTTGAGCATCGGCGCGAGCAGCGCGAGGAACACGGCGGGCCCGGCGGCGTCCAGCCCCCACGCCCTGGTGTCGCCGATGGCCTCGGCGCCGAGCGCGCCGAGCAGGGTGGTGAGGTTCCACAGGACGTAGAGGCTCAGCCCGGTCACGGTGAAGCCGAGCCGCGCCGACTTCCGGTCGGGCTGGGCCAGGGCCACGGCGGTGGTCTCGTCGATCACCCAGTGCGCGGCGAAGGGGCGTACGCCCTTGGGCAGCGCGAGCAGCTGGGACAGCCGCAGCCCGTAGAAGGCGTTGCGGGTGCCGAGGAAGAAGGCCCCGGCGGCGGCCGTGAACGGATTCCCGCCGGCGGCCAGGGCTCCGACCAGCGCGAACTGCGAGGCCCCGGTGAACACCAGCAGGCTGAGCACGCAGGCCTGGAGGGTGCTGACCCCGGACCCGGCGGCGGTCACCCCGAAGGCGAAGCCGGACAGCCCGACCGCCACGCCGACGCCGAGCGCGTCGCGTACGACGGCGGCGCGCGGCTTGTCGACCGCGGGCGCGCTGCCGGGAACCTCTCGGCCGGGCACCTCGTGCTCGGGTTCTTCTCGTATGGCCATCCGATGTTCTCCCACGCCCCGAAATTACGCGGGCCACGGCATCCGGGTCTTGTACGTTCTTGCACCATGCACGAAGTGATCAAGGAAATGGCGGACCGGCTGGCCGAGGTGCCCGGCGTCCGCGGGGTCATGCTCGGCGGCAGCCGGGCCCGCGGCGAGCACCGCCCCGAATCGGACTGGGACCTCGGCGTCTACTACCGCGGCGCCCTCGACCTCACCGCGCTCGGCGCACTGGCCGGCCCGGACGTGGAGGTCGCCGGACCGGGCGGCTGGGGCCCCTGGGTCAACGGCGGAGCCTGGCTGCGCGTCGACGGGGTGGCGGTGGACTGGATCCTGCGCGACCTGGACCGGGTGGAACGGGTGTGGCAGGAGTGCCGTGAGGGCCGCTACGAGGTGGGCGTGCAGCCGGGCCACCCCCTCGGCTTCTGGTCCCCGTGCTACCCGGGCGAGGTGGCCCTGGGCCAGGTCCTCGCGGACCCGTCGGGCGAACTGACCGCCCTGCGCACCACGACTTCGGCCTACCCGGAGCCGCTCCGCGACGCCCTGCTGGCCGGTGCCTGGGAGGCGGAGTTCCTCGCGGCGGGCGCCGCGAAGGGCGCGGCCCGCGCGGACGCCCTGTACGTCTCCCTCTGCCTGTCCCGCGCCTTCGGCGTCCTCATCCAGTCCCTGTACGCGGCGGACCGCCGCTGGTGCCTGAACGAGAAGGGCGCCCTGGCCGCGGCCGAGCTCCTGCCCTCGGCTCCGCCCGGCTTCGGCAAGCGCGTACGGGCCCTGCTGGGCGCCCAGGGCACGACGCCCGAGTCCCTGACGGCCACGGTGGCCGAGGCCCGCACCCTGATCGAGGAGACCCGCGCGGGCCTGGCGTCCTAGCCGTCCCGGCGCCGCAGCGGCTCACCCAGCAGCTCGGTGAGCTCCGCCTCCACGGCGGCGAGCAGCGGCCCGAACACGCACAGGGTCTGCTCCCAGGGGTGGCCGAAGGTGCCGAGGCGCATGTCCTCGGTGAGGTGGAGGTAGTAGTCGCCGTTGGGGTAGGTCCCCTCGCCCGGCGTGGGCGGTCGGCCGGGGATGCCGGTGCGGCGGGGGTCGTAGCGGTAGCCGTCGTGGTTCCAGTCGAGCCAGAAGACGGACTCCCCGGGTTCGGTGACGGCGATCAGCCCGCGCCGGACGATGTCGTCCAGCCGGGCGGAGAAGTCCGCGACGCGCGGCCGGCCGTGACCGTGGGCGTGCCAGGTGGCAGAGGGGGTGGGCTCCGAGATGCCGGGGAACCGGCTCACGGACGGCTTGAAGTCGAACGCGGCGTAGAAGCGGTCCCACAGCCGCCGGTCCAGCGCGGAGGTGCAGTCGACCAGCAGGGCGGGCCGCGTCGCCTCGGGTGTGCCCGGCGGGGTCCAGCGGTAGGAACGGACGGTGGTGATCTCGCGCAGACCGGCCTGCCCCAGCTCCTCACGCAAAGCGCCTTCGGCCTCCGCGAGCAGGTACCGCGGCCTCTTCTCGCCGCGCCGACGCTCCGCCCAGGCCCGGACGAACGCGCCCTCCGGTCGGCTGAGGCCGCCGACCACCACGAACTCCGTGCCGTGCACCAGCTCGGCCCAGCCCGCGGCCACCACCCGGCCCTCCGAGACGATCGTGTCGGCCCAGGGCTCCTCGCTGGCGTCGTCCGAAACTCCGTCCGCCTCGTACGTCGCCGGGCTCGTCCGGTGCGGACCCGAAGCAGCGGCCAGCGCGTGGACCTCCCCGGACAGGCCGCCGCGCCGACCGTGCACCTCGTCGTCCGCGCGCGGAGGCTCGATCGCGTCGAGGGGAGCGGCCAGCACGGAGCGTTCCGGCCCCGCGGTGAATCCGGCCCCGGTCAAGGCCTCGCCCAGGCCCGGGGAGTCGTGCCCGTAGACCTTCCATTCGGAGGGCTCGCACCGGTCCTCGAAGGCCGCGAGCTGCCGCCGGACCAGGGCGTCGAGTTCGGTCCCGGCCGCGAGTGCCACGTGCTCGGCCGTGCCGTGCGTCCCGTAGTGCCTGCGCACCACCGGCCCGTCGGCCTCGACCACCACCCCGACCGGGTGCCATTCGGGGACTCCGCCCCGGAGCTGTTCGTCGTGCCGTGCCAGCAGTTCCCCCGTATCCATGATCGGGACCCTAACCGCCCGC
The DNA here is from genome assembly GCF_036127095.1 of Streptomyces sp. NBC_00335. GTDB lineage: Bacteria > Actinomycetota > Actinomycetes > Streptomycetales > Streptomycetaceae > Streptomyces. The sequence goes on from NZ_CP108006.1 coordinate 2,284,996, forward strand.
CCGCCCCCGCCGGTAGGCGCCCGGCGGCACCCCCACGATGCGCGTGAAGTGCCGGTTCAGGTGCGGCTGGTCGGTGAAGCCGACCGTGACGGCCGCCTCCGCCGGCGGGATCCCCGCGTCGAGCAGCCGCCGCGCCCGCCGGACCCGGGCGTCGGTCAGCCAGGTGTGCGGGGGCATGCCGTACCGGTCCCGGAAGGCCCGCAGCAGGGCGAAGGGGCTGGTCCCCAGCTCCGCCGCGAGCTGCTCCAGCGAAGGGGGCTCCCCCATCCGCTCCTCCAGCACGGCCCGGGCCCGCTCCGCGTCGGCGGCCCCCGCCCGGCCCGCCGCACGGGCGGGCAGCGGCCCGGCGTGCCGGGTCAGCATCCGCGCCACCACCCCGCGCAGCAGGGTGTCGGCGGCCAGCGCGTTGCCGGCCTCGGCGGCCCGGTGAACCTCGGTGATGGCCCGCGAGGCCTGCGGGTCGGCGACCATGTCGGCGGTGAAGCCGGGGGTTCCGCGCAGGGTCCCGATCTCGGTGGCGACCTCGGTGATCAGCGCCCGGGAGGGGTAGAGGGTCGCGTAGGCCCAGCCCTCGGGGACTCCGGCGCGGGCGGTGTGCGGGACCTCGGGGTTGATCAGGACCACGCTGCCGGGTCCGGCGCGCAGGGTGTCTCCCGGCAGGCCGATCTCCTCGACTCCGCCGGTGACGGCCGCGATGACGTACCCGTCGTGGGCGTGGCGCGGGAAGGTGTGGCGTACGTAGTGGGCGCGCAGGAGGTCCAGCCCGGGCAGTTCCGCGTACTGCCAGTGCCGCGCCCACTCCCGGCGGCCCTCGTCCGCTCCGGTCGTCCCCGTGCCCATCCCCCCATTCTGCGCCCGGCCCGGCCGGGGTGTTTCCACAGGTCCGGACGGTTGTCAGTGGGACGGTGCACGATGGGGGCATGTCCGGTACCGCGCTCGACTCGTTCTCCCCCGCGACCCGTTCCTGGTTCACGGGGGCCTTCGTCTCGCCCACCTCCGCCCAGGAGGGCGCCTGGCGGGCCATCGGGGCGGGCTCGGACGTGCTGGTGGTGGCCCCCACCGGCTCCGGCAAGACCCTGGCCGCCTTCCTCGCCGCCCTCGACCAGCTCGCCTCGACCCCGCCCCCGGCCGATCCGAAGAAGCGCTGCCGGGTGCTGTACATCTCGCCGCTCAAAGCCCTGGCGGTGGACGTGGAGCGCAATCTCCGCAGCCCGCTGACCGGCATCCGGCAGGAATCGGTGCGCCTGGGCCTGCCCGAGCCGGAGATCCGGGTCGGGATCCGCTCCGGCGACACCCCGCCGGCCGAGCGGCGCGCGTTGGTGACCCGGCCGCCGGACATCCTGATCACCACGCCCGAGTCGCTGTTCCTGATGCTGACCTCGGCGGCCCGCGAGGCGCTGACCGGGATCGAGACGGTGATCCTGGACGAGGTGCACGCGGTCGCCGGGACCAAGCGCGGAGCCCATCTCGCGCTGTCCCTGGAGCGGTTGGACGAGCTGCTGCCCCGCCCCGCGCGCCGGATCGGACTGTCGGCCACGGTCCGCCCGGTGGAAGAGGTGGCCCGTTACCTGGCTCCGCGCGGCAAGGTGGAGATCGTCCAGCCGCCCTCCACCAAGGAGTTCGACCTGTCGGTGGTCGTCCCGGTCGAGGACATGGGCGAGTTGGGCGGTTCCCCCGCCACCGAGGGCAAGGAGGGCGGCGACAAGCCCTCCATCTGGCCGCACGTGGAGGAGCGGATCGCCGATCTGGTCCAGGCCCACCGGTCCACCATCGTCTTCGCCAACTCCCGCCGCCTCGCCGAGCGCCTGTGCAACCGGCTCAACGAGATCGCGTACGAGCGGGCCACCGGCGGCCCGCTGCCCGAGGGCCCGCCCCCGGCCGAGATCATGGCCCAGTCGGGGGCGGCCCAGGGCGCTCCGCCGCTGATGGCCCGCGCCCACCACGGCTCGGTGTCCAAGGAGCAGCGGGCGCTGGTGGAGGAGGACTTGAAGGCGGGCCGGCTGCCCGCCGTGGTCGCCACCTCCAGCCTGGAGCTCGGCATCGACATGGGCGCGGTCGACCTCGTCATCCAGGTGGAGTCCCCGCCCTCCGTGGCCTCCGGGCTCCAGCGGGTGGGCCGGGCCGGGCACCAGGTGGGCGCGGTCTCCACCGGGGTCGTCTTCCCAAAGTACCGGGGCGACCTCGTCCAGGCGGCCGTGGTCACCGAGCGGATGCGCACGGGCTCGATCGAATCCCTGCGGATCCCCTCCAACCCGCTGGACGTCCTCGCCCAGCAGCTCGTCGCGATGACCGCGATGGACACCTGGCAGCTGGACGACCTGCTCGCCCTGGTGCGGCGGGCGGCCCCCTTCGCGGCGCTGCCGGACTCGGCCTTCACGGCGGTGCTGGACATGCTGGCCGGCCGCTATCCCTCGGACGCGTTCGCCGAGCTCAGACCCCGCGTCGTATGGGACCGCGTCGCCGGTACGATCACCGGCCGGCCCGGCGCCCAGCGGCTCGCGGTCACCTCCGGCGGGACCATCCCGGACCGCGGCCTCTTCGGCGTCTTCCTGGCCGGCTCCGACCCGAAGAAGGGCGGCGGCCGCGTCGGCGAGCTCGACGAGGAGATGGTCTACGAGTCCCGCGTCGGCGACGTCTTCACCCTCGGCACCACCTCCTGGCGGATCGTGGACATCACCCGCGACCGCGTCCTGGTCACCCCCGCCCCCGGGGTCCCGGGGCGGCTCCCGTTCTGGAAGGGCGACCAGCTGGGCCGCCCGCTGGAGCTGGGCCGCGCGGTCGGCGCGTTCCTGCGCGAGCTCGGCGGCCTCACCGCCGAGGACGCACGCCTGCGGCTGCTGGCGGCGGGCCTGGACGCCTGGGCCGCGGAGAACGTCCTGTCCTACCTCGCCGAACAGCGCGAGGCCTGCGGCCACGTACCGGACGACCGGACCATCGTCGTCGAGCGGTTCCGCGACGAGCTCGGCGACTGGCGGGTCGTCGTCCACTCCCCCTTCGGCGCCCAGGTGCACGCCCCCTGGGCCCTGGCGCTCGGCGCCCGCCTCTCCGAGCGGTACGGGATGGACGCGCAGGTCATGCACGCCGACGACGGCATCGTGCTCCGCCTCCCGGACGCGGACCTGCTGAACATGGACCTGGACCTGCTGGACCACGACCCGGCGCGGGGCCCCTCCTCCGGCTCCTCGGCTTCCCCGGCCTCCTTCGACTTCGACGACGACAAGCCCCCGCTGGGCGCGGCGGACGTCGCCTTCGACCACGGGGACGTCCAGCAGATCGTCACCGACCAGGTGGGCGGCTCCGCGCTGTTCGCCTCCCGTTTCCGCGAGTGCGCGGCGCGCGCCCTGCTGCTGCCGCGCCGCAATCCGGGCAAGCGCACCCCCCTGTGGCAGCAGCGCCAGCGCGCCTCGCAACTGCTTCAGGTGGCCTCCGAGTTCGGTTCCTTCCCGATCGTGCTGGAGGCCGTACGGGAATGCCTGCAGGACGTCTTCGACGTGCCCGGCCTGACCGAGCTGATGGGGGACATCGAGGCACGCCGGGTCCGCCTCGTCGAGGTCACGACGCCCGAGCCCTCCCCCTTCGCCCGCTCCCTGCTCTTCGGGTACGTCGCCCAGTTCCTCTACGAGGGCGACTCGCCGCTCGCCGAGCGCAGGGCGGCCGCGCTGTCGCTGGACTCCCGGCTGCTGGCCGAACTGCTCGGCCAGGCGGAGCTCCGCGAGCTGCTCGACGCGGACGTGCTGACGGAGCTGGAGCGGGAGCTCCAGTGGCTGACCGAGGACCGGCGGGCCAAGGACGCCGAGTCGGTGGCCGACCTGCTGCGCCTGCTGGGCCCGCTCACCCCGGCGGACCTGGCCGCCCGCGGCGCGGAGCCGCAGTGGGCTCCGTCCCTGGCCGCCTCCCGCCGGGCGATCCGGGTCCGGATCGCCGGCGAGGACCACTGGGCGGCCATCGAGGACGCGGGCCGGCTGCGCGACGCACTGGGCACGGCGCTCCCGGTGGGCGTCCCGGAGGCCTTCACCGAGCCGGTGAAGGACCCCCTCGGCGACGTCCTGGCCCGGTACGCCCGCACCCACGGCCCCTTCACCACGGTCACCGCCGCCGCCCGCTTCGGGCTGGGCACGGCCGTGACGGACGGCGCGCTGCACCGGCTCGCGGCGGCCGGGCGGGTGGTCCAGGGCGAGTTCCATCCGGCGGGCATCGGCCAGGAGTGGTGCGACGCCACCGTCCTCCGACGGCTCCGGCGTCGCTCCCTCGCCGCCCTGCGCCAGGAACTGGAGCCGGTCCCTCCCGCCTCCCTCGCCACCTTCCTCCCCCAGTGGCAGCACCTGGGCGGAGCCCTGCGCGGCGTCGACGGCCTGGCCCGCGCGATCGAGCAGCTCCAGGGCGCCGCGGTTCCCGCCTCCGCCCTCGAACGCCTGATCCTCCCGTCCCGTGTGGCGGACTACTCCCCCACCCTCCTGGACGAGCTGACCACCACGGGAGAAGTCCTCTGGGCCGGCGCGGGCGCCCTGCCGGGCAAGGACGGCTGGATCTCCCTCTACCTCGCGGAGGCGGCCCCCCTCCTCCTCCCTCCCGCCCACCCCCTGGAGCTCACCCCGCTCCACGAAGCGACCCTCTCCGCACTCTCCGGCGGCTACGGCCTGTTCTTCCGCCAGCTCACGGACCGGGTCCGCGCGCTGCACCCGGACGCCTCCGACGCGGACCTCTCCTCCGCCGTCTGGGACCTGACGTGGTCGGGCCGCCTGACGAACGACACCCTGGCCCCCCTGCGCTCCCTCCTCGGCTCGGGACGCACGGCGGGCGCCACCGCCCACCGCGCCCGCCGTACGATCCCCCGCGGCCGCTACGGCACCCTCACCACCCCTGCCTCCCGTACGGGCCCGCCCACGGTGTCGGGCCGCTGGTCCCTGCTCCCGGTCCACGCCCCGGACCCGACCCACCGCGCACACGCCCTGGCCCGCACCCTGCTGGACCGCCACGGGGTGGTGACCCGGGGTGCGGTGGCCGCGGAAGGCGTGGAAGGCGGCTTCAGCGCGGTCTATCGCATCCTCTCCGCCTTCGAGGACAGCGGCCAGGCCCGCAGGGGCTACGTGGTCGAAGGGCTGGGCGCGGCCCAGTTCGCCATGGACGGCGCGGTCGACCGCCTCCGCGCCGCCGAGCGCACCCCGCCCCCTCTCGCCGCAGTGGTCCTCGCAGCCGCCGACCCCGCGAACGCCTACGGCGCCGCCCTCCCCTGGCCGGAGCCCCCGACCGGCGCCACCCACAAACCGGGTCGCAAGGCAGGTTCCCTGGTCGTCCTGGTCGACGGCGAACTCACCCTCTACCTGGAGCGCGGCGGCAAAACCCTCCTGGCCTGGCCCGACCCGGACGCCCCCGCCCTCACGGCCGCCCTGACAGCCCTCACCACAGCCTCCCGCAAGGGCACCCTCCCCACCCTCACCCTGGAACGCATCAACGCCGCCCCCTCCCTCACCTCCCCCTACGCCCCACCCATTGAAGCCACCGGCTTCCACGCCACCCCCCAAGGCCTCCGCCTCCGCCACTGACCAACACCCACCGCCATCACGCAGCCCCCAAACCCCACGGCCGACCACAGCCCAACCCACGAATACCGGGCCGAATCCCGCTCCCGAGGCCCCCAGGCCCCGGCAAACAGAGCCGGAACAAAGCCCGAGAAGCGCTTCCCATAACGCAGCCCCCAACAAGATCCGCGGCACAGCCCCAGGAAGGGGCCCAGGACACAGCCCGGGACCGGGGTCCGGGACCCCGGTCCCGGACCCCAGAAACGGGGTCCGGGGTCGGGGGCCCCGGAAACGGGGTCCAGGTCGCAGGGCAAACCCCGGGAGCGGAGTCCGGGACCCAGCGCGAACCCCGGAAACAGGGTCCAGGGCCCAGAGGCCCAGGGCGAAGCCCGGGAACGGGGCCCAGGGCTTAGCCCGGAAACGGAGTCCGGGGCGGAGGCCGGGAACGGGGTCCGGAACGAAGCCCGGAAACGGGGTCCGGGGCGCAGCCCCGGGGAACAGGGTCCGGGGCGCAGCCCCGGGGAACGGAGGAAGGGCGGGGCGGGGAGCAAACACCACGCAACCGCAGCGGCACCCGCACCATCCCCCAAGCCCCCCCCGGAACGAGTACCGGAGCGCAGCCCACCCACGGGCACCCCGCCCCAGCCCAGAGAGCCGAACCCAAGACGCCGCCCCAGGGCACCAACCCCGGGCCGAGGGCGAAGCCCGGAAACGGGGCCCAGGGCGCAGCCCAGCAGCAGGGTCCGGGGCGGAGCCCCGGGGAACGGAGGAAGGGCGGGGCGGGGAGCAAGCCCCGCGCAGCGGCACCCCGACGCCACCGCACCGCCCCGACCCCGCAGGAGCAGGAGAATGAAGACATGCCCGAAGGCGACAGCGTCTACCGCGCGGCGGCCCACCTCCGCGAAGCCCTCGCGGGCAAGGAACTCACCCGCTCCGACCTCAGAGTCCCCCGCTTCGCCACCGCGGACCTCACCGGCTTCACCACCCTCGAAGTGGTCCCCCGGGGCAAGCACCTGCTCATGCGCTTCGGCCCGCCACCGTCACAAAACACCGAGGCAGAAGCCACTCTCCACCCCCTCCACCCCCTCCTCACCCTCCACACCCACCTCCGCATGGACGGCACCTGGCGCATCCTCCCCACCACCGGCGCGCCCAAGCGCGCCCCCGCCCCCACCCACGAACTCCGCGTAATCCTCGGCACCACCACCCACACCGCCTTCGGCTACCGCCTCCCCGTCGTGGAACTGCTCCGCACCGCCGACGAACACCGCGCCGTCGGCCACCTCGGCCCCGACCTCCTGGGTCCCGACTGGGACGAGGCGGTCGCCGCCGCGAACCTCCTCGCCACCCCCGCCCGCCCCCTGGGCGAGGCCCTCCTCGACCAGCGCAACCTGGCCGGCATCGGCAACATCTACAAGGCCGAGCTCTGCTTCCTCGCCCAGGTCACCCCCTGGACCCCGGTCGGCTATCTGGCACCCCGCACCCTCCCCCGCCTCGCCGCCGCCGCACACCGGCTCCTCGACGCGAACAAGGCCCGCCACCGCAACACCACGGGCAGCCGCCGCCCCGGCCAGGACCTGTTCGTCTACGGTCGCGCCCACCGTCCCTGCCTGCGCTGCGGCACCCCCGTCCGCGAGGCCCCCCAGGACGGCCGCCCCACCTACTGGTGTCCCCGTTGCCAATCCGGCCCGACGCCTTAGTTGACGCCCCGTCAGATGCGGTCGTACCGTCCCCGCATGCCTACACCCAGCGCGTACGAACTCACCGGCCGGACCGCCCTGATCACCGGCGCCGCCAGCGGCATCGGCCGGGCCACCGCCGTACTCCTCGCCGAGGCCGGAGCCGCCGTGCACTGCGCGGACCGCGACGCCCAGGGCCTCCAGGAGACCGTGGAACTGATCACCAAGGCCGGCGGCCGGGCCACCGCCCACCCCCTCGACGTGACCGACCGCGCCGCGATCAAGGCGGCGATCGCCCAGGCCGGCCCGCTCGACATCACCGCCGCGATCGCCGGGGTCATGCACAGCAGCAGCGTTCTGGAGACGTCCGACGAGGACCTCGACCGGGTTCTGGACATCAACTTCAAGGGGGTGCTGCGCACCTGCCAGGAGGCGGCCCGCGCCATGATCGCGACAGGCCGGCCCGGTTCGATCATCACCATGGCCTCCGGCGCCGTGGACGCCGCCCAGCCCGGTTTGCTCTGCTACAGCGCCGCCAAGGCCGCCGTCGTCCAGCTGACCAAGACCCTCGCCACCGAGGCCGGCCCGCACGGCATCCGCGTCAACGCCGTCGCACCCGGCTGGATCCGCACCCCGATGACCGATCGGCACAGCCCCGAGGTCCAGGAGCAGACCGAGGCGATGATGACGCGGATGTCTCCGCTGCGCCGCGTGGGTGAGCCCGAGGACATAGCCCAGGCAGTGCTCTACCTCGCCTCGGACGCCTCGTCCTTCATGACGGGCCAGATCCTTCGCCCGAACGGCGGAGTCTCCATGCCCTGGTGACCCACCACCCGGCGCCCATCGCCCCGGCCACACACGCAGGACACATCACAAGCCCCACCCGATCACCCGGACCCCGGCGGCTCCCCGACCCCCACCGACCCGGCAGCAGCCCGCTCCCCACCGCTCCCCGGAACACCGCCACCGCCGTCCGCCGCCCCGCGGCGACGGCGGCCCACCGGTCCCGGCACGCAATGCACCGGCAGCAGCCCCAGCCCCCATCCTCCGACGGCGACCGCACCCTCCACCAACCCGGCCTCGGCCGGCGCCAGCACGAGCCGCAGCACGGCCCACCACCACAGGACGCCCACCGACAGCGCGAGGGCCAGACCCACGGGTATACCCAGCAACCGCCGCACGGCCACCTCCAGGGGCCGGAGACCCGAACGGGCCCATCCTCCCGCACCCGGCCCCCACCCGCACCCCGCCCGCTCCCCCTCCAAGCCCCACCGGAACGCCACCCAAACCACCCACGCCCCATGCGCCACACCCACACCCGCACACGCCGCACAACGGCAAAGAGCCCCGCCCGGCACCCAAAGGGCACCGGCCGGGGCTCCGGCCACACTCATACGCTCAGCACGCACGCACACACATTCACGCGCACAGGCGGACGCTCACGCACGCATCACGCGGCTACGACATTCACCGCTTCCACGGGCGCCTTGATGGTCACCCGTTCCGGGCCACCCGTGACCGAGGCCACGGATACCGAATTGAGCATCGGGCGGACCGGTGCGGACACCGGTTCGCTCGCCGCGGCGGACTGGGCCAGCTCGGCGAGCGAAAGCTCGTCGCTGACTTCCCGCATCAGCTCTGACATCCGTACGTCAAGCGCGTCGCAGATCGCGGAGAGCAGCTCGGAAGATGCCTCCTTCTGCCCCCGCTCCACCTCGGAGAGATAGCCGAGCGAAACTCGGGCGGACGAGGAGACTTCGCGCAGAGTACGGCCCTGGCGCTGGCGCTGCCGACGCAGCACGTCACCCAGCAGGCGACGGAGCAGAATCATCGGTGGCTCCCTCCTCTGACCGTGTAGCCGTAACCTTCACGCCCCACCGTACCGCCTCGCGCGGCGGCCGTGCGGGGAGCGATGTCGTGTTCACTCAGGGCTGCAAACATCAAATCCCCCCGTCCTGTTCCGTATCCTGCCCCCGCAGATTCTCGCGGAGTTCGCTCGCGAGCAGCTCGAGCACTGTCCGTGCACTCTCCCTACGGATTTCCGCGCGGGAGCCGTTCAACCTCAGCCGGGCCGTTTTCCTGACCCCGGGACCCGCCACGGCGATGAAAACGGTGCCCACCGGCTGCCCGTCCTGCGGGGCGGGACCGGCCACTCCGGTGGTCGCGATGCCCCAGGAGGCGCCGAGCACCCGCCGCACGCCGGCCGCCATCTCCTCCGCGACCTGCGGGTTCACCGCGCCCTGGGCCGCGAGCAGCCCGGCGTCCACGCCCAGCACCTGGTGCTTGAGCTCGGTCGCGTACGCCGTGACGGACCCGCGGAAGGACTTGGAGGCGCCCGGGACGGACGTGAGCTCCGCGGCCACCATGCCGCCGGTCAGCGACTCCGCAACAGCAACCGTACCGTTACTCTCCGCGAGGAGTCGCAGCACGTCGGCCGCAACAGCCTCGCCGTCCCCGGCAGCCCCCGCGGCATTCCGCGGCGCTTCACCGGCCATCGAAGATCCACCCGCCTCTTGCACCACCGCGTCATCCCCCGGCAGGTTCACCGCGCGGCACGCTCCGCGGCGAGCCCCTTGCGCCGGAGCACGACCGCCTGCCTGATGTAGTCCAAACCGGTGACGACGGTCAGGACGACGGCGGCCGCCATCACCCAGAACCGCAGCGTCGCCAGCGGCCCGGTCAGCGCGAGCACGTACATGCCCACCGCCACGCCCTGGGTCAGGGTCTTCAGCTTCCCGCCCCGGCTCGCCGGGATCACTCCGTACCTGATGACCCAGAAACGCATGAGCGTGATCCCGAGTTCCCGGCCGAGGATCACCCCGGTCACCCACCAGGGCAGATCGCCGAGCCACGACAGACACACCAATGCCGACCCCATGATCGCCTTGTCGGCGATGGGGTCGGCGATCTTCCCGAAGTCGGTGACCAGGTTGTACGTACGGGCCAGATGCCCGTCGAAGATGTCGGTGATCATGGCGACGGCGAACGCCGCCCACGCCAGCGCCCGCCAGACGGGGTCGTAGCCCCCGTCGGCGAGCAGCAGCATCACGAATCCCGGCACCAGGACCAGCCGGATCATCGTCAGGATGTTGGCGATGTTCCACAGGCTGGCCTGATTGACGGCCGCGGCGCCCAGCTTCGCGCCGGGCGCGGGCCGGCGGCCGGTCCCGCCCGCCGCAGATGCCGGGGCTCCGGTCATCCGGCCGCCTCCTCAAGATCCACGCCCAGGGGCTCCGCCACCAGGTCCACACCCAGGGTGCCGACCACCTTCGCCGTGACGATACGCCCCGGGACCAGGCCCGCGCCGTCCGTGAAGACGACCTGGCCGTCGGTCTCGGGTGCCTGGTGGGCGGCGCGCCCGTAGGCACCCTCGCCGTCCTCCGCCTCGTCGATCGGGACGACCGTCTCGACGAGCACCTCCAGCGTCTCCCCGATCCGCTCCTCCGCGCGCTGCGAAGTGAGCTCCTCGGCGAGGCGCTGCATGTGGGCGAGGCGCTCGGCGATGGTGTCGGCGTCCAGCTTGTTCTCGTACGTGACGGCCTCGGTGCCGTCCTCGTCGGAGTAGCCGAAGACGCCGATGGCGTCGAGCCGCGCACTGGTGAGGAAGCGCTCCAGCTCGGCGAAGTCCGACTCCTTCTCGCCGGGGAAGCCGACGATGAAGTTGGACCGGACGCCGGCCGTCGGGGCCTTGGAGCGGATGGTGTCCAGCAGTTCCAGGAACCGGTCGGTGTCACCGAAGCGGCGCATGGCGCGCAGCACGTCGGGGGCCGAGTGCTGGAAGGAGAGGTCGAAGTACGGGACGACCTTGGGGGTCGAGGTGAGTACGTCGATCAGGCCGGGCCGCATCTCGGCGGGCTGGAGGTAGCTGACGCGGACGCGCTCGATGCCGTCCACCTCGGCCAGCTCGGGCAGCAGGGTCTCCAGCAGGCGGATGTCGCCCAGGTCCTTGCCGTACGAGGTGTTGTTCTCGGAGACCAGCATGATCTCCTTGACGCCCTGCTCCGCGAGCCAGCGCGTCTCGCCCAGCACGTCGCTGGGGCGGCGGGAGATGAAGGAGCCGCGGAAGGACGGGATGGCGCAGAAGGAGCAGCGCCGGTCGCAGCCGGAGGCGAGCTTGACCGAGGCGACCGGGCTCTTGTCCAGCCGGCGGCGCAGCGGCGCACGCGGGCCGGAGGCGGGCGCGACGCCCTCCGGGAGGTCTGCGGGAGCGGCTGCCACCTCCTCGACGGGCGTCGACTGCGCGTGGCCCGGCAGGGCCACGTCGGCGTCCTGGCGCTGGGCCGGGCTGATCGGCAGCAGCTTGCGCCGGTCGCGCGGGGTGTGGGAGGCGTGGACGCCGCCGTTGAGGATGGTCTGGAGGCGGTCGGAGATGTCGGCGTAGTCGTCGAAACCGAGCACGCCGTCGGCCTCGGGGAGCGCTTCGGCAAGTTCCTTGCCGTAGCGCTCGGCCATACAGCCGACGGCTACGACGGCCTGCGTGCGGCCGTGATCCTTGAGATCATTGGCCTCCAGCAGGGCGTCTACGGAGTCCTTTTTGGCGGCTTCGACAAAGCCGCAGGTGTTGACGACGGCTACGTCCGCATCGGCGGCGTCCTCGACGAGCTCCCAGCCATCCGCCGCCAAGCGGCCTGCGAGCTCCTCCGAGTCCACCTCGTTACGGGCGCAGCCAAGAGTGACAAGGGCGACGGTACGGCGTTCGGGCATGGACTCAAGACTACTTCGTCCCGGCACCGGCCCCCGCCTCCCGTCCCGGACGGCAAGATCCCCGGAGTGCGGCGCGGCACCCCGGGGATCCGGAACGTTCTATTCCCTGCTGGTCAGGCCTGGCGGTCAGCCCGCCTGGGCCTGGCCCTGACGCGGGTCGTCCTTGGTGTATGTGAGACGTTCCACCTGTCCTGGCTGGAACTCGTCCTTGATCTCCTTGCCGTTCACGAAGAGCTTCACGACCCCGGCATCGCCGAGCACCAGGTCGATGGACTCCTTGTCCGTGAACGTCTTCGACTGACCCTGTTCGAGGGTGCCGTCGAAGAGGAGCCGGCCACTGTGGTCCTTGGCCGAGATCCAGCTTTCGCCGTCGTTGGCCGTCAGGACGACCGTGACGAGGTCCTTGGGCGCGGCGGCGATGGCGCTGTCCGAGGGCTCCGGCTTGGGAGCCGTAGGCGCCGGCGGCGCCTGGACCGAGGGCTTGGAGGCGTTGGGGGTGGGTGCGGGCTTCGGCGCGGCGGAACCTTCCGCCACCGGCCGCTTGGCCTTCTCGTCGGCGCCGCCGAAGGCCGTGAAGCCGACGAAGCCGATCACGGCGACGATGGCGGCGACCATGGCGGCGGTCCAATTGGGCCGCTGCCGTTCGGGGCGGATCCGCTCGGCTTCGAACATCGGCGCGGCGGGGGTGGGTGCCGGCCGGCCGCCGTGGGCCGCGTCGTAGCTGTCGATCAGGGGTTCCGGATCGAGTCGTACGGCACGGGCGAGCGTACGGATGTGGCCGCGGGCATAGACATCGCCGCCGCAGCGAGTGAAATCGTCGGATTCGATCGCGTGCACGATCGGGATGCGCACGCGGGTGGTGGAACTGACCTCGTCGACAGTCAGCCCGGCGGCGATCCGGGCCTTCTTGAGGGCCGTCCCGATGGACGGCTCTTCGACGGAACGTTCGACGAGACGGTCCTCGGACCGGTCGTCGGTCGAAGGCTGCTCATCTTCGGGGGAGTTGGCGTTGCCGATGGACACGAGGGCGCCTTTCGAGCGTGTAGCCACCTGCTGGAAGTCCAGTCTAGGGGGGTGACGAAAGGGTGAGGCAACCGGAGGGGGGACTTCCTACGCCATACGAATGGCCGGAGGGCTCCCGCCCGGTGCGGCGGCCCGGAACAAGCCGCCACCTCCCTCAACTAGACACGGGACCGGGGGAAACGGTTGCCCCCGGTCCTTTGTCCGTTACTCGGAAGTCTCCCCCCGGATCACGGCGAGCACGCCGTCGAGTTCGTCGGCCTTCAGCAGCACGTCGCGCGCCTTCGACCCCTCGCTCGGCCCGACGATCCCCCGCGACTCCATCAGGTCCATCAGCCGCCCGGCCTTCGCGAAGCCCACCCGCAGCTTGCGCTGGAGCATCGAGGTGGATCCGAACTGCGTGGAGACGACCAGCTCGGCCGCCTGGCACAGCAGGTCCAGGTCGTCGCCGATCTCCTCGTCGATCTCCTTCTTCTGCTTCTGCCCCACGGTGACGTCGTTGCGGAAGACCGGAGCCATCTGGTCCTTGCAGTGCTGCACGATCCCGGCGATCTCGTCCTCGGTGACGAAGGCGCCCTGGAGCCGCACGGGCTTGTTCGCGCCCATCGGCAGGAACAGCCCGTCGCCCTTGCCGATGAGCTTCTCCGCGCCCGGCTGGTCGAGGATGACCCGGCTGTCGGCGAGCGAGGAGGTGGCGAAGGCGAGGCGCGAGGGCACGTTCGCCTTGATCAGACCGGTCACCACGTCCACCGAGGGCCGCTGCGTCGCGAGCACCAGGTGGATGCCGGCCGCGCGGGCCAGCTGGGTGATGCGGACGATCGAGTCCTCCACGTCCCGCGGGGCCACCATCATCAGGTCGGCGAGCTCGTCGACGATCACCAGCAGGTACGGGTACGGGCTCAGCTCCCGCTCGCTGCCCGGCGGCAGTTTGATCTTGCCGTCGCGGATCGCCTTGTTGAAGTCGTCGATGTGCCGGTAGCCGAAGGCCGCCAGGTCGTCGTAGCGCAGGTCCATCTCGCGCACGACCCACTGCAGGGCCTCGGCCGCCCGCTTGGGGTTGGTGATGATCGGCGTGATCAGGTGCGGGATGCCCTCGTACGCCGTCAGCTCCACCCGCTTGGGGTCCACGAGCACCATCCGGACGTCCTCCGGGGTGGCCCGCACCATCACCGAGGTGATCAGGCAGTTGATGCAGGAGGACTTTCCGGAACCGGTGGCCCCGGCGACCAGCACGTGCGGCATCTTCGCCAGGTTGGCCATGACGTAGCCGCCCTCGACGTCCTTGCCGAGCGCCACCAGCATCGGGTGGTCGTCCTCGGCGGCGTCCGCCAGCCGCAGCACGTCCCCCAGGTTGACCATCTCGCGGTCGGTGTTCGGGATCTCGATGCCGACCGCCGACTTGCCCGGAATCGGACTGATGATGCGCACGTCGGGCGAGGCCACGGCGTAGGCGATGTTCTTGGCCAGCGCCGTGATCCGCTCGACCTTCACGGCCGGGCCCAGCTCCACCTCGTAGCGGGTCACCGTCGGTCCCCGGGTGAAACCGGTGACCTTCGCGTCGACCTTGAACTCCATGAACACGTTCGTCAGCGAGGCCACGACCGCGTCGTTCGCGGCGCTGCGGGTCTTGCCCGGCCCACCCTTCTCCAGCAGGTCCAGCGAGGGCAGGGAGTACGTGATGTCCCCGCGCAGCTGGAGCTGCTCGGCGCGGGGCGGCAGCGCCTGGGTCTCGGGCGGGGCCTTCGTCAGGTCGGGTACGGACAGGGTTCCGGAGGCCGCCGCGGTGGTGTCGGTCGGCGCGGCCGCGGCGGCGGACTTCTCCTCGCGGGCCGGCTGCTCCTCGCGCGCGGGCCCCTCCTCGCGGGCCGCCGGAACCGGAGCGGTGATCTCTGAACCTTCGCGACCTTCGCGCTCCCCCGAGATGCCCTGCGTGAGGTCGGCGACGAGCGGGGAGGGCGGCATCCCGCCGTACACCACCCCGTCCAGCGCGGCGGCGGCCGCCGCGGCCACGTCGACGGCGTCCATCCCCCGGTCCATGGGCCGGCCCGCGGACCGCCGGGGGCGCCGCCGCCGGGCGAGCGCCTCCTCCTCGGCGGCCTCCGCCGGGTCCCCCGGCCCGCCGGCGCCGGAGCGGGCCCGCCACTGCTCGGCGTCATGCCGGTCCGCGGCGGCCGAGGCCGCGCCCGCGGAGTCCCCGTGCTCCGCGGACGCCGCGTACTCGTCGTCGTACTCGTTCGGAGCGATGATCCCGAGCCGGATCCCCGCGCTCCGCAGCCGCTGCGGGATCGCGTTGACGGGGGTGGCGGTGACCACCAGCAGCCCGAAGACGGTGAGCAGCACCAGCATCGGCACGGCCAGCGGTGCGCCCATCGTGAAGATCAGCGGCTTCGAGGCTCCCCAGCCGATCAGCCCGCCGGCGTTCTGCATGGCGGTGGTGCCCTCGTCGCGCCCGGGGGCTCCGCAGGCGATGTGCACGAGCCCCAGGACTCCGATGACCAGCGCGGAGAGCCCGATGCCGATGCGGCCGTTGGCGTCGGCCTGTTCGGGATGGCGGATGAAACGTACCGCCATGACGCCGAGCAGGACCGGCACGAGCAGGTCGAGCCGCCCGAAGGCGCCGGTGACCAGCATGGTCACCAGGTCCCCCACGGGCCCGCTCAGGTTCGACCAGGTCCCGGCGGCCACGATCAGCGCGAGCGCGAGCAGCAGCAGGGCGAGCCCGTCCTTGCGGTGGGCCGGGTCGAGGTTCTTCGCGCCCTGGCCGATGCCGCGGAAGATCGCGCCGACCGCGTGCGCGATGCCGAGCCAGAAGGCGCGCAGCAGCCGCAGCACTCCCCCGGTGGGGGACGGCGCGGGCTTGGCCGCCACCTTCTTGACGGGCGCGCGCTTCGCGGCGGGCGACGCCTTCTTGGCGGGCGGCTTGCGGGCTGGGGCAGCCTTCTTCGCCGGCGCCGTCGTACGGCCGGTGCGGCCCTTCGCGGTGCCCGCCGTGCTCTGGGAACCCTTACCGGACGTACTTGAGGCCATGCGACCGAGGTTACCGGGGCGAGCGCCGGTGGACACGCGTGCCCACCCCTTCACCCGTTCGTGTCGTTCCGAGTCCGGGACGGGAGGCGCCCGCGCCCTCGGCCCGTACCGGCGGCCTCCCATGACGCTCCGCCAGACCTGACGGACCGCCAAGCGGGGCCGCACGGCAGGCCACGCCGGGCCGCGAGGGCCCGAGCGGAGCTCAGCCCTGAGCGGGCAGTACGGGAGTACCGCCGCCGGTCCCCGGCTCCAGCGCGTCGAGCGCCCGCCGCAGACCGGTGAGCTTGCGCTCCAGATGGGCCGCGGTGGCCACCACCGAGGGATCGGCCGCCTCTTCACCGAGCTGCTTGGTCAGCGCCTCCGCCTGCTCCTCCACCGCGGCGAGCCGCGCGGAGAGCTCGGCCAGCAGGCCGGCCGTCTCCTTGGAGCCGTCCACCGCCCCGTTGGAGCTGCCGCCCTCCAGCTGGAGCCTCAGCAGCGCCGCCTGCTCGCGCAGTTGGCAGTTCTTCGTATACAGCTCGACGAAGACCGAGACCTTGGCCCGCAGCACCCACGGGTCGAAGGGCTTCGAGATGTAGTCCACCGCGCCCGCCGCGTACCCGCGGAAGGTGTGGTGCGGACCGTGGTTGATCGCCGTGAGGAAGATGATCGGGATGTCCCGGGTCCGCTCCCGCCGCTTGATGTGCGCGGCCGTCTCGAACCCGTCCATGCCCGGCATCTGCACGTCGAGCAGGATGACCGCGAAGTCGTCCGTCAGCAGCGCCTTGAGCGCTTCCTCCCCCGACGACGCCCGGACCAGTGTCTGATCGAGCGCGGAGAGGATGGCCTCCAGCGCCAGCAGATTCTCCGGCCGGTCGTCGACCAGGAGGATCTTGGCCTTCTGCACCATGCCCTGTCCTCCTCGCCCCGGCATGGGGCCTCCCCGGCTCCTGGCTCCGGCCTGTGCGCCGGGCCCCGCCCCAGAGGACGGCATCCTTGCGCCGTCCGTCCTTGTGCCGGTCATCGTAGCCCCAGTCCCGAGATCGCCACACCCTGTCACCAAGATGTCACAGCGCACGAAGCGGAAACGTGGTGGAAGGGCAGAAGGTTCCCACGGGAGTTGTCCTCCGCCCGCCCGGTCACGCCCCGGCCCCGCGCATGTGCCCTTCCATGACCGACAGTAGGTAGTCGGGTTCGACCGGCTTGGTCACGTAGTCCGAGGCACCGGACTCGATCGCCTTCTCCCGGTCCCCCTTCATGGCCTTCGCCGTCAGCGCGATGATCGGCAGCCCCTCGAACTGGGGCATCCGCCGGATCGCCGAGGTCGTCGCGTACCCGTCCATCTCCGGCATCATGATGTCCATCAGCACGAGCGCCACGTCGTCGTGCTGCTCCAGGACCTCGATGCCCTCCCTGCCGTTCTCCGCGTACAGCACCGCCAGACCGTGCTGCTCCAGCACGCTGGTCAGCGCGAAGACGTTGCGCACGTCGTCGTCCACGATCAGCACCCGCTCGCCGTGGAAGTCGTACGTCCGCGGCGCCTGCGGCAGCGGCTCCTCCACGAACCACGCGTCCGCGTCGCCCTGTCCGGGCACCTCCGCCCGCAGCGGCGGCTCGGCCATCGCCTTGCGGCGCCGCCGGAACAGCGCCGAGGACCCCTGCCCGGCCGGTTCCCCGGCCCGCGGCAGCGCCATCGGCCCCACGGACCCTACGGGGCCCTGCGCCACCGGCGCCGCCGGCAGCTCGGGCCGCACCTCCTCGGCGGCCGGGCGGCGGTACAGCTCCCCGCGCGCCCCACCGGGCGTCGGCGGCGCGTACCCCTGCGGGGGCAGCTCGCTCGGGTGCAGCGGCAGGTACAGCGTGAAGGTCGACCCGCGGCCGGGTTCGCTCGCCGCGTGGATCTCCCCGCCCAGCAGCCGGGCGATCTCCCGGCTGATGGACAGTCCGAGGCCGGTGCCGCCGTACTTGCGGCTGGTCGTCCCGTCGGCCTGCTTGAACGCCTCGAAGATCACCAGCATCTTGCTCGCGGCGATCCCGATCCCGGTGTCGGTCACCGAGAAGGCGATCAGGTCCGCGTCGGCCTCCCGCAGCGAACCGGCCTCCAGGAGCTGCTCGCGGATCGCGATGGGCACATCGGCCCCGGCGGGCCGGATCACCAGCTCCACCGCCCCCGTGTCGGTGAACTTCACCGCGTTCGACAGCAGGTTGCGCAGCACCTGGAGCAGCCGCTGCTCGTCGGTGTGCAGGGTCGCCGGGAGCTCCGGGGAGACCCGTACCGAGAAGTCGAGCCCCTTCTCCGCGGTCAGCGGCCGGAAGGTGGCCTCCACGTAGTCGACGAGCTGGACCAGCGCGATCCGGGTCGGGGAGACGTCCATCTTCCCGGCCTCGACCTTCGACAGGTCGAGGATGTCGTTGATCAGCTGGAGCAGGTCGGAGCCGGCGCCGTGGATGGTCTCGGCGAACTCCACCTGCTTCGGCGAGAGGTTCTCGTCCGCGTTGTCGGCGAGCAGCTTGGCCAGGATCAGCAGGGAGTTGAGCGGGGTCCGCAGCTCGTGCGACATGTTCGCCAGGAACTCGCTCTTGTACCGCATCGAGACCGCGAGCTGCTCGGCACGCTCCTCCAGGACCTGCCGGGCCTCCTCGATCTCGGTGTTCTTCACCTCGATGTCCCGGTTCTGCTGGGCCAGCAGTTCGGCCTTCTCCTCCAGTTCGGCGTTGGCGGCCTGAAGGGCCTTCTGCCGGTTCTCCAGTTCGTCGGAGCGCTCGCGCAGCTGCTCGGTCATCTCCTGCGACTGCTTGAGCAGCATCTCCGTCTTGGAGTTGACGGAGATGGTGTTGACGCTCGTACCGATCATCTCGGCGATCTGGCTGAGGAAGTCCTTCTGGATCTGCGTGAAGGGCTGGAAGGAGGCCAGCTCGATGACGCCGAGCACCTTCCCCTCGAAGAGCACCGGCAGCACGATCACGTGCGCCGGCGGGGCCTCGCCGAGCCCGGAGGAGATCTTCAGGTAGCCGGGCGGGGTGTTCTCGATGAGCACCATCCGCTTCTCCTCGGCGACCATCCCGATCAGCCCCTCCCCCGGCCGGAAGGAGATGGGCATCTGACCGCCTGCGTACGCGTAACTCCCGCGCATCCGCAGCTCGTACGAGCCGTCCGCGCCCCCGTCCGTCCCGATCTCGGGGGTACCGCCCGCCGGCAGCGCCAGGAAGAACGCGCCGTGCTGCGCGGAGACCACCGGGGTCAGCTCGCTCATGATCAGCGAGGCCACGTCGTCCAGCTCGCGGCGGCCCTGCATCAGGGCGGAGATGCGGGCGAGGTTGCCCTTGAGCCAGTCCTGCTCCTTGTTGGCCAAGGTGGTGTCGCGCAGGTTGGCGATCATCGTGTTGATGTTGTCCTGGAGGACCTGGATCTCGCCCGCCGCGTCCACGTCGATCTTCAGGTTGAGATCGCCCCGCGTCACCGCGGTGGCCACGGCCGCGATGGCGCGCACCTGCCGGGTGAGGTTTCCGGCCATCTCGTTCACGGACTCGGTCAGGTCCCGCCAGGTGCCGTCCACGTCCCGCACGCGGGCCTGGCCGCCCAGGATGCCCTCCGTACCCACCTCGCGGGCCACCCGGGTCACCTGGTCGGCGAAGGAGGAGAGCTGGTCGACCATCGTGTTGATCGTGGTCTTGAGCTCCAGGATCTCCCCGCGCGCGTCGATGTCGATCTTCTTGGTCATATCGCCCTTGGCGATGGCCGTCGTGACCATGGCGATCTGCCGCACCTGGCCGGTGAGGTTGGAGGCCATGAAGTTCACCGAGTCGGTGAGGTCCTTCCACGTCCCCGAGACCCCGGGCACGTGCGCCTGGCCGCCCAGGCGGCCCTCCGTACCCACCTCGCGGGCCACGCGCGTGACCTCGTCGGCGAAGGACGACAGGGTCTTGACCATCGTGTTGACGGTGTCGGCGAGCTGCGCGACCTCGCCGCGCGCCTCGACCGTGACCGTCTTGGTCAGGTCGCCGTTGGCCACCGCGGTCGAGACCTGGGCGATCCCGCGCACCTGGGCGGTCAGATTGCCGGCCATCGTGTTGACGTTGTCGCTGAGGTCCTTCCAGATGCCGGTGACCCCGCGCACCCGGGCCTGGCCGCCGAGGATGCCCTCGGTGCCCACCTCGCGGGCCACCCGCGTCACCTGCTCGGCGAAGGAGGACAGCTGGTCCACCATCGTGTTCACCGTGGTGACGAGCTCCAGGATCTCGCCCTTGGCATCGACGGTGATCTTCTTGGAGAGGTCGCCCATGGCGACCGCCGTGGTCACCTCGGCGATGTTGCGCACCTGCGAGGTCAGGTTGTTCGCCATGAAGTTGACGGACTGGGTGAGGTCCTTCCAGGTGCCGGAGACGCCCTTCACCTCGGCCTGGCCGCCCAGGATGCCCTCGGTGCCCACCTCGCGGGCCACCCGGGTCACCTGCTCCGCGAAGTTCGAGAGCTGGTCCACCATCGTGTTGAGGGTGTTCTTCAGCTCCAGGATCTCGCCCCGGGCATCGACCTCGATCTTCTGCGACAGGTCGCCGCGCGCCACCGCGGTGGCGACCTGCGCGATGTTGCGCACCTGGGACGTCAGGTTCCCGGCCATGCCGTTCACGGAGTCCGTCAGGTCGCGCCACACGCCGGCCACACCTGGCACCTGCGCCTGACCGCCGAGCCGGCCCTCCGTACCCACGTCCCGGGCCACCCGGGTCACCTGCTCGGCGAAGGCCGAGAGCTGGTCGACCATCGTGTTGATGGTGTTCTTCAGCTCCAGGATCTCGCCGCGCGCGTCCACGTCGATCTTCTGGGAGAGGTCGCCGCGGGCCACGGCCGTGGTCACCTGGGCGATCTGGCGCACCTGGGACGTCAGGTTCCCGGCCATGAAGTTGACGGAGTCGGTGAGCTCCTTCCAAGTGCCGGACACCCCCTCGACCCGCGCCTGGCCGCCGAGCCGGCCCTCCGTGCCCACGTCCCGCGCCATCCGCGTGACCTGGTCGGCGAAGGAGGACAGCTGGTCCACCATCGTGTTCACGGTGTTCTTCAGCTGGAGCATCTCGCCGGAGACGTCGACCGTGACCTTCTGCGACAGATCGCCGTTGGCCACCGCCGTCGTCACCTGGGCGATGTTGCGGACCTGCCCGGTGAGGTTGCGGAAGGCGGTGTTCACCGAGTCGGTGAGGTCCTTCCACGTCCCGGCCGCGCCCGGCACCTGCGCCTGGCCGCCCAGTTCGCCCTCGACGCCGACCTCACGGGCCACACGCGTCACCTCAGCACCGAACGACTGGAGCTGGTCCACCATCGTGTTGACGGTGTTCTTCAGCTCCAGCATCTCGCCGGCCACGTTCACGGTGACCTTCTGCGACAGATCGCCGTTGGCCACCGCCGTCGTCACCGTCGCGATGTCCCGCACCTGCGTGGTGAGGTTGCGGAAGACCGTGTTCACCGAGTCGGTGAGGTCCTTCCACGTACCCGCGGCACCCGGCACCTGCGCCTGGCCGCCGAGCGTGCCCTTGGCGCCGACCTCGCTGGCCACGCGCGTGACCTCGTCCGCGAAGGTCCGCAGTGTCTCGGTCATCTGGTTGATCGTTTCGGCCAGCTGCGCGACCTCGCCGCGCGCGCTGACCCGGACCTTCTGCGACAGGTCGCCGTTGGCCACGGCCGTGGTCACCTGCGCGATACCGCGCACCTGGGCCGTCAGGTTGCCCGCCATCGTGTTGACGGAGTCGGTCAGGTCCTTCCACACGCCCGCGACCCCGGGCACCTTCGCCTGGCCGCCGAGCTCGCCCTCCGTACCCACCTCGCGGGCCACGCGGGTCACCTCGGAGGAGAACGAGGAGAGCTGGTCCACCATCGTGTTCACGGTGTTCTTCAGCTGCAGCATCTCGCCGGCCACGTGCACCGTGACCTTGCGCGACAGATCGCCCTTGGCCACGGCCGTGGTCACGAGAGCAATGTCACGCACCTGGGCGGTGAGCCGGTACGCCATCGTGTTGACGGAGTCGGTCAGATCCTTCCAGGATCCCGACATTCCGCGCACCTGCGCCTGGCCGCCGAGCTTGCCCTCGGTACCCACCTCCAGCGCCACCCGCGTCACCTCGTCGGTGAACGCGGAGAGCTGGTCGACCAGGTTGTTGACCGTCCGCCCGACCTTCAGGAACTCCCCGCGCAGCGGGTGCCCGGCACCCTCCGCGGCCTGGGTCCGCAGGTCCATGCGCTGGTCGAGGTCACCCTCGGCGACCGCCGACAGCACCCGGCCCACCTCGGACACCGGCCGGGCCAGATCGTCGACCAGCTGGTTCGAGGCGTCGATCGCGGCCGCCCAGGAGCCCTCGCAGGCGCCTGTTTCCAGCCGTTCGCTGAGCTTGCCCTCGCGGCCGACCATGCGCCGCACCCGGGACAGCTCCCCGGTCAGGTGGAGATTGCGGTCGGCCACCTCGTTGTAGACGGCGGCGATCTCCGCCATCACCCCGTCGCCGGACACCGTCAGCCGCTTGCGGAAGTTACCGTCCCGCATCGACACCAGGGCCGTGAGCAGCCTGTTCAGGGCCGCGGTATCGACTTCCGTCGTCCCGCCCCGCCGGGAGCGTCCTCCCTTCGGGCGCGTTCCCGTACGCCGCACCGCCGCGCCAGCCTCCACCGTGTCCCTCCCGAAAGGGTCGACCACTGTTCCACCGGGCATCTTGTTCATCAGACTGCGTCCACCTACGCCGTGCCCATCCAAGCCGTGCCCATCAACTGCCTGACTCCAAGCCTGCCCAGTGTTTCACCCCGGCTGAACCCGGCCATAACACTCCGGCACCATCGCACACCGGCCACACCCTGTGGGTGGATTCACCGACGACGGCACCATGGCGACCGTGAAGGTAAGTAACCTGGCATCCGTTGTCCACCGCGTCGAAGGAGACTTGTGATCACGGCACGGGCGGCTGCCAGTTTCGATCCACAGGGGCGTTCAGTCGCTGCTGCCCGCGCATTCGTCCGCGACACCCTCCAGGGCTGGGGTTTCGCCGACATCGTCGACGACGCGGTGGTCCTCACCAGCGAGCTCGTCACCAACGCCGTGGTCCACGCCGGCACCCGCGCCGAAGTCCTGTGCCTGCGCACCGAGGACGGCGTACGGATCGAGGTCGCCGACCGCTACCCGGAGCGCGAGCTCCCGCTCCAGCACCCCGGCGACCGCCCGTACGCGGACCCCGACCGCGAGAACGGCCGCGGGCTCATGCTCTGCGCCGCCCTCGCCACCCGCTGGGGCGTCGAGTACACGGCCACGCACAAGCACGTGTGGTTCCGGCTCGACATGCCGGACCGCCCGGTCGGTACCCGCTCCGCGGGACCCGTCGTCCCCGACCAGCTCCTGCCCCTGGCCGACAGCCGCGTCCGCGTCGCCGTCCTGCAGATCGACTCCGCCGGCACGGTCTCCGCCTGGAACGAGGACGCCGAGATCATCTTCGGCCACCTCGCCGCGAAGGCCGTCGGCCGCCCGCTCGCCGAGCTGGCCGCCTGGCCGCAGACCCCCGGCACCGGCACCGGCATCGCCGAGGCCCTGCGCCTGTCCCGCTGGGAGGGCAGCTACGGCATCCGCGGCGCCGACGGCCGCGTGATCCCCATCTACGCCTCCCACCTGCGGGTCCGCGACGCCCACGGTGAGCCCTCCATCGTCTGCCTGCTCGTGCACGACGACGAGCGCGCCCTGCTGCAGAGCCCCGCACGGGTCCCCATGGACGGCGGCCACCTGACCGAGACCCGCCCCACGGACCCCTTCGAGATCTTCATCGGCTCCCCCGCCCCCGACGACCTCGACGGCCTCCTCCAGCGCACCGTGGAACGCGCCCGCGACCTCCTCGACGCCGACTCCGCCTTCCTCCTCCTCGCCACCGACGACGAGACCGAGCTCGAAGTCCGCGCCACCACGGGCCTGCCCTCCACCCGCCAGCGCTTCGCCCGCGTCCCCGTCGAAGCCGGCACCAACCGGTACGGCAGCGCCCGCATGCCCGCCGTCCACGAGGACCTCATCGTCGTCCCCGGTGCGGTACCCCTCCTGGAAGCCACCGGCATGCGCTCCGCCATCACCGTCCCCCTCAAGGTCGAGGGCCGCCTCACCGGCTCGCTCGGCGTCGCCTCCGAGATCCCCGGCCGCTACTCCAACGAGGACGCCCTGCGCCTGCAGTTCGCCGCGGACCGCATCGCCCTCGCCGTGGAATCGGCCCGCCTCGGCGAGCTCGAACGACTGCGCCGCGGCTCCCTCTCCTTCCTCGTCGAGGCCTCCGACCTGCTCGCCGGCACCCTGGACCGCGACCAGACCCTGGCCCTCATGGCCCAGATGACCGTCCCCACCCTCGCCACCTGGTGCGCCGTCTACACCATCGCCGACCAGGCCTCCGACCCGTTCCTCTCCTACGTCCTGCACGAGGACGAGGAGCGCATCGACGGCCTCAAGGCCCTGCTCGCCCAGGTCAGCCCGCCCGAGCCGGTCCGCGAGTCCGGCGCCCGCCCCTGGCCCGAGACCTCCCTGGCCGTCGGCGGCGAGACGGTGGTCCTCCCCCTCCTCGCCCGCAACCGCGTCATCGGCATGCTGACCCTCGGCAAGCCCTCGGAGGAGCACTTCCGCCAGGAGATCCTCGAACTCGCCGAGGACCTTTCCCGCCGCGCCGCCCTCGCCCTGGACAACGCCCGCCTGTACTCCGAGCGCACCGCCATCAGCCGCTCGCTCCAGCGCAGCCTGCTGCCGCCCGGCTCCCCCACCATCCCCGGCATCGAGGTCGAGGTCATCTACCGCGCCGCCGGCGAGGGCAACGAGGTGGGCGGAGACTTCTACGACGTCTTCCCCATCCGCCCCGGCGTCTACGGGTTCGCCATCGGCGACGTCTGCGGTACGGGCCCGGAGGCGGCCGCCGTCACCGGCCTGGCCCGCCACGCCCTGCGCCTCCTGGCCCGCGAGGGCCTAGGCGGCCCGGCCGTACTGGAGCGCCTCAACGCGGCGATCCTCGACGAGGGCGACCGCAGCCGCTTCCTCACCCTCCTCTACGGCGAGCTGCACCCCCAGCCCGACGGCGGCGCCCACATGAAGGTCGTCTGCGCGGGCCACCCGCTGCCGCTGCGCCTGCGCCCGAACGGCGAGGTGACCCCGGCCGCCGACCCGCAGCCCCTCCTCGGCGTCCTGGACGACCTCGACCTCTACGAACAGACCCTCACCCTGGACCCGGGCGACGTCCTCCTCTGCGTCACCGACGGCGTCACCGAACGCCGCGAGGGCACCCGCATGCTCGGCGACGACGGCCTCACCGAGGTCCTCACCACCTGTACGGGCCTCACCGCCGGCGCCGTCGCCTCCCGCGTCCTGCGCGCGGTGGAACGCTTCGCCGCCGAACCCGCCTCCGACGACATGGCCATCCTGGCCTTCCGCATCCCCCAGCAGCGCGACGGCGACTGAGCACCGCCGCGCCACACCGCTTACCGGCGGGGCCCCGCCACCAGGATCATGAAGGACGGGGCTGCCATCTCCGCGGCCCAAGGGGCACTGCCCGTCTCGACGACCGCGTCACGGCCGGCGTCGGACCGGGAAGGGGGCACGGACGCGGGCACGGACGGGGACGGGGAGGCACCGTCGGCAGCCGGGGCCGTCCTGAACGTGTGGGCGAAGTGTCGGATCCGTTCGGTGTTCATGAGCGTTCCTCCCGTGGATCGAGGGCCTTGGAACTCCTGCTCATCCCATTGCGCCCCGAGCCCCGCCCCCGGTCACGGCCCGAAAGTTCGGGGCTTGACGGGAAGCCCCGGACCCTCCTCACGCACAGCAGGACCCCTGCCGGGGGAACGCAAAAAGGCCCCCGCCAATGGCGGGGGCCTTCTCGTTTTGGAGCCCTTTAACGGAATCGAACCGTTGACCTTCTCCTTACCATGGAGACGCTCTACCGACTGAGCTAAAAGGGCGGGTTGTTCGGCGGCGTCCTACTCTCCCACAGGGTCCCCCCTGCAGTACCATCGGCGCTGAAAGGCTTAGCTTCCGGGTTCGGAATGTAAACCGGGCGTTTCCCTAACGCTATGACCACCGAAACACTATGAAGTTAACCAAACCGGATATGACACAGTTCGTTACTTCAGAACTAACACAGTGGACGCGAGCAACTGAGGACAAGCCCTCGGCCTATTAGTACCAGTCAGCTCCACCCGTTACCGGGCTTCCACATCTGGCCTATCAACCCAGTCGTCTACTGGGAGCCTTACCCTCTCAAGGAGGTGGGAATACTCATCTTGAAGCAGGCTTCCCGCTTAGATGCTTTCAGCGGTTATCCCTCCCGAACGTAGCCAACCAGCCATGCCCTTGGCAGGACAACTGGCACACCAGAGGTTCGTCCGTCCCGGTCCTCTCGTACTAGGGACAGCCCTTCTCAATATTCCTACGCGCACAGCGGATAGGGACCGAACTGTCTCACGACGTTCTAAACCCAGCTCGCGTACCGCTTTAATGGGCGAACAGCCCAACCCTTGGGACCGACTCCAGCCCCAGGATGCGACGAGCCGACATCGAGGTGCCAAACCATCCCGTCGATATGGACTCTTGGGGAAGATCAGCCTGTTATCCCCGGGGTACCTTTTATCCGTTGAGCGACGGCGCTTCCACAAGCCACCGCCGGATCACTAGTCCCGACTTTCGTCCCTGCTCGACCCGTCGGTCTCACAGTCAAGCTCCCTTGTGCACTTACACTCAACACCTGATTGCCAACCAGGCTGAGGGAACCTTTGGGCGCCTCCGTTACTTTTTGGGAGGCAACCGCCCCAGTTAAACTACCCATCAGACACTGTCCCTGATCCGGATCACGGACCGAGGTTAGACATCCAGCACGACCAGAGTGGTATTTCAACGACGACTCCACAACCACTGGCGTGGCCGCTTCAAAGTCTCCCACCTATCCTACACAAGCCGAACCGAACACCAATATCAAACTATAGTAAAGGTCCCGGGGTCTTTCCGTCCTGCTGCGCGAAACGAGCATCTTTACTCGTAGTGCAATTTCACCGGGCCTATGGTTGAGACAGTCGAGAAGTCGTTACGCCATTCGTGCAGGTCGGAACTTACCCGACAAGGAATTTCGCTACCTTAGGATGGTTATAGTTACCACCGCCGTTTACTGGCGCTTAAGTTCTCAGCTTCGCCACACCGAAATGTGACTAACCGGTCCCCTTAACGTTCCAGCACCGGGCAGGCGTCAGTCCGTATACATCGCCTTACGGCTTCGCACGGACCTGTGTTTTTAGTAAACAGTCGCTTCTCGCTGGTCTCTGCGGCCACCCCCAGCTCACGGAGTAAATCCGATCACCAGTGATGGCCCCCCTTCTCCCGAAGTTACGGGGGCATTTTGCCGAGTTCCTTAACCATAGTTCACCCGAACGCCTCGGTATTCTCTACCTGACCACCTGAGTCGGTTTAGGGTACGGGCCGCCATGAAACTCGCTAGAGGCTTTTCTCGACAGCATAGGATCATCCACTTCACCACAATCGGCTCGGCATCAGGTCTCAGCCTTATATGAGGGACGGATTTGCCTACCCCTCGGCCTACACCCTTACCCCGGGACTACCACCGCCCGGGCTGGACTACCTTCCTGCGTCACCCCATCGCTTACCTACTACAAGTCTGGGTCACCGGCTCCACCACTTTCCTTTCCCCGAAGGGTCCGGAACGGCTTCACGGGCTTAGCATCGCCTGATTCGATATTGGGCGTTTCAAAGCGGGTACCGGAATATCAACCGGTTGTCCATCGACTACGCCTGTCGGCCTCGCCTTAGGTCCCGACTTACCCTGGGCAGATCAGCTTGACCCAGGAACCCTTAGTCAATCGGCGCACACGTTTCTCACGTGTGTATCGCTACTCATGCCTGCATTCTCACTCGTGAACCGTCCACAACTAGCTTCCGCTGCTGCTTCACCCGGCACACGACGCTCCCCTACCCATCACAGCGGGCGTTGGCCCTATTGCTGCAATGACACGACTTCGGCGGTACGCTTGAGCCCCGCTACATTGTCGGCGCGGAATCACTTGACCAGTGAGCTATTACGCACTCTTTCAAGGGTGGCTGCTTCTAAGCCAACCTCCTGGTTGTCTCTGCGACTCCACATCCTTTCCCACTTAGCGTACGCTTAGGGGCCTTAGTCGATGCTCTGGGCTGTTTCCCTCTCGACCATGGAGCTTATCCCCCACAGTCTCACTGCCACGCTCTCACTTACCGGCATTCGGAGTTTGGCTAAGGTCAGTAACCCGGTAGGGCCCATCGCCTATCCAGTGCTCTACCTCCGGCAAGAAACACGTGACGCTGCACCTAAATGCATTTCGGGGAGAACCAGCTATCACGGAGTTTGATTGGCCTTTCACCCCTAACCACAGGTCATCCCCCAGGTTTTCAACCCTGGTGGGTTCGGTCCTCCACGAAGTCTTACCTCCGCTTCAACCTGCCCATGGCTAGATCACTCCGCTTCGGGTCTAGAGCGTGCAACTCAATCGCCCTATTCGGACTCGCTTTCGCTACGGCTTCCCCACACGGGTTAACCTCGCTACACACCGCTAACTCGCAGGCTCATTCTTCAAAAGGCACGCAGTCACGACCGTTATTCCGAAGAATAACGGCGACGCTCCCACGGCTTGTAGGCACACGGTTTCAGGTACTATTTCACTCCGCTCCCGCGGTACTTTTCACCATTCCCTCACGGTACTATCCGCTATCGGTCACCAGGGAATATTTAGGCTTAGCGGGTGGTCCCGCCAGATTCACACGGGATTTCTCGGGCCCCGTGCTACTTGGGAGATTCTTAAGCAAGCCGCTGATGTTTCGTCTACGGGGGTCTTACCCTCTACGCCGGACCTTTCGCATGTCCTTCGACTACATCAACGGTTTCTGACTCGCCGACCGGCCGGCAGACCGATCAAAAGAATTCCCACAACCCCGCATGCGCAACCCCTGCCGGGTATCACACGCATACGGTTTGGCCTCATCCGGTTTCGCTCGCCACTACTCCCGGAATCACGGTTGTTTTCTCTTCCTGCGGGTACTGAGATGTTTCACTTCCCCGCGTTCCCTCCACACTGCCTATGTGTTCAGCAGTGGGTGACAGCCCATGACGACTGCCGGGTTTCCCCATTCGGACACCCCCGGATCAAAGCTCAGTTGGCAGCTCCCCGGGGCCTATCGCGGCCTCTCACGTCCTTCATCGGTTCCTGGTGCCAAGGCATCCACCGTGCGCCCTTAAAAACTTGGCCTACAGATGCTCGCGTCCACTGTGTAGTTCTCAAGCAACGACCAGTCACCCATCACCCTCACCCATAAGGCGAAGTTCACTGGGGCCGGCATCGCGAAGATAAGACCTTTCGGCCGTACCCTCAGATACCCAACAACGTGCCAAGCACGATCCCCCGTCAGTGAGTCACTTTCCACGCCGAAGCAGTACTTGTGACCCATCCAGGAAACCGTGCCAACTAATCAACGTTCCACCCTGAGCTGACCGTGCAGAACGTTTGTCTGCAATCGGTACTGTGCTCCTTAGAAAGGAGGTGATCCAGCCGCACCTTCCGGTACGGCTACCTTGTTACGACTTCGTCCCAATCGCCAGTCCCACCTTCGACAGCTCCCTCCCTTACGGGTTGGGCCACCGGCTTCGGGTGTTACCGACTTTCGTGACGTGACGGGCGGTGTGTACAAGGCCCGGGAACGTATTCACCGCAGCAATGCTGATCTGCGATTACTAGCAACTCCGACTTCATGGGGTCGAGTTGCAGACCCCAATCCGAACTGAGACCGGCTTTTTGAGATTCGCTCCACCTCACGGTATCGCAGCTCATTGTACCGGCCATTGTAGCACGTGTGCAGCCCAAGACATAAGGGGCATGATGACTTGACGTCGTCCCCACCTTCCTCCGAGTTGACCCCGGCGGTCTCCTGTGAGTCCCCATCACCCCGAAGGGCATGCTGGCAACACAGGACAAGGGTTGCGCTCGTTGCGGGACTTAACCCAACATCTCACGACACGAGCTGACGACAGCCATGCACCACCTGTATACCGACCACAAGGGGGGCACTATCTCTAATGCTTTCCGGTATATGTCAAGCCTTGGTAAGGTTCTTCGCGTTGCGTCGAATTAAGCCACATGCTCCGCTGCTTGTGCGGGCCCCCGTCAATTCCTTTGAGTTTTAGCCTTGCGGCCGTACTCCCCAGGCGGGGAACTTAATGCGTTAGCTGCGGCACCGACGACGTGGAATGTCGCCAACACCTAGTTCCCAACGTTTACGGCGTGGACTACCAGGGTATCTAATCCTGTTCGCTCCCCACGCTTTCGCTCCTCAGCGTCAGTAATGGCCCAGAGATCCGCCTTCGCCACCGGTGTTCCTCCTGATATCTGCGCATTTCACCGCTACACCAGGAATTCCGATCTCCCCTACCACACTCTAGCTAGCCCGTATCGAATGCAGACCCGAGGTTAAGCCTCGGGCTTTCACATCCGACGTGACAAGCCGCCTACGAGCTCTTTACGCCCAATAATTCCGGACAACGCTTGCGCCCTACGTATTACCGCGGCTGCTGGCACGTAGTTAGCCGGCGCTTCTTCTGCAGGTACCGTCACTTTCGCTTCTTCCCTGCTGAAAGAGGTTTACAACCCGAAGGCCGTCATCCCTCACGCGGCGTCGCTGCATCAGGCTTTCGCCCATTGTGCAATATTCCCCACTGCTGCCTCCCGTAGGAGTCTGGGCCGTGTCTCAGTCCCAGTGTGGCCGGTCGCCCTCTCAGGCCGGCTACCCGTCGTCGCCTTGGTGGGCCATTACCCCACCAACAAGCTGATAGGCCGCGGGCTCATCCTTCACCGCCGGAGCTTTTAACCCCCGCCCATGCAGGCAGGAGTGTTATCCGGTATTAGACCCCGTTTCCAGGGCTTGTCCCAGAGTGAAGGGCAGATTGCCCACGTGTTACTCACCCGTTCGCCACTAATCCACCCCGAAGGGCTTCATCGTTCGACTTGCATGTGTTAAGCACGCCGCCAGCGTTCGTCCTGAGCCAGGATCAAACTCTCCATGAATGTTTACCGGTAATCCGGTGCACACGCACTTAGAGCGGGACAGTCATGTCGGAATAAGACCGACCGTCCACTGCGTCCTCGCTGTGTAATTGCCTGCAAGCGTCAGGGCCGAAGCCGCGACCTCACAGGTCTTTTTCAAAGGAACCTCATCCACCGAAATGGACGGGGTATCAACTTTTTGGCGTTGATTTTTGGCACGCTGTTGAGTTCTCAAGGAACGGACGCTTCCTTTGTACTCACCCTCTCGGGCTTTCCTCCGGGCGCTTCCTTCGTTCTTGTGTCTCCGACTCTATCAGACTCTTTCGTGTCCGATTCCCAGTCAGCGGGATTCGCTTTCCAGTTCTTCGCTTTCGCGTTTCCCTTTCCGGCGATTCCAACTCTACCAGATCATTTCCGTGTCGTTTCAGACTTGGATTTGAATTGGACGGCCGTTGGAGAGCCATTCCCTTTCGGGCGAGCCAGACTTTATCAGGTTTCCCTGCTCTGGAATCCCACCCGCCCGCACCGACATGGCCGGGCACACGTGTGTGCCGGGGAGCCGTGCGAGGTGGAGACGTAAACGTACTGGAGCGGGGCCCCCGGATGCAAATCCGGTTGCCCCGCTCCGGTGTGGTCGCTACGGCGAGGGTCAGACCTCGACGACGACCGGGAGGATCATCGGGCGGCGGCGGTAGCCGTCCGAGACCCACTTGCCCATCGTGCGGCGGATGAGCTGCTGGATCTGGTGCGGCTCGGCCACGCCGTCCGCGGCGGCGCGGGCGATGGCTTCCTCGATCTTCGGCAGGACCGAGGAGAACGCCGAGTCCTCGATGCCGGAGCCGCGGGCCTGGATGTTCGGGCCGCTGACGATCTTGCCCGTGGTGCTGTCCACCACGACGTAGACCGAGATGATGCCCTCGTCACCGAGGATCTTGCGGTCCTTGAGGTGGGCTTCGGTGACGTCGCCGACCGAGAGGCCGTCCACGTAGACGTAGCCGGCCTGGACCTTGCCCGAGATGCGGGCCTTGCCGTCGATGAGGTCGACGACGACGCCGTCCTCAGCGATGACGATGCGGTCCTTCGGTACGCCCGTCAGGGCGCCGAGCTCCGCGTTGGCGCGCAGGTGGCGCCATTCGCCGTGGACCGGCATCAGGTTCCGCGGCTTGCAGATGTTGTAGAAGTACAGCAGCTCGCCCGCGGAGGCGTGGCCGGAGACGTGCACCTTGGCGTTGCCCTTGTGCACGACGTTGGCGCCCCAGCGGGTCAGGCCGTTGATCACGCGGTAGACCGCGTTCTCGTTGCCCGGGATGAGCGACGAGGCCAGGATGACCGTGTCGCCCGGGACGATCCGGATCTGGTGGTCGCGGTTCGCCATGCGGGACAGGGCCGCCATCGGCTCGCCCTGCGAACCGGTGCAGACCAGGACGACCTCGTGGGGCGGCAGGTCGTCGAGGGTCTTGACGTCCACGACCAGGCCGGCCGGAACCTTCAGGTAGCCCAGGTCACGGGCGATGCCCATGTTGCGGACCATCGAGCGGCCGACGAAGGCGACCCTGCGGCCGTACTCGTGGGCGGCGTCGAGGATCTGCTGGATGCGGTGCACGTGGCTCGCGAAGCTCGCCACGATGATCCGGTTGTTGGCGTTGGCGAACACCGTGCGCAGGACGCCGGAGATCTCGCGCTCGGGCGGGACGAAGCCCGGGACCTCGGCGTTCGTCGAGTCCGAGAGGAGAAGGTCGATGCCCTCTTCGCTCAGGCGCGCGAAGGCGTGCAGGTCGGTGAGGCGGTTGTCCAGCGGGAGCTGGTCCATCTTGAAGTCACCGGTGCACACGACCATGCCGGCGCCGGTGCGGATGGCCACGGCCAGGGCGTCCGGGATGGAGTGGTTGACCGCGATGAACTCGCAGTCGAAGGGGCCGAGGTTCTCGCGCTCGCCTTCCTTCACCTCGAGGGTGTAGGGGCGGATGCGGTGCTCCTGGAGCTTGGCCTCGATGAGCGCCAGCGTCAGCTTGGAGCCGATCAGCGGGATGTCCGGCTTCTCCCGGAGGAGGTAGGGGACGGCGCCGATGTGGTCTTCGTGGCCGTGCGTGAGGACGATGCCCTCGATGTCGTCGAGCCGGTCCCTGATGGACGAGAAGTCCGGCAGGATCAGGTCGATGCCCGGCTGCTCCTCTTCGGGGAAGAGGACACCGCAGTCGACGATGAGCAGGCGGCCGTCGAACTCGAAGACGGTCATGTTGCGGCCGATCTCACCGAGCCCGCCCAGGGGGGTGACCCGAAGGCCGCCCTTGGGGAGCTTCGGCGGCGGACCGAGTTCAGGATGCGGATGGCTCAAAAGGTTCTCCTTCACCACGCGCGGCCACGTACCCGTCGAGGCACGTGGCGCGCATGTCATTCGTGCACTTGCTGTCGTCTTGTGTGGTTCTGCTTATTCAGTTGTGAAGTCTGATGTCAGAGCTGTACCCCGCCGGCGGCAAGATCGATCTTGAGCTGCGCCGTCTCTTCGGCGGTCAGCTCGACCAGCGGGAGTCGCAGCGGGCCCGCGGGCAGGCCCTGCAGGTTCAGCGCGCCCTTGGTGGTGATCACACCCTGGGTGCGGAACATGCCGGTGAAGACGGGGAGCAGCTTCTGGTGGATCTCGGTGGCCTTCTGGACGTCGCCGCCCAGGTGGGCTTCGAGCATCTCGCGGAGCTCGGGGCTGACCACGTGACCCACCACGGAGACGAAGCCGACCGCGCCGACCGACAGGAGCGGCAGGTTCAGCATGTCGTCACCGGAGTACCAGGCCAGGCCGCTCTGTGCGATGGCCCAGCTTGCGCGTCCGAGGTCGCCCTTGGCGTCCTTGTTGGCAACGATACGGGGGTGCTCGGCCAGCCGGACGAGTGTTTCCGTATTGATCGGGACACCACTGCGGCCCGGGATGTCGTAGAGCATGACCGGCAGCTCTGTGGCATCGGCGATCGCCGTGAAGTGCCGGAAGAGGCCCTCCTGCGGCGGCTTGCTGTAGTACGGGGTGACCGCGAGCAGGCCGTGGGCACCGGTGCGCTCGGCCTGACGGGCGAGCTCGAGGGTGTGACGGGTGTCATTGGTGCCGATGCCGGCGACCACGTGGGCCCGGTCTCCGACCGCTTCGAGTACGGCTCGTACGAGGTCGTTTTTCTCCGCGTCAGTGGTGGTCGGCGACTCACCGGTGGTGCCGTTGATGATCAGGCCGTCGTTGCCTGCGTCCACCAGGTGGACGGCGAGCTGCTGCGCGCCATCGAGGTCAAGTGCGCCATCCGCCGTAAACGGCGTGATCATGGCGGTGAGGACCCGCCCGAAGGGGGTCTGCGGAGTCGAGATCGGAGCCATGGGTAACACGCTACTCGCTGCCATGCTCGCGGTGTCCCCTCGGGGGACGTGATGACGGTGTTGGAGCCCGGCACTGCCTGCTCGGGGGTTCAAGCAGTGCCGGGTCCGTTTGATCAGCCTAGATGAACTTTACGAAACGTGGCAATACGGACACTTCGGACTTGTTCCGTACATCAGTGCGGAGCCGGTCGATCGGGCCGTACGGGGCACCGCGGCCGACTGCCGCCAGAGCGCGGACGGCGGCGCTCCGCCCGGAAGAAAGTACCGGCCGGCAGGGCCGAACGGGCAGCTCGGGCTCCGCCCGGCTCGCGGTCGGCGGAGCTGACGCGGCGCCAGGGAATTTGGCCAATTTCGCGAAAACCGGCACCGATCGGGCCTTTCGCTCGTCCTACCCGGTAGAACGTCCGCCCATCCCGCCCCCACCGCACCGGGGCCCCGACCGTGAGGAGAGTCGTTCCCCATGTTCCGCCGGCGCGAACCCGTCCCGTTCGCCTTCGTCGCCGAGGCCGACCGATTCCGCAGCAACGTCACTCCGCCGCCGCGCGAGAGTCTGGGCAAGACCCAGATCGCCGCCCGTAGTCTGGTCGGACTGACCGTCGTGGCGGGACTCGTCGGATCACTGCTCTTCGGCATCCCCGCACTGCAGCCGAGCCACGCACCGGCGAAGTCGCAGCAGTCGGAGGCATCCGAGGGACGGTAGCCTCACGGGCACAGCCCAACCGAACGTGCATGTGAGTGAGGTCCTGCCGTGCCCCTGCCCTTCCTGACGGCCGACGGCGCATTCGACGCGCACGACAACGGGGAGACGCTCCCCTACGAAGACCCCGACCGGTGGCGTCGCCCCTACCGTCCGGGCCCCTGGCGGGTGGCCATCGCCGCGGTGATGCTCCTGGTCGGCTCGTTCATGCTGTTCGCCACGGTGATCATCGTGGCCGCCGGCACCTGGCCCGGCGCCCTGGGCGGTCTGCTGGCCTCGCTCGCCGTGGTCGGCTCCGCCCTGCGGCTGCTGCGCACGGGCGTCTGGGTGAGCCCCAAGGGGCTGCGCGTGGCGGGGTTCTTCACCACCCGCTCGATCCCCTGGAACCAGGTCGGCGAAGTCCGCACGGTGCAGCAGCCCGTCCGCTGGCTCGGGCTGCCGAGGACCGTACAGGGCCAGGCCCTGACCGTGGCCGC
Organism: Streptomyces sp. NBC_00335; assembly: GCF_036127095.1. GTDB lineage: Bacteria > Actinomycetota > Actinomycetes > Streptomycetales > Streptomycetaceae > Streptomyces. The sequence goes on from NZ_CP108006.1 coordinate 2,320,497, forward strand.
GCGCGGAGGCGCCGAGCTGCCGGTCCTGCTGACCGACCACAACGCCGATTTCCTGTCGCGCACCGAGGCCTTCGACCGGGCCGCCGACTCGGTCGAGGCCTGGGCCGAGGAGTACCGGGCCGTGCCCGCCTGAGGCGGTCCGCCCCGGCGCCCCTGAGCGGGCGTCACGCGCACGGGAAGCCCGTACAGGCTCAGGCTTGTACGGGCTTTCCGTCGTGCAGGGAGATGGCCCGCTGCATGGCTTTGCGGGCCCGCGGGGTGTCGCGGGCGTCGTGGTAGGCGATGGCGAGGCGGAACCAGCTGCGCCAGTCCCCCGGCGCGTCCTCCGTCTCGGCCTTGCGGCGCGCGAAGACCTCGTCGGCCGAGTCCCGCAGGATCCGGCCGTACTTGTCCCGCTCCAGCTCGTCCACCGGCAGTCCGCCCTCTGCCTCCAGCTCGGCTCCGAGCTGGTTGGCCTTGGTGACGAAGCGGGTGTTCTTCCAGAGGAACCAGACACCGATGACCGGCAGGATCAGCACGGCCACCCCGAAGGTGACGGTGAGCCAGGTCCCGTGCCGGATCAGCATCAGGCCCCTGCTGCCGGCCAGGACGAAGTACACGACCAGGACCGCGGCCGTGATGAAGTAGAGGATCTTCGCGCGCATGGGGACCGCCTGCTCGTCAGCCGAGTTCGAGGAAGTTTTCCAGGCCGAAGGTGAGGCCCGGAGTCTGCGTCACGCGGCGCGCGCCGAGCAGGATGCCCGGCATGAAGCTGCTGTGGTGCAGGGAGTCGTGACGGATGGTCAGGGTCTCGCCCTCACCGCCGAGGAGCACCTCCTGGTGGGCCAGCAGGCCGCGCAGGCGGATCGCGTGCACCGGGACGCCGTCGACGTCGGCGCCGCGCGCTCCGTCGAGCGCGGAGGCGGTGGCGTCGGGCTGCGCGCCGAGGCCGGCCTCGGCGCGGGCGGCCGCGATGAGCTGCGCCGTACGGGTCGCCGTGCCGGAGGGGGCGTCGACCTTGTTCGGGTGGTGCAGTTCGACGACCTCGACGGACTCGAAGTAGCGCGCGGCCTGCGCGGCGAACTTCATGGTGAGGACGGCGCCGATGGAGAAGTTCGGGGCGATGAGCACACCGGTCGCCGGGGAAGCGGCGAGCCAGGTGTTCAGCCGGGCGAGGCGGTCCTCGGTCCAGCCGGTGGTGCCGACCACTCCGTGGATGCCGTGGCGGACGAGGAACTCCAGGTTCTCCATCACCGAGGCGGGGGTGGTCAGCTCGACCGCGACCTGGGCGCCGGCGTCGGCCAGCGTCTCCAGCTTGTCTCCGCGGCCGAGGGCGGCCACCAGTTCCATGTCCCCGGCGGCCTCGACGGCCTTGACCGCCTCGGAGCCGATGCGGCCCTGGGCGCCGAGAACTGCCACGCGCAGCTTGCTCATGTCATTCCTTAAAGTGCGTACGGGCCCGGGCCCTGTCCCGGGGCCCGGGCGACGTGCTCCTGAGAGGGGCCTTGGCTAGGCGACGGCCTCGTCGAGACGGGCCGCCTGCTTCTCCTTCAGCGGGCCGATCACCGCGAGCGAGGGCCGCTGCGCCAGGACGTCCTGCGCGACCGAGCGCACTTCGTCCGGGGTGACGGCCGCGATCCGGGCCAGCAGGTCGTCGACCGACATCTGGTCGCCCCAGCACAGCTCGCTCTTGCCGATGCGGTTCATGATCGCGCCGGTGTCCTCCAGGCCGAGGACGGTGGAGCCGGACAGCTGGCCGACGGCCCGCCGGATCTCCTCGTCGGTGAGCCCGTCGGAGGCGACCTTGTCCAGCTCGTCCCGGCAGATCCGCAGTACGTCGTGGACCTGGTTGGGGCGGCAGCCGGCGTAGACGCCGAAGAGGCCGGTGTCGGCGAAGCCCGAGGTGTACGAGTACACGCTGTAGGCGAGGCCGCGCTTCTCCCTGACCTCCTGGAAGAGGCGGGAGGACATGCCGCCGCCGAGCGCGGTGTTCAGTACGCCGAGCGCCCAGCGGCGCTCGTCGGTGCGGGCCAGGGCCGGCATGCCGAGGACCACGTGGGCCTGCTCGGTCTTGCGGTTGACCAGCTCGACGCGGCCGGAGGTGCGGATCCGCTTGGTGCCGGATCGCGGGCCGACCGGTTCGGCGTCGGTGCGGGTCAGGGCGCCGGCCTTTTCGAAGGCCGCGCGGACCTGGCGTACGACCTTGTTGTGGTCGACGTTGCCCGCGGCCGCCACGACCAGGTGGGTGGGGTCGTAGTGCTTCTTGTAGAAGCGGCGGATCCGGTCGGCGGTGAGCGCGTTGATCGTGTCGACGGTGCCGAGGACGGGGCGCCCGAGCGGGGTGTCCCCGTACATGGTCTGGGCGAACAGGTCGTGGACCATGTCGCCCGGGTCGTCCTCGGTCATCGCGATCTCTTCGAGGATGACTCCGCGCTCGGCGTCGACATCGGATTCGAGGATCAGCGAGCCGGTGAGCATGTCGCACACGACGTCGATGGCCAGCGGCAGGTCTGTGTCGAGCACCCGTGCGTAGTAGCAGGTGTACTCCTTCGCCGTGAAGGCGTTCATCTCTCCGCCGACCGCGTCGATCGCGGAGGAGATGTCGAGGGCACTGCGCTTCTCGGTGCCCTTGAAGAGGAGGTGCTCCAGGTAGTGCGTGGCGCCGTTCAGCGAAGGCGTCTCGTCCCGGGATCCGACGTGCGCCCAGATCCCGAAGGTGGCGGAGCGGACGGACGGCAGCGTCTCCGTGACCACGCGCAGTCCGCCGGGGAGGACCGTGCGCCGGACGGTGCCGATGCCGTTCGCGCCCTTGAGCAGTGTTTGGGTACGGGCGACGGCCCGCCCCTCCGAAGAGGGGCGGGCCGTCACACGGGAACTACGCGACGTCACTTGTCGGAGTCGTCCTTGTCAGCGTCGTCGCCGGCGGCCTCGCCGTCGATCACGGGGACCAGGGAGAGCTTGCCGCGGGAGTCGATCTCGGCGATCTCGACCTGGACCTTGGTGCCGACCGCGAGCACGTCCTCGACGTTCTCCACGCGCTTGCCACCGGCGAGCTTGCGGATCTGCGAGATGTGCAGCAGGCCGTCCTTGCCGGGCATGAGGGAGACGAAGGCACCGAAGGTGGTGGTCTTGACGACCGTACCCAGGTAGCGCTCGCCGACCTCCGGCATGGTCGGGTTGGCGATCTGGTTGATCGTGGCGCGGGCAGCCTCGGCGGCCGGACCGTCGGCGGCACCGATGTAGATGGTGCCGTCGTCCTCGATCGTGATCTCGGCGCCGGTGTCCTCCTGGATCTGGTTGATCATCTTGCCCTTGGGGCCGATGACCTCACCGATCTTGTCCACCGGGATCTTGACGGTGATGATCCGGGGGGCGAACGGGGACATGGCGTCCGGCGTGTCGATCGCTTCCATCATCACGTCGAGGATGTGGAGGCGGGCGTCGCGGGCCTGCTTGAGGGCGGCGGCCAGAACCGAGGCCGGGATGCCGTCGAGCTTGGTGTCCAGCTGGAGCGCGGTGACGAACTCCTTGGTGCCGGCGACCTTGAAGTCCATGTCGCCGAAGGCGTCCTCCGCACCGAGGATGTCGGTGAGGGCGACGTAGTGGGTCTTGCCGTCGATCTCCTGCGAGATCAGGCCCATGGCGATACCGGCGACGGGGGCCTTGAGGGGCACACCGGCGTTCAGCAGGGACATGGTGGAGGCGCAGACCGAGCCCATGGACGTCGAGCCGTTGGAGCCGAGAGCCTCGGACACCTGGCGGATCGCGTAGGGGAACTCCTCGCGCGTCGGGAGGACCGGCACGATCGCGCGCTCGGCGAGCGCGCCGTGGCCGATCTCGCGGCGCTTCGGCGAACCGACGCGGCCGGTCTCGCCGACCGAGTACGGCGGGAAGTTGTAGTTGTGCATGTAGCGCTTGCGGGTCACCGGGGAGAGGGTGTCCAGCTGCTGCTCCATGCGGAGCATGTTGAGGGTGGTGACGCCCAGGATCTGGGTCTCGCCACGCTCGAACAGCGCCGAGCCGTGCACGCGCGGGATGGCCTCGACCTCGGCGGCGAGGGTACGGATGTCCGTGAGCCCGCGGCCGTCGATGCGGACCTTGTCCTTGATGACGCGCTCGCGGACCAGGGCCTTGGTCAGGCCTCGGTACGCGGCGGAGATCTCCTTCTCGCGGCCTTCGAAGGCCGGGAGGAGCTTCTCGGCGGCGATCTCCTTGACGCGGTCCAGCTCGGCCTCGCGGTCCTGCTTGCCCGCGATGGTCAGCGCCTGGGAGAGCTCGCCCTTGACCGCGGCCGAGAGGGCCTCGTAGACGTCGGCCTGGTAGTCCAGGAAGACCGGGAACTCGCCCTCGGGCTTGGCGGCCTTGGCGGCCAGGTCGGCCTGGGCCTTGCAGAGGACCTTGATGAAGGGCTTCGAGGCGTCGAGGCCGGCGGCCACGACCTCCTCGGTCGGCGCCTCGGCGCCGCCCTTGATCAGGGCGATGGTCTTCTCGGTGGCCTCGGCCTCGACCATCATGATCGCGACGTCGCCGTCCTCGAGCACGCGGCCCGCGACGACCATGTCGAAGACGGCGTCCTCGAGCTCGGTGTGCGTCGGGAAGGCAACCCACTGGCCGCGGATCAGCGCGACGCGGACGCCGCCGATCGGGCCGGAGAAGGGCAGGCCGGCCAGCTGGGTGGACGCGGAGGCGGCGTTGATCGCCACGACGTCGTACAGGTGGTCGGGGTTGAGCGCCATGATCGTCGCGACGACCTGGATCTCGTTGCGCAGGCCCTTCTTGAAGGACGGGCGCAGCGGGCGGTCGATCAGGCGACAGGTGAGGATCGCGTCCTCGGAGGGGCGACCCTCGCGGCGGAAGAACGAGCCGGGGATCTTGCCGGCCGCGTACTGGCGCTCCTCGACGTCCACCGTGAGGGGGAAGAAGTCGAGCTGGTCCTTGGGCTTCTTCGACGCGGTGGTGGCGGAAAGCACCATCGTGTCGTCGTCCAGGTAGGCAACGGCGGAGCCGGCGGCCTGGCGGGCCAGACGGCCCGTCTCGAAGCGGATGGTGCGGGTGCCGAAGGAACCGTTGTCAATGACGGCCTCGGCGTAGTGGGTCTCGTTCTCCACTAGCGTTTTCTCCATTTTCGTCGTCTCCGTCCGCCACCCGTGTGGTGGTGGACGGTTGCGGAGAAGCGCTCCTGGCGTGCGGGCCGGTCTTCGATCGAAGCAGCCGGGCGAAGCCCCGTACGGGCTTTCCGGATGCCACTACCGAGGACCGGCGGCGTGGGAGGGCGCTCCTCCTCTTCAGTTGTGCACGTCTTAAGAAGTGGACGCTTCCAGACTACAAAGCGTCCGGTACGTCGCGCACGTACAGCAAAGGGAGCGGCCCACTCAATGTGGGAACCGCTCCCTTCACAGCGTCTTTACTTGGCGCCGGCCGCACCGCGGCGGATGCCGAGGCGCTCGACCAGCGTACGGAAGCGCTGGATGTCCTTCTTGGCCAGGTACTGCAGCAGGCGGCGACGCTGGCCGACCAGGATCAGCAGACCACGACGGGAGTGGTGGTCGTGCTTGTGCGACTTCAGGTGCTCGGTCAGGTCCGAGATGCGGCGGGACAGCATCGCGACCTGGACCTCGGGGGAGCCGGTGTCGCCCTCCTTGGCACCAAACTCTGCGATGAGCTGCTTCTTGACTGCGGCGTCGAGCGGCACGCGTACTCCTTGTAATAGGTCTACATAGCCACCGAGTGCCCCAGGTCGAATTCTCTGGGGATCTTCCGTAACTCGGGAGGCGGGGTCCGCTGAGCGCAGCCCCTGGAGGATTCCCGGGGCGCGTACACAAACGGCCGTCACACAGACTACCAGGCTGCCGCAGGCCCTCGTCTCAGCTGGTGAGAGCCCGGGCCTTGGCGTAGACGTCGAGCACGGCCAGGGTCAGCGGGACCAGGCTGAGCAGGACCGCCCCCTCGGTGAGGTCGAGGAGCCGCCCCCAGAAGGGTGACAGACCCTTGCGGGGAATGACCAATGCAATTCCGGCGAGGAGCGCCGCTCCGGCGGCGACGGCGGCGGAGAGCCAGAGCGTACGGATCTCCAGGCCGCTGTGGTCCCCGTAGAGGGCGAGCTCCTTGAGCAGGGCGAGCGGCGGGTGCATCGCGAGACCGAGGACGAGCAGGCCGAGGGCGGCGAAGCCGGCCACGAGGGCGCAGGCGACCTGGGAGGTGTAGCGGAAGAGGCGGGCGCGCAGCAGCATGGCGAGCCCGGTGGCCAGGGCCAGGAGCCGGGCCCAGGTGTTGTCCGAGAAGCCGAGGACGGCGGCGGAGCCGACGGCGACGGCCGCGCAGCCGCCGACGAGGCCGAGGAGCATCTCGTGGCCGCGGCGGGCCTGGGCGGCGATGGCCTCGGCGTCGAGCGGGGCTCCGGAGTCGTGCCCGTCGGTGGCGGAGCGCTCACCGTACGGCTCGCTCTCGTAGCGGTCCGGGGTCTCGTACTCGGCGGTGGCGCTCTGCGGGGCGGCGTAGCCGATGGGGAGCCGGGCGAAACGGGCGGAGAAGCCGGGGAGGAAGGCGACGAGGCCGATGGCGGCGGGGGCGCAGACGGCCGCGGCGGAGGTCGCGCCGGCGTCGGCGGTGATCGCGGCGAACGTGGCCAGGGTCCCGGTGGCGGCGAGGAAGGTGACCGCGACGAAGGGTGCGTCGCCGTCGGGGGTGAGGGCGACGAGGGCGACGGAGGCGACGAGCACGCAGACGCAGCCGAGGAGGAACTGGAGCCGGCCGGGGCCCTGGCCCGCGGCGGGGGCGATGATGCCGGAGCCGGCGAGCAGCAGGTGCGGTACGGCGGCGAGGCCGAGGGCTACGGCGGAGCCGCGGTCGCGGTAGACCCGGGCGCGGACGCCCGCGGCGGCGGTGAGGAGCACGCCGACGGAGCCGGCGATGATGCCGGGCAGTCCGTGCATGTCGTGCAGGACGGGGTCGGCGTACCAGAGGACGAAGCCGAGCAGGACGAAGAGGACGGCGGCGCCGGTCAGGCCCGCGCCGCGCAGCATGTCGTCGCTCCAGCGGTGGCGGTCGCGCACCACGGCGGCGGCGACGGCGTCGGAGACGTCGTCGAAGACGGCGGGCGGCAGGGAGTCCGCGAAGGGGCGCAGGCTCAGTACTTCGCCGTCCAGGACCTGCTGGGCCGCGAGGGTGCGGGCGCCGTCGAGGACGGTGCCGGAGCGCAGGACCAGGTGGAAGCCGGTGGGTGCGCCGACGGGCTGGGTCTGGCCGGTGAGGCGCAGCAGCTCGGGGTAGATGTCGGCGACGGCGATGTCCTCGGGGAGGGCGACGTCTATGCGGCTGTCGGGAGCCACGACGGTGACCCTGCGGAAGCCGGTCGCCTCGGCGGTGTTCACCTGATGCCCCCCGGTGGGTGTGTGCGTTGGTGTGCGTGCGGGTGCGCCGGTGACGGTGGTCCGCCCGCCGGTGCGCAGCCGATTCGCGGATGCGCATGCCGCGCGCGCCACCCTACCGGGAGTGCCGATGACTGTCGGCAAGTAGGATCACCTCTCTGCGGAGGAGACCCCCTTCGCGCCCGGGACTTGAGGGCGCCGGTTGCGACGTCCCGTCTGTTTTCGAGGGATTGATGCTCCGGTGAGCCAGATCGTCGTCAAACGTCCGCCCCGGTCGCTGCCGCCCGAAGTGCCTTCGGACGAACTGAGGCTGGAGGCACCGCCCGAACTCCCCCGGGGGCAGCAGGAGGGCGTGCTGATGCAGCTCCTCCCGATGCTCGGGATGGGCTCGTCCGCCGTCTTCTTCTTCATGCCGGGTGCCGCGCCGTTCATGCGCATCATGGGCGTGCTGATGATGGTGTCGACGGTGGGCATGCTGGTGGCCCAATTGATGCGGCACCGGCGCGGTACGCAAGGGCAAATGGCCGATATCCGGCGGGACTACCTCAAGTACCTGGCTCAAACCCGCCGTCAGGTACGGAGGACCGCGCGGGCCCAGCGTGACGCGCAGCTGTATCTGCACCCGGCTCCGGAGCAGTTGTGGTCGGTGGTGGCCGAGGGTTCGCGGCTGTGGGAGCGGCGGGTCGGCGACGCGGACTTCGGGCAGGCCCGGCTGGGGCTGGGCGCGCAGCGGCTGGCGACCCCGCTGGTGGCTCCGGACACGGCGCCGGTGGACGAGCTGGAGCCGCTGGCGGCCGGCGCCATGCAGCGGTTCCTGCGGGTGCATTCCTCGCTGGACGGGCTGCCGATGGCGGTGTCGTTGCGGGCGTTCTACCACGTGACGGTCTCCGGGGAGCCTGAGTCCGCGCGGGGCACCGCGCGGGCGCTCGTGGCGCAACTGGCGACCCTGCACTCCCCCGAGGACCTGATGGTGGCCGTGGTGGCGGCACCGGGCGCGGTGGCGGAGTGGGACTGGGTGAAGTGGCTGCCGCACACGCAGGTTCCGGGTCAGATCGACGGGGCCGGCACGAAGCGGCTGTTCGGCGACGACCTCGTGGAGGTGGAGGGGCTGCTCGGTTCCCGGCTGGAGGGGCGGCCCCGGTTCAGCCGGGAGGGGACCCCGGTGCTGGACCAGCCGCACGTGGTCCTCGTACTGGACTCGGGGTCCCGTGGCGGTCTGGTGCCGCCGGATTCGGTGTTCGCCGCTGCCGAGGGGCTGCAGGGGGTCACCGTCGTCGAGGTGGTGGCGGGCGAGCTGGACGAGGCGCGCGGCGGGCTGTCGGTCGTGGTGCGGCCGGGACGGCTGCGGCTGGAGTCGGGTGCGGGCTTCGCCTACGAGGGCCTGCCGGACACCCTGTCGCTGCCGGCGGCCGAGGCGCTGGCCCGGCAGCTGGCGCCGCTGCGGACGGGCGGCGGGGACGAGGACGAGCCGCTGCTGGCCAATCTGGACTTCACCGACCTGCTGAACCTGGGCGACGCGGCCGCCGTGGACGTGGCCCGGACCTGGCGGCCGCGCTCCGCCGGCGAGCGGCTGCGCGTGCCGATCGGGGTCGGCGAGGACGGCTCCCCGGTGATGCTGGACCTGAAGGAGGCCGCGCAGGAGGGCATGGGCCCGCACGGGCTGTGCGTGGGCGCGACCGGTTCGGGCAAGTCGGAGCTGCTGCGCACGCTGGTGCTGGGGCTGGCCGTCACGCACACCTCGGAGACGCTGAACTTCGTACTCGCCGACTTCAAGGGCGGTGCGACCTTCACCGGGATGGGGCAGATGCCGCACGTCGCGGCGGTCATCACCAACCTGGCGGACGACCTCACGCTCGTGGACCGCATGGGCGACTCGATCCGCGGCGAGCTGCAGCGCCGCCAGGAGCTGCTGCGTTCCGCGGGCAACTACGCGAACATCCACGACTACGAGAAGGCCCGCGCGGCGGGTGCTCCGCTGGAGCCGCTGGCCTCGCTGGTGCTGGTCATCGACGAGTTCTCCGAGCTGCTGACGGCGAAGCCGGACTTCATCGACATGTTCATCCAGATCGGCCGCATCGGCCGGTCGCTGGGCGTCCACCTGCTGCTGGCCTCGCAGCGGCTGGAGGAGGGCAAGCTGCGCGGGCTCGACACGTACCTGTCGTACCGGATCGGTCTGCGGACCTTCTCGGCGGCGGAGTCGCGTACCGCGATCGGCGTGCCGGACGCCTACCACCTGCCGTCGGTGCCCGGTTCGGGCTACCTGAAGTTCGGTACGGACGAGATGACGCGCTTCAAGGCGGCGTACGTCTCGGGTACTTACCGCTCGGGCGGCCCGGACCTGTCGGTCGGGCTGTTCCCGGTGGAGCGGCGGCCCGTGCTGTTCACGGCGGCGCCGGTGCCGGTGGTGTACGCGGCTCCGGACCCGGCGTACCTGTCGGCGCGGGCGGAGCAGGAGGCGCGGGCCGGGGACGACGCGCTGGCGGACACGGTGCTGGACGTGATCGTGGGACGGCTGGAGGGGCAGGGGGTGCCGGCGCACCAGGTGTGGCTGCCGCCGCTGGACCAGGCTCCGCCGCTGGACCAGCTGCTGCCGGCGCTGGCGCCGAGCGCGGAGCGCGGGCTGCACGCGGAGGGGTACACGCGGCCGGGCGGGCTGGTCGTACCGCTCGGGCTCATCGACAAGCCTTTCGAGCAGCGGCGCGAGGTGCTGTACCGGGACTTCTCCGGTGCGGCGGGCCACATGATGGTGGTCGGCGGTCCGCAGTCGGGCAAGTCCACGCTGATGCGGACGCTGATCTCCTCGTTCGCGCTGACGCACACTCCGCGCGAGGTGCAGTTCTACGGGCTGGACTTCGGCGGCGGCGGTCTGTCCTCACTGGCCGAACTGCCGCACGTGGGCGGGATCGCGTCCCGGCTGGACCCGGAGCGGGTGCGGCGCACGGTCGCGGAGGTGGCCGGGGTGCTGCGCCGGCGCGAGGAGTTCTTCCGCGCGAACGGCATCGACTCGATCGGCACCTACCGGCGCCGGAGGGCCGCGGGCGAGCTGCCCGGGGAGGCCTGGGGCGACGTGTTCCTGGTCGTCGACGGCTGGGGCGGCTTCCGGGGCGAGTACGAGGCCCTGGAGCAGGTCGTCACGGACATCGCGTCCCGCGGACTGGGATACGGCATCCACGTGGTGATCACGGTCGCCCGGTACATGGAGGTCCGGGCCGCGCTGAAGGACCAGATCCTCAGCCGGCTGGAACTGCGCCTCGGCGATGTCATGGACTCCGAGTTCGACCGCAAGGTGGCGGCGAACGTCCCGGCGGGGATGCCGGGACGCGGCCAGGTCGCGGAGAAGCTGCACTTCCTGGGCGCGCTGCCGCGGGTCGACGGCTCGCACGCGGCGCACGACCTGTCGGAGGCCACGACCGCCTTCGTGGACGCCGTGAAGCAGAACTGGGCCGGCCAGGCCGCCCCCGGCGTACGGCTGCTGCCGCGGCTGCTCCACGCGGACCAGCTCCCCAAGGGCGGGGAGTACCCGGAGCGCGGGATCGCGATCGGCATCGACGAGACCGAGCTGGAGCCGGTGTTCGTCGACTTCGAGACCGACCCCTTCCTCCTCGTGTTCGGCGAGAGCGAGTCGGGCAAGACGAACCTGCTGCGGCTCATCTCGCAGCGGATCGCGGAGCGCTACGGCCCGGACCGGGCGCGCCTGGTGGTCGGCGACTACCGGCGCGGCCTGCTCGGCGCGCTGCCGGAGGAGCACCTGCTGGAGTACGCGCCGATGGCGAGCTCCCTGCAGATGCACATGGAGGCGCTGGCCGGGGTGTTCGCCCGCCGGCAGCCGCCGCAGGACGTCACGCCGCAGCAGTTGCGCGACCGCAGCTGGTGGACGGGCCCGGACGTGTTCATCATCATCGACGACTTCGACCTGGTGGCCACGAGCCAGGGCAATCCGCTGGCGCAGCTGGTGGAGTTCCTGCCGTTCGCCCGGGACACGGGCGTGCGCTTCGTGATCGCGCGCAGCTCGGCGGGTGCCTCGCGGGCGCTGTACGAGCCGTTCATGCAGCGGATCAAGGAGCTGGGCGCGCAGGGCGTGGTGCTGTCCGGCGACCCGTCCGAGGGCGATCTGGTCGGCAGCGTGCGGCCGCGCCCCATGCCTCCGGGCCGGGCCTCCTTCGTCTCGCGCAAGCGCGGGACCTCGCTGATCCAGATCGGGCGGATGCCGGGGATGTAGGGCGGGACGCCGGCCGGTGCGTGGAGGCGGGGGCCCGGGAGGGTTCCGGAAAGCCTCCCGCGCCCGGCTGGTCACCGTCGATAATCGGCAGGGATCGCACCACCGAAGGAGAGGCCGCGCATGGGCACTCAGCAGGAGAAGGACGAGCTGTACGGGCTCGACATCAGCGGCGTCGAGTGGGAGGGCCCGCCCGGTACCTCTCCCGACGAGGAGCGGGTCGAGATCGCCCGGCTGCCCGAGGGGGCGGTGGCGATGCGGTCCTCGCTGGACCGGGACACGGTGCTGCGCTACACCGCGGCCGAGTGGGAGGCGTTCGTACTCGGGGCCAGGGACGGGGAGTTCGATCTCGACCGGGGTCCGCGCTAGGGCCCGTACGGCCCCTGTGGACGGAGGAGGGGGCGCGCCCGGTGCGGGCGCGCCCCCTCCTCCTGTCACGTGCCGCGCGGCACGCCGTCCGGCTCAGTAGGCCTCGGTGAACAGGCGCGAGGCCTTCACGTCGGTGGCGCGGTAGTCGTTCTTGCCGCGCTCGATGAGGTCCGCGACCTGGCGCAGCTGGGCGCGCATGTGGTCGGCCTTGGCGTTGTACTTGCGCTGCAGCTCGACGTACTGGGCGTGCGCCTCGCCGTCCCAGGTGTCGGTGACGACCGTCAGGGCGGCGCCCATCTCGTCGAGGTCCTTCTTGATGTTGTCCGAGACGATGCGGATGCGGTCCGCCATGCCCTGGAGGCTCTCGTATTGGACCTTGGTGTGCCCGTCGTTCGCGGCCATGCTCTTCTCCTTCGCTCGGGGCTGGGCAGGTGGGTGGGGAAGCGGGTCAGATCCCGTTGAGGGCGGAGGTGTTGCCGCCTCCGCCACTGGCGGCCTTGACCGACTGGAACGCCGAGACCACGTCGTCGTCCTGCGCGTTGCTCAGGTTCTTGGTCTGCCCGACCGCGTTGTGCAGGACGCCGAGCAGCCGACGGATCTCGTCGTGGTCCTCGTTGACGACGGTCTGCGCGGAGGTGAACCCCGACGCACCCACACCGGTCCAGCCCGCACCGACGGTGGCGAGGATGTCCGCCAGCTCCCGGGACTGCCGGGTGACGCTGTCGGCGGTCTCCGAAATCTTGTTCAGTGCCTGCTTTACCGGGTCATCAGCGAGTCCGAAATTGTTGGTCATCCGAAGCTCCTCATCTCTCAATTCGCCAGACAGAACCGGCGGATCGCGCGGCGGAGCGGTGCTTCGAGAGGGCGGTTTTCAGCCACGCGCCCCCGGGTCCCCCTCCGCTTCACGCACAATCCCCGATCACAGTCGTGAAGCCTCCGAACACTGTAGTCAGTTGATCGGCCCGACCCAACACAGCCCTTTGGGATCTGTTGATGAACCGTGACCGTTCACTGCAAACGGCGCCTGCGGTTCCGGGCGTCCCGGACCACCGTCGCGGTCCCGGCGATCACGGCGATGAGCACGCCGCCGATGCCCAGCGCGTACGTGCCGAGCCGTTCGTCGCGTTCGCTCGCCGTCTCGGTCGTGTGCATCACGGCCGGTTCCGGGGCCGCCGCGCGGGGCGGTCCGGGGTCCGGTACGGGGGCCTTGGGGGGCTCGGCTCCCACGGCGGACTGGGTGAGCGCGCGGACCGGGTCGACCACGCCCCAGCCCACGTAGTCGTCGTGGCCGTTGACGGAGCGCTCGGCGGTGTTCTGGAGCTGCCAGATCACTTCCTGCGCGGTCCACTGCGGGTGCTTGGCGCGCAGCAGGGCGGCGACCCCGGCGACGTAGGGGGCGGAGAAGCTGGTGCCGTTGTCCACGCACTGGCCGAAGCCGGGGACGGTGGAGACCATGTCGACCCCGGGCGCCGCGATCCCGACGAAGGTGCCGGGCTGGGAGAAGGCGGCGCGCTCGTTGTTGCGGTCCGAGGAGCCCACGGCGAGGACGCCGGGGAAGGCCGCCGGGTAGGTGGGGCGCTTCTTCCCGGTCAGGCCGTCGTTGCCCGCCGAGGCGATGACGACCACGTTGGCCTCGACGGCCTTCTTGACGGCTTGGCCGAGCTTGGAGTCCTCCGTCATCGGCACCTCGGTGTCCTGCGAGATGTTGATGACCTGTGCGCCCTTGGCCACCGCGTGCGTGATGGCCTCGCTCAGCGTCTGGGCGTTGCCGTTGCCCTGCCCGTCGTTCTGCCGGATGGGGATGATCACGGCCTCGGGGGCGAGCCCGACGAAGCCGGTGCCGGGCTTCGGACGGGCCGCGATCAGCCCGGCGACCTTGGTGCCGTGCCCGACGGTGTCCGCGGTGCCGTCGCCCTTGGCATCGAGGAAGTCGCGGCCGGCACCGATGTCGAGGGCGCCGCTGAGCTGCGGGTTGACCCGGTCGACTCCGGTGTCGATGACGGCCACGCGGACGCTCTTGCCGTCCTTGGAGCGGCCCCTGGTGTCCGCCCAGAGCTCGTCGAGCAGTAGCCGCTGAAGCGCCCAGGGGCGGTCCTCTATCTGCTTCTTCATCGGAAAGGTGCACTCGCCCGCGCCCGCGAGGCGCAGCGGGTACGAGGGCTGCGGCGCGGCGCCCAGCGTGAGGGCGGCGGCCGCCAGCAGGGCGGCGAGGGCGGGCTTCGACGTGTTCGGCATCGCGGTGCTCCGCATCGCCGTGCTCCGCATCGCTCTGCTCCGCATCACGAACCCTGGGGCTGACGCGCGGAGTTGCTGTCGAGGCGGGGGCCCTTGGAGAGGAACTCCGACCATGCGATGGGCACCGTCACCGGGACCACCTTCTCGTATCCGAGCCGGGCCTGGGCCTGGCTCGGCGCGGGGCGGCCGTCGGAGGTGACCGGCCCGCTCTGGCCGGTGCCCGCGTTCTCGCCGGTGCTCGCGCTCGGTCCGGGTGAGGGCTGGGCCGCGTCGCTGTCGCCGTTGGCCTGGACGGCGTACCGCAGGCCGGTGTCGGTGACCAGGAAGAGGGCGCCGCCGGCGGTGGTCTGGCGGCCCTGCGCCTGGGTGTAGAGCAGGCCCGTGCCCGGAGTGACGTAGGCGCTCGTGCCGCTGGCGGTGATGTCGACGGGGAATCCGGTGCCGGCCCAGGTGCTCAGCGTCTGGCCGCCCCTCGCGTCGACCGAGCGCAGCACGCTGCAGACCGTGTCGCGGGCGCCGTCCGCACCGGCGGCGGAGGCGGAGGCGCCTGCGCGGACCTCGTTGATCCGGTCGGTCTTCTTCTCCGGCCATTTCGCGCCGGCCTTGAAGGGGACGCGGTCCGGGTTGATGGACTGGAGGTCCACCTCGTGGGCCTTCCCGTGCATGTCGAGCCGGTCGGTCGCGGGCGAGGAGATCATCAGCCAGGCGACGAAGTCGGTGACGGGGACGACCTTGCCGGGCAGCACCAGGTAGTGCTGCGCGCCGGAACCGGTGACGGCCTTCAGGACCATGCCGACCTTGTCGTCCTTGCTGGCCAGCCCCTTGACCCCGGCGGCCGTCCCGGCCCTGGCCCCCGGCAGCTCGGGGAAGGCCAGGTCGTCGCCGGAGCCGAGGGTGGCCAGCCACTCCTCGGTGACCGGCTGCGGGACGGCGCTGCCGCCGACGAGGGCGTTGGTCATCGTGCGCGCGTCCGCGGTGCCGTCGGGGAACTTGTACTTCGAGCCCGCCGCGTCGACGAGGTAGCGGGCCCTGCCCGGGCCGGTGCTCTGGACGTACAGGGCCTGGGAGTCGGAGAGCCGGCGCCCGTCGTCCATCAGCTTCGCCTCGCGGTCGGCCAGGACGAAGGCGGCCGTCTGCACGCCCTTGCCGTTGCCGCCGGGCTGCTGGCAGACCGCCCAGCGCTTGGCCTTGCCCGCGTCCGCCGGGGCGGGCAGCCGGTCGGGGGCGTACGGGATGCCGATGATGGGACCGCGCGGGAGCTTGCCCGCGTCCAGCACCTTGTCCGCGACCTGGACGACCTTGGCCTTGTTCGGGTCGAGCAACAGCCGTGCGGAGGCGAGGTTGAGCACCGGGTGCAGCCGGGTCTGGTCCTTGCCGTCGACCTTGGTGGTCAGGACGACGTAGCGGGTCGTCGAGTCCTTGCCGACGATGACGTGGTCGCCGGGGGTGTCCCACCCCTTGGGGGCGGTCGGCTTGAACATCCCCCAGGCGCCGAAGGCCGCGAGGACGAGCGCCGCGGTGATGACACCGGGCAGGACGGCGCGCAGCGGTCTCGGAGCGCCCTCCTCGGACCCGCTCGCGGAAGGCTGAAGGAACGCGGCCACCGTGCGTCGCTTCGCAAAGGTGTACGCGTTGAGCTCGTCACGTCGTGAGGCCATGGCCGCCTGATTCTCCCCGCACGGCCCGGTCGATGGGTACGGTCTCCGGGCCTCTGTATGTCCGACCGGCCACCTACTATGCCTCTTGACGGAGGGTGGGTGGGGGCCGGGTAGGGTGAGGCAGCCGCTCCACGCCTTCCGGGCCGGGGGAAACAGGGGTGTTGAGGCGGATTGAGGAGATTCCGGGGGCGAGCGGCCGGCTGTCGCGCGTGCTGCCGGGGCTCAGGGGTACGAACCCCGGAAAGGTGAGGTGCGCGAGTGATGGCCACTGCCGTGAGGCCGCGGACCGGGGCGCCCGCACCCGAGCGCGCCGGAGTGACGCCGCATCCGAAGTCCGGTCCGGGCCGTTTCGGGCCGTTCCGATTGCAACAACTCGTGCTCCTCCAGGTCGCCGCGGCGGCGCTGTTGGCGGCCTGGGTGGTGGAGCCGCTGCTGCTGGCCCCGGCCGGTGTGCTCGCCCTGATCCTCGTCCTGCTCGCGGTCGTACGCAGGCACCGGCGCTCGCTGCCCGAGTGGATCGGCGGTGCGCTGGCACTGCGCGCACGCCGCCGCCGGGCCGCCGCCACGGCGGTGCCGGCCGGTACGGAGCCGGGGCTGGCCCCGCTCGTCGAGGCCGATCCGGCGTTGCGGACGCTCACGTTCAGCGAGCGGGAGCGCGATCGTGACCGGCGGCCCGTCGGGATGGTCGGCGACGGCACGTTCCTGACCGCGGTGGTCCAGGTCGACATGGACGCCACCGCGCTGCGGCCCGACCGGGCGGCGCGGCCGCTGCCGCTGGCCCTCGTACGGGACGTCCTCGAAGTGGACGGCATCCGGCTGGAGTCGGCGCAGCTCGTGCAGCACACCCAGCCGGCGCCGGCGCCGCACCTGCCGGCCCAGTCGATGGCCACGCGCAACTACGCCCCGCTGCAGGCCATGACCGGGAGCCCGGCGGTGCGCCTCACGTGGATCGCGCTCAAGCTGGATCCGGAGCTGTGCCCCGACGCGGTCACCGCGCGCGGGGGCGGGCTGCCGGGGGCGCAGCGGTGTCTGGTGCGGGTCGCGGACCAGTTGGCGAGCAGGCTCGCGGGGGCCGGGTTCCGCGCGACGGTGCTCACGGAGCAGGAGCTGACGGGCGCGCTGGCCACTTCCTCGTGCGCGAACCCGATGGCGATCACCCAGGCCGGGCGGTCGGCGGCCACGGGACGGCGCACCGAGGAGACCTCGCGGACCTGGCGCTGCGACGACCGGCGGCACACCACGTACTGGATCAGCCGCTGGCCCCAGTTGGGCGGGAGCGGGGCCGGACTGCCGCAGTTCGTCGCCCTGTTGACCTCGCTGCCGGCGCTGGCGACGAACTTCAGCCTGACGATGACCCCGGCCGCGCGGCACGAGGTCACGCTGACCGGGCACGTACGGGTCACCGGGCGCAGCGACGAGGAACTGGTCACCGCACGGCGCGGACTGGAACAGACCGCCCGGGGAATCAAGGCCGGGCTGGTGCGGCTGGACCGGGAGCAGGTGCCGGGGCTGCTGGCGTCGCTGCCGCTGGGAGGAGCGCGATGAGGGGCTCTCGATCGGGATCGAGCGCGAGCACGGACTCGGGCCCTGGCCTTGGCTCTGGCCCTGGCTCTGGCTCGGTGCGGGGCGGCTTCGGGCTGGTCGGCCCGCGCCGGGAGCGGCACGTGGTCCAGGCGGCGGAGCTGGACGCGCTCGCGCTGCCGGTCGGGGACGACGGGGTCGTCATCGGCGTCGACTCGGCGGGCCGCCCGGCGGTCCTCGGCATCAACCGGCCGACGCCGTACGAGGTCACGCTGATTGGCGGCCTGTGGACGGCGCAGGTCCTGGCCCTGCGGGCGGCCGCCACGGGCGCGCGGGTGGCGGTGGAGACCGGGCGCGGCCAGGTGTGGTCCGGCCTGGCGCAGGCCGCGGGCGGGGGCCAGCAGTGCGTGACCCTGCACGACGTGGGCCGGGTGCCGCCGCAGGGCGCGTCGGCGGGCAGTCCGGTCCTGGTGATCCGCGACTGCGGCATGCGACCGCCGCGGGGCCGGGTGGCGGCGGGCCCCTGGCAGTCGGTCCTGACCCTGCTCCCGTACCTGAGCCCGGCGGCCCCCCGCCTGGTGAGCAACGCCTCCCTGGTCGGCATCCAGCGGGTCTCCCCGGACGAGGCGGAGCAGCTCGGCCGCCTGATGCGACTGCCCGCGGCGGCGGTGGAGTCACTGCCGACGCTGGGCGACGGGGTCACGCTGTGGTGCACCGAGCGGGACCGGCAGTTCGTGATGACACAGCCGACGGACGGGGAGACGGGGCTGCTGGGGCCGGCGCGGCGCATCGACTGAACGGGGGAAACGGAGCGGGCGGGCGGGCGGGCGGAGCCCGGGGTGCCGGAGTGGCCTTCAGGGGAGCCCGGGGCCGAGGTGGCCGCCAGTGGAGCCTGGGGCCGAGGTGCCGGGGTGGCCGCTAGTGGAGCCCGGGACCGCGATGCCGCCAGCGGAGCCCGAGGTACCGGGGTGCCCGCCAGCGGAGCCCAGGGGGCCGGGGTGCCAGGGTGGCCGCCAGCTGAGCCCGGGGCCGCGGTGCCGCCAGCGGAGCCCGAGGTACCGGGGTGCCCGCCAGCGGAGCCCGAGGTACCGGGGTGCCCGCCAGCGGAGCCCAGGGGGCCGGGTGCCAGGGTGGCCGCCATGGAAGCCCGGGGCCGCGATGCCGCAATGCCGCCAGCGGAGCCTGGAAGGCCCGGGGTGCCGGCCAGCGGAGCCCAGGGGCCGGGGTGCCAGGGTGGCCGCCAGGGGAGCCCGGGGGGCCGGGTGCTGTCAGCGGAACTCTGGGGCCCGGGTGCCCGGCCAGCGGAGCCCGGGGGCCGCGAGGTTCAGCCTCACGAGGGACCCCGGGTCGCGGGGTGGACACGCCGGAGGTACCGGTCGAGGGATCTTGGCGCGGGGATGCCGGTCGGCGGCTCTGCGCGTGCCGGGCACTCGGGACTCCCACGAACCGGCGGTCCGGGGGCCTGTGGCCGGGACGGTCCGTCCGGGAGGCCGGTGGCCGTGACGAGTGGATCGGAAGCGGGCAGCGCCTGCGCGACTGCGCGACCGGCCTGCCGACGGGCCGGGACCCCACAGGGCCACTGACCGGCGGGACGCGAAGCGCCGGGGTCGGGGAACGGCAGCCCGAGAAGCGGTAGTTCGGGGAACCGGCAGGCCGGAGCGAAACGGGCTGGCCAGGGCAGATCGGGAGCAGGTCAACCCGGGGCGGCCACGCCGGAACCGTCCGCCGGAACGGTGCGCCGGGAACGATCGGAGCGCGGTCAGACGTGCCGCCAACCGACCGGCTCGGAACGGCCGGACCAGGAACTGACCAGCCGAACCGGGCGAGCCGTGATCTGCCGGACCGGGACGCTCCGCACGGCCGGCCGAGAACCAGCAGACCGGCACGGCAGACCTGGAGTCCGCGGACCGGATGGGGTGGGCCGGGAACCAATGAAGCATGCACGGGCGTGGCAGTGACCGACAGGCCCGGAGCGGACAGGCCCAGAAGCCACAGTCCTGGAAGCGGCAAGCCAACGGCAGGCCAGGATCCATCAGGGCAGAGCCCAACGGGCCGTGGACCGAGGGACCGAGAGCAGGCAAGTCCCGATCCGACAGGACCGGAACCGACAGCGCCGGGAGGGTCCGACGAGGAACCGGCAGCCCGAGCCGAACGCCCCCGAGACCCCTCCAGCCCATCCGGCGCTTGAGGATCGGGGTCCGGGCAGCGCCCGGGGAACGGTGGAAGGGCGGGTAGGGGAATTCGCCCCGCAGGGCCGCCCCACCCGCACCACGCGAGCGGCGCACCGAGCACCACCAGGCCGAGCCGAACAGCCCGGGACCCACAGGCCGAAAGCAGGCAAGCCCCGACCCGGCAGGCCCGGAACGGGCAGCAAGGGAACCGGCAGCGCCAGGACGGGGATGGGAACGGCCAGGACCGGCAGCACGGGGACCGGCACTGCCGACAGGGCCGCGCCCGCAACGTACGGGCGGATTGGGGACCCACAGGGCGGGAACGGGCAGCACGGGAGCCGGCAGGCCTGAACGAGCAGCGCCACGACGAGGACTGGCACCGCCAGGACCGGCAGCACGGGGACCGGCACTGCCGACAAGGCCGTCCCCGCAACGTACGGGCGGATTGGGGACCCACAGGGCGGGAACGGGCAGCACGGGAGCCGGCAGGCCTGAACGAGCAGCGCCACGACGAGGACTGGCACCGCCAGGACCGGCAGCACGGGGACCGGCACTGCCGACAAGGCCGTCCCCGCAACATACGGGCGGATTAGGAACCCACAGGACAGGAACGAGCAGCACCGGAACCGTCAGCGCTGATACGGGCACTGCCGACAGGGCCGCGTCGGGGATGTACTGGCGGATAGGGGACCCGCAGAGCGGGAACGGGCAGCACGGGAACCGGCAGGCCTCAACGGGCAGCCCCACGACGAAGACCGGCGCCGCCGGACCGGCAGCGTGGAGACCGGCACTCGCGACAAGGCCGCGCCGAGGACGTACGGGCGGATAGGGGACCCGCAGAGCGGGAACGGGTGGGTCGGGAACGGCGCGCACGCGTCGGCGACCCTGAAAGCTCAGTACGCGGCGGGCGGGCCGGAACCGGGACGGGACGTGGTGGCGTGGCAGGTCGGGGAGGCCGGGATTGGCCGGGGGCCCGGCCGTATGGGCAGGATGGAGGCGGCTCCCGGCCCGTGGTCGACCTCGGGTACGGGCCGACGGGGGCGGATACCGGCTGCGGGACACGATTAGGCTGGGCGCCGGCGTGGCGCGGTGGGACGCCGGACCAGTGTTCGACAGATCAGGAGGACCAGTGAGCGGCGATCGGAACGAGAGGCGCGGCGGGACGTGGGACGTCCCGACGGACGATCAGTCCGACGCGGAGCCCGAACTGACGGGCGAGTTCACCATCGACTACACACCGCCGGCCTGGTACACGCAGGGCGCGGCTCCGGCGGCCGCCGCGATCCCGGACCTGCCCGCGGGCAGCGGCTTCGAGCCCCACCGGCCGCCGTCGGACCTGGAGACCCCTCCGACGATGCGCATCGCCCCGCCGGCTCCGCGCGCGGCGTCGACCGCACCGGCACCGGCCGCGCCTTACGCAGGTACCCCGGAGGCGCCCACGGCGTTGACCGCGGACTCCCCGGCCGCACCGTACGCTCCGGCCGCACCGGCCGCACCGGCGCCGAGTGCTCCGTACGTTCCGGCAGCGGACGCCTCCGCCCCGCCGTACCCGTCGGCCCAGGGCAGCGCCACCCCGCCCTACCCGCCGCTCCCGGGCACCGCCCTGCCGTCGTACCCGGCGGCCCCAGACGGCACCGCCCCGCGCACACCGGCTCCCGACGCCGCCCCGCCATCGTTCCCGGCGGCTCCGGACAGCACCGCCCCGCGCACGCCGCCTGTCGAAGCCGCCCAGCCGTCACACCCGTCGGCTCCGGACGGCACCGCCCCGGCCCACACCCCGGCTCCGGACGCCTCGCAGTCGTCCCACCCCTCGGCTCCCGACAGCCCGGTCCCGCCCCAGGCGCCCGGCCCGGACGCCGGACCGCCGCCGTACCCGGCTGCACCCGCAGCGTCGTACCCGGCCGCCTCGGACACCGCCGCCCCGCCCCACACCCCGGCGTCGGGCACCGCGCTGCCCCCGGCCCCCTCGGCCCCGGCCGACGTAGAGCCGGGCCTCGCCGAAGGGGCCGCTCCGCAGGCCGCCGCTCCCGCCGACCCGCCGTACGCGTCGGGCCCGCAGAGCCCGACCGGTTCGGGTTCCGAGGGCTCCCACGGCGAGTCGTACGCACCCGCGCCCACCGGCGCGGAGGGCGCGGAAGGTGCCGCACCGGCGGCGTACCCGAGCAGCGGCGCCCTGCCCGTCGAGTCCCCGGCCGACCGGGGCCCCTTGAACGACCCGTACGCGTCCGCGCCGAGCGGGGCGGGGCACGGCACGCCGCCCGCCCGCCCCGACGCATCGCCGTACGCGAACACCGCACCGGCCGACGGCATGCCGCCCGCTGTCGCGCGTACGCCCACGCCCCCCGCGGGGACGGTCGTTCCGGCGCCGCACGCGGCGAACCCGTTCGAGGGTTCCGCCGGCGCCGAACCGCCGCAGTGGCCCTCGGAGTTGTCCGCGTCCGCGGATCCCCAGGCGGGGTACGACATCCGGCCGCCCGCACAGCCCCAGCCCCAGGCCCAGGCCCAGCCCCGGCCTCAGACACCGGACGCCGGGTACGGATTCCCGCCCGCGCAGCAGCCCCCGCAGTCCCCGCAGCCCCAGCAGCCGGACCCCGGTTACGGGTTCCCCCCGCCCGCACCTCAGCAGCAACAGCAGTACGCCGACCCCCGCGGCGGCCAGTGGCAGCAAGGCCCCCACGGGCCCCAAGGTCCGCAGGGCCCCCACGGGCACGACCCCCGCTACGGCGCCCCCCAGCCCTCCGGCGGCGCTCCCCTCGGCTACACCGCCGCCGTGGAGCTGTCCTCCGACCGCCTGCTCCGCGGCAAGCAGAAGGCGAAGAGCGGCAACAACGCCTCCGGAGGCGGCGGCCTGTTCCGCTTCGGCGGCAAGGCGGCCGAAGCGGAACGGCGCCGCAAGCTGGAGCTGATCCGCACTCCGGTCATGTCCTGCTACCGCATCGCCGTCATCAGCCTCAAGGGCGGCGTCGGCAAGACCACGACCACCACCGCCCTCGGCGCCACCCTCGCCACCGAGCGCCAGGACAAGATCCTGGCCATCGACGCGAACCCCGACGCCGGCACCCTCGGCCGCCGCGTGCGCCGCGAGACCGGGGCCACGATCCGGGACCTGGTCCAGGCGATCCCGTACCTGAACTCGTACATGGACATCCGCCGGTTCACCTCCCAGGCGCCCTCCGGCCTGGAGATCATCGCCAACGACGTGGACCCGGCCGTCTCGACGGCCTTCAACGACGAGGACTACCGCCGCGTCATCGAGACGCTCGGCCGTCAGTACCCGATCATCCTCACCGACTCGGGCACCGGCCTCCTCTACTCCGCCATGCGCGGGGTCCTGGACCTGGCCGATCAGCTGATCATCATCTCGACCCCGTCGGTGGACGGCGCGAGCAGCGCCAGCACCACCCTCGACTGGCTCTCCGCGCACGGGTACGCCGACCTCGTCTCGCGCTCCCTCACCGTGATCTCAGGGGTCCGCGAGACCGCCAAGATGATCAAGGTCGAGGACATCGTGCGGCACTTCGAGACCCGCTGCCGCGGTGTCGTCGTGGTCCCGTTCGACGACCACCTCGCGGCCGGCGCCGAAGTCGACCTCGACATGCTCCGGCCCAAGACGCGCGAGGCCTACTTCAACCTCTCCGCCCTGGTCGCCGAGGACTTCATCCGCGCCCAGCAGCAAGCTCCCCAGAACCACTGGGGCCAGCCGCAGCCGCCCCAGCAGCAGCCCTACCCGCAGCAGCAACAGCCGCCGCACCAGCCCCAGCAGCCTCAGCCGCAGCCCCCGTACGGGCAGCAGCCCTACCCCACCCCCGGCCAGCCCTGGCCCCAGCAGCCCGGTCAGCCGCAGCCCGGCGGGCCCCCGCGCGATCCGCGGCTGGGCTGACGCGGCCGGCACAGGCACGCACGCTCACGCACACACAGGCACACACACGCACGAGGGCCCGTACCGCCCCGGATTCCCCGGGACGGTACGGGCCCTCGCCCGTCCGTGCTGCGACCGACCGCTCGTCAGCGCTCCGCGTCGTACGCGTCCGTCAGCACCCGCGCGCGCTTCACGTCGTCCGCGATGGCCTCCAGCAGCCCGTCCAGCGACTCGAACTTCGCCATCCCGCGCACGTAGGCGAGGAAGTCGACGGCCACGTGCATGCCGTACAGGTCCAGGCCGACCCGGTCGATCGCGTACGCCTCCACGGTCCGCTCGGTCGCGTCGAACTGCACGTTCGTGCCGACCGAGATCGCCGCCGGCATCCGCTCGCCGTCCGCCGTCAGCCAGCCCGCGTACACCCCGTCGGCCGGGATCGCGGTGTGCGGCTGCGTCTCCACGTTCGCCGTCGGGTAGCCGAGCTCGCGCCCGCGCTGCGCACCGCGCACCACGATGCCCTCGACCCGGTGGGGGCGGCCCAGGATCTCGGCCGCGCCGTCCATGTCGCCCTGCGCCACGAGCTTGCGCGCGAGCGTGGAGGAGAACGGCACTCCGCCGCCCGCCTCGCCGCGCTCCACCAGGTCCACGACCTCGACCTCGTAGTCGTAGGTGGCGCCGAGCTGCCGCAGGAACTCCACGTTGCCGGCGGCCTTGTGGCCGAAGCGGAAGTTCGGTCCTTCGATGACCGCCAGCGCGTGCAGCTTGTCGACGAGCACCTTCACGATGAAGTCGGCCGGGGACAGCTGCGAGAACTCCGCCGTGAAGGGCAGGATCAGCAGCGCGTCCACGCCCAGCCCGGCCATCAGCTCGGCGCGCCGGTCGTAAGGGGCCAGGATCGGCGGGTGGCTGCCGGGGCGGACGACCTCGCTCGGGTGCGGGCTGAAGGTGACGACGACGGAGGGGACGCCGAGCTCGCGGGCCTTGGCCACGGCCCGTCCGATGATCAGCTGATGACCCCGGTGGACGCCGTCGTAGGAGCCGATGGTGACGACGCCGCGTCCCCAGTCCTGGGGGATGTCCTCCAAGCCACGCCAGCGCTGCACTGTGACCGCTCCTCGCCCGAACCCTTTAGGCCCTGTCCTGGTTGCCGATTGCAGGTCTAAGACTGCCATGCCGGTGGCCGCTGCCCATCATCGGCGTCGTGCGGCGGGGACCCGCTGTGAACGAGGGTCTCGACGGTCCGGCGCGCGCTCGGCCCCAGCAGCGCCGCCGCCTCCTGCGGCGCCCGCTCCAGCCAGGAGGCCACGAGTGCGCCGAAGGCCGGTTCGGCCCGTGCCAGCTCGACCGTGCGCCGCTCGAAGACGGCCGGGCCGCCCGGCGCCCGCAGCAGTTGCCGGCCGGTGCGCCGCAGCAGCTCCCGGGTACGGTCCGGCGCGCCGGCGGCCGCCCCCGCCGCCAGCGCGCCGAGGAAGGTGTCGAGCACCGACGGGTCGAGCTCCTCGCGGAGCAGCGCCTCGGCCAGCTCGCCGCGGAGCGTGTACGAGGACTCCGTGCCCGGGGCGGCCAGTACGCCGGCCAGCGCGGCCCGTACCGGCGGCGGACCGGAGCCCAGCAGGTCCCGTACGAGCGGGCGGAGCACGGGGGCGGCGGCCAGGCCCTGTTCGAGCCGCCGGTCCACGAACTCGGCGGCGTGCGCGGCGTCCTGCGGGTGCCGCGCCAGGTGCTCCCGTACGAGCTCGGCCGCGCGCCGGGCCAGGCCCGGCGTGGTCAGCGCGGCCAGTGCGCGCACCACCTCGCCGTCGGCCCGCTCCCGCAGGGCGGCGAACACCGCGTCCGGGTCGGGCAGCACGGGGAGCGCGGCAACCAGCGCGGTGGCGGGCAGCCGCAGGCCGCGCCCGGGGTCGCGGAAACAGGCGAGGGCGTCGGGGAGGTAGCGGGCCCGTACCTGGGGGTCGCGGAGCAGGATCCCGAGGGCGCTGCCGTGCAGGGACGCGTCCGCGGGGCGCGCGAGCAGGGCCTGCGCGGCGTAGCGCAGCAGCTCGCGGTCGGCGGGGGTCCGCACGTGAGGGGCGGTGAGCGGCCCGTACGCGGCGGCCGCGACCCGGCGGCCGGGCCGCTCGTCGTGCGCCCAGCGGTCCACGGCCCGGCTGAGGGCGGAGGGCTCGTCCTCGGCGAGTACGGCGAGCAGCTCGTCGGCGCGGGGGTGCGCGGCGCTGACGAGCGCCTCGGTGAGGTCGTCGACGGCGAGGCTGCGGTGGGTGTGCAGCAGTGCCTGCGCGGCGGTGGCGACGGTGGCCCCGGGCCGCCCGAGGAGCCGCCGCTCGTCGCGGAACCAGCCGCAGAGCAGCGGCTGCACGATCCGCGGCGCGCGAGCCAGCCGCCGGGCGGCGGCGTCCAGGAGGCGGTGGTCGTGGGGCACCAGCCGCCGCAGCAGCTCGAAGCGGTCTTCCTCGGCGACGCGCACCCGGGTCCAGAACCACCCCCCGAACTCCCCCTCGTCCTCCCGGCCCTGGCTGGGCGCGGGCGGGGTGCCGGGCCCGGTGCCCGCGGGGTGGCCGGTGTCCCCGGCGGCCGCTCCCGACCGGAGCTGCCCGGCCCGCCCGCCGGGTCCGCCGGCCACCGTCGCTCCGCCCTGCGCGGGGACCCGGAGGGGCCCGGCAGTACCGGTTGCCGTCCACCGGGTGGTGCAGGCCGGGCCCGGGGCACCCAGGGCGCCCGCGTACGCCGCGGAGCCGGCCGGCGAGGGTGCGGGCGGCGCGGGAGCCGCCGGAGACGGGGCCGGTTCCTCCGCCCGGGACGGCGCGGGCCTGGTCAGGTGGGCGGCGAGGGCGTGCAGGACCGGGAGGTACGGCGTGGCATCGGGGACCCGCAGGAGGGTCTCGCCGACGAGCCGGGCGGCCCACCAATGGGCCTGGGGGTCGGCGGCGCCGTCGAGCACGGCCACGAGCCGCTCCAGCGCTGCTCCCCGCTCCCCGGGCGGAAGCAGGCGCAGGGCCTCCAGCACGGGCCCGACGCGGTGCCGGGGGACGTCCCGGCCCAGGGTGTGCAGGGCGGCGGGGAGGTCCAGGTGGGCGGCCTGCACCCAGTCGGCGAACTCCTCGTGGGCGAAGCGGTAGCCCTCGCCGGCGGGCACCAGCAGCCCTTCGGCGAGCACCGCGGAGGCCCAGCCCGACCGCCAGGGGAACAGTTCCTCGAAGGAGGCGCGGTCCAACTGCCCCTGGCCCGGCCCCAGACAGCGCCGGGCGGCTTCGTGCACCCGCCCGGCCACCCGCACGGCCAGCCGGCCCACACCGGGCCCGAACACGCCGGGCTCGGACACACCGGGCCCGAACACACCGGGCTCGTACTCCCCGGACCCGCACGCCCCGGCCGGGTCCTCCCCGCCGTCCCAGTCCCGGCCGGCACCGACCGGCCCATCCGGGTCCGGGTCCGGGTCCGGGTCCGGGTCCGGCACGCCGTTGCCCACCCCGGCGGCCCTGTCCACCTCGGCTGCGCCGACCGGGCCGGCGGCCCCTCCGGGTCCACGGGGCTGCGGAAGCGCCGCGGACACCCGGACGGCCACGCGCAGGCACACCAGGTCCAGGTGCGCGGCGAACACCTCCTCGCGCGACGGACGGCCCGCGGTGACCCCGGCCGCACGGACCTCCGCGAGCAGCCGCAGCGTGAGCGGGTGCCGGGCATCGGTGGCGGCGACCGCGTCGGCCGGGATCCCCAGCCGGGTCCGGGCCGCCTGCGCCTCCTCCGGGGTGAGATCGCCGATCGGGACCGCGGGCGGCACCCGCCGGGCCGGCCGGGCCGGGGTGTGGAGCATCCGCGGCGGGTAGAGCCGCCCGGCCGACTCCCAGTGCTCGGGGCGGGCCGCCACGACCAGCCGGGCCCCGCTCGCGCCGAGCCAGGCGGCGGTGGCCCCGGTCCACGGCCCGGCCCTCCCCGCGAGCCGCGGCGGCATCTCCTCGGGCCCGTCCAGGACGACGAGCAGGGGCCGCCCGGCCGAAGCCACGAGGGCGGCCAGCTCCGACGCCGGTTCCGCCCCCGGAGCGGCGGCGGGCACCCCAAGGATCCGGCCCGCCTCCGTCAGCGCCCGTGCCACGGCGTCGGCCAGCGAGGTGTCGTCGGCCCGCAGGTCGGCGCCGCGCAGCCAGAGGGTCGGGGCCGGGTGCGGGCCGCGGGCGCGGCGGGCCGCCAGCGCGGCGAGGGCCGTCGTGCGGCCGGTGCCGGGCCGCCCGACCAGGGCGAGGACCGGGCGGTTCCCGGTGGTGAAGGCGTCGAGTTCGGCGGCGATCGCCGGGCGGTCCACCGGCTCCGCTCCCCCGGCGGCGAGAGCGGCCAGAGCGGCGAGGGCTGCGACGGCGGCGCCCAGGGTGGTCCCGGTGAGCTGCAGGGCTCCGGCGAGGTTCAGGTCGGCGCCGTGGCCCGGCACGGTGGCGGCGTTGCGTTCCAGCAGCGCGGCGAGGGGACCGCCCGGATCGGCGGCGGCCGCGGCCGCGAGGGGCACGGCGAAGCCCCCGGAGCGCTGCTCCGCCTGCAGAGCGGTGCACAGGACCGCGAGCACCGCTCCGGTTTCGGCGTCCAGCACCGGGCCCCCGCAGGCCTCGCCGCCCAGGCGCAGCGCGTCGCGCCCGTCGGTCCCGATGGCCAGTTCCACAGCGGCCGGGAGCAGGTGGAAGCGGTCCGTCGCCGGATAGCCGGCCTCGGCCGCGCCGAGCACCCGCGCCTGGCGCCAGCCCCGCGCGGGAAGCCGTACGTACGTCCCGGGAGCGATCGTCGCGCGCGGCGCGACCGGCAGCGGCCGCACCCCGAGCCCGTCGCTGCGTACGAGCGCCAGCCCCAGCTCCGGCAGGGCGGTCACGTCCGAGGCTCCCGCCGTCCAGGTCCGCTCCCCCGGCGCCGGCCCGTGCAGGACCAGCCGGGCCAGTCCGTCCACGGCCTCGTGGCTGGTGAGCACCGTCCCGCGGTCGTCCGCGACGAACCCGCTCCCCCGCGGCCGCCCGGCGAGATCGCAGATCCTGATCAGTTCCGCCGTCACCGCACCACTCCCCGCCGCGCGTGCCCCGTAGGCACGACCGTAGGCAGGTGAAGATCAGCTGGAACAGCACGCGTGTCGAAAGCGCCCCCTTACGCTCCCTCCATTCACTCCGAGCGCCTGCTCGGACGGGTGAATAAGGGGGTCCGGATGGATAGAGACCTACCCGAGGGGGGTCGTGGAGCGGTGAGCAGCAGTCCGTGTGCGCTCACCGCTCCACGTCAAACGAGAACCGGCCGGCCCGAAGGCCGGCCGGTCAACAGCGTCAGGGGAACCGGTCAGGCGAAGACCGCGAGCGATTTCGCCTTGCCGTTCTTGTTCTCCACGAGCCCGAGCAGCTGCCCGTCCGGCCCGTAGACCGCGACCGCCTTGCCGGGCTCGTACTCTTCCGGCATGTCGATCCGCACGCCGTTCGCCAGCAGCGACGCCCGCCGGGCGTCCAGCTGCCAGCGCGGGAACGCGGCGGCCGCCGCGTCGCCGATCGGCATGACGGTCAGGTCCTCCTGGAGCTGGTCGAGCGTGCGCGCCCGGTCGATCTTGTACGGGCCCACCCGCGTGCGCCGCAGCGCCGTGAGGTGCCCGCCGACGCCGAGGTCGGCGCCGAGGTCCCGCGCGAGCGCGCGGATGTACGTACCGCTGGAGCAGACGACGGAGACGACGAGGTCGACGACCTTGGTGCCGTCCTCGGCCTCCGCCTCCCGCATGTCGTACACCTGGAACGAGGAGACGGTCACCGGGCGGGCCGGGATCTCGAAGTCCTCGCCGTCGCGGGCGCGCTTGTAGGAGCGCACGCCCTTGATCTTGATGGCGCTGACCTTGGACGGGACCTGCATGATCGCGCCGGACAGCTTGGCGATGCCCGCGTCCACGCCTTCCCGGGTGACCCCGGTGGCGTCCGTGGACGAGGTGATCTCGCCCTCGGCGTCGTCCGTCAGGGTGTTCTGGCCCAGCCGGATGGTGCCGAGGTACTCCTTCTCCGTGAGCGCGAGGTGGCCGAGGAGCTTGGTGGCCTTCTCGACGCCCAGGACCAGCACGCCCGTCGCCATCGGGTCGAGCGTGCCGGCGTGGCCGACGCGGCGGGTCTTGGCGATCCCGCGCATCTTGGCGACCACGTCGTGCGAAGTGAAGCCGGACGGCTTGTCGACGATGACCAGGCCGTCCGGCGTCTTCCCTGCGTTGGTGCTCATTACGCGGATGCGTCCCCGTCTTCGTCGGCGGCAGCCTCGTCGTCCTCATCGGGCTTCTTGTACGGGTCGGCGTCGCCGGCGTACTTCGCGCCCGAGGAGACCTCGCGCACCTGGGCGTCGGAGGTCCGCGCCTTCTCCAGGAGGTCCTCGATGCTCTTGGCGGTCTCCGGAAGGGCGTCCGCCACGAACGTCAGGGTCGGCGTGAACTTGGTCTGCGCCGCCCGGCCGACCGCGGAGCGCAGAACGCCCTTGGCGCTCTCCAGACCCGCTGCCGCACTGACGCGCGCCTCGTCGTCGCCGTACACCGTGTAGAAGACCGTGGCCTCCCGCAGGTCGCCGGTGACCCTGGTGTCCGTGATGGTCACGTGCGTACCGAGGCGGGGGTCCTTGACGCCACGCTGCAGCTTCTCGGCCACCACCTCCCGGATGAGGTCCGCCAGCTTCTTCGCCCGCGCATTGTCGGCCACTGGTCCGTCTCCTTCTTCGTCTTGCGGTCAGTCTTCATCACCGTGGAGCCGCCGTCGTACCGACAGCAGCTCCACTTCCGGACGTGCCGCGACCAGCCGCTCGCAGCGGTCCAGTACATCCGAGAGGAACCCCGTGTCCCCACTCACCAGAGCGACCCCTATACGGGCCCTGCGGTGCAGGTCCTGGTCGCCCACTTCGGCCGCGCTCACAGAGAACTTGCGCTGGAGCTCGGCCACGATGGGCCGGACGACGGAGCGTTTCTCCTTCAGCGAGTGAACGTCGCCGAGGAGCAGATCGAAGGACAGAGTCCCCACGTACATGCAGTTCCGGATATCCCGCCGGTGCGGGTTCGGTGGCCTGCCGGCCGTCGCGCGGCAGGGTCATCAGAACCGTACACGCAACGGCCGGGGCCGATCGACGGATATTCCGCCGACCGGCCCCGGTGTTACAGCTACCTACGACACGGTGCGAACCGCCTCGCGCTTACGCGCGGGGCTTCTCGCGCATCTCGTACGTCGCGATGACGTCGTCGATCTTGATGTCGTTGAAGTTGCCGAGGTTGATACCACCCTCGAACCCTTCGCGGATCTCGGTGACGTCGTCCTTGAAGCGGCGCAGACCGGAGATGGTGAGGCTCTCGGCGATGACCTTGCCATCGCGCAGGAGCCGCGCCTTGGTGTTGCGCTTGACCTCGCCGGACCGGATGAGGACACCGGCGATGTTGCCCAGCTTGGACGAGCGGAAGACCTCGCGGACCTCCGCCGTACCGAGCTCGACCTCTTCGTACTCCGGCTTGAGGAGACCCTTGAGAGCCGCCTCGATCTCCTCGATGGCCTGGTAGATCACCGAGTAGTAGCGAACGTCGACACCCTCGCGCTCCGCCATCTGCGCGGCACGGCCGGCCGCACGGACGTTGTAGCCGATGACGATGGCGTCGGAGCCCATCGCCAGGTTGATGTCGGACTCGGTGACCGCACCCACACCGCGGTGCAGGACGCGGATGTCGACCTCTTCGCCGACGTCGAGCTGGAGCAGCGAGGACTCGAGAGCCTCCACCGCACCGGACGCGTCGCCCTTGATGATGAGGTTGAGTTCCTGGACCAGACCGGCCTTGAGGACCGAGTCGAGGTCTTCCAGGGACACCCGGCGGACGCGCTTGGCGAAGTTGGCGTTGCGCTCACGCGCAGCACGCTTCTCGGCGATCTGACGGGCGGTGCGGTCCTCGTCGACGACGAGGAAGTTGTCGCCGGCGCCGGGGACGTTGGTGAGACCCAGGACCAGGACGGGGGTCGCGGGACCCGCTTCCTCGACGTTGTTGCCCTTGTCGTCGAGCATGGCGCGCACTCGGCCGTAGGCGTCGCCCACGACCATCGTGTCGCCGACGCGGAGGGTACCGCGCTGGACGAGGACGGTGGCAACGGCACCGCGGCCGCGGTCGAGGTGGGACTCGATCGCAATACCCTGAGCGTCCTGCTCCGGGTTGGCGCGCAGGTCGAGCGAGGCGTCGGCGGTGAGGACGACGGCCTCGAGCAGGGAGTCGATGTTCAGACCCTGCTTGGCGGAGATGTCGACGAACATCGTGTCGCCGCCGTACTCCTCGGCGACCAGACCGAACTCGGTGAGCTGACCGCGCACCTTGACCGGGTCGGCACCCTCGACGTCGATCTTGTTGACCGCGACGACGATCGGGACGCCGGCGGCCTGGGCGTGGTTGAGCGCCTCGATCGTCTGCGGCATCACGCCGTCGTTGGCCGCGACCACGAGGATCGCGATGTCGGTCGACTTGGCACCACGGGCACGCATGGCGGTGAACGCCTCGTGACCCGGGGTGTCGATGAAGGTGATCTTGCGCTCTTCACCGTTGACCTCGGTACCGACCTGGTACGCACCGATGTGCTGCGTGATGCCACCGGCCTCGCCCGCAACGACGTTCGTCTTGCGGATGGCGTCGAGCAGTCGGGTCTTACCGTGGTCGACGTGACCCATGACGGTCACGACCGGCGGACGCGGCATGAGGAATTCCTCGCCGCCCTCGTCCTCGCCGAACTCGATGTCGAAGCCCTCGAGGAGCTCGCGGTCCTCTTCCTCCGGGCTGACGATCTGAACGACGTAGTTCATCTCGCCGGCCAGCATTTCGAGGGTCTCGTCGGAGACGGACTGCGTGGCAGTGACCATCTCGCCGAGGTTCATCATCACGGCGACGAGCGACGCCGGGTTGGCGTTGATCTTCTCCGCGAAGTCGGTGAGGGACGCACCGCGCGACAGGCGAACGGTCTCGCCGTGACCACGCGGCAGCATGATGCCGCCGACCGACGGGGCCTGCATGGCCTCGTACTCCTGGCGACGCTGGCGCTTGGACTTGCGTCCACGACGCGCGGGACCACCGGGACGGCCGAAGGCGCCCTGCGTGCCACCACGGGCATTGGGACCACCGGGACGACCGGCGAAGCCGGGACGACCGCCGCCACCGGCACCAGCCGGACCGCCGCCGAAGCCGCCACCACCGGGACGGGGACCGCCGAAGCCGCCGCCGCCACCCGGACGCGAGCCCGGACCGGCCGGACGACCGGCGAAGCCGCCGCCCGCGGGACGACCGGCGCCACCGGCGCCACCGGGACGGGGACCGCCCGCACCGGGACCACGGCCACCGGGGCCGCCACCGGGACGGGGACCGGGACCACCGGCAGCGGGACGCTGCGGCATCATGCCCGGGTTCGGACGGTTGCCACCGGGGGCACCACCCGGACGCGGAGCGCCGCCCTGCGGGCGGGGCATGCCGCCCGGGGTCGGACGACCCGCACCGGCACCCTGCGGACGCGGAGCGCCGCCGGGGCCGCCCTGCGGACGGGGAGCGCCACCCTGGCGGTCACCGGCGCCGGGGGCACCGGGACGGGGAGCGCCGGCCGGACGGGGCGCCTGCGGGCGCGCCATGCCGGTGGAGCCACCAGAGGTGAACGGGTTGTTGCCCGGACGGGGACCGGCCGGACGGGCGCCCTGCGGACGCGGGGCCGAAGCACCGGGACCGGCGGGACGCTCGGTGCGCGCCGGAGCGGCACCGGCCGGACGCGGGGCGCCGGGACGGGCGCCGGACTGGCCACCGGCCGCCGGACGCTCGGGACGCTGCTGCGCCGGACGCGGACCGGGGGTCGCGCCGGGACCGGCGGGACGGTCGGTGCGCGCCGGAGCCGCGGCGGCCGGAGCCGCCGGGGGCGCGGAGAACTCGGTCGCCACGGGAGCCGCCGGAGCGGGCTTCGGGGCGGCCGGAGCCTTGGGGCCGGGACGCGGACCACCGGGGGCGGCGGTCGGGGTCACCGGGGCGGGGGCGCTGACGGCCGGGGCCTCGGCAACGACCGGCTTGGGGGCCGGGGCGCCGGGCTTCGGGGCAGCGGGACGTGCAACAGCACCCGGGGTGGGAACCCCGGGCTTGGCGGGGGCGGCCTTGCGGGGCTCACCCGGCTTCGCAGCGGGCTTGCCGGCGTTGCCGCCAGGGCCCTGCAAAGCATCGGTCAACTTGCGTACGACCGGCGCCTCGATAGTCGAGGACGCCGAACGGACGAACTCACCGAGTTCCTGGAGCTTGGCCATGACGACCTTGCTCTCAACTCCGAACTCCTTGGCGAGTTCGTATACCCGGACCTTAGCCACTTCGCTCCTTTTAGGTCCGGGTTACGCCGGACCGTCTCTACTTCATGCTCGTACTCATCGCGTACTCATCGAGGGGTGCTCATCGCAATCTCGACCTACTTCCAACTCGCGAGGTACCTGACCGCACGGTGATCCGTGCCGTACTACTTGCTTACGGTGTCGCCTCGGCCTCATCGGCCACGGCTACGTGCAGTTCCGCCGTGTCGAACGGTCCTGCGGACTTGAAAGCCCGGGAGAACGCCCTGCGGCGGACAGCCTGGTCGAGGCAGACCACGGCGGGGTGCACGTAGGCACCCCGGCCGGGCAGCGTACCGCGAGGATCGGAGACACATTTGTCACCGACCGCCACGATGCGCAGCAGATCGCTCTTGGCCGCTCGCTCCCGACACCCCACACAGGTGCGTTCGGGGCATGCGCGGGCTTGCGTCCGGCCAGACACGCTTAAGTCTACCTCCCCGCACCGACCTCACCCCTTCGGGCGAAAAATCGAACGGATGTTGTCGTGATCACTGGTGCCGGGTCCGGCCGCTGAAACCTCGGCGGCGGACAGCCGTGCACGTTGAGCAGGGCTCTTGTCGCCCCTGCCGTTCTTGTGTACCGCCCGGAGAGCTCCGGGCGGTAGCGGTTTTATTCCCCGCGGCGGTCGTCGCGCCGGTCGTCCCGGCGGTCGTCGCGGCGGTCGTCGCCCCGGTCACCCCGGTCGTCGCGGCGCTCGCCGCGGTCGCCCCGGTCGCGGTCGTCCCCGTCCGAGGGCTGCTCGGTGTCGGGACGGATGTCGATGCGCCAGCCGGTCAGGCGGGCGGCGAGGCGGGCGTTCTGGCCCTCCTTGCCGATGGCCAGCGACAGCTGGTAGTCGGGCACGGTCACCCGCGCGGACCGGGTGTCCCAGTCCACGACCTCGACCTTGCTCACCCGGGCGGGTGACAGGGCGTTGGCGACCATCTCCGCCGGGTCGTCCGACCAGTCGACGATGTCGATCTTCTCGCCGTGCAGCTCGGCCATCACGTTGCGCACGCGGCTGCCCATCGGGCCGATGCAGGCGCCCTTCGGGTTGAGGCCGGAGCGGTTGGCGCGGACGGCGATCTTGGTGCGGTGACCGGCCTCACGGGCGATCGCGCAGATCTCGACGCTGCCGTCGGCGATCTCCGGGACCTCGAGCGAGAACAGCTTCTTCACCAGGTTCGGGTGGGTGCGCGACAGGGTCACGGACGGACCGCGGACACCCTTCGCCACCCGCACGACGTACGACTTCAGGCGCAGTCCGTGCGTGTACTCCTCGCCGGGGACCTGCTCCTGCACCGGCAGCATGGCCTCCATCTTGCCGATGTCGACGAGGACGTTCTTCGGGTCCTTGCCCTGCTGCACCACGCCGGTGATGACATCACCCTCGCGGCCCAGGAACTCGCCGAAGGTCAGGTCGTCCTCGGCGTCGCGCAGACGCTGGAGGATCACCTGCTTGGCGGTCGTCGCGGCGATGCGGCCGAAGTCCGACGGGGTGTCGTCGAACTCCTTGGCCTCCTGGCCCTCTTCCAGGTCCCTCGGGTCCTCGGTCGCCCACACGATCACGTGACCGTTGGTGCGGTCGAGCACGACGCGTGCGCGCCGGAAGCTTCCCTCGGTGCGGTGGTACGCGATGAGGAGGGCCGACTCGATCGCTTCGACGAGCAGGTCGAAGGAAATCTCCTTCTCCCGGACCAGACCCCGTAGGGCACTCATGTCGATGTCCACGACTACGCCTCCTCTTCCTTCTTGTCCTTGCGGTTGAACTCGATCTCGACACGCGCCTTGGCGATGTCGGTGAACACGATGCGGCGGGCGGTCGCCTTGCGGCCCTTCACGCCCGGGACTTCGAGGTCCATGCCCTCGTCGTCGACGTCGAGGATGCGGGCGATCACTTCCCCGCCGTCCGACGTCTGGAACTTCACGAGCCGGCCGATCGCCCGGATGTAGTGACGGTGCTCGGTCAGCGGGCGGTCGGCGCCCGGCGAGCTCACTTCGAGGACGTACTCGTCCTCGCCCATCGCGTCGGTCTCGTCCAGCAGGTCCGAGACCTCGCGGCTCAGCTCGGCGCACGCGTCCAGCTCCACGCCTTCGTCGGAGTCCACGATGATGCGCAGCATCCGGCGCTTGCCCGCCTTGGACGTCTCGATCTCTTCGAGGTCCAGGCCCTTGGCGGCGACGAGCGGCTCCAGCAATGCGCGCAGCCTGTCGCTCTGGGTGGTGCTCATCCGGGTGACTCCTCGGCCGCGTGTGCTGTTGTGATTTCCGTCGTGCGTCAGGTCAAAGGGTATCCGGTCGCGGAGGGTGTTGCCGTCCGCGCTGTGGACGGGGCCCCGGGTACCGTGATCACGCCCTGCCGGCCATCACCCTTAGGACGTCTCCGTGCCCGTGATCCTGCCGTCGCGAAGAGGCCTGCTCGCCGGTGCCGCGGGCATCGCCGGAGCCGCGCTGCTCAGCGGTTGCTCCGATGGCGGGCCGCCCGCCGCGACCCCCGAGGTTCCACTCGAACGGCGGATGCGCGAGACGGCCGTTCGTGAGAGCGAGCGACTGCTGGAACGTTACGACGCGACGACCGCGGCGCATCCGGCCCTCGCGCAGCGCCTCGCACCGCTGCGCGCCTCGGTCGCGGCGCACGCGGCGGCCCTCGCCGACGACGGGTCCCCGGCGGCCTCGCCGCCCTCCCGCTCCGCGAGCCCCTCCGCGGCCTCCTCCCCCTCCTCCGTCCCGTCCGGCGCCGCGGCCGCCGCGCCGCCCCCTCCCGGCGCCGTGCCCGTCCCCCCGGCGCCCGCCGACGCGCTGACCGCCCTCGCGGGCGCCGAGCGGAGCCTGGCCGAGGCCCGGACGATCTCCCTGGCCGGCGCCCCCGGAGAGCTGGCCCGGATGCTCGCCTCGGTGGCGGCGTGCGGCCACGTGCACGCGTACCTGCTGACCTCGAACCCGGGAGCCTCCTCGTGACCTCCACCCCCTCCCCCGCCGGCCGGGTCCTGGAGGCCGCGCAGGCCGCGCTCGCCGCCGAGCACGCGGCCGCGTACGGCTACGGCGTCATCGGGGCCCGGACCTCGGCCGCCCGCTCCGCAGAGGCCCGTGAGGCGTACGGAGGCCACCTCGCGCGCCGCGACGCGCTCGCCCGTACCGTGCGTGAGCTGGGCGGTTCCCCCCGCCCGTCGGAGGCCGCGTACACCCTGCCGTTCACCGTCCGCACGCCCGCCGACGCCGAGCGGCTGGCCGCCGGGATCGAGGACCGGGTGGCGGGCGCGTACTCCGATCTGGTGCGCGCAGCCGAGGGCCGGTTGCGCCGCGAGGCGGCTGACGCGCTCACCGCCGCGGCCGTGCGCGCGGCACGCTGGCGTGGTGTCGGCGTAGCCTTCCCTGGGCTCACGGAACGCGCGGACACACCGCCGGCCTAGGTCGTCTCTTGGGGATCTTGCCGGTCAGGCCCGCAGGATCCGAGAGGGACGGCCTGACGCGCAACCATGCGCGACGAGCCCGGGCACAGCTGAAAGGGACCACGCACGCATGGCTTTCGAACCGCCGCAGCGGCTCCTACGGGCGCTCGGCGAGCTGCCGGAATCGGCGCACGTCTCGGACTGGCTGGGGCAGCTGCCCCGGCTGGCGGAGGGGGCGCTGGCCCGGCGCGGGGTGCACGCCCAGCGGGTGCAGGCCCCCGGCGGCCGCAGCAGCCTGGTCGTCCTCGTCCACTACGCCGACGGAACCCCGGCCGCGCTGAAGCTGGCCCCGCCGGGGCTCCGGCCCGACCGTGAGCTGGCCGCGCTGGCGCACTGGGGCGGCTTCGGGGCGGTACGGGTCCTCGACACCCGCCATCACGAGGAGGACGGGGCGCTGCTGCTGGAGCGGCTGCACCCGGAGGTCTCGCTGCGCTCGCTGCCGGAGGCGAAGGCGCTGCTGGAGGCCTGCGGCACGCTGCGCAGACTGTGGGTGGCCCCGGCGCAGGGGCACGGCTGGGAGACCGTCGCCGAGCGGACCGCCGAGCAGGCCGAGGAGCTCCGCAAGGCTCCCCCGGAGGCGGCGGAGCTGGCCTCGGCGGCGCTGGCGGCCCGCGAGGAGCTGACGGCGGCGCCGGCCGAGGAACTGCTGCTGCACGGAGCCTTCCGGCAGGGCAAGGTCCTCTCCGGTGAGCGGGCTCCGTGGCTGGCGGTGGGCCCGGACCCGATGGTCGGCGAGCGGGCCTACGACCTGGCGCGGCTGGTACGGGACCGGCTGGAGGACCAGATGGCCTCCTCGGCGGGGGCCGCGGGCGCCCGGCGACGGGTGAACAAGCTGGCCGACGCCCTGGAGGTGGACCGGGACCGGCTGCGGGGCTGGACGCTGTTCCGGGCCGTCGAATCGGGCAACCGGGCACTGGCCGCCGGCCGGCGGCGGGACGCGGAGCTGCTGCTGGAGTTCGCGGGCTGGTTGTAGGGCATAACCCCTGTGGGGAGAGTGCTGCCCGGCAGGAGCAGGAGGCCGTCATGGTCGAGGAACTGCTGACAGCCGGCGCCGTCGCGGGCGTCGGGATCGTGGCCTACCTGGGCGCCGCCTCCCGGGTGGTGAAGCAGTACGAGCGGGGCGTGGTCTTCCGCCTCGGCCGGCTGCGCGACGGCGTCCGGGGCCCGGGCTTCACCTTCGTGGTCCCGGGCTTCGACCGGCTGCGCAAGGTCAACATGCAGATCGTGACGATGCCGGTGCCCGCCCAGGAGGGCATCACCCGGGACAACGTCACGGTGCGGGTGGACGCGGTCGTGTACTTCAAGGTGGTGGACGCGGCCAGCGCGATCATCGAGGTCGAGGACTACCGCTTCGCCGTCTCGCAGATGGCGCAGACCTCGCTGCGGTCGATCATCGGCAAGTCCGACCTGGACGATCTGCTGTCCAACCGGGAGCAGCTCAACCAGGGCCTGGAGCTGATGATCGACAGTCCGGCGGTGGGCTGGGGCGTCCAGATCGACCGGGTGGAGATCAAGGACGTGTCCTTGCCCGAGACGATGAAGCGGTCGATGGCGCGGCAGGCGGAGGCCGACCGGGAGCGGCGGGCGCGGATCATCAACGCGGACGCGGAGCTCCAGGCCTCGAAGAAGCTGGCGGAGGCGGCGGAGGTCATGTCGGAGCAGCCGGCGGCGCTTCAGCTGCGCCTGCTCCAGACGGTCGTCGCCGTCGCCGCGGAGAAGAACTCCACCCTCGTCCTCCCGTTCCCGGTGGAACTCCTCCGCTTCCTGGAACGCGCTGCCCCTGCGCCCACGGCGCCGCCGCCTGCGGCTCCTCCGCCCCCGGCTACCGCGGCCCCCGCTCCGGCGCCGCCGCCCCCGGGCATCGCGGGCCCCGCTCCGGCGGTGGCGCCTGCGGACACCGATGCGGGGCTCGGCCCCGGGGCGGTCGCGGAGCCCTGCCTGGACGGGTCCCCGCCGCCGCCCCCGGCGGAGCCGGACGTGCGCGGGTAGGCGCTGCGCGGAGCCGTCCCCCACCCGCCCTTCCACCGTTCCCGGGGGCCAGCCCCCGGACCCCCGCTCCTCAAACGCCGGAGGGCTGAATGCTCGCCGGCGCGAACTGGATTCGGCCGGTGCGGGCTGGATGGCGCGGAGCGCCATCTCAGCCTCGCCGGCGTTTGAGGCGCGGGGTCTGGGGCGGAGCCCCAGGGGGTCCGGGCAACGCCCGGGGAACGGGCGAAGGGCGGGTAGGGGAACTCCGCCCCGCAGGGCTACGCGGGCGCGGTCAGGCGGGACAGGGCCTCCGTCAGGGGGAGTTCCTCGCGGGCGCCGGAGCGGCGGTCCTGGAGTTCCACCACGCCGTCCGCGGAGCGGCGGCCCGCGACCAGGATCCACGGGACCCCGATCAGCTCCGCGTCGGTGAGCTTCACCCCGGGTGACAGGCCCGGCCGGTCGTCCAAGAGGATCCGCAGACCTGCCCCGGCCAGGGACTGCGCCGCAGACTCCGCGAGGGCGAGCGGCACCGCCTTGCCCGCCGCCACGACGTGGACGTCCGCCGGGGCCACCGCCGCCGGCCAGCACAGACCCCGCTCGTCCGCCGTCTGCTCGGCCAGCGCCGCCACCGCACGGGAGACGCCGATCCCGTACGAGCCCATCGTGACCCGGACCGGCTTGCCCTCCTTGCCGAGGACGTCGAGCCCGAAGGCGTCCGCGTACTTCCGGCCGAGCTGGAAGATGTGCCCGATCTCGATCGCCCGGTCCAGGCGGAGCCCGGCCCCGCAGGCGGGGCAGGGGTCCCCCTCCTCGACGACGACCACGTCCAGGTACTGGTCCACCTCGAAGTCCCGCCCGCAGACCACGTTCCGGGCGTGCGTGTCGGCCTTGTTGGCCCCCGTCACCCAGCAGGTGCCCGGCGCGATGCGGGGGTCGGCGAGGTAGCGGACCTTCTCCAGGCCCTGCGGGCCCACGTAGCCGCGTACGAGATCGGGCCGGCCGGTGAAGTCCTCCGCCGTCACCAGCTCCACGACCGCCGGGGCCAGGTGCTCGCCGAGCTTGCCGAGGTCGACCTCGCGGTCGCCCGGTACGCCGACGGCGGTGATCTCTCCGTCGACCTTGACCAGGAGGTTCTTCAGCGTCGCGGAGGCGGGGACGCCCAGGTGCGCCGCCAGGGTCTCGATGGTGGGGGTGTCGGGGGTCGGGATCTCCTCCAGCGGGCCGTGCTCCCCCTCGGCCGGGGCCAAGGCGAAGGTCA
The DNA here is from genome assembly GCF_036127095.1 of Streptomyces sp. NBC_00335. Taxonomy (GTDB): domain Bacteria; phylum Actinomycetota; class Actinomycetes; order Streptomycetales; family Streptomycetaceae; genus Streptomyces. Next base: position 2,360,867 of record NZ_CP108006.1, read on the forward strand.
CGGCCTCCGTGTTGGCCGCGTAGCCGCAGGAGGGGCAGTCCGCGAAGGTGTCCTCGCCTGCCGGGGCCGGGGCCAGGAACTCCTCCGACGCCGAGCCGCCCATCGCGCCCGAGACCGCCGACACCACCCGGTGGTCGAGGCCCAGGCGCTCGAAGATGCGTACGTAGGCCTCGCGGTGGAGCCGGTAGGACTCCGCCAGGCCCTCGTCGGACACGTCGAAGGAGTACGAGTCCTTCATCTGGAACTCGCGGCCGCGCAGGACGCCCGAGCGGGGCCGCGCCTCGTCCCGGTACTTGGTCTGGATCTGGTACAGCATGACCGGCAGGTCCTTGTAGGACGTGCACTGGTCCTTGACCACGAGGGTGAAGATCTCCTCGTGGGTGGGGCCGAGCAGGTAGTCCGCGCCCTTGCGGTCCTTGAGCCGGAAGAGCAGGTCACCGTACTCCGACCAGCGCCCGCTGACCTCGTACGGCTCCTTCGGCAGCAGCGCAGGGAGCAGTACTTCCTGCGCCCCGATCCCGTCCATCTCCTCGCGGACGATGCGCGAGACGTTGTCCAGGACCCGCTTGCCGAGCGGCAGCCAGCTCCAGACCCCGGCGGAGCTGCGCCGGACGTAGCCGGCCCGGACCAGCAGGCGGTGGCTGAGGGTTTCCGCGTCGGCGGGGTCCTCGCGGAGGGTCTTGGCCATGAGGCGGGACATGCGCTGCACGTGTTGCGTTGACATGACGGGAGGCTATCGGGGGCGCGGAGCCGCGCGGAAACGCTTTCCGGGCCTACGGGGTCAGGGTCTGCGCAGCGGCAGCGGGGCGCCCATGACGGCGTACGGGAGGCTCGCGCTCGGGAAGAGGACCTGGCGGGCGAGGTCCGTGTAGCCGAGGGAGTGGTAGAGGCCGCGGGCGGGGCTGTCGATGTCGATCGCGGAGAGGATCGAGCGCTCCTCGGCGGCGGTGTCGGTGATCCGGGTGATGAGGGCGCGGCCGACGCCCTTGCCCTGGAACCCGGGGTGCACGTGGAGTTCGGTGATCACGAAGGAGCCGTCGAGCCAGCCCTCGTGGCCGCCGGTCCGCAGGTAGGGCTCGACGATTCCGGACCACCAGTGCGTGCGGTCGTTGGGCATGCCGTAGACGAACCCGGCGAGCTCGCCGTCCTCGGTGAAGGCGCCGAGCGCGCGGGCGCCCCGGCAGGTCATGTGGCGCTGGACGATGTAGCGCCGGATGCCCACCTCCTCCTCGCTGAGCCCGAAGGCCATGGCCTGCACGCTCAGGGCCTCGTCGACCCGGGCGGCGAGGTCGAGGGGCCCGATGCGCAGTCCGGCGGGCCGGCCGGGGTCGTCTCCCGCGGGGGTTGGCATCATGCGGCGACCTTACTGGCCGACCGCGGAGTCGAACAGGAAGATCGGAACAGGACTCTCGCATCGGCGCGCCCGGAGCGGAGGGACGGCTGTGCGGAGGAGCGGCGGTGCGGCTGTACTGCCGAGCGGCGGTCCGCTCAGAACAGCACGCTCATGAACGCGCCGACCTCGCGGAAGCCGACCCGGTGGTAGGAGGCGCGCGCGGCGGTGTTGAAGTCGTTGACGTAGAGGCTGACCACGGGGGCCACGTCCCGCAGGGCGTACGCGACGACGGCGGCCATCCCGGTTTCGGAGTGCCCGCGGCCGCGGAACTCGGGGGCCACCCAGACGCCCTGGATCTGGCAGGCGCGGGAGGTCGCGGCGCCGATCTCGGCCTTGAAGACGACCTTGCCGTCCTGGACGCGGGCGAAGGAACGGCCGCCGGCGACCAGCTCGGCCACCCGGGCCTGGTAGAGCAGGCCGCCGTCGCCGGTCATCGGGGAGATCCCGACCTCCTCGGTGAACATGGCCACGCAGGCGGGCATGATCAGGTCCATCTCGTCCTTGCGGATCCGGCGGACCCGGGGGTCGGCGGTCACCGCGGTGGACGGCTGCTCCATGACCATCAGGGGCTGGCAGGAGCGGACGTCGCGGGCCGGGCCCCAGCTCGGCTCCAGGAGCTGCCAGAGCAGCCCGGTGGCCTCGGCGGGGCCGACGATGGAGGAGCAGCGGCGTCCGGTGCGGCGGGCGCGGTCGGCGAAGGCCCGTACCGCGTCGGGTTCGGCGCAGACGGGCACCAGGTTGGCGCCGGCGTAGCAGAGCGAGCGGAGCTCTCCGTCGGCGTACCAGCCCCACATCTCGCCGCCCAGGCGCCACGGGTCGAGCCCGGCGATCTGGACCCGGGAGGTGACGAAGGCGTTCTGGACCGGCTCGCGGCCGAGGATGTCGAGCGCGGCCTCAAGGTCACGGGGCTCAAGGACCCGGGTGGTGGTCTGCGTCAACACTGGGGCCTCACCATGCAAGTCTGCTGATCTCCGCACTGTACCCGGACCGGCTCCGAGATGCCCCCGAGGCCCCCCGAGGCCCCTTGGAGGCCTCCCTGGCCGGTTCCGCCCGGTGGCGGGCCCGCGAGGGGCCCGCTCGCCGAGGACGCACAGGCCCACGGGCGCACGTACGGGGGCCGCGCGCCGAGGGCTCGACATGCCGACGGGCCCGCAACCGCACCTGCGGTTCGGGCCCGTCGTCGTTCGTCCAGCGGAGCTGCGCGCTTCCCTGCGGGGAGCTGTGGCCTAGACGCCGATGGCGACCGTCGGCTCGCCCGACATCACGCCGTCCTTCTCCATCTGCTCGGCGATCTTCATCGCCTCTTCGATGAGGGTCTCGACGATCTTCGACTCGGGGACGGTCTTGATGACCTCGCCCTTGACGAAGATCTGGCCCTTGCCGTTGCCGGAGGCGACGCCCAGGTCGGCCTCACGGGCCTCGCCGGGGCCGTTGACGACGCAGCCCATGACCGCGACGCGCAGCGGGACCTCCATGCCCTCCAGGCCCGCCGTGACCTCCTCGGCCAGCTTGTAGACGTCCACCTGAGCGCGCCCGCAGGACGGGCAGGAGACGATCTCCAGGCGGCGCGGCTTGAGGTTCAGCGACTCCAGGATCTGGATGCCGACCTTGATCTCCTCCACCGGCGGGGCCGACAGCGAGACGCGGATCGTGTCGCCGATGCCCTCGGAGAGCAGCGCGCCGAAGGCGACGGCGGACTTGATCGTGCCCTGGAACGCCGGACCGGCCTCGGTGACGCCGAGGTGCAGCGGGTAGGTGCACTGGGCGGCCAGCTGGCGGTAGGCGTTGACCATGACCACCGGGTCGTTGTGCTTGACCGAGATCTTGATGTCGCTGAAGCCGTGCTCCTCGAAGAGGGAGGCTTCCCAGAGCGCGGACTCGACCAGCGCCTCGGGCGTGGCCTTGCCGTACTTCTTCAGCAGTCGTGCGTCGAGCGAGCCGGCGTTGACGCCGATCCGGATCGGGGTACCGGCGTCCTTGGCGGCGCGCGCGATCTCCTTGACCTTGTCGTCGAACTGCTTGATGTTGCCGGGGTTCACGCGGACGGCGGCGCAGCCGGCGTCGATCGCGGCGAACACGTACTTCGGCTGGAAGTGGATGTCGGCGATGACCGGGATGTTCGACTTCTTCGCGATCACGGCGAGCGCGTCGGCGTCGTCCTGCGTCGGGCAGGCCACGCGGACGATGTCACAGCCGGAAGCGGTCAGCTCCGCGATCTGCTGGAGCGTGGCCCCGATGTCGGAGGTCCTGGTGGTCGTCATCGACTGCACGGAGATTTGTGCGTCGCCGCCGACGGCCACCGAGCCGACCTGGATCTTGCGGCTGACCCTGCGGTCGGCGAGCTTCGTCGGCACGGCCGGCATTCCGAGAGAGATGGCAGTCATCTGCTGTGCAACCCCAAGGTGTGGATATAGGTGCCGGGGATCGGCGGGCTCCAACGTCCGAGATTACGCCAACCGGCACGCCACCCGCGCATCGCCGGTGGTGCGCCACCCGAACGTAGGGAGCCGGGCACGATGAGTGCCCGGCTCCCGCGCGGATGATGTACGAGGCGCCGTGAGATCCCGCGCCGGTCGTTCGGCCGGGTGAGGTCCGGACGTTCGGTCAGGTGATCCGGGCGTTCGCGGTCAGGTGATCCTGATGGGGTTCACCACGTCCGCGGCCAGCACCAGCAGCGTGAAGCAGACGAAGACGGCGGCCACCACGTACGCGGCGGGCATCAGCCTGGCCACGTCGAAGGGGCCCGGGTCCGCGCGCCGGAAGACCCGCGCGAAGGCGCGCCGCACCGATTCCCACAGGGCGCCGGCGATGTGCCCGCCGTCCAGGGGCAGCAGGGGCAGCATGTTGAAGAGGAAGAGGGAGAGGTTGAAGTAGCCGAGGACGCCCAGCAGGAACGACGCCCGCTCCTCCTTCGGGATGTCCAGGGTCGCGATGTCGGCGCTGATCCGCGCCGCGCCGAGGAGGCCCATCGGGGAGTCGGCCTCCCGCTCGCCGCCGTTGAAGACGGCGTTCCACAGTCCCGGGATCTTGCCCGGGAGGTTGGCCAGGCCCTGCACGCTGGCCTCGACGACCTCCACGACGTGCTCCGCGGACTGGGTGAAGGTGAGCGGCGCGATCACGGACCTCGCGCTGACACCGAGGTACCCGGCCGACACGAACTCGCCCTTGACGAAGCCGCCGCGGCCGTCCGTCTTGCCGACGCGGTTCTCCACGAGGTTCGGGTGGACGTCGATCCTCTGCCCGTCGCGCAGGACGGTGAGGGTGGCGGGTCCGATGGTCTTGCGGATGTGCTCCTGGAGGGCGCCCCAGTCATCGACCGGCTTGCCGTCGAAGGCCACGATCTTGTCGCCGACGTGCAGGCCCGCGGCCTTGCCCGGGGCCACCGGGTCGCCGTCCTCGCAGACCGTGCGCTTGTCGCTCTGCTTGAGGACGCAGTCGGCGACGGTCTGGACCTGGGTGGTCGTCTGCTGCACCCCGAAGGTCATCCACACGCCGAAGAAGATCGCCATGGCCAGGACCAGGTTCATGAACGGTCCGGCGAACATCACGATCACGCGCTTCCAGGGCTTGCGCGTGTAGAAGAGCCGCGACTCGTCGCCCGGCTCCAGTTCCTCGTACGCCGCCGAGCGCGCGTCCTCGATCATCGAGCGGAACGGCGACGTGGAGCGGGCGGTGACCTTGCCGTCCTCGCCGGGCGGGAACATCCCGATCATGCGGATGTAGCCGCCCATCGGGATGGCCTTGAGCCCGTACTCGGTGTCGCCCTTCTTGCGCGACCAGATGGTCCGGCCGAAGCCGACCATGTACTGGGGCACGCGGATGCCGAAGAGCTTGGCCGTCGAGAGGTGCCCGAGCTCGTGCCAGGCGATGGAGAAGAGCAGCCCGACCACGAAGACGAGCATGCCGATCAGGCTGAGCAAGATGGTCATGCGCGCGCCTCCATTGCGGCCCGAGCCGCCATCTCCTGTGCCCGGGCCCGGGCCCAGGTCTCCGCTTCAAGGACGTCCCGGACCGTGAGGGAAGTTCCCCGGGCGGGCGTTCCGTGCTCATCGACCACGGCAGAGACCGTATCCATGATTGCTGTGAACGGGAGCCGACCGGCCAGAAAGGCCCCTACGCACTCCTCGTTCGCCGCATTGAACACTGCGGGCGCGGTACCGCCCAGGGCGCCGACGTGCCGGGCCAGGCCCACCGCCGGGAAGGCCTCGGTGTCCAGCGGGAAGAACTCCCAGGTGGACGCCTTGGTCCAGTCGAAGGCGGTGGAAGCGTCCGGGACCCGCTGGGGCCAGCCGAGACCGATCGCGATCGGGCCGCGCATGTCCGGCGGGGTGGCCTGGGCCAGCGTGGAGCCGTCCGTGAACTCCACCATGGAGTGCACGTACGACTGCGGGTGGACCACGACCTCGATCCGCTCGAAGGGGATGTCGTAGAGCAGGTGCGCCTCGATGACCTCCAGCCCCTTGTTGACCAGGGTCGCCGAGTTCACGGTGATCACCGGGCCCATCGCCCAGGTCGGGTGGGCCAGCGCGTCCTGCACCGTGACCGAGGCCAGCTCGGCGCGGGTGCGGCCGCGGAAGGGCCCGCCGGAGGCGGTCACCACGAGCTTGCGCACCTCGGCGCGGGTGCCGGCGGCGAGGGCCTGGAAGAGCGCCGCGTGCTCGGAGTCGACCGGGATGATCTGACCGGGCTTCGCCAGGGCCTTCACCAGCGGGCCGCCGACGATCAGCGACTCCTTGTTGGCGAGGGCCAGCGTCCGCCCGGCCTTCAGCGCGGCGAGGGTGGGCGCGAGCCCGATGGAACCGGTGATGCCGTTGAGCACGGTGTGGCACTCGGAGGCGGCGAGCTCGGTCGCCGCGTCCGGTCCGGCCAGGATCTCGGGCAGCGGCTCGCCGGCGCCGTACTCGGCGTCCAGCGCCTCCTTGAGGGCCGGTACGACGTCTTCGCGCGCGACGGCCACGGTCTTCACGCGCAGCAGCCGGGCCTGCTCGGCCAGCAGCGCGACCCGGCCGCCGGCGGCGGACAGGGCCGTGACCCGGAACCGGTCCGGGTTGCGCAGGGCCAGGTCGATGGCCTGGGTCCCGATGGACCCGGTGGAGCCGAGGATGACGATGTCCCGACGGCCGGCCGCGGGGTCGAAGAGGAGGTGCGGATCGGCGAGGGGGGATGGGCGGTCGCTCATGGACCCATTGTTGCCGCAACTCAGGGGCGGCCGGACACGGAGCCCCCTTCCGTGACCCGAAGGAGAAGGTGCGGGAGCGTACCGGCGAAGTCCGGGAGGGTACTGGCCACCCGCCACCAGGCGTCCGGATCGGAGCCGAGGGCCAGCGCGAACAGCCGGTCGGCCTCGGCCCGCGCCGCGAGCACCGGGGCGGGCGGCTCGTGTCGGTCGGGGTGGTCCACCTCGCCCAGCCAGTGGTCCTCGTCCAGGGCCCAGCAGGCGGGCGCCTTGTGCCGGATCACGTCCTCGCCGGTGAGCAGCCCCCGGGCGAGGCAGTCGCGCACCCACCGGATGTCCTCCTGCACGGACTCCATGGGCACCGCGAGGCTCGCCAGGGCCAGTTCGCGGTCCACGCCCGCGACGGGCTCGGCCGGCCGGGGCGCCACGGAGCGCACCGCCTCGGCGAGCCCGGGGACGGGCGGCCCTTCGGCGGGCTCCTGCAGGGTGCCGCGCACGATCCGGGCCACCAGGACCGGCAGGGTGCCCGGGAAGGCGGGGGCGTGGCGCAGCAGCTCCGCCCAGAGCCGGGGGTCGTCGCGCAGGGGGCGCAGCGCGCGGGCGACGGCGGTGCGCATCCCCGTCCGCTCGGGCAGGCTCCAGCGCAGGCCGCGGGCCCCGGTCAGGCCGGTGAGCAGCAGGGTGCGGTGAGCGGGGGTCACGTGGGCGACGAGCTCCTCGTGCGTGACCCGGCCCATGCGCACGGCGCGGACGGCGGGCCGGTGCCAGGAGCGCTCGTCCGCCGCCGCGGTGGCGAGCAGCCCGTGGACGGTCTCCCGGGGCAGGTCCCCGACGAGGAGCAGGGCTTCGACGGAGCCGGCCGGGAGGGGGCTGCGGAGGTGTTCGGCGAGCAGCGGCTCCGGGTCCGCGTTGTGGCCGAGCGCCAGGATGTCCAGCGGGACCCGCGGCCCGCGCCGGCCGTGCCGGCGCAGCAGGCCGATGAGCTCGGCCGCGGTGAGCGGCCCCTCGCCGGGGTCCCGGCCGAGCTCGGCGCGGAGCACCGGCAGGAGTTCCTGCGGGGTCCGGCGGCGGGCGTACCGGGCGGGTCCGGGCAGGCCGGGCAGCGGCCGGCCCACGACGCGGGGGTTGCGGGCGACGTAGGTCCGGTCGGCCGTGCCTCCGTGGCGGAGCAGCAGGGTGACGGTCGAGGCCGCCAGCCATTCGTCCCGGCACAGGTACTTGAAGGCGGGCTCGTCGAGCCGGCCGATCATGTCGGTGACGACGTGGTCCGGTGCGTGGCGCAGCAGGTGCGCCACGCACCAGGCCAGCCGTCGGCTGGTGCGGTCTTCCTCGGCCGTCGGCATCGTTCTCGTCCGCCTCGCGCTGTGCTCGTACGGGTACCAGTACCCGTACCGGTACCCCTACTCATCCTCGTACATCTGTCCGATGTGCGGCGATGATTTCAGGTCAGCGCAGCGGACGGTGGACGTTTTCGCGGGTGGAGGGGCCGGGAGCGGCGTCGGCGATCCACGGGCCGTCGCCCGAGGGGTCCAAAACGCCCTCCTCCAGCCAGGTGTAGGTGCCGTTCAGGACCCCGGCCACCACCTTGCGGTCCAGGTCGTCGGTGTTGTCCCAGAGCCGCCCGAAGAGCTCCTCCACGCGGAGCCGGGACTGCCGGCAGAAGGCGTCGGCCAGCTGGTAGGCCTCGCGGCCGTGCTCGCCGGAGGCCCGCAGGTGCTCGGCGCGCACGCAGGCGGCGCTCATCGCGAAGAGCTCGGCGCCGATGTCGACGATCCGGCCTAGGAAGCCCTGCTTGGTCTCCATCCGGCCCTGCCAGCGGGCCATGGCCATGAACGTCATGCGCGCGAGTTTGCGCGCCCCTCGTTCCACGTAGCGCAGATGGGTGGCGAGGTCGGGGTGACCGCTCGGGTGGAAGGCGCGGTAGGTGCCGGGGACCTGGCCGGGCCCGGTGGCCAGCTTGGGGAGCCAGCGCGCGTAGAACCCGGCGGCGCGGGCTCCCGCCTTCGCCTTGTCGCCCAGCGCCTTCTCCGGGTCGATCAGGTCGCCGGCCACCGACAGGTGGGCGTCCACGGCCTCGCGGGCGATCAGCAGGTGCATGATCTCGGTGGATCCCTCGAAGATCCGGTTGATGCGCAGGTCGCGGAGCATCTGCTCGGCGGGCACGGCCCGCTCGCCGCGGGCGGCGAGGGACTCGGCGGTCTCGAACCCGCGCCCGCCTCGGATCTGGACCAGCTCGTCGGCCATCAGGCAGGCCATCTCGGAGCCGTAGAGCTTGGCGAGGGCGGCCTCGATGCGGATGTCGTTGCGGTCCTCGTCGGCCATCTGGGAGGCCAGGTCGACCACGGCCTCCAGGGCGAAGGTGGTGGCCGCGATGAAGGAGATCTTGGCGCCGACGGCCTCGTGCAGGCCGACGGGCCGGCCCCACTGCTCGCGTACGCCGGACCATTCGCGGGCGATCTTCAGGCACCACTTCCCCGCGCCCACGCACATGGCGGGCAGCGACAGCCGGCCGGTGTTCAGCGTGGTCAGCGCGATCTTCAGCCCGGCGCCCTCGGCGCCGATGCGCTGGGCCGCGGGGACCCTGACCCGGTGGAAGCGGGTGACGCCGTTCTCCAGGCCGCGCAGGCCCATGAAGGCGTTGCGGTGCTCGACGGTGATGCCGGGCGAGTCGGCCTCGACGACGAAGGCGGTGATCCCGCCGCGGTGGTTCTCGCTCTTGGGAACCCGGGCCATGACGACGAGCAGGTCGGCGACGACCCCGTTGGTGGTCCAGAGCTTCACGCCGTCCAGGACGTACGCGTCCTCCCCGTCCGGGACCGCCGTGGTGGCCAGGCGGGCCGGGTCGGAGCCGACGTCCGGCTCGGTGAGGAGGAAGGCGCTGATGGCGGTGGTCGCGCAGCGCGGCAGGTAGGCGTCCTTCTGCTCCTGCGTGCCGAACATCTTCAGCGGCTGGGGCACGCCGATCGACTGGTGGGCGGAGAGCAGGGCGCCGATGGCCGGGCTGACGGAGCCGACGAGGGCGAGCGCCTTGTTGTAGTACACCTGGGTGAGGCCGAGGCCCCCGTACTTCGGGTCGATCTTCATGCCGAGCGCGCCGAGCTCCTTCAGCCCCCGCACGGTCTCGTCGGGGATCTTCGCCTCGCGCTCGATGCGCGCGCCGTCGATCTCGGTCTCGCAGAACTCCCGCAGCCGGGCCAGGAAGGCCTCGCCGCGCCGGACGTCCTCCTCGGCGGGGAGCGGGTGGGGGTGGATCAGGTCGAGCCGGAACCGTCCGAGGAACAGTTCCTTGGCGAAGCTCGGCCGCTGCCAGTTCTGTTCCCGGGCCGCTTCCGCGACCTGCCGTGCCTCGTGCTCGGTCACCTTGGGCCGTACGGGCTGTGCGGGCTGGGTGTCGCTGTCGCCGGGCTGTGTTGCGGACATGAGGGGGCTCACCTCGCCGCCGAGAGTGGGGGTGCTTACCGGTGGGTGCTACCAGTGAGTCGTACCCGTTTCGGGCGGCGGGGAAGCGGGGGTGAAAGAGGGACGGCCTCAGACGCCGTGACGTTCCACGGCCAGCCGGGCGACGCGCGCCGCGTGGGGGACGAGGTAGAAGTGGTCGCCGTCGAAGACGTGGGACGTGAAAGCGCCGGCGGTGACCGCGGACCACTTCTGCGCGGCCAGGGGGGTGACGCGGGGGTCGCGGTCCCCCGTGAGGGCCATGACGTCCGCGCGCAGCGGCGGAGCGTCCTCGCGGCGGCGGTAGGTGTCGATCAGGTGGAAGTCGTTGCGCACGATCGGCAGGAAGAGCTCGCGCAGGTCCGGGTCGTTCCAGACCGCCGCGTGGGGACCGCCCAGCGAGGTGACGGCCGCGATCAGATCCTCGTCGGTGCGCGGACGGACCACGCCGGCGGGCGCGGAGAGCCCGCGGCCCGAGACGCACAGGCGCGTGACGTGGTCCGCGCCCGCGGCTTCGAGGCGCAGGAGGCTCTCGTACGCCACAGCCGCGCCCATGCTGTGTCCGAGGAGCACCGTGGGCACGGGAGCCTCGGCCAGGAGTTCCCCGGCGATCTGCGGCGACAGGGCGTCCATCGCCGGGATCAGCGGTTCGCCGATGCGGCTTTCGCGTCCCGGGTAGCGCACTGCCACGACTTCGACCGAAGGATCCAGGTGCCGGGGCCAGTCGCGGAAGAAGCCCGCGCCGCCTCCGGCGTGCGGGAAGCACACCAGGCGCAGCGCGGGGTCTGCGACGGGACGGTGGCGGACCAGGTAGGACACGTGCGACTCGATTCGTCGGCCGGAGATCGTCGGCCCGGCGCGTGGGGCCGCGCACCCGGGCGCCCACGACCCTGCCACACCGCGGCCGCGGCCTGCCGCTCAGGTGGGCCGGGGCCCCGGGGGCTCCCGGTGACGGGTCCCGGTGGACCCCACGGCAAAAGGAGACGGCCGGAGCCCCCGCACAGTAGGCTCCGGCCGTCGGCTTGGTGGCCGTACGAGTTCGGTCAGATGTCGAGGCCGCTGAGGACCAGGACCCGCTCGTAGGTGTAGTCGTCCATCGCGTAGCGCACGCCCTCGCGGCCCACACCGGACTGCTTGACGCCGCCGTACGGCATCTGGTCGGCGCGGTAGGAGGGGACGTCGCCGACGATCACGCCGCCGACCTCCAGCTCGCGGTGGGCGCGGAACGCGGTCTGGATGTTCCGCGTGAAGACGCCGGCCTGCAGACCGAACTTCGAGTCGTTGACCGCGGCGAAGGCCTCGTCGGTGTTCTCGACCCGGCGCAGGGTGAGGACCGGTCCGAAGACCTCCTCGGTGGCGAGGGTGACGCCCTCGGGCACCTCCGCGACGACGGTGGGCTCGTACGAGGCACCCTCGCGCTTGCCGCCCGTGAGCAGCTTGGCTCCGGCGGACACGGCCTCGTCGACCCAGGACTCGACCCGCTTGGCGGCGTCCTCGGAGACGAGGGGGCCGACGTCGGTGGCGGAGTCGTTCGGGTCGCCGGTGACCTGCTCGCGGACCTTGGCGACGACCTTCTCGACGAGGCGGTCGTAGACCGTCGCGTCGGCGATCACGCGCTGCACGCCGATGCAGGACTGGCCGGCCTGGTAGTTCGAGAAGGTCGCGATGCGGGTCGCGGCCCAGTCGAGGTCGGCCTCGGAGGACCAGTCCTCCAGGACCACGGCCGCGGCGTTGCCGCCGAGCTCCAGGGTGCAGTGCTTGTGGGGCACGGCCTGCTGGATGGCGTAGCCGACCTTGTCCGAACCGGTGAAGGAGATGACGGGCAGGCGCTCGTCCTTGACCAGCTCCGGCATCTTGTCGTTGGCGACGGGGAGCACGGACCAGGAACCGGCCGGCAGGTCGGTCTCGGCGAGCAGCTCGCCGAGGATCAGACCGGAGAGCGGGGTGGCCGGGGCCGGCTTCAGGATGATCGGCGCGCCGACGGCGATGGCGGGGGCCACCTTGTGGGCGCACAGGTTCAGCGGGAAGTTGAAGGGCGCGATGCCCAGGACCGGACCCTTGACGAAGCGGCGGGTCAGGGCCAGGCGGCCGACGCCACCGGCGTCGGTGTCCAGGCGCTGGGCCTCTCCGCCGTTGAAGCGGCGGGCCTCTTCGGAAGCGAAGCGGAACACGGACACCGCACGGCCGACCTCACCGCGGGCCCACTTGATCGGCTTGCCGTTCTCGGCGGAGATCAGCAGCGCGATCTCCTCGGTGCGCTCAGCGAGCCGGCGGGCGACGTGGGCCAGGGCCTCGGCGCGCACGTGGGCCGGGGTGGCGGAGAACTCCGCGGTCACGGCGTACGCGGCGGCCACGGCCTCTTCGACCTGGGCGTCGGTCGGGACGCTCACGGTACCTACGAGGCGGCCGTCCCACGGGGAGTGGACGTCGAAGCTGTCGTCGCCCGTGGCCTGGCGGCCGGCGAGCCAGAAGGCGTGGGTGGAAGTCATGCTGATCCCGGCCCTTCGGAGTGTGTGCGGTGGGTCCTTGTCCCCTCCACCGTAGGACTCCGCCGGGGATTCGGCGTTTGTCCGGGGTGGAGTACGTGCGTGGCGCGGCGCGCCGCTTTGTCAGTGTCGGGGCGGCCGCCGCCCGTGCGGGGCCCTGCCGGGGGCTTGTACGGGCCCCGAGCGGCCCTGCTGCGCGGGGCGGGCGGGGCTCGGCTGCGCCGCGCTGGCCCCCGCTGCGCGGGGCGGTGTCCCCTACCCGCCCTTCGCCCGTTCCCTGGGGCTCCGCCCCAGACCCCGCGCCTCAAACGCCGGCGAGGCTGGATCTTCCAGCCCGTCCGGCGTTTGAGGACCGGGTCCGGGCAGCGCCCGGGGAACGGGCGAAGGGCGGGTAGGGGACACCGCCCCGCAGGGCCGAACCACCCGCACCCGCCACCGCCGGACGGAGTCCGCGCAGCGGTGCGAGGAGCGCGTCAGGAAGGACTGGTGGCCTTCAGGGCGAGCCACAGCTCCATGCGGACGTCCGGGTCGTCCAGGGAGCGGCCGAGGATCTCCTCCACGCGGCGCATGCGGTAGCGCAGGGTGTGGCGGTGGACACCGAGGTCGGCCGCCGCCGCGTCCCACTGGCCGTGGCGGGAGAGCCACGCCTGCAGGGAGGCCACCAGGTCGCCCCGGCCCTTCTCGTCGTGCTCGCGCAGCGCCCGCAGCGTGCCGTCCGCGAAGGCCCGTACCGCGTCGTCGGCGAGCAGGGGCAGGACCGAGCCCGCAGCCATGTCCTCGTGTTCGACCATGGGGCGGCCGCGCCGCCGGGCCACGGCCAGGGCCTGGTCGGCCTGTTTGAAGGCCGCCGCCACGCCGGAGGCCACCGCGGGCGCCGACAGGCCGAGGACCAGCTCGTCCGGCTCCGGTTCGCCCGACTCCCGGCCGCGCCGGGATTCCAGGGCCTCCGCGTGTTCCGCGCACGCCTGGACCGCCGACCCCCCGTCGGCCGCCAGGACCACCAGCCGGCCGGGCTCCGGCACCACCAGCAGGGTCTCCCCCGTGCGCGCCGCCGCCGACTCCACGGCGTCGGCCAGCAGCGCCAGGCCCTCCGGCTGGGCCGTGCCCGCCAGGGCCGGTTCCGCCACGAGGATCCGGAACGGCGCGTCGAGCAGGGCCCCGTACAGGTCCCCGGCCACGGCCTGGGCGTGCTCCGCCTGGCCGGCGAGCAGCATGCGCAGTACGGCGGCGCCGAGCCGGGACTCCGCGTCGTGCAGGGAGCGGGAGCGTTCGGTGGTGAGGGTCAGCAGGGCCACCGCGGAGTGGACGGCGTACCGCTCCGCCGTGCCGAGCGGGGCCCCGGTACCGACCGCGAGGGCTCCGCGGGCCCGCCGCCCGGTGCCCAGCGACTGGAGTTCGACCCGGTCCTCGGAGCCGCCGACCACGGCGCTGGCCGGGGCGGGCCGCTCCCGCAGCCGTTCCACGTCGGGGGTGAGCCGGGCGGCCCGGCGCGCGGCCCAGTCGGGCGCGGCCGCGACGACGGCGCCCGAGGTGTCGTACAGGGCGGCCCAGCCGTGCACGTGCGCCGCCAGCTTCGTCAGCAGCTCGGCGGGCCCGTCGGCCGACAGAGCGGCCCGGGTCAGCTCGCGCTGCGCCTCGAAGCCCGCGGTCACGGCCCGGTACTGGTCGGCGGCGAGGGCGGCGGAGACGGCCTTGCTGATGGCGAGGAACGGGGTGCGCCGGGGTACCTCCAGCAGCGGCAGGTCCTCGGCGGTGGCGGCTTCCACGAGCGCCTCGGGCACGGCGTCGTAGTTCACGCCGATGGCGAAGCCGATGCCGACGACCCCGGCCGCCGCGAGCCTGCGGACGTAGCGGCGCATCTCCTCGGGGTCCTCCGCGTCCAGCTTCATCGCGGTGATGAGGAGGAGCTCCCCGCCCTCCATGTAGGGGACGGGGTCGGCGAGCTCACTGACGTGGGCCCAGCGGACGGGGGTGTCGAGGCGGCCCTCCCCGGCCCGGACGCTCAGTTTGAGCGCCGAGTGCTGGACGAGCGAGGCGAGGGTGAGCGGCATGGGTACCGGGGCGCCTTAGGTCGAGGAGGGGGTTCGGCGGCGAGGTGCCGACGGAGGATTCTCGCCGTGGACCACCACCGCGGATTTCGCCGTGTCGTACGAACGGCTCTCTTGATTCTGCCACCCCGTACGGGTTCGCCTCCTCCCGGCGACGCCCCCCACCTTCAGTCCTGCCCCCCGAGCCGCACCAGCAGCGGGGCGGCCCGCTCGCCGCGGACGGAGGTGAGGGAGAGCACGGCGTGGCCGGGGGGCACGGTGTTGGCAAGGGCCGAGGCCGACCACCGCTCCCGCTCCACGTTCCGCACGGTGACCGCATCCGTGGTGACGGCCTTGCCCGTGATCACCTTGCGCACGGCGTGCACGGCCCGGGTGAAGGGCTGGTCGGCATAGACCGTCCGGCTCGTGACGTCCCGCGTCTCGACCAACTCGGTTCCCCAGGCATCGGCGAACCACTTGCCGTCCCAGGTGGTGACCCCGGAAAAGGCCACCCGGCAACCGACCGATCCGAGGAGCGGGGTGCGCAGCCCTTCCGGTACGTCTTCCAGGGTGCGCAGCGCCAGCAAGACCCCCGCGTTGGCCGAACGGAGTCCCTGCATGCTGCGCACGGCCTCGGCGGTGACGGCGTGCGAAGCGTCGTCGAGGGCCAGGAGGGCGAACAGCGAGCGGTCGGCGCGGGCCGCGGCCGCCGCGTTGAACTGGGCGAGGAGCAGCCGGGCCAGCATCCGGGAAGCGTCCGGATGACCGCGCTCCGGGAGGTCCACACGCACCCGCACCGGGTGTTCCAGGGCGCGGAGGGAGAAGGGCCGTCCGCCGCCGGTGGTGTCGAAGAAGCCGTGGAACGCCGGCCGGTCGAGCAGGGCCGCCCTGTCGGCGAGAGCCGGTCCCGGGTCTCCGTGGACGCCGTGCTGCCGCGCCCGGGCATCGAGCTCGCGCAGCATGGCCTGCTGCCCGGAACGCTCCAGCTCGTGACGCAGCGCCTCGAGCGCCGCAGGCAGCAGCTCGAGCAGCGCACGCAGCTCGGGCACGGTCGGGAAGCGGCCGTACGCGGCATGGAACGGGCCGAGGATCTGGGCGAGCGCCGTCGCCGACCGGCGTACGTCGACGCCCGGCAGGTCGCCCACGAAGGCTTCCGCGAGGAAGGAAGCCGCCTCGTCGGAGTCGGCCGTCCCGCCGTAGAGGTCGAGATCGTGGACGGACTCCGGGTCGCCCAGGCGCACCACGATGTCGTAGGCGTCGTCGGGTCCGAGTCGGGTTCCCGCGGCGCCGACGGCGATCACGGCCGCCTGCCCGGCCAGCGCCTGGAGGGCCAGCGACTCCACCACCGGCCTGACCAGCCGGTGGGTCTTGCCCGAGCCCGAGGGGCCGACGGCGAGGACCGACGTGCCCAGCACAGCGGGGTCGAGGGCCAGCCCGGTCCCGCGGCGCTCGTGAGGGTTCGGCTCGACGCCTGTGACCCGGCCGAGCCAGACCTGCCCGACGGTCAGGTCGTGGGAGGCGGCACGAACAGGCAGATCACGGGCTCCCGACGGATGGCCGCAGGCGGCCGCACCCTTGGCCCGTACGGCTTCCTCGAAAGCGGGGCGCCGCGAGGGATCGGCCCTCACGGACTCCCAGGCCCGCCGGATCCGTGCGTGGTCGACGTCGTTCATCCGCCCCTGGTGGACTTCTGCCGCCAGCCGGTCCGCGGTCGCCGCCAGCCCGGCGGCACGCAATTGCGGCCAGCCGGCCGGCGAGTCCGGGCCATCCAGGTCCACTGCCTGCGGGGCATCGGCAGGAACGGCAGAGGAGCGGAGGCCGTTCAGCAAGGCAGCCCAGCCGCCGAGGCGGGCGAAGTAGAGGCCGACGGGTGCGTAGATCAGTACGTAGAGAACATTCGTGACCACCGCACCGCCCGTTTCGCCGAGCTCCGGATACGGCAGGTGTCCGAAGGCCAGCGGATAGACCATGAGGATCGGGGTCGGGTTCTGGATCAGCCAAACGACGACGAAGGCTCCTGCCGCGGCACCCACCGCGCGCTGCCAAGGGCCGCGGGCAGCAATCAGCTGGTCGAAGGCGGTCCGCCAGCCTCCCAGCTTGGCAAAGCCGAGGAACAGGCCCACGGTAACCAGCAGCTCGTAGAACTCACGGGCCGCCATGCCCCTGTGGTCGATCGGCTCCTTGACGAGATTGCCCTTCCACCAACTGTCGGGGGTGAAGTAATGGAGCGGGGATCCTTCGATATCGAAGGGGAGGCTCTTATCGAGGAAGGCCTGCCAGCACACGAAGAAGACGAGGAATGAGACGACGACCCGCGTGATCAGCACCCGGCCGTTGGTGTCCTGCTTCGGTGCGGCCGGAATGTAGGCGTAGCGCCAGATGCCGGGCTTCGCCTCAGGTCGCGGGGCGCTCAGCCAAGCGGCGAAGGGAGTCGCTGCGGGACTTGTGGTCACGCCTGCGGCACTCCCCGGCGCGTACCCAGGCGGTGGCGGGGCCGTGACCGGTCGCGGCGGCGTGGGCGGCGGGCCGGCTGGCCGGGGGATGTGGGGACCGCCGGCCCCCACATCGGGCGAGCCGCCGTAACTGCCGCGGTCCCCGCCGTGCGTGCCGTCGGTGTCCATGTAACCCCTGCCCCCTGCCCGTTACCGCGCTGCCCAGCGCTGCCCTGCACCACGCTGCGCGCTCAATCTAGTGGCCGTCGCCGCCCCGCGGCCCGTACCCCGTCATGATCCACAGGACATGCGCGGATTCCTTCCTATGGCCGTCACGGACAAGGACACGCGGGCACCACTCCCGAACGGAGCATGCAGGACCACGCCTCCCGGGCCTAGCCTGCGGACAAAGACACAAGTGCGTCCGAAAACACCCCCACCCCCCAGGAGCCCCCTATGACCGCTGTCCCGCAGGAGCGCCGCATCGTCACCGCGATCCCCGGCCCCAAGTCGCAGGAGCTTCAGGCCCGCCGTCTGTCGACGGTGGCCGGTGGCGTGGGCTCCGTGCTTCCCGTCTTCACGGCCCGCGCGGGTGGCGGCATCATCGAGGACGTCGACGGCAACCGCATGATCGACTTCGGTTCCGGCATCGCCGTGACCTCGGTCGGCGCCTCCGCCGAGGCCGTCGTGCGCCGCGCCGCCGCGCAGCTCGCCGACTTCACCCACACCTGTTTCATGGTGACCCCCTACGAGGGCTACGTGGAGGTCTGCGAGGCCCTCGCCGAGCTCACCCCGGGTGACCACGCCAAGAAGTCGGCGCTGTTCAACTCCGGCGCCGAGGCCGTCGAGAACGCCGTCAAGATCGCCCGTTCGTACACCAAGCGCCAGGCCGTCGTCGTCTTCGACCACGGCTACCACGGCCGTACGAACCTCACGATGGCCCTGACCTCGAAGAACATGCCGTACAAGCAGGGCTTCGGCCCGTTCGCCCCCGAGGTCTACCGCGTCCCGGTCGCCTACGGCTACCGCTGGCCGACCGGCGCCGAGAACTGCGGCCCCGAGGCCGCCGCCCAGGCGATCGACAACATCGTGAAGCAGATCGGCGCCGAGAACGTCGCCGCGATCATCATCGAGCCGGTCCTCGGCGAGGGCGGCTTCATCGAGCCGGCCAAGGGCTTCCTGCCGGCGATCGTGAAGTTCGCCAACGACAACGGCATCGTCTTCGTCGCCGACGAGATCCAGTCCGGCTTCTGCCGCACCGGCCAGTGGTTCGCGTGCGAGGACGAGGGCATCGTCCCCGACCTCATCACGACCGCCAAGGGCATCGCGGGCGGCCTGCCGCTCGCCGCCGTGACCGGCCGCGCCGAGATGATGGACTCCGTGCACGGCGGCGGCCTGGGCGGCACCTACGGCGGCAACCCGGTGGCCTGCGCCGGTGCGCTCGGCTCCATCGAGACCATGAAGGAGCTCGACCTCAACGCCGCGGCGAAGAAGATCGAGTCCGTCATGAAGGCCCGCCTGACGGCCATCCAGGAGAAGTACGACATCGTCGGCGACATCCGCGGCCGCGGCGCCATGATCGCGATCGAGCTCGTCAAGGACCCCTCCTCCAAGACCCCGAACCCGGAGGCGGCCGCCGCGCTCGCCAAGGCCTGCCACGCCGAGGGCGTCCTCGTCCTCACCTGCGGCACCTACGGCAACGTGCTCCGCTTCCTGCCGCCGCTCGTCATCGGCGAGGACCTGCTGAACGAGGGCCTGGACGTCATCGAGGCCGCGTTCGCGACCCTCTGATCGAACGTCTGACACAGGCGCTAGAACGCGGGGACGCGATCCTCGATCACCGCGCGGTCACTACCGCGGGTAACGGGCGGGCGCTGTGAAGAAGGTGTGGGGGGCCGATGGCGGGAGCGTTTTCCTGCTGTCGGTCCCCCTTTCGCTGCCGTACGGTTTCTGCAGATGAGTGAGACACCCCGCTTCCGGGAAATCGGAGGCGACACCAGTACCGGGCTTCCCCAGCGCCGCACTGGGCATGCGTTCGCGCACACTCCTCAGCGATCGGACGGCCGCACGCCCCAAACCCCCCGGGGCGCCCGGCAACCCGATCCGGCCGGCCGCCCCGGAACCACCCCCCCTGTTCCGGGGCGGCCGGCCACTCTCCTCTACGGCCTGGGCGCACTCTGCGTCACGCTCTTCGCCCTGATCACCTGGCAGGTCCTCGTGTCCGGCCCCCTGCTGGTCCCGGACGCCGCCCTCAGCCGGGCCCTCGTGCGCACCGTCCCCGACGCGGTCACCCAGCGCCTCTCCGACTTCGGCAACGTGCCGGTCGCGGTCCCCGTCCTGCTCCTCGCGGTCCTCTACGCCGTCCGGCGCGGCAACCGCCGGGGCGCGGCGGCCGCGACGCTGGCCATGGCCCTGGTGCCGGCCCTGGTCGTCCCGCTGAAGGAGTGGACCGGCCGGCCGGGCCCCCTGGAGCCCTGGGCCTCCGGCTACTACCCCTCGGGCCACACGGCCACCGCGTACGTGGCGTACGTGGGCGCGGCCCTGCTCGTGCGCCCGTACACCCGGGGCCGCTGGCCCCTGCTCCTCGCGGCCGCCCTCACCGCCCTGACGGCGACGGGGCTGATCCTGCGCGGCTACCACTGGCCCCTGGACGTCCTGGCCAGCCTCCTGATGTGCACGCCGCTGCTGCTCGCGGTGCGCGCCGCCCGTAACGCGGCGGCGGGGCCGGGGCACGTGCGCCCCGGCCCCGCCGTGTCCGGTGGTGACGGCGCCGGTCAGCCGCCGAAGTAGGCGTCGAAGTTCTTCGAGAACTCCCAGTTGCCGAAGCGGTCCCAGTTGATCGACCAGGTCATCAGGCCGCGCAGGGCGGGCCAGGTGCCGTGGGTCTGGTACGTCCCGCAGCTGGTCTTCTTCGTCAGGCAGTCCAGTGCCTTGTTGACCTCCGCCGGGGAGGTGTGGCCGTTGCCCGCGTTGGTCGTGGCCGGCAGGCCGATGGCGACCTGGTCCGCGCGCAGGGCCGGGAAGACGCGGGCGGTGTTGCCGGCCACCGGGAAGCCGGTGAGCAGCATGTCCGTCATGGCGATGTGGAAGTCGGCTCCGCCCATGGAGTGGTACTGGTTGTCGAGGCCCATGATCGAGCCCGAGTTGTAGTCCTGGACGTGGAGCAGGGTGAGGTCGTCGCGCAGGGCGTGGATGACCGGGAGGTAGGCGCCGGCGCGCGGGTCCTGGCCGCCCCAGGGGCCGGATCCGTAGTACTGGTAGCCGAGCTGGACGAAGAAGGTCTCGGGGGCCATCGTCAGGATGAAGTCCGGGCCGTACTTGGCCTTCAGGGTCTTCACGGCCGAGATCAGGTTGACGATCACCGGGGTGGTGGGGGCGCGGAAGTCGGTGTCGCCCGTGGCCAGGGAGAGGGAGTGGCCCTCGAAGTCGATGTCGAGGCCGTTGAGTCCGTACTCGTCGATGATCTTGCCGACGGAGGAGACGAAGGTGTCGCGGGCGGCCGTGGTGCCCAGCTGGACCTGGCCGTTCTGGCCGCCGATGGAGATCAGGACCTTCTTGCCCGCGGCCTGCTTGGCCTTGATGGCCGCCTTGAACTCCGCGGCCGATTCGACGGTCGGGCACTCGCTGACCGGGCAGAGCTGGAAGCGGATGTCGCCGGAGGTGACCGAGGTGGGCTCGCCGAAGGCCAGGTTGATGACGTCCCACGAGGCGGGTACGTCGGCCATCCGGACGTAGCCGGAGCCGTTGGCGAAGCTGGAGTGCAGGTAGCCGACCAGGGCGTGGGCGGGCAGCCCCGGGTTGCCGGGGTTGCCGCCGCCACCGGGCGTGGTCACGGGGACGGCCGCGCTCTTGGCGGATTCGCCGGCCGCGTTGACCGCGCTGACCTGGAAGGAGTAGGTCGTGGAGGCGGTGAGGCCGGTGACCGTCGCCGAGGTGGTGCTGACGGTGGTCGGGTTCGCGCCGTCCCGGTAGACCTTGTACGAGGTGGCCCCGGTCGCGGCCGCCCAGGAGAGGCCGACGGTGGTGGAGGAAGGGGCCGACGCGGTGAGCCCGGTGGGGGCGGCCGGGATCTGGGGGCCGGGTCCGGAGCCGCCGGGGTCGGGGCCGACGAGGGTCACGTCGTCGGTGAACTGCGGCGGCTGGCCGTACCAGCCCTGCGTGTACACGGTCACCGAGGTGGTGCTCGCGCCGGTACGGAAGCTCGTGCTCAGCTGCTTCCAGGCACCCGGGGTCTGCGTCCAGGTCTGCGGGTCCGTGGTCCCGGTGCCGGTCGCGCCGAGGTAGACGTACGCGCCCTGCACCCAGGCGCTCAGCGTGTACGCGGAGTCGGGCTTGACGGTGACGGTCTGGGAGCAGCGGGCGTTGTCCTGCCCGGCCGGGGTGCCCTTGAGGGCGGAAGCGCCGCCGTGCACCGGGGTGCTGACGGCGGCTCCGCTGCCGGCCGAGCAGCTCCAGCCGTCGAGGCCGACTTCGAAGCCGCCGTTGCGGATGAGGTCGGCGTCGGCCGCCGCGGCGGGCTGGCCTGCGACGAGGAGGCCGGCCGCCGCGAGGGCGGCGGCGGTAAGGAGGGACAGCGCGGAGCGCATGACGGTGGGTCTGGCGGGGCGGGTGGGGCCGGCAGGACGAGTGGGGCGCACAACTGCCTCCGGTGCATGGGGGGATGGAGCCGGGCCGCTGGTGGGGAAGCGGTGGGGGAAGGCACAGCGGCGCCCAAGATGGTCCAGACCAATGCCCTTGTCAAGACTTCCCGCCTCCCCGCCCCACGACGCGTGCCGCCGCCTCGTGCATCGCGAGTTCCAGCACCGCCGGATCGGTGAGCGTGCCCTGCCCGTCCGGGACCACCAGCCAGCGGACCCCGCCCGTGGCCCGGCCGGGGTACGGGACCACGATCCAGGTCCCGTGCCCGGCTCCCCGTACGCCCGTCCCGAGCCAGCGGGACGCCGTGCCCGGGGGCACGAAAAAGCCCAGCCTGGAGTCGCCGAAGTCGGCGAGCACCGGGCCGGGCCGCTCCAGCAGCGCGTCCAGTACTTCGAGGGTGGTGTGCCCCAGCTCCCCCGGCAGGATCAGCACGTCCCACCGGCGGCCGGCGGGCAGGAGGGCGACCCCGAGGGGGTTGCGCTCCCACTCCCACCGGCAGGCGTCCGGATCGGGCGCCACCGAGACCAGCCAGTCCACTGCCGTTTTGTCCCCCGGGATCGTCATCGCCCGGCCTCCGCTCTCTGTGTGAGGTGAAGCGTTCTCACAGGAGAGAGCGGGGCCGGGCGCAGGTATGACGCGGGTTTCGTTACTCCGTGGTAGTGAAGCAGGTCACACTGCCCGGGGCGATGTGCGCCCGGGGCGTGCGGAGGTCGCTTACCCGATCAGCGCACCGGCACGCCGGCGCGCCACCGTCCGGGCTCAGCTGTCGAAGCCGAGACCGAAGCGGTCCAGCGTCTTGAGCCACAGGTTGCGGTGCCCGCCCATCCGGTCCGCCCGGGCCAGCGACCACTTCGTCATCGTGATGCCGGTCCAGGCGAAGGGCTCCGGCGGGAAGGGCATCGGCTTCGAGCGGACCATCTCCAGCTCCGTGCGCTCGGTCTTCTCCCCCGCCAGGAGGTCGAGCATCACGTCGGCTCCGAAGCGGGTGGCTCCGACGCCCAGTCCGGTGAAGCCGGCCGCGTAGGCCACCTTGCCCGCGTGCGCGGTGCCGAAGAAGGCGGAGAAGCGCGAGCAGGTGTCGATCGCCCCGCCCCAGGCGTGGCTGAATTTCACCCCTTCCAGCTGCGGGAAGCAGGTGAAGAAGTGCTCGGCGAGCTTGAGGTACGTCTCGGGCCGGTGGTCGTGCTCGGCGTCGAGCTTGCCGCCGTACGGGTAGATCGCGTCGTAGCCGCCCCACAGGATCCGCCGGTCGGGGGTGATCCGGAAGTAGTGGAACTGGTTGGCGCTGTCGCCGAGGCCCTGCCGGTTCTTCCAGCCGACCGAGGCGAGCTGCTCCTCGGTCAGCTGCTCGGTCATCAGCGCGTAGTCGTAGACCGGGACGGTCAGCGGGCGCACCCGCTTGACCAGCGACGGGAAGATGTTGGTGCCCAGCGCCACCCGGCGGGCGAAGATCCGCCCGTACGGGGTGCGCACGGCCATCCCGGCTCCCGAGCCGGTCAGGTCCAGCCCGCGCGTGTTCTCGTAGATCCGTACGCCCAGCTCCATGCAGGCCCGCTTCAGGCCCCAGGCGAGCTTCGCCGGGTTGAGCATGGCGACGCCGTCGCGGTCCCAGATCCCGCCGAGGAAGGTCGGGGAGTCGACCTCGGCCCGTACGGCGTCCGCATCCAGCCATTCGGAGCGGCCGGCGAGGCCGAGCCGCTCGGCCTCGGCGTGGAACTCGCGGAGCTCCGCGACCTGGTGCGGCTCGGTGGCCACGTCGATCTCGCCGCTGCGTTCGAAGTCGCAGTCGATGCCGTAGCGGGCGACCGCCTCCTCGATGGCGTCGAGGTTCCGGGCTCCGAGGTCTTCCAGCTTGGCGAGCTCGTCCGGCCAGCGGGCCATCCCGTTGGCGAGGCCGTGGGTGAGGGAGGCGGCGCAGAAGCCTCCGTTGCGGCCCGAGGCGGCCCAGCCCGCCTCGTGGCCCTCGATCAGTACGACGTCCCGGGCGGGGTCGCGCTCCTTGGCGAGCAACGCGGTCCACAGGCCGCTGTAGCCGCCGCCGATGACGAGCAGGTCGCAGTGCTCGTCCCCGGTGAGGGCGGGCTCGGCGGCGGGCTTGCCGGGGTCGTCCAGCCAGTACGAGACCGGCTTCGCTTCGGAAAGAGATCGTGCAGCGGTGCGCATGGCGTCTGGGGCCATGTCTTCCAACTCCCTACAGGTGTTACTTGGGCTGTGCTTTCTTGCGGCGGTTGGCGACCATCTGGCCGGCCAGCACCACCAGGACCGCGATGACGAACATCGCGGTGCCGATGACGTTGATCTGTACAGGCGTACCGCGCTGGGCCGATCCCCACACGAACATGGGGAAGGTGACGGTGTTGCCCGAGTTGAAGTTGGTGATGATGAAGTCGTCGAAGGAGAGCGCGAAGGAGAGCAGCGCGCCCGCCGCGATGCCGGGGGCCGCGATCGGCAGGGTGACGCGCAGGAAGGTCTGCACGGGTCCGGCGTAGAGATCGCGGGCCGCTTCCTCCAGGCGGGGGTCCATGGAGAGCACCCGGGCCTTGACGGCGGCGACGACGAAGCTGAGGCAGAACATGACGTGGGCGATCAGGATCGTCCAGAAGCCGAGCTGGATGCCCATGTTGAGGAAGAGGGCCAGCAGGGACGCGGCCATCACGATCTCGGGCATGGCCATCGGCAGGAAGATCAGCGAGTTGACCGCGCCGCGACCGCGGAAGCGGTAGCGGACCATCGCGAAGGCGATCGCGGTGCCCAGCACGGTCGCGCCGATGGTGGACCACAGCGCGATCTGCAGCGACAGGGACAGCGACCCGCACATGTCGGCGACCCCGCAGGGGTCCTTCCACGCGTCGAGGGAGAACTCCTGCCAGGCGTAGTTGAACCGCCCGGTGGGGTTGTTGAAGGAGAAGACCGTGACGACGACGTTCGGCAGGATCAGGTACGCGAGCGTGCCGAGCCCCGCGATCACGACGAAATGGCTGCGCAGCCAGGTGGTGGCGCTCTTCATCAGACCAGGTCCTCCGTCCCCGCTCGGCGGATGTAGATGGTGACCATGACGAGCACGATGGCCATGAGGATGAAGGACAGGGCGGCCGCGGTCGGGTAGTCGAGGATGCGCAGGTACTGCGACTGGATGACGTTGCCGATCATGCGGGTGTCCGTGGAGCCGAGCAGTTCGGCGTTGACGTAGTCGCCGCTCGCCGGGATGAAGGTGAGCAGGGTTCCGGAGACCACGCCCGGCATGGACAGCGGGAAGGTCACCTTGCGGAAGACCGTGGCGGGACGGGCGTACAGGTCCCCGGCCGCCTCGTGGAGGCGGGTGTCGATGCGCTCCAGCGAGGTGTAGAGCGGAAGGATCATGAAGGGGAGGAAGTTGTACGTCAGACCGCAGACGACCGCGAGCGGCGTGGCGAGCACGCGGTCGCCCTCGGTCATGCCGAGCCAGCTGGTGACGTCCAGGAAGCCGACCGTGTTGAGCACGTCGACCACCGGGCCGCCGTCGGCCAGGATCGTCTTCCAGGCGAGGGTGCGGATCAGGAAGCTGGTGAAGAACGGGGCGATGACCAGCACCAGCAGCAGGTTGCGCCAGCGGCCCGCCTTGAAGGCGATCAGGTAGGCCAGCGGATAGCCCAGCAGCAGGCACAGCGCGGTCGCGGTGCCGGCGTAGAGCAGGGAGCGCAGGAACTGCGGGTAGTACTCGGTGAAGGCGTCCCAGTAGGTCTGGAAGTGCCAGGTGACCTTGAAGCCCTCTTCGAGGGAGCCGGTCTGCACCGAGGTCGAGGCCTGGTAGATCATCGGCAGCACGAAGAAGACGAGCAGCCACAGGATGCCCGGGAGCAGCAGCCAGTACGGGACCAGGCGCTTCTTCAGGGACGGCTTGTGGACCGGGGGCTCGGCGGATACTGCGACCTCGGGCAGGGTCGCGGGGGCCGTCACGCTCCCTCCCCGACCGTCTCGATGCCCGCGTCGATGTCCTGGGCCGCGTCGAGACCGAAGGTGTGGTCCGGGTTCCAGTGCAGTATCACGTCGGCGCCGGGGGTGAGGCGGGCGTCGCGCTCGATGTTCTGCACGTACACCTCCAGCTCCGGGCAGACCGGGCTGTCGATGACGAACTGGGTGGAGACTCCGATGAAGGAGGAGGCCACGATCTTGCCGGCGACCTTGTTGCGGCCGGTCTCGATGGTGTCCTCGGCGTCCGCGTGGACCAGGGAGATCTTCTCCGGGCGCACCCCGACCAGCAGCTTGCCGCCGGCGCGGGGCGTGGTCGAACATCGCGACGCCGGGACGCGCAGCTTGGTACCGGCCGAGGAGACCACGACGTCGGACGCGCCGGCTTCCAGGACCTCGGCCTCGATGAGGTTGGAGGTGCCGAGGAAGTTCGCCACGAAGGTCGTCTTCGGGTTCTCGTAGAGCTCGGCGGGGGCACCGAGCTGCTCGACGCGGCCGCCGTTCATCACGGCGACCGTGTCGGCCATGGTCATGGCCTCCTCCTGGTCGTGCGTGACGTGCACGAAGGTGATGCCGACCTCGGTCTGGATCCGCTTGAGCTCCAGCTGCATCTGGCGGCGCAGCTTGAGGTCGAGGGCGCCGAGCGGCTCGTCGAGGAGCAGTACCTGCGGGTGGTTGATGAGCGCGCGGGCGACGGCGACGCGCTGCTGCTGGCCGCCGGAGAGCTGGTGGGGCTTGCGCCGGGAGAACTGGCCGAGCTGGACCAGCTCCAGCATGTCGTCGACCTGCTTCTTGACCGACTTGATGCCGCGGCGGCGCAGCCCGAAGGCGATGTTCTCCGAGACGTCGAGGTGCGGGAAGAGGGCGTAGCTCTGGAAGACCGTGTTGACCGGGCGCTTGTACGGCGGCAGGTGGGTGACCTCGCGGTCGCCGAGGCTGACGGTGCCGGTGGAGGGCTCCTCCAGGCCGGCGATCATGCGCAGGGTGGTGGTCTTCCCGCAGCCCGAGGCGCCGAGCAGGGCGAAGAAGGACCCCTGGGGGATGGTGAGATCCAGCGGGTGCACGGCGGTGAAGGATCCGTAGTGCTTGCTGATCCCGGCGAGGCGGACGTCGCCGCCTTCGGTCTTGTCAGTCATGGGCCTGGGCCTTCGGTGGTGTGTCGTGGAAGGGGCAGGTGCCGGTTCGGGTGTCTTCGCCGGTGGGGGCGCGGCGGGACCCGTCAGGCTCCGATGAGCTTGGCGAACTTCTCCTCGTACGCCGTCTCTTCCTCGCTGGTGAGGGAGCGGAAGGCGTGCGACTTGGCGGCCATCGCCTTGTCGGGAACGATCAGGACGTTGTCCGCGAGCTCCGGGTCGATCTTGGCCAGCTCGTCCTTGACGCCCTCGACGGGGCAGACGTAGCTGATGTAGGCGGCCAGCTGGGCGGCGACCGGGGGCTCGTAGTAGTAGTCGATGAGCCGCTCGGCGTTGGCCTTGTGCCCGGCCTTCACGGGGACCAGCAGGTTGTCGCTGGAGGTGATGTAGCCGGGCGCCGGGATCGCGTACTGGATGTCCGGGTTGCCGGCCTGCAGCTGGATGACGTCGCCGGCCCAGGCCAGGCAGGCTGCGAGGTCGCCCTTGTCGAGGTCCGCGGTGTAGTCGTTGCCGGTGAAGCGGCGGATCTGCTTCTTGTCCACGCCCTTCTGGAGCCGGCCGATCGCCTCGTCGTAGTCGGCGTCGGTGAACTTCGCCGGGTCCTTGCCCTGGTCGAGCAGGGTCATGCCGACGCTGTCGCGCATCTCGGTGAGGAAACCGACGCGGCCCTTGAGGGAGGGGTCGTCCAGCATCTGCGTGACGGAGTCGACCTTCTTCCCGCCGGTCGCCTTGGTGTTGTAGGCGATGACGGTGTTGATGCCGGTCCACGGGTAGCTGTACGCGCGGCCCGGGTCCCAGTCGGGGCTGCGGAACTGCGGGATCAGGTTGGCGTAGGCGTGCGGGAGCCGGGAGGGGTCCAGCTTCTGCGCCCAGCCGAGCCGGATGATGCGCGAAGCGAGCCAGTCGGTGACGACGATCAGGTCACGGCCGGTGTCCTGGCCCGCCGCGAGCTGCGGCTTGATCTTGCCGAAGAACTCGACGTTGTCGTTGATGTCCTCGGTGTACTTGACCTTGATGCCGGTCCGCTTGGTGAACTCCTCCAGCGTGGGACGGGACTTCTCGTCCTCACTGGTGTCCATGTACTCGGTCCAGTTGGAGAAGTTGATCTCCTTCTCCTGAGCCGAGTGGTCGTCGGAGGCCGCGGCGGTGCCCTCCGCGCGCTTGGCCGGCGGAATGCCGCAGCCGGCCAGCGCGGACAGGCCGCCGAGGGTGAGCGCTCCGACTCCGGAGGCGCGCAGCACGGAGCGGCGGGTGAGGGCGCCGCGCCCGGTGGTGAGGCTGCGCCGCATAGCGGCGAGTTGCGCCGCCGAGAGGCGGTCGGGCTCGAACTGCTCCATGGGAGGTGCCCTTTCGGGATGGGTGCGGGCCGCTGGTCGGGCGGCTACTGGTTATCTGTCCCCGAAGATCGTGCGGTGCCAGTCCTTCGCCGCCACCGCGGTGTTGTCGTACATCACGTGCTTGACCTGCGTGTACTCCTCGAAGGAGTAGGTGCTCATGTCCTTTCCGAAGCCACTGGCCTTGTAGCCCCCGTGCGGCATCTCGCTGATGATCGGGATGTGGTCGTTGACCCAGACGCAGCCCGCCTGGATCTCGCGGGTGGCGCGGTTCGCCCGGTACACGTCACGGCTCCAGGCGGAGGCGGCGAGACCGTACGGGGTGTCGTTGGCCAGCGCGATGCCCTCGTCGTCGGTGTCGAAGGGCAGGACCACCAGGACCGGCCCGAAGATCTCGGACTGGACCACCTCGCTGTCCTGGGCGGCGCCGGAGATCAGCGTGGGCCGGTAGTACGCACCGTCCGCGAGCTCCCCGCCGGGGATCTCCCCACCGGTGACGACGGTGGCGTACGCGCGGGCGCGCTCGACGAAGCCGGCGACCCGGTCGCGGTGGGCGTGCGAGACCAGCGGGCCCAGGTCGGTCGACGGATCGAAGGGGTCTCCGACGCGGACGGTCTCCATCAGCTCGGCGACCCGGGCGACGAAGGCGTCGTGGAGGGGGCGCTGGACGTAGGCACGGGTGGCGGCCGTGCAGTCCTGGCCGGTGTTGATCAGGGAGGCGGCGACGGCTCCGTTGGCGGCGGCCTCCAGATCGGCGTCGTCGAAGACGAGGAAGGGGGCCTTGCCGCCGAGCTCCAGGTGGAGCCGCTTGACGGTGGCGGTGGCGATCTCGGCGACCCGCTTGCCGATGGCGGTGGAGCCGGTGAAGGAGGTCATGACCACGTCCGGGTGGCCCACCAGGTGCTCGCCCGCGTCCCGGCCGGCGCCGGTGACGATGTTGACCACGCCGTCGGGCAGGCCCGCGTCCTTGGCCGCCTGGGCGAACATCAGGGAGGTCAGCGGGGTGAGCTCGGCGGGCTTGAGGACGATGGTGTTGCCCGCGGCGATCGCCGGGAGGATCTTCCAGGCGGCCATCTGCAGCGGATAGTTCCACGGCGCGATGGAACCGACGACCCCGATCGCCTCGCGGCGTACGTACGAGGTGTGGTCCCCGGAGTACTCGCCCGCGGCCTGCCCCTGGAGGTGGCGCGCGGCGCCCGCGAAGAAGGCGGTGTTGTCGATCGTCCCCGGGACGTCGAACTCGGTCGACAGCTTGACCGGCTTGCCGCACTGCAGGGACTCCGCGTACGCGAACTCCTCGGCCCGCTCGGCCAGCACTGCGGCCAGCCGGTGCAGCGCGTCGGAGCGCTCCCCGGGGGTGGCCCCCGACCAGCCGGGGAAGGCCCGCTTGGCGGCGGCGACGGCGGCGTCCACGTCGGCGGTGGAGGCCAGCTCGTAAGTGAGCACCCCCTCGCCCGTGGCGGGGTCGACCACGGTGTGTGACCGACCCGAGGTGCCGGGCCGCAGCTGCCCGTCGATGTACTGCGCGCCTTCGGCGAATCGGTCCTTGACCTGGACCTTGACCTGGAAGCGGTTGCCCATCACGCTCTCACGCTCTCCGTAGCTACAGTTCGAGCTACAGCTCGAATTGAGTGCCGATCCTGGCAGAGGTACACCCCTCGGCCAAGTGATTCCGTTGTTGCCTTTTGATTACGCGACGGAATCGGTCGACCATGTGTCGAGGCGCGCCCGAAATCCCGTACGAAGTGTCCGGTGCTCCTGCGAGACTCACATGCATGGAGATGATCGAGGAACTGATCGGGCAGGTCAGCCGGGGTGAGAGGCTGAAGTTCCTGCCGTTCTGGGGACACCGTCCGCGACCCGACGGCACGCTCGGACCGAGCTGCCTCAGTCAGTGGTGGCCGTCCGAGTTCACCGTGGGTGACGTGCGGTACGCGACCGCCGAGCACTGGATGATGGCCGGAAAGGCGCGCCTGTTCGAAGATCCCGAAGCCGAGCGGGCGGCGCTGGAGGCGAAGACTCCGGCCGAGGCGAAGAAGGCCGGGCGGCTGGTGCGCGGCTTCGACAACGCGGTGTGGGAGCGGGAGCGGTTCGCGCTGGTGGTGGAGGGCAGCGTGCACAAGTTCGGCTCCGATCCGGCGCTGGCCTCGTACCTGCTCTCGACCGGGAACCGGGTCCTGGTGGAGGCCAGCCCGATGGACCGGATCTGGGGCATAGGGCTGGCCGCCGACGACGAGCGCGCGCTGGACCCGGCGCGCTGGCGCGGCCTGAACCTGCTGGGCTTCGCGCTCATGGAGGCGCGCGAGCGGCTGCGGGCGGGGCTTTAATCGCTCGCGGCCGCCGGGGGTGTGCGTCTAGCGTGATCCTTGTCCAGGTGCGCAGGCGCGACCTACTTCGACTCATAATCGGGCGGCCGCGGGTTCGAGTCCCGTCACCGGCTTCGGGCCGGTGTAGCTCAGTTGGTAGAGCACCTTGTGGTTTCGCCGACCTCGATCTCTGGACACCCACGTTCGCACCTCCCGGTGCGCAGGCCACGGCTACTTCTTCCACGAAACAACGCCGCGGCCACTTCTTCCTCGGGAGGCGCACGTGCGGAGTGCCCGGTGCGCAGGCAACGGTTACTTCCGGATCAACGTGTCGCGGGTTCGAGTCCCGCCCGGCTCCGGCCGGTAGCTCAGTTGGGTAGAGCAGTCGACACAGTCCGTCGCCGACTTCGATCTCGGGCATTCCGCACGTCACGCCTCCCCCGCTTTCCACTGAATTCGGGGGGATTCACATGGCTCGTTTCAACCTGCTCCGCTCCAAGGCGCCGCCCACCGCACCCGCGGCGTCCACCGCACCCACCTCACCGGTCCGCTCGACCGGCCGCCGCGCCGCCAACGCGCAGGGCAGCCCCGGCTTCGTCCGCGATCCGCGCTCCGAGCTGTTCCTGCTCGCCGTCGCCAACTTCGTGACGCAGCAGACCGCCTACGAGTCCGGCGGGGCCCGCGACGACCGGTTCGGCGCGCTCGTGCGCACCCTTGCCGTGGAGGATCCCGAGTGGACCGCCGGCCTGCTCGGCTGGCTGCGCCGCGACGGCAACATGCGGACGGCTTCGCTCGTCGGAGCCGCCGAGTACGTCAAGGCGCGGCTCGACGCCGGAGCGACCGGGGGGCCCTCGAACCGGCAGGTCGTGGACTCCGTACTGCTGCGCGCGGACGAGCCCGGCGAGCTGCTCGCCTACTGGACCGCCACGTACGGGCGGGGCGTGCCCAAGCCCGTCAAGCGCGGGATCGCCGACGCGGTGCGCCGCCTCTACTCCGGCAACGCGCTGCTGAAGTACGACACCGCCTCCCGGGGATACCGCTTCGGCGACGTCCTCAACCTCGTGCACGCCTCCCCCGACCCGGACAAGCCCTGGCAGGGCGAGCTGTTCCGGCACGCCCTCGACCGCCGGCACAACCCGGAGACCGCCGAGGTCCCGCCGGGCAACCGCACCCTGCTCGCGCACCGGGCCCTGATGGAGCTGCCCGTCGCGGAGCGCCGGGCCGTGGTCACCGCCCCGGACGGCGCCGAGCGGCTCGCCGCGGCGGGCATGACCTGGGAGGCGTTGGCCGGCTGGCTGCAGGGGCCGATGGACGCGGCCGCCTGGGAGGCGGTCATCCCGTCCATGGGCGCGATGGCGCTGCTGCGCAACCTGCGCAACTTCGACCAGGCCGGAGTCTCGGACGAGGTCGCCGAGCGGGTCGCGGCGAAGATCTCCGACCCGGAGACCGTCGCCCGGGCCCGGCAGTTCCCCTTCCGCTACCTGGCCGCCCACCAGCACGCGCCCTCGCTGCGCTGGGCGTACCCGCTGGAGCGGGCGCTGGGCCACTCCCTGGCCCACGTACCGGCGCTGCCGGGGCGGACGCTGGTCCTGGTGGACCGGTCCGGGTCGATGTGGGCTCCGCTGTCGGACCGCTCGCAGCTCAACCGGGCCGACGCGGCGGCCGTCTTCGGCACGGCGCTGGCGCTGCGCGCCGAGGACGCGGACCTGGTGCAGTTCGGCTCCACGAGCAAGGCGGTCGACTACCGGCGGGGAGAGTCGGTGCTGAAGGTGCTGGAGCGGTTCGAGGACCTCGGCGGCACCTGCACGACCAAGGCGGTGGCCGCGCACTACGCGGGGCACGACCGGGTCCTGATCGTCACCGACGAGCAGACCACGTACTCCTACGGCGGCGATCCGACGGCCCTGGTGCCGGACACGGTCCCCGTCTACACCTGGAACCTCGCCGGGTACCGGGTGGGCCACGCGCCCTCCGGGTCCTCGAACCGGCACACCTTCGGCGGGCTCACCGACGCGGCCTTCCGCATGGTGTCCCTGATCGAGGACGGCCGGGACGCCAGGTGGCCCTGGGAGACCGGTCGGGCGGACGCGGCCGCCTGACGGCTCGGCGCGAGGGGCCGGGCCGGGACGTGGGCGCCCCGGCCCGGCCCGGCCCGGCGGCGTCTGCCCCGGCAGCGGCGCCCAGGGTCTCGCGACTCGGGGCTCTGACCGGTCATACGGCGCCCCCTCTCGTACGGCCATGCTGAGCGCTCCCTCCGACAAGCCCCTTCGGCGGTGCGGGTCCTGCCTACGATGAAGCCGTTCCATCCGCACGCGTCCTTCGGAGGCACCCTCATGTCCGACCTGCACCCCTTCATTGCGGGGCTGCCCAAGGCCGAACTGCACGTCCACCACGTCGGCTCGGCCTCCCCCCGCATCGTGGCCGAACTCGCCTCCCGGCACCCCGACTCCAAGGTCCCCACGGACCCCGAGGCCATCGCCGACTACTTCACCTTCACCGACTTCGCGCACTTCATCGAGGTCTACCTCTCCGTCGTCGACCTGGTCCGCACCCCCGACGACGTGCGCCACCTCACCTTCGAGATCGCCCGCGACATGGCCCGGCAGAACATCCGGTACGCCGAGCTCACCATCACCCCGTACTCCTCCACCCGCCGCGGAATCGAGGAGAAGGCCTTCATGGAGGCCATCGAGGACGCCCGCAAGGCCGCCGAGACCGAGCTCGGCGTGATCCTGCGCTGGTGCTTCGACATCCCCGGCGAAGCCGGCGAGGAAGCCGCCGCCGAGACCGCCCGCCTCGCCGTGGACCTGCGCCCCGAGGGCCTGGTCTCCTTCGGCCTGGGCGGCCCCGAGGTCGGGGTGCCGCGCCCGCAGTTCAAGCCGTACTTCGACGCCGCCCGCGCCGCCGGACTGCACAGCGTGCCGCACGCCGGCGAGACCACCGGCCCCGAGACCATCTGGGACGCGATCCGCGAGCTGGGCGCCGAGCGCATCGGCCACGGCACCAGCGCCACCCGGGACCCGGAGCTGCTCGCCTACCTCGCCGAGCACCGCATCGCGCTGGAGGTCTGCCCCACCTCCAACATCGCCACCCGCGCCGTCGCCACCCTCGACGAGCACCCCGTCAAGGAGATGGTGGCGGCCGGCGTGCTCGTCACCATCAACAGCGACGACCCGCCGATGTTCGGCTCCGACCTCAACAACGAGTACGCGGTGGCCGCGCGGCTGCTGGACCTCGACGAGCGCGGTCTCGCCCAGCTCGCGAAGAACGCCGTCGAGGCCTCCTTCCTGGACCAGGCCGGCAAGGCGAAGCTCACCGCCGAGATCGACACGTACACCTCCGCCTGGCTCGCTTCCTGACGGCTGCGCAGAATGGGTGCATGCGCACCCTGACTGCCGTAGGCCACCGCGGGGATCCCTACCGCGTCCGCGAGAACACCCTGCCCTCGATCCGCTCCGCCTTCGACCGGGGGGCGAACGCGGTGGAGATCGACGTGCGGACGACCCGCGACGGGGTGCCCGTACTGCTCCACGACGAGGACCTCCAGCGGCTGTGGGGCCATGACGTACGGCTCGAAGACGTCACGGCCCCGCAGCTGCGGGAGCTGACGGACGGCGGGATCCCGACGCTGCGCGACGCCCTGCTGGCCGCCGGAGCGGGCCGGGTCATGATCGATCTGCCGGGTGCGACGGCCGAGACCGTACGGACCGTCGTCGGTCAGGTCCGCGAGTGCGGGGCCCGCGACCGTACGTACTACTGCGCGGGTCCGGCCACCATGCTGGCGGTCCGAGCCGCCGATCCGGGCGCCGAGATCGCGCTGACGTGGACCACCCTGGCTCCCCCGCGCCGGGTGCTGATCGAAGCGGTGGCCCCGACCTGGCTCAACTACCGCTTCGGGCTGGTCGGCCCGGAGCTGGTCGACGCCCTGCACCGGGACGGCCTGCTGGTGTCGGCCTGGACCCCGGACACGAAGCGCGCGATGCGTGCGCTGGTCAGGGCCGGGGTGGACTCGATCACGACGAACCGGGTGGACGCGCTGGGAGCCGTACGGGCCGAGCTCGGCCGGTGAGCCGCGCTCGACTGGTGAAGCGTGCCTGGGGGGAGCTCGGAGCGTGGATCCGGCGGGCCGGTCCGCGCCGGCAGGACCTGGGGCTGACGCTGCTGGTGCAACTGGCCGTCACGATGCCGTTCGTGGTGCCCCGGTCGGCCGATCTGCCGCCCGCGGACTGGGCCTCGTACGCGATGACCACGCTCGGCGTGCTCCCGCTGATCTGGCGGCGGCGGGCCCCGGTCGCGGTGCTGGCCGCGATCCTGCTGGTCGGCGGCGCGTACAAACTGACCATCGACGGACCGGGGCAGCCACTTCCGTACGCGGGGCTGATCGCCTTCTACACGGTCGCCCTGCTGTGCACGGCCCGGGTCCGGATGGGGGTCGGCTGGATCGCGGTCCTCACGGTCTCCCTGTCGGTCGGGTGGAACACCGCCACCGCGCGCGAACTGCTCTTCACCCTCTTCGTCTCGGGCGCGGCCTACGCGCTGGGCCGGCTCCAGCACACCCGGCAGGCTTACACGGCGGCCCTCCTGGACCGGGCCGCCCAGCTGGAGCGGGCCAACAGGATCGAGGCGGAACAGGCGGCCGCCCGCGAACGGGCCCGGATCGCGCGGGAGATGCACGACATCCTCTCGCACGCGGTGAGCATCATGATCGTGCAGGCGGAGGCCGGCCCGGTGGCCGTACGCAGGGCCCCCGAGCGGGCCGAGGCCGCGTTCGAGGCCATCGCGGAGACGGGCCGCGACGCGATGGCCCAACTCCGCACGATGCTGGGCGTGCTGCGCACCGACGAGGCGGCGCCGCGCTCCCCGCAGCCCGGCATCGGGGAGCTCGCGGGGCTGCTGGAGCGGGTCCGGGGCAGCGGCCTGGAGGTGACCTACGAGCGCACGGGCCCGGTGCGCGCCCTGCCGGCGGCGCTGGAGGCGACGGTGCACCGGGTGGTGCAGGAGGCGCTGACCAATGTGGTCAAGCACGCCGGGGCTGCGGCGGTGGCCGTGCGCCTGGAGTACGGGGAGCGGGAGCTCACCGTGACGGTCACGGACGACGGGCGGGGGCCGGGTGTTCTGCCGCGCACGGGCTCCGTACCGGGGGCGCGACCGGGCGGGCACGGCCTGATCGGGATCCGGGAGCGGGCCGCCGCCCACGGCGGGACCGCGCGGTCGGGCCCCCGCCCGGACGGCACAGGCTTCGAAGTGCGGGTCGTCCTTGTAACGTCGGGCGCGGAGGTGGGGAAGTGACGATCCGTGTGGTGGTGGCCGACGACCAGGAACTGGTGCGCAGCGGCTTCGCGATGATCCTGGACGTCCAGGAGGACATCGAGGTGGTGGCGGAGGTCGGGGACGGGGCGGCGGCGGTCGCGGCGGTACGGTCCCTCGCGCCCGACGTGGCACTGCTGGACGTGCGGATGCCCGTGCTGGACGGGATCGAGGCGTGCCGGGAGATCTCGGGGACGAGTTCCTGCCGGACGGTGATGCTGACGACCTTCGACTCGGACGAGTACGTGTACGAGGCGCTGCACGCGGGGGCCAGCGGGTTCCTGCTCAAGGACGTGCGGCGGGACGATCTGGTGCACGCCGTACGGGTGGTGGCGGCGGGCGAGTCCCTGCTGGCGCCTTCGGTGGCCCGGCGGCTGATCGCGGAGTACACGGCGGCGACGGCCCGGCCGGCGGCCGGGGAGGCGCTGTCCGCGGAGCGGCTGGAGGTCCTGACGGCCCGGGAGCGGGAGACGCTGCTCCACCTGGGGCGGGGGCTGTCGAACGCGGAGCTCGCGGTGGAGCTGATGGTGAGCGAGCACACGGTCAAATCGCATGTGGGCAACGTGCTGTCGAAGCTGGGGCTGCGGGACCGGATCCAGGCGGTGATCTGCGCGTACGAGACGGGTCTGATAGCGGCTGGCTCTTCGGTATCTCCCTCTGGGGAGTGAGACGGGTCGTATCTCCTCGCTCTCGGTGGTGAGTTGTCGTACCGGCAAAGACCCCTCTCGGTGGTGATCCGCAACTACCCCTGTGACCAGCAGCATTGAGGTCATCGGGGCGAAAGTCGCCCGGAGAGCCGACAGGGGGATCCACCATGAACCGAGCGACC
This sequence comes from Streptomyces sp. NBC_00335, assembly GCF_036127095.1. GTDB lineage: Bacteria > Actinomycetota > Actinomycetes > Streptomycetales > Streptomycetaceae > Streptomyces. The sequence continues at coordinate 2,397,311 of NZ_CP108006.1, forward strand.
CGCACGCTGATCGCCACCGCCCTGGTCCTGGGCGTCGCGGCCGGACCGGCCGCCGCCCACGCCGGGTCGGCGGGGGCGTCCGCCCCGGCCGCGAGCTCCGCGACGCAGGGGCCCGCGCCGCTGGTCTCCACCCCGCCGAACGCCACGGCGCTGGAGCAGGCGATCGCCGGGCTCGGCGCCGGGCACAAGGAGGCGACGGCCGCGCTGGTACGAGTGGGCGGCGCGAGCGGCGCCTGGCGGGGCAGTTCCGGCGTCGCGGACATCCGCACCGGGCGTGCGGCCATCGAGGAGGGCCGGTTCCGGGCCGGCTCGGTGACCAAGGTCTTCACCTCGGCGGTGGTGCTCCAGCTCGCGGCCGAGGGCAAGCTGGACCTCGACGGGCCGGTCCGCCGGTACCTGCCCGGGACGATCCCCGAGGCGTACGGCGCGGTCACGGTCCGGCAGCTGCTCAACCACACCAGCGGGATACCGGCGGCCGACGGTCCGGGCGACTCCTTCGAGGCGCAGTGGGAGCACCGCTTCGACGTGACCGATCCGCACGACCAGATCGCCGACGCGGTGGCCAAGAGCCCCGAGTTCGTCCCGGGCACGGTCCAGCACTACCTGAACATCAACTACACGGTGCTGGGCGTGCTGATCGAGAAGGTGACGGGCACGACGTACGAGAAGGCGGTCGCCTCTCGGGTCCTGAAGCCGCTGGGGCTGCGGGACACCTCGTTCCCGGGCCGTTTCCAGACCCGCATACCGGGTCGCCACAACCACGGGTACCAGGCGGTGACGCGCGAGGACGGTTCCACGGAGCTTCGGGACGTGACCGAGTGGAACTCCTCGGACCGGTGGGCGGCGGGCGACATCATCTCCACCACGGCCGATCTGGAGCGGTTCACCTTCGCCCTGTTCAGCGGACGCCTCGTGCCGGCGGCGCAGCTCGAGGAGATGTTCACGGTCCCCGGGGTGAAGGACTTCGCCACGGGCAAGGCCGCGACGATGACGGCCGGTTTGTCGCGGATCAAGCTGCCCGACGGCACGGTCGCCTGGGGCAAGTCGGGTGGCCGGCACGGGTACAACACGGCGATAGGCGGGACCCGCGACCTGTCCCGCACCCTCGTGTACTCGGTCAACGCGACCGATGCCAAGGGCCAGGACATGAACTCGGTCGCCCTCGCCGTCGTCATGGCCGCCTTCGCCAAGTAGCGCGTACTCAGCCCCGGGCTGCGGCCAGGTCCGTTGCCGGGTCCGTGGCCGGGTCCGACGCCGCAGCCGTGGCCAGGTCCCGATCGGGGTCCACCGGCATGGCCTCCAGGCGCTTGATCATGCGACGCAGGGCCAGCAGGGGGATCACCCCGAAGACGCCGAAGGAGATGTCGATCAGCGACCAGTAGAGGGGGATCCCCCGGATGGGCCCGCAGATCAGGGCCAGCGGAATGATGCCGGCGCAGGCGATCATGCCGGCCTCGACGATCCAGACGTTGCGGACGGGGTCTCGGTGGACTCCGTAGAAGAACACCGCGATCACCAGGTGGGCGAAGGCGAGCCAGTCCGTGCCGTAGAGGAGGAAGGGGTACTCGGAGTCCGCCCGCTCCAGGCCGTCGCCGACACGGCGCAGCCACTCGTTGTCCACCAGGGCATTGGCCCAGTGGAGTTCGCTCACCAGGGGAAAGGCGGTGAGTCCGCTCAGCACGAGGCAGACGAGGAACAGGGCAAGCCAGGCACGGATCCGCCGCAGAAGGGCGCTTCTCTCGCTCATGAAAGGGAGCCTACCCAGTTTTCTGAACATGTTCAGCATAATTGCTGAACATGTTCAGTTCCGCCGCAAGATCGTGATCAGAGCCCGACGATGCCGTTCCAGCGCTTGGCGAAGGAAGAGCGCTCGGCGGAGGAGATGTCGCGGGCCACGACGAGCCGCTTGCGCATGTCCTCGTCGGGGAAGATCAGCGGGTTCTCGGCCAGTTCGGCGGTCTCCTGGTCGTCGGAGGCGGCCAGCACCTCGCGGGCGGCCGGGACCGGGCAGACGTAGTTGACGTAGGCGGCGAGCAGCGCGGCCACCTCCGGGTCGTAGTAGTAGTCGATCAGGGCTTCCGCATTGGCCTTGTGCCGGGCCAGGTTGGGGACGAGCAGGCTCTCCGCCCAGAGCTCGCCGCCCTCCTCGGGAACCACGAACTCGATGTCGGGGTTGTCGGCCTGGAGCTGGATCACGTCTCCGGAGTAGGCCTGGCAGGCCAGTACGTCGCCCTTGCCGAGATCGGAGGTGTAGTCGTTGCCGGTGAAGCGGCGGATGTGCTTCTTCTTCACCATGCTCTCGACCTGGTCGCACACCCGGTGGAAGTCGGATTCGGTCCACTTGGTCACGTCGACGCCGTTGCCCTGCATCAGCAGGGAGAAGGACTCGTCGAGACCGGAGAAGAGCGTGACCTTGCCGGCCAGGTCCGGGTGCCACAGGTCCTTGACGGACTTGATCTCCCGGCCGAGCGCCTTGCGGTTGTAGGCGATGCCGGTGATCCCCGACTGCCAGGGGACGGTGTGCAGCCGGCCCTCGTCGAAGGCCGGGGAGCGCAGCTGCGGGTCCAGGTGCTTGGCCACGTTCGCCTGCGCCGAGCGGTCCATCTTCTGGGCCCAGCCCAGGCGGACGAAGCGGGCGGCCATCCAGTCGCTGACCACGACCAGGTCGTGTCCGGTCTGCTGGCGGTTCATCAGGGACGGGCTGATCTTGCCGAAGAACTCGTCGTTGTCGTTGATCTCCTCGGTGTACCGGACCTCGATGCCGGTCTTCTCCGCGAAGGCGTCCAGCGTCGGGCGCCGGCTCTCGTCCTCTTCGTCGGTGTCGATGTAGAGGGGCCAGTTGGAGAAGGAGACGCTCCGGTCGCTCTCGGAGTGGTCCTGACCCTCCCGTCGGCTCTCGGGGACGTACGCGGCGGGGACACCACAGCCGGGAAGGGCGGCCAGCAGGCCCACGGCACCGAGGCCGCGCAGCGCCGCGCGACGGGAAAAGGCGAGTTCAGGCATGGGACGAGCCTGGTGGAACGCCAAAGGGCGGGCAATAGACATGTTGTCTACTGCCCGCCCCTTCAAGGCTGTGACCTGGTCAATGCGGCGGCCGGCAGGCCGCCCGCCCGGCCTTCGGTCAGCCGCCGAGCGAGGTCATGACGTGCTTGATGCGCGTGTAGTCCTCGAAGCCGTAGGCGGAGAGGTCCTTGCCGTAGCCGGACTTCTTGTATCCGCCGTGGGGCATCTCGGCGACGAGCGGGATGTGGGTGTTGATCCACACGCAGCCGAAGTCGAGGTTCTTGGACATCCGCATCGCGCGGCCGTGGTCCTTGGTCCACACGGACGAGGCGAGGGCGAACTCGACGTCGTTCGCGTACGCCAGGGCCTGATCCTCGTCCGTGAAGGACTGGACCGTGATGACGGGGCCGAAGACCTCGTTCTGGATGATCTCGTCGTCCTGCTTGAGGCCGGAGACCACGGTCGGGGCGTAGAAGTAGCCCTTCTCGCCGACCTGGTGGCCGCCCGCCTCGACCTTGGCGTGGGCGGGGAGGCGCTCGATGAAGCCCGCGACCTGCTTGAGCTGGTTCGGGTTGTTCAGCGGGCCGTAGAGCACGTCCTCGTCGTCCGGCTGGCCGGTCTTGGTGTCGGCCGCGTTCTTGGCCAGCGCCGCGACGAACTCGTCGTGGATCGACTCGTGGACCAGGACGCGACAGGCGGCCGTACAGTCCTGGCCGGCGTTGAAGAAGCCCGCGACCGCGATGTCCTCGGCGGCCTTGGCGATGTCGGCGTCCTCGAAGACCACGACGGGAGCCTTGCCACCGAGCTCCAGGTGGACGCGCTTGACGTCCTTGGAGGCGCTCTCGGCGACCTGCATGCCCGCGCGCACCGAGCCGGTGATGGAGGCCATCGCCGGAGTGCTGTGCTCGACCATGGCCCGGCCGGTCTCGCGGTCGCCGCAGACGACGTTGAAGACGCCCTTGGGCAGGATCGAGCCGATGATCTCGGCCATCAGGATGGTGGAGGCCGGGGTGGTGTCCGAGGGCTTGAGGACCACGGTGTTGCCCGCGGCGATGGCCGGGGCGAACTTCCAGACGGCCATCATCATCGGGTAGTTCCACGGCGCGACCTGGGCGCAGACGCCGACCGGCTCACGGCGGACGATGGAGGTCATGCCCTCCATGTACTCGCCGGCCGAACGGCCCTCGAGCAGGCGGGCGGCACCGGCGAAGAAGCGGATCTGGTCCACCATCGGCGGCAGCTCCTCGCTGGCCGTGAGGCCGAGCGGCTTGCCGGTGTTCTCCGACTCGGTGGCGACCAGCTCGTCCGCGCGCGCCTCGAAGGCGTCCGCGATCTTCAGCAGTGCCTTCTGGCGCTCGGAGGGGGTCGCGTCGCGCCACGCCGGGAAGGCGGCCGCGGCCGCGGCCATGGCGGCGTCGACGTCCGCCTGGCCGGAGAGGGGGGCGGTCGCGTACGCCTCGCCCGTGGCGGGGTTGACCACCTCGGTGGTCCGCCCGTCGGCGGCGTCCTTGAACTCCCCGCCGATGTAGTTGCGCAGACGACGCAGTTCGGTGGTCACTACAGCCACACTCCTGTGCTCACATGTCCAATGGTTGAGACAACTACCAAGCCTAGCCTCTCGGACACCGTTTTCGACAGGCCCACACAGCACGAACTACGGAATCGGTGAGATCTGACTCCCGAAACAACGAATTACATCGTTCTCGCCTTGCGGAACAGACGACTCCTCGTGCACAGTGAGGTCGTGGTCAGTCGAAGCGCAGATTCCAGGAACAGACAACCGTCCCCTTCGGTCGATGCTGTGTCCCTGGCGATCATCGAGCAACTGCAAGAGGACGGTCGTCGTCCTTACGCGGCGATCGGCAAGGCCGTGGGCCTGTCCGAAGCAGCGGTGCGCCAGCGAGTACAGAAGCTGCTCGACCAGGGCGTCATGCAGATCGTCGCCGTCACCGACCCGCTCACCGTGGGGCTCCGGCGCCAGGCGATGGTCGGCATCAACGTCGAGGGAGACCTCGACCCGGTGGCCGACGCGCTGACCGCGATGGCCGAGTGCGAGTACGTGGTGATGACCGCGGGCTCGTTCGACCTGATGGTGGAAATCGTCTGCGAGGACGACGACCACCTGCTGGAAACGATCAACAAGAAGATCCGCGCGCTCCCCGGCGTGCGATCAACCGAAAGCTTCGTTTACCTGAAGCTGAAGAAGCAGACCTACATGTGGGGAACGCGATAGCCGTGAGCCAGGACCTCTCCAAGACCGCCTACGACCACCTGTGGATGCACTTCACCCGCATGTCGTCGTACGAGAACTCGCCCGTACCCACCATCGTGCGGGGCGAGGGCACCTACATCTTCGACGACAAGGGCAAGCGCTACCTCGACGGCCTCGCGGGCCTGTTCGTGGTCAACGCCGGTCACGGCCGCAAGGAACTGGCCGAGGTCGCCTACAAGCAGGCGCAGGAACTCGCGTTCTTCCCCATCTGGTCGTACGCGCACCCCAAGGCCGTCGAGCTCGCCGAGCGCCTCGCGCACTACGCCCCGGGCGACCTGAACAAGGTCTTCTTCACCACCGGTGGCGGCGAGGCCGTCGAGACCGCCTGGAAGCTCGCGAAGCAGTACTTCAAGCTGCAGGGCAAGCACACCAAGTACAAGGTCATCTCGCGTGCGGTCGCCTACCACGGCACCCCGCAGGGCGCCCTGTCCATCACCGGTCTGCCGGCCCTCAAGGCCCCCTTCGAGCCGCTGGTCCCCGGCGCGCACAAGGTGGTCAACACCAACATCTACCGCGCCCCGATCTACGGCGACGACCCCGAGGCCTACGGCCGCTGGTGCGCCGACCAGATCGAGCAGGAGATCCTGTTCGAGGGCGCCGACACCGTCGCCGCCGTCTTCCTGGAGCCGGTGCAGAACGCCGGTGGCTGCTTCCCGCCGCCGCCCGGCTACTTCCAGCGCGTCCGCGAGATCTGCGACGAGTACGACGTCCTGCTCGTCTCCGACGAGACGATCTGCGCGTTCGGCCGTCTGGGCACGATGTTCGCCTGTGACAAGTTCGACTACATCCCGGACATGATCACCTGCGCGAAGGGCATGACCTCGGGCTACTCCCCGATCGGTGCCTGCATCATCTCGGACCGCCTCGCCGAGCCGTTCTACAAGGGTGACAACACCTTCCTGCACGGCTACACCTTCGGCGGACACCCCGTGTCCTCCGCGGTGGCGCTCGCCAACCTCGACATCTTCGACAAGGAAGGCCTCAACCAGCACGTGCTGGACAACGAGGACGCCTTCCGCGCGACGCTGGAGAAGCTGCACGACCTGCCGATCGTCGGCGACGTCCGCGGCAACGGCTACTTCTACGGCATCGAGCTCGTCAAGGACAAGGTCACCAAGGAGTCCTTCACGGACGAGGAGACGGAGCGCGTGCTCTACGGCTTCCTCTCCAAGGCGCTCTTCGAGAACGGCCTGTACTGCCGCGCCGACGACCGTGGCGACCCGGTCATCCAGCTGGCCCCGCCGCTGACCGCCGACCAGGGCACCTTCGACGAGATCGAGGGCATCCTGCGCCGCGTGCTCACCGAGGCCTGGACCAAGCTCTAACCAGCCCGCGTCCTCCCACCGTCCCGCAGGCGGCAAACTGCCGGACCACACGGCCCGGATCCTCCGTTCGAGTGAGAACGCGGGGGTCCGGGCCGTGTGCTGTCACCATCCAAGACGTTCATCTCTTTACATCTCATTGCGGCGCCAGTGACCAAGCGGGCTCCGCTTCGTTCCCCCGGACGGAGGTGTACGCCATGGTGGCTCCACGGGACAACGCTCCGCCGGACAACGCTCCGCCGGACAAGATCCCGCCCCAGGACGATCTGCTCTGGGCACGGTCCCTTCACTACTCCCACAGCGGTTCGCCGGGACTCATCGGGGTCTCGATCGGCGTCCGCGCGGGAGAGATCCTCGCCGTCACCGGCCCGCGGGGCAGCGGCAAGACCACGCTGCTGCACTGCCTGTCCGGACAGCTGCGGCCCGAGCAGGGCGAGGTCTGGTTCAACAGCGTCCCCGTGCACACCATGGGGACCCTGACCCGCGAGCGGCTGCGCCGCGACCGCTTCGGCTGGATCGGCCCCGAGCCGCGGCTGCTGCCCGAGCTCCGGGTCTGGGAGAACGCCGCCCTGCCGCTGCTGATCGCGGGCGTGCCCCACCGCACGGCCAAACGGGCCGCCTGCGAATGGCTGGACCGCCTCGACATCGGCGCCTTCGCCCGCAAGCACCCCGGCGCCCTCAACCGGGCCGAGTCCCAGCGCGTCGCCCTCGCCCGCGCCCTCGCGAACCTGCCCGCCGTGATCTTCGCCGACGAGCCGACCGCTCCCCTGCACCGGGCCGAGCGCTCCCTGCTGCTGCGCACCCTCACCACGGCCGCCCGCTCCCACGGCATCACCGTGCTGCTCGCCACCCACGAGGAGGAGACCGCGGCCGTCGCCGACCGGCACTTCGCCCTGCTCGACGGCCGCCCGGCCGCCGCGGCGGTCGCTGCCGGGCTCCCCCCTACCTCCATCCCCCAGCCCCCGGAGGACCAGGCCGCGTGCTCGCTCTCCGCCTAGCCCGCGGCTCCCGGCCGCTGGTCCAATTGCGCCGACTGCTCGTCGCCGCCGCTTCGGCCGGCAGCGGCTTCCTGCTGCTGTACGTGCTCGCACAGGCCACGGCCCGGCCCGCCGGATCGTTCCCTCAGCTGCTGTGGGCCCTGGTCCCCCTCGCCGTCACCGTCCAGTTCGCCGTCGCGGTGGCCCGTACCGACCCCGCGACCCGCCCCCTCGAAGGGCTGGACGCCGCCGGGCTGGGACCCCTACGACTCACCCTGGTCGCGACGATCTCCACCGCCGTGGCCTGCGCCCTCGGCAGCGCCGTGGCCCTGGTCGTCTTCCTCCATCTGCGCGGGGACGTGACCGGGCTGCCCTTCGACGGCGCCGGGTCGCGGCTGCTCCACGGCGACCAGCCCCTGCCCGTGGCGGCCGCCCTCACCCTGCTGGCCCTGCTCCCGCTGGCCGCCTCGATCGCCACCGCCCTCGCCCTGCGCCCGCACCCCCGGCCCGCGCCGCAGACCGCACTGCCCTGGGGCATCGCCCTCACCGCCTGCGGACTCGCCGCACTGGCCTACTCCCGCCCCGGCGGAGCCGCCATGCCGACGGGCTGGGCACTGACCGCCCTCGGACTCGCCCTCGCCGGCCCGGGCCTCGCCTACGCCTGCGGGGCGCTCGTCCAGGCCGTCCGCCCGGGCGCGCTCCGGCTGCTGGCCGGGCGGGCCCTCCAGGAGGAGGCCCCCCGGCTGGGCGCACCCCTCGGTGTCCTGTGCGCCGTCGCGGCGGGCGCCCTCAGCGCCGTGGCCCTGCGCGATCACGGCGGACTCCAGGTCCCGCTCGGCCCGCTGACCGCGCCCGCCGCCGCTCTGGTGACGCTGTGCGCGGCCGCCACCCTGCTCACCTCCGCGGTCGAAGTCCGCCAGGCCAGGGCCGCCACCCGCGAGACCCTGACCGGGCTCGGCGCCCCGGGCAAGGTCCTGCGTACGGCCGCGACCGTACGGGCCACCGCGCTGGTGGCGGTGTGCCTGCCGCTCAGCTGGGGTGTGTCACAGCTGACGTCGCTGGCATTGACCCGCTGAGCCGGGCAGCCCTTAGGGTGGGCCGAATGGTCAACCCACACATCGAGACCGATACCGAGATCGAGACCCTCGCCGAGTTCGACCGGGTCGTGGCCCGCGGCTCGCTCAGCGGGTACCGGATCCAGTCGGTCAACCTGCTGGAGCGGACCTTCGCCCTCCTGTCCGCCGACACCTCGGCCGCCGTGTTCCTGGGCTGCCCGATGGAACCGGACGCCTCGGTCAAGGTGCGCGCGGACGGCGCCCTGGTCTTCCCGCCCGTCCCGGACCTCCCCTTCAACCCCTACCGGGGCCTGCTCTACACGGCCGAGGAACTCTTCACCGGACTCTCCGCGGGCTACGAGGCCACGCCCGACTCCGAGGCGTACGCCTGGTTCCAGGAGACCAAGGCTGACGGCGACATCTACTCCTCGATGCTGCGCTCCATCCACGACGACGCCATCTCCGACGCCCTCGACGAACACCTCGTCGGCGCCCGCGTGGTCGGTGTGATGGGCGGCCACGCCATGGCCCGCGGCGGCGACGCCTACCGGGGTGCGGCCGAGCTCGGCCGGACGCTGACCCGCTCCGGTCTGACCGTGGCCACCGGCGGCGGTCCCGGCGCGATGGAGGCGGCCAACCTCGGCGCGTACCTCTCGACGGCCCCCGACGAGGCCCTGCCCGAAGCCCTGCGGATGCTGGCCAAGGCCCCTTCCTTCACCCCGTCCGTCTCCGACTGGGCGCGCGCGGCCTTCGCCGTACGGGAACGCTGGCCGGCGATCACGGGCGGCGACTCGGTGGGCATCCCGACCTGGTTCTACGGACACGAGCCGCCGAACCCCTTCGCCGGACACATCGCGAAGTACTTCGCGAACGCCACCCGGGAGGACGGGCTGCTCGCCCGCTCCAACGCGGGCGTGGTGTTCCTGCCGGGCGCGGCCGGCACCGTCCAGGAGATCTTCGACAACGCGACGCCCAACCACTACGAGTCCCGCGGCGAGCCGACCCCGATGATCCTGGTCGACCGCGCCCACTGGACCGAACGGCTGCCTGCCTGGCCGCTGCTCCAGTCACTCGCCCGGGGCCGGGCGATGGAGTCCCGGATCGCCCTGGTCGACTCGGTTTCAGAGGTTCCGGCGGCCCTCGCAGCCATGAGCTGACCTGGACAACCTGACCCGGTCAGGCAACTTCTCTCCCCTTTTCCACGTCTGGAAGAGGTACGCACTACGTAAAACCTGCCAGACGTGAACGGAGCCCTCGGGTGCTCATAGGCCTGCTCACCGCCATCGCGGCGTCCATCTGCTACGGCACGGGATCCGTCCTGCAAGCCGTGGGCTCACGGCGGGCGGCCCGGATGTCGCCCACCGCCGCCGGGGTCACCCAGCACGGCGGCCCGAACCTCAGCTCGACGGCGAAGGCCGCGATGACCTGGGAGTTCATCGTCGGCACCATCCTGGACTTCGTGGGCTTCGGGCTGGGCGCCCTGGCCGCCCGCCTCCTGCCGCTCTTCCTCTCTCAGACGGTCATCAGCGCCAACCTGGTGATCACGGCCGTGCTGAGCGTGAAGATGCTCGGCATCCGGCTGACCCGCAAGGAATGGACCTCCATCGGGGTCGTCTGTGCGGCACTGGTCCTGCTCGCGACCGCGGCGGGCCACGAGGGCGGCCACTACGCTCCGGCGTCCACGCACTGGTGGCTCCTGGGCGTGACCGTACTGATCATCGTGGGCGGCACGGTGGCGGTACGTTTCCTCGGCGCCCGGGCCGCGATCCTGGCGGGCCTGCTGTCGGGTCTGGCGTTCGGCGCGCTGGGCGTCGGGGTCCGCATCCTCAACGGCGTGGAGCCGTTCTCGTTCCCGTCCCTCCTCGCCGACCCGGCCCTGTACGCCATCGTCCTGGCGGGGGTCGGCGGCATGTACCTGCACACCGTGGCGCTCCAGATCGGCTCGGTGAACGGCGCCACCGCGGCCCTGGTGGTCGGCGAAACCGTGCTCCCCGGCGCGATCGGCGTCCTCTGGCTCGGCGACGCGTCCCGCCCCGGCATGGCCTGGCTGGCGGTCCTCGGCTTCGTCCTGGCGGTAGCCGGCGCGGTGGCAGTCGCCTGGTACGGCAACCACGAGGACGCACACGGAGACGTCCCCACCCCGGTCGGCTGAAACCCGGGGAAGCACCGGGGCTGGTCGCTTTCAGCCGTCCGGCATTTGAGGACCGGGGTCTGGGGCGGAGCCCGGACCCCTCAGCCCGTCCGGCGCTTGAGGACCGGGTCAGGGCCGGCCCTGGGAACGGTGGAAGGGCGGGTAGGGGAACTCCGCCCCGCGCAGCGGCAGGGGCCACCACGCGGACTGCTCCCCCGCGCAGCGGCAAGGGTCGCTGCGCGGGACTCCGCCCGGCCCTACTCCCCCGCCAGCACGACCACCTCGCCCGGGGCGAACTCCACCTCGACCCGGTCCCCGACCGCCGGCGCCCCCTCAAGCCCGCACTCCGCCTCGAGCACGGGCCCCACCTCGGGCCGCAGCGACAGCGCAACATGCGTCCCCCGAAAGGTCCGCGACACCACCTCGCACCCCAGCCCCCCGGGCGCCAGCACCACCCCCGCCGGCCGGATCAGCACACGATGATCCCCCGACGGCGACCCGGCCGGAACCGGCACCTTGCCCCACGGCGTCACGGCCACCCCGGCGGAAAGCACCGCACGCACCACGTTCTCGAAGCCCAGGAACCGCGCCACGAACTCCGACGCCGGCCGCTGCCACACCTCCAGCGGGGTCCCCGCCTGCGCGATCCGCCCGTCCCGCATCACGACCACCCGGTCGGCCAGCGCGAACGCCTCGCCCTGGTCGTGCGTGACGGCCAGTACGGTCGTGCCCAGCCGCGAGAACAGCCCCTGCAACTCCACCACGAGCCGCTCCCGCAGCCCCCGGTCCAGCTGCCCGAGCGGCTCGTCCAGCATCAGCAGCCGCGGCGAAGGCGCCAGCGCCCGCGCCAGCGCGACCCGTTGCTGCTCGCCGCCGGACAGCGAGGCCACCGCCCGGCCCTGCGCCCCGGGCAGCCCGACCAGCTCCAGGAGCTCGGTGACCCGCGCCTCGGAGGACTGCTTCGAAGCACCCCGCATCCGCAGCCCGAAGGCGACGTTCCCGCCCACGTCCCGGTGCGGGAACAGCTGGTGGTCCTGGAACATCAGGCCCACCCCCCGCCGGTGTACGGGCACTGCGGCCTGGTCGGCGCCGCCCAGGAGCACCCTCCCGCCGGCGACGGGCTGGAGCCCGGCCACCACCCGCAGCAGGGTGGACTTGCCGCTCCCGCTCGGCCCCAGCACGCACACGATCTCGTGCTCGGCGACCGCCAGGTCCACGGCGTCCACGACCGCGCGCTCACCGAAGCGGACCGACACCCCTTCCAGCTGAAGCAGGGTCATCAGAACTCTCCGGAGGTCTTGTCGGGCCGCAGCCGCTCCAGCAGGAGCAGGGACACCGCGCACGTCAGCATCAGGATCGTGCTCAGGGCCATCGCCTGGCCGTAGTTCATCTCCCCGGCCCGCCCCAGCAGTCGCGCCACGGCGACCGGCAGCGTCGGATGGTCGGGCCGCGCGATGAAGACGGTCGCCCCGAACTCCCCGAGGGACACGGCGAAGGCGAAGCCCGCCGCGATCAGCAGGGCCCGCCGCACCATCGGCAGGTCCACCTCCCGCCAGGCCCGCAGCGGTGAGGCGCCGAGCACGGCGGCGGCCTCCCGCAGCCGTCCGTCGACCGCGCGGAGCACCGGCAGCATGGTCCGTACGACGAAGGGAACGCCCACCAGCGCCTGCGCCAACGGCACCAGGATCCACGAGGTCCGCAGGTCCAGCGGGGGCTCGTCGAGGGTGATGAGGAAGCCGAAGCCGACGGTCACGGCCGACACCCCCAGCGGGAGCATCAGCAGGGCGTCGAAGCCCCGTACGAAACGGCCCGCGCGCCGGGTCAGCGCCGCGGCGGCGAGCCCGCCGACGACGAGCGCGATGGCGGTGGCGGCGAGCGCGTACTGCAGGGAGTTCCAGATCGCCTCCAGCGGCGGCACCAGGAAGGTACCGCCGCCGGCGCCGACTTCCTGGAGCGCCCGGTAGAAGCCGAACCCGTACCCGCCGGGGGCGTCGAGGGAGCGTTCGACGAGCACGGCGAGCGGCGCCACGATCAGCAGCGCCACCGTCAGCAGCACCCCGCCGAGCAGGGTGCGCTGGGCCCAGCCGCGCGGCCGGTGCGTGGTCCGTCCCGGGTCGACGAGCCGCAGTGCGGTCTCCCGCTTGCGCACGGTCCAGGCGTGCACGCCGAGGATCGCGCCGATGGCCGCGAACTGCACCATCGTCAGCACGGCGGCCGTCGGCAGGTCCAGGAGCTGCGCGGTCTGCCGGTACACCTCCACCTCCAGCGTGGAGTACGCGGGCCCGCCCAGGATCTGCACGACGCCGAAGGAGGAGAACGTGAACAGGAACACCATCAGCGAGGCGGCGGCCACCGCCGGCACCAGCGCGGGCAGCGTCACGCGCCGCCAGGCGGCGAACCGCCCGGCGCCGAGCACCCGGGCGGCCTCTTCCTGCCGTGGATCGAGCTGCGCCCACAGGCCGCCGACCGTGCGGATGACGACGGCGTAGTTGAAGAAGACGTGCGCGAGCAGGATCGCCCATACGGTCGTGTCGAGGCGGATCCCCCACACCTCGTCCAGCAGACCGTTCCGCCCCACCAGCGCGAGGAACGCGGTGCCGACCACGACGGTCGGCAGCACGAACGGCACCGTCACGAGCGCCCGCAGCACCTGCTTGCCGGGGAACTCGAAGCGCGCGAAGACGTACGCGCCGGGGAGTGCGATCAGGAGCGTGAGCGCCGTGGACGCGAGCGCCTGCCAGGTGGTGAACCAGAGCACGTCGCCGATGTCGGGCCGGGCCAGCACCTCGCCGATCCGGCCGAACTGCCAGCCGGTGTCGGTCTTGAGCCCGCGCCCGACGATCGCGGCCACGGGGTACGCGAAGAACAGCCCGAAGAAGACGAGCGGCACGGCCATCAGACCGAGCCTGACGGCCGTGGCCCGCCCGCTCTCCTTCGGTACGGAACTCAACCGTCCTACTTCACGACGAGCGCGGTCCACGCCTTGACCCACTGGTCGCGGTTCTTGGCGATGGCCTCCGGGGCGACCGTCTCGGGCTTCTCGATGACGACGCCGTGCTTGGTGAACAGCTCCGGCACCGCCGCGTCCTTGGTCACCGGGTTCACGAACATCTGGAGCGGCATGTCCTCCTGGAACTTCTTGGAGATCAGGAAGTCCAGGAGCGCCTTGCCGCCCTCCTCGTTCTTCGCGCCCTTGAGCAGACCCGCGAACTCGGTCTGGCGGAAGCACGTGCCCGTCGCGACGCCCGTGGGGGCCTCGGCCGGCTGCGGCTCGCCGAAGAGCACCTCGACCGGCGGGCTGGAGGCGTAGGAGACGACCAGCGGCCGGTCGCCCTTGGCCTTCTTTCCGCCCGCCGAGCCGGAGAAGCGCTCGTTGTAGGCCTGCTCCCAGCCGTCGACGACCTCGACGCCGTTGGCCTTGAGCTTGCTCCAGTAGTCCTTCCAGCCCTCGTCGCCGTACTTGCCGACGGAGGCGAGGAGGAAGCCGAGGCCGGGCGAGGAGGTCGCGGCGTTCTCGGTGACCAGCAGGTTCTTGTACTCCGGCTTGATCAGGTCGTCCAGCGTCTGCGGCGGGGCGATCTTCTTGTCGGCGAAGTAGGCCTTGTCGTAGTTCACGCAGATGTCGCCGGAGTCGACGGGGGTGACCCGGTGCTCCTTGTCGGCCACGAACTCGGGCTTCACCTCGGCCAGCCCCTTGGCCTCGTACGGCGTGAAGATGCCGTTGTCGAGGGCACGGGAGAGGAGCGTGTTGTCCACGCCGAAGAAGACGTCGCCGCGCGGGGAGCCCTTGGTGAGGATCTCCTGGTTCAGGGCGGCGCCCGCGTCGCCCGACTTCAGGACCTTGACGGTGTAGCCGCTCTGCTGCTCGAACTCCTTGAGGACCGTGTCGGTCACGTTGAAGGAGTCGTGCGAGACGAGGGTGATCGTCTTGGACTTCGGAGCGGCGCTCGCCCCGGCGGACTTGTCCTTGGCATCGCTGCCGCAGGCGCTGAGCGTGGTGACGCCGAGCGCGGCCACGAGCGCGATGCCCGCCATCTTCTTGGTGGTGCTCATTGGTGCATTCCTCCTGGGATGTCCAGGAGAAGACGCGGCCCTGCCCGGCGCTCTGTGGAGCGGACGCCGGGCAGGGCGCAACAGCTTGAGTGGTGACCGAACTTCCTACCCCGAATGACCGGGGCGAGGTTCAGAGGGTCTGCGGTGACGGTTACCGCACTCTCAGCGCTGTGGCGCTCCCCTGTCGGAATATGAAATTGGTTTCGGCCACAGGGTACCCCGTGGCCGAATGCGAACCTCAACTGGCGGAAATCAGCGCTCCGAGGCGGCGAGCTGGCCGCACGCGCCGTCGATCTCCTGGCCACGGGTGTCGCGGACGGTCACCGGCACGCCGTGGCGGGCGATGGCGTCAACGAAGGCCTTCTCGTCCTCGGGCCGCGAAGCGGTCCACTTCGAGCCCGGCGTCGGGTTCAGCGGGATCAGGTTGACGTGCACGCGCTTGCCCTTGAGCAGCTTGCCGAGCAGGTCGCCGCGCCAGGCCTGGTCGTTGATGTCGCGGATCAGGGCGTACTCGATGGAGATCCGGCGGCCGGACTTCTCCGCGTACTCCCAGGCCGCGCCGAGCACCTCGCGGACGTTCCAGCGGGTGTTCACGGGGACCAGGGTGTCGCGCAGCTCGTCGTCCGGGGCGTGCAGGGAGACGGCGAGGCGGCACTTGAAGCCCTCGTCGGCGAAGCGCAGCATCGCCGGGACCAGACCCACGGTGGAGACGGTGATCCCGCGCTGGGACAGGCCCAGGCCATCGGGCTCCGGGTCGGTGAGGCGGCGGATGGCGCCGACGACGCGGTTGTAGTTGGCGAGCGGCTCACCCATGCCCATGAAGACGATGTTCGACAGCCGGGCGGGCCCGCCGGGGACCTCGCCGTCGCGCAGGGCGCGCATGCCGTCGACGATCTGGTGCACGATCTCGGCGGTCGACAGGTTGCGGTCGAGGCCCGCCTGGCCGGTGGCGCAGAACGGGCAGTTCATTCCGCAGCCGGCCTGCGAGGAGATGCACATGGTGACCCGGTCCGGGTAGCGCATCAGCACCGACTCGACGAGCGTGCCGTCGTGCAGCTTCCACAGGGTCTTGCGGGTGGTGTCGTCGTCGCACGAGATGTGGCGCAGGACGTTCATCAGGTCCGGCAGCAGCTCCTGCTGGAGCTTCTCGCGGGAGGCGGCCGGGATGTCGGTCCACTCGGCCGGGTCGTGCGCGTACCGGGCGAAGTAGTGCTGGGAGAGCTGCTTGGCCCGGAAGGGCTTCTCGCCGATCGCGGCGACCGCCTCCCGGCGCTCCTCGGGGGTGAGGTCGGCGAGGTGCCGGGGCGGCTTCTTCGCTCCACGAGGGGCGACGAAAGTGAGCTCTCCCGGGACTGGGCGGGCCATGGCAGGTACTCCTTGTAAGACGAAAGGCGCGCCGCAGAAGCAGCGCGCCTTCCAAGAGTAACCGCCCTACCTGCACGGGCGCCTTTTCGCAGGTCAGCCCGTGCCCACGAACGCCGCCAGCAGCAGCCAGACCACCGGGGCCGTCGGAAGCAGGGAATCCAGCCGGTCCATGATGCCGCCGTGACCCGGCAGCAGCGTGCCCATGTCCTTGATCCCGAGATCCCGCTTGATCATGGATTCCCCGAGGTCGCCGAGCGTGGCGCTGACCGCGACGGCGAGGCCGAGCACCAGGCCCTGCCACCAGACGCCCCCGTCGATCAGGAACTCCATGCACAGCGCGCCGGCGCCCATCGCGAAGGCCACCGCTCCGAAGAGCCCCTCGCGGGTCTTTCCTGGGCTGATGCGCGGGGCGAGCTTGGTCTTGCCGAAGCGCCAGCCGACCGCGTAGGCCCCGGTGTCGCTGACCACCGTCAGGAGCAGGAAGGTGATCACCCGCTGCGGCCCGTCGTCGGCGGTGAGCAGCATCGCGACGAAGGTGGCCAGGAAAGGCACGTAGAACGCCGCGAAGGCGCCCGCCGTGACGTCCTTGAGGTAGTCCTCGGGCGGCTCGGTCATCCGCCAGACGAGGACCGCCAGCACCGTCAGCGCCATGGCCACCCAGGCACCCTCGGCCCCGCGGACGTATCCGGCGATGACCATGGCCGCGCCGCCGATGGCGAGCGGGACCAGCGGGGCCTTGATGCCCTTCTTCTCCTGCAGCCGGGAGGTGAGCTCCCACAGGCCGACGACGACCGCCACGACGACGACGCCGACGAAGACCGCCTTGACGATGAGCAGCGAAGCGAAGATCACCGCACCGAGGCCCACTCCGACCCCTATGGCGGCACGCAGGTCCCGCCCGGCACGCTTCTTCTGAGGCGGTGGCGAGGCGTCCTGCGGTGCCGGCGAAGGCGGAGTCGGCGGGGGGCTGGGCATGGGCTCCTGCGGCGGTGTATCGGCGCGGAAGAGGGGGCCGCCGTCAGCGGCGGCCCCCCGATCGCGTGCTTCCCGGTCGTCGAAGTCACGGCCGGCGGCATCGGGCACGATGGGCATGGGCCGAGTGTGCGGGCCCACCAGCGCATCGTAGGCGGGACCCGCCGGAACCGGCTCCGGCTGCCAGGAAGTGTCGTTCATCAGACTTCGAGGAGCTCGGCTTCCTTGTGCTTCAGGAGCTCGTCCACCTGCGCGACGTACTTCGCGGTGGTGTCGTCGAGCTCCTTCTCGGCGCGGCGCACCTCGTCCTCGCCGGCTTCCTTGTCCTTGACGAGCTTGTCGAGGGCGTCCTTCGCCTTGCGGCGGATGGCGCGGATCGACACCTTGGAGTCCTCGGCCTTGGTGCGCGCGACCTTGATGTACTCCTTGCGGCGGTCCTGCGTCAGCTCGGGGAAGGTCACCCGGATGATGCTGCCGTCGTTGCTGGGGTTGACGCCCAGGTCGGAGTCGCGGATGGCCGTCTCGATGTTGCGCAGGGCGCTCTTGTCGAACGGGGTCACGATCGCCATGCGCGGCTCGGGGACCGAGAAGGAGGCGAGCTGGTTGATGGGCGTGATGGCGCCGTAGTACTCCGCCACGATCTTGTTGAACATCGCCGGGTGCGCACGACCGGTGCGAATCGCGGCGAAGTCTTCCTTGGCGACGACGACGGCCTTTTCCATCTTCTCCTCGGCCTCGAGGAGGATCTCTTCGGTCACCACGTGCTCCTGCATGTCAGAAATGGATGGTTCAGGCGGACGGGGGGCCTGCTCAGGCCCGGGTGCCCTGGTCGCTCACGAGCGTGCCGATCTTCTCACCCTTGACGGCTCGCGCGATATTGCCCTCGGCGAGCAGCTCGAAGACCAGGATCGGCAGCTTGTTGTCGCGGCACAGCGTGATGGCGGTGGCATCGGCGACCTTGAGGTCGCGCGACAGCACCTCGCTGTACTCCAGCGCGTCGAACTTCACGGCGTCCGGGTTCTTCTTCGGGTCGGAGTCGTAGACCCCGTCGACGCCGTTCTTGCCCATGAGCAGGGCTTCCGCGTCGATTTCCAGGGCGCGCTGGGCGGCCGTGGTGTCGGTGGAGAAGTAGGGCATGCCCATGCCGGCGCCGAAGATGACCACGCGGCCCTTCTCCAGGTGGCGCACGGCGCGCAGCGGAATGTACGGCTCGGCGACCTGGCCCATGGTGATGGCCGTCTGGACGCGGGAGTCGATGCCTTCCTTCTCCAGGAAGTCCTGGAGGGCGAGGCAGTTCATGACCGTGCCGAGCATGCCCATGTAGTCGGACCGGGCCCGGTCCATGCCGCGCTGCTGGAGTTCGGCGCCGCGGAAGAAGTTGCCTCCGCCGATCACGATCGCGATCTCCGCGCCGTCGCGGACCACCGCGGCGATCTCGCGGGCGATGGCGTGGACCACGTCGGGGTCGACGCCGAGTCCTCCGCCACCGGAGAAGGCCTCGCCCGACAGCTTCAGCATGAAGCGGCGGCCCTTCTTGTCCTGGTCGCTCTTGTCGTCGGAAGCGGTGTGGGTGTCCACGCCCTGATTCATGGAGATCTCCTCGTGCACATACGAAGAAGGCCATTGCCGGTGGGTCCTCGCGGTTCCCTCTACGGCAATGGCCTCCTCGTCAGATCTGCGGTCGCCCTGCGCGAACGCGGGCGACTGCTTCAGACCCTACCGGGGTCCGGTGTCCGTCGCGTACGGACGGACTCAGATGCCGACCTTGATGCGCGAGAAGCGCACCAGGGTGACACCGGCCTCGTCCAGAACCTTCTGGACGGACTTCTTGGCGTCCAGGGCGTAGGCCTGGCCAAGCAGCGTGTTGTCGCGGAAGAAGCCGTTGACACGACCCTCGACGATCTTCGGCAGCGCGGCCTCCGGCTTGCCCTCGGCGCGGGTGACCTCTTCGGCCACGCGACGCTCGGACTCGACGACCTCGGCCGGAACGTCCTCGGCGGAGAGCCACTTCGGCGCGAACGCGGCGATGTGCTGCGCGACGCCGCGGGCGACCTCGGCGTTCTCCTTGTCGAGCTCGACCAGGACGCCGATCTGGAACGGCAGGTCGGGCATCGTGCGGTGCATGTACGCCGAGACGTAACCGCCGGTGAACTGCGCGAAGCGGTCCAGGACGATCTTCTCGCCGAGGTTGGCGTTGGCCTCGTCGACGAACGCCTGCACGGTCTTGCCGGGGGCGATCTCGGACGCCAGGAGCGCCTCGGTGTCGGCCGGCGAGGTCGCGGCGATGTGGTTGGCCAGCTCGTTGGTGACCGCAAGGAACTTGTCGCCCTTGGCGACGAAGTCCGTCTCGCACTTCAGCTCGACGAGGACACCGGAGGTGTTGTCGTCGGAGATGACGGAAACGACGGCACCGTTCTCGGCAGAACGGCCTTCGCGCTTGGCGACGCCCTTCTGACCCTTGATACGGAGTGCCTCGACGGCCTTGTCGACGTCACCGTCGGCCTCGACCAGCGCGTTCTTGCAGTCCAGCATGCCGACGCCGGTGAGCTCGCGGAGCTTCTTGACGTCAGCGGCGGTGTAGTTCGCCATGAGTCTGTGATTCTCTCTCGAAGTCGTAGATCTACGGGTGAACGGCGGAGGAGGCGCGCTCGTGGCGCGGCTCCCCCGCCGTCATCGTCCGTGCTGTGAGTGCCCGGCGTTCACGCGCCGGGCGCCCTCAGTGGGTGGGTCAGGCCTGCTCGGCGTCGGCGGCCGGAGCCTCGACGACGGCCTCGGCGACAACCTCGGCCTCGGCGGCCGGAGCAGCCTCGGCCTCGACGGCGGGGGCGTCGACAACAGCCTCGGCGGCCGGAGCGGCCTCGGCGTCGTCGGCCTTCTTGTCACCCTCGAGCAGGTCGCGCTCCCACTCGGCGAGCGGCTCGGCGGCGGCCTTCTCGCCCGGCTTCGAGTCGCCAGTGGCGGCACCGGAACGGGCGATGAGGCCCTCGGCGACGGCGTCGGCGATCACGCGGGTGAGCAGGGTGACGGAGCGGATCGCGTCGTCGTTGCCCGGGATCTTGTAGTCGACCTCGTCGGGGTCGCAGTTGGTGTCGAGGATCGCGACGACCGGGATGTGGAGCTTGCGCGCCTCACCGACGGCGATGTGCTCCTTCTTGGTGTCGACGATCCAGACGGCGCTGGGGACCTTCGACATCTCGCGGATACCACCGAGGGTCTTCTCCAGCTTGATCTTCTCGCGAGAGAGGACCAGGAGCTCCTTCTTGGTGAGACCCGAGGCGGCGACGTCCTCGAAGTCGATCGCCTCAAGCTCCTTCAGACGCTGAAGGCGCTTGTAGACGGTGGAGAAGTTGGTGAGCATGCCACCCAGCCACCGCTGGTTGACGTAGGGCATACCAACGCGCGTCGCCTGCTCGGCGATGGCCTCCTGGGCCTGCTTCTTGGTACCGACGAACATGATGGAACCGCCGTGGGCGACGGTCTCCTTCACGAACTCGTAGGCGCGGTCGATGTACGACAGCGACTGCAGCAGGTCGATGATGTAGATGCCGTTGCGCTCCGTGAAGATGAAGCGCTTCATCTTCGGGTTCCAACGGCGGGTCTGGTGACCGAAGTGGACGCCGCTTTCCAGCAGCTCCCGCATCGTTACGACGGCCATGGCCATCTCCTTGTTTTCTCGGTTTGGTTCCTGACGCCCCTGTCGCGCCCTGCCCCCGTAGAGGGGACCGAGAGACGCTGTCACCTGGCCCTGAGGGGCCGGTGCTGGGGCGTGCGAAGTCGACCCGGTGACCCGGATCGCCACAAGAAGTGTACGGGACCCGGTGGTATGCCGGATGACGCGGTTGTCCACAGCTCCCCGCCCGTCCACAGGCCCGCCCGGGACCGGCTCCTGAAGCGGAACCATTCCCCCATGACGAAGCTGCTGCTCACCCTGCTCCTGGCCCTGGGCCTGACCCTGACCCCGGCTCCGACGAAGCCCGGGTCGCCGGGGCCGGCCCCGGGCGGACGCCCGCTCCCGTCCCCCCTGACGGTGATCCGCTGGTGGGACCCGCCCCCGACCCCGTACGCGGCGGGCCACCGCGGGGTGGACCTGGCGGCCCCGGTGGGCACGGAGCTCCGCGCGGTCGGTCCGGGCCGGGTCCACTTCGCCGGCCCGGTCGCGGGCCGCGGGGTCCTCTCGCTGACCCTCCCGAACGGCCTGCGCACGACGTACGAACCGGTCCGCCCCCTGGTGGCACAGGGCGCCGAGGTCACGACGGGCCAGGTGGTGGCCCTCCTCACGGACGGCCCCCACTGCCCCCGCTCATGCCTCCACTGGGGCCTCCTCCACCAGGAGACCTACCTCAACCCCCTGAAACTCCTCCCCCACCCAACCCCCCGCCTACTCCCCCTGCCCCACCCGAGCTTTCAGCCGCCGGGCGCTTGAGACCGGGGTCAGGGCACTTCCAGCCGTCCGGCGCTTGAGGACCGGGGTCCGGGCACTTCCAGCCGTCCGGCGCTTGAGGACCGGGGTCTGGGGCGGAGCCCTGGGAACGGTCGAAGGGCGGGTAGGGGACGGCCCCGCAGGGCATCGCACCCACCACACCGTCACGACCTGGGGCCGGCCCCCGGACTGGAGGCTCGGCCAGAGCCGGAAGCCGGGGCCGGGTCAGCCCCCGACGCCCCGCAGCGCCATCGCCACCGCCGCATCCGTGACAACGCCGGGATCCTCCCCCGCGCCACCCTCGATCCGCCGGACGGCGGCGTCCACCACACCCTGAAGCAGCATCGCGGCCAGCCTCGGCTCCGCCTGCCCCAGCGCGCCCAACGCCTCCACGATCATCGCGATCAGGCTCCCGTGCGCCGCACGGATCTTCTCCCGCGCCCCGGCGTCCAGCTCGCTCGCCGAGATCGCCACCACCGCCCGGTGCCGCTTGTCCCCCACCAGCCCCAGCTGGCAGCGCACGTACGCCTCGATCTTCGCCTCCGGCGCCTCCGCCTCGGACATGGCCGCCTCGATCTCGGCCGCCCACACGGGGAAGTCCACCGCGCACAGCTCTTCGACGACGGCCGCGCGGGATCGGAAGTACTCGTACACGGAGGACCGGGCGAGGCCGGTGCGCTCGGCGAGGGCGGGGAAGGTCAGCGCTTCCGTCCCCCCTTCGGACAGCAGGGAACGCGCGGCGTCCAACAGGGCGCCGCGCTGCATCGACCGGTGCTCGGCCACGGAGGCCGCTCGAATCCTGGGCACGCGTCCACTCTACGGATGTACCGCAAGGCCGGCGCACGCTCTCGGCCTCCGCCCCCGCGCACCGGGCCCCCGGTTCAGCGCCCGACGTCCGCCAGCTTCGCGCGCAGCTGCAGGACGGACTTCGTGTGGATCTGGCTGACGCGGCTCTCGGTGACCCCGAGGACGTTGCCGATCTCGGCGAGCGTGAGGCCCTCGTAGTAGTAGAGGGTCACCACCGTCTTCTCCCGCTCGGGCAGCGTGTTGATGGCCCGCGCCAGCAGCCGCCGCAACTCCCGGTCCTCGGCGACCTCCACCGGGTTGTCCGCGGCGGTGTCCTCCAGGGTGTCCATCAGGGAGAGGCGGTCGCCCTCCCCGCCGACGTGCAGCAGCTCTTCCAGGGCGACCACGTTGGCCAGCGACAACTGGCTGAAAACGGCGTGCAGATCCTCCACGCCGATGCCCATTTCCCCGGCGACCTCGTGCTCGGTCGGGGTGCGCCGCAGCTGGGCCTCCAGCGTGGCGTAGGCCCGTTCCACGGCGCGCGCCTTCTGCCGCACCGAGCGGGGGATCCAGTCCAGCGCCCGCAACTCGTCGATCATCGCGCCGCGGATGCGGGTGATCGCGTACGTCTCGAACTTGATGGACCGTTCGATGTCGAACTTCTCGATGGCGTCGATCAGTCCGAAGACTCCGGAGGAGACGAAGTCGGCCTGTTCCACATTGGGCGGCAGACCGACGCTGACGCGGCCCGCCACGTACTTCACGAGGGGCGAGTAATGCAGGATCAGCTGCTCCCGCAGCCGCTCGTCACCCGAGTCCTTGTACGAGCGCCACAGCACCTCCAGGGACGAGGGCGCGGTGGACCGCTCGCTGCCGCGCGCAGCGGGGGGCACCGCAGCGCGGTCGGACCCTGAGGTGTGCTGGGGCATGCTTCGCCTTTGCCGGAGCCGGATTCCTTGGGAGCGTAGCGTGACGGAAGTGTCGCGGTGCGCGAAGAGTACGGGATCGCGCGGGCCCGCAAGGGCGCCCCGACTCGCGCGGGAGACCCGGGACCGGCGCCTGGCGCACGGTCCCGGCGGGTGCCACCGGGAAGACCGCGTCTCTCATCGGCTTCACTCTTTCACCGGAATGCCCCAGGTCAACGACCGCCTCGCCGGGTGGCTCCGCTTTATGCGCCTCCTCCCGGCCGCTTCGGGGTCAACTGCCAGCCGTCGCCCTGCCGTTCGACGAACCCCAGAGAGTGAAGTTCGTACAGTCTGCCGATGACTTCATCAGTGCCGGTGCCCGCAGCGAGGGCCAGCTCCTCCAGGTCCGCGAGGCGCCCCGCCGGGAGGGCTTCGAGTACCCGGACCGCTTCGGGACCCAGCAGGTCCCGGGCGATCACGGGGCCCCGCCTCTCGGGGGCCAGCTCGCCCATCCCTCCGACCAGCTCGATGACCTCCGCCGCGTCCGTGACCAGCGAGGCCTCGCCGCGCAGCAGTTCGTGCACGCCGGCGGAGAGCCCGCTGGTGGCCGGGCCCGGGATGCCCATGGTGATCCTCCCCAGCGCCTGGGCCCGCCGGGCGGTGACCAGGGACCCGCTGCGGTGGGCCGCCTCCACGACGACCGTGCCCCGGGTCAAGGCGGCGATGACACGGTTGCGCAGGACGAAACGGCTCGGCGTGGGATGGCTGCCGGGCGGCAGCTCCCCGAGGACCAGCCCCTGCGCGGCGATCCGCCCGAGCAGTCCGGCGTGCCCGCGCGGGTAGGGCACGTCCACCCCGCAGGCCAGCACGGCGGCCGTGGCTCCGCCGGCGGCGAGGGCCCCGCGGTGGGCGGCGCCGTCGATCCCGTAGGCGGCGCCGGAGACCACCACCCACCCGCGCTCGGCGAGTTCACCGGCCAGGCTCTGCGCCATGTGTGCCCCGTACGGGGTGCACGCGCGGGCCCCCACCACCGCCACGGAGCGCAGGGCCCAGGCCCGCAGGCTCGGCCTGCCCCGCACCCACAATCCGACGGGCCGGGCGTCACCGAGGTCGTCCAGCTGACTCGGCCACTCCGCAGACCCGGGGCAGACGAACCGGCCCCCGGTCTCGGCGGCGGCCGCCAGGTCCCGCCGGGGGTCGGCCGACGCGGCCCGGCGGCGGTATCCGGCGAGCCTCTCGGCGCCGACCCCGGCCAGCACCCCGGGCTCCGGCGCGGGCCCGGTCAGCAGCCGTATCAGCCCGACGGCCCCGTGCGCCCGCAGCCAGCGTCCGCCGTGCTCCTCCCCGGGCTCCAGGACCCGGGTGAGGGCGGCCCGCGCGAGCACCTCACCCCCGGGCTCCGCCCCCGGCTCCGGCTCCGGGCTCTGTGCCGGGCTGCTTCCCGGGCCCGGTCCCGGGGCCGGCGTCGCGGCGGTCATGAGGCGGCGTCCAGGTGCGCCGCGGCTCCGCGGGCGATCCCGGTGCGCAGTTCGAGGGCGACCGCCACGTCCAGGGCGTCGGGGCGGTCCCGGCTCCTCAGGTCCGCCACCGTCCAGGCGACCCGGAGCACCCGGTCGAGCCCCCGCGCGGTCAGCAGGCCGCGCTCCAGGTCCCGCTCGGCCTGGGCCAGTGCGCCCGGGGCGGCCGGCCAGCGGGTCCGCAGCTCGTGGCCCGGGACCTCCGCGTTGAGCCGCCAGGGCGTGCCGTCGAGCCGGACAGCCGCCCGCTCCCGGGCCTCCCGGACCCGCGCGGCCACCGCCGCCGTGGCTTCGCCGCGGCCCCCGCGCCCCAGCAGATCGGAGCGGGTGACCGGCTCGACCTCCACGCGCAGGTCCACCCGGTCCAGCAGCGGCCCCGACAGCCGGGCCTGGTAGCGGCGGACCACCGAGGCCGGGCAGTCGCAGCCGGTCCCGTGCAGGGTGTGCCGCCCGCAGGGACAGGGGTTGGCGGCCAGCACCATCAGGAACCGGGCCGGCAGGCGTACCACCCCGGCGGCACGGGCGATGACCACGTGTCCCGCTTCGAGGGGCTGCCTCAGGGCGTCGAGGGCCTTGGTGCTGAACTCCGCGGCTTCGTCCAGGAACAGCACCCCCCTGTGGGCCAGGGACACCGCTCCGGGCCTGGCCACACCAGCTCCGCCCCCGACGAGCGACTGCATGGTCGCCGAGTGGTGCGGGGCGCAGTAGGGGGGCCGGGCCACGAGCGGTTCGCCCGGGGGCAGGATTCCCGCGACCGAGTGGACGGCCGTGACCTCCAGGGAGTCCTGTCGGGTGAGCGGGGGCATGATCCAGGGGATCCGCTCGGCCATCATCGTCTTGCCCGCGCCCGGCGGTCCGCTCAGGAAGAGGTGGTGGCCCCCGGCGGCGGCCACCTCCAGGGCCCGGCGCGCCGCGTACTGTCCGGCGACGTCGGCGAGGTCGGGGACGTCCCGCCCGTCACCGTCGCGGGCCACCCCCGTGCCGAGTCCGGCGCCGGGGACGACCAGCCCCGCGAGCATCGGGTCGGGGCGCCCGGACGGATCCGGCGGATCCTCCTCGGGGACCTCCCCCTCCGTGAGCACCGCGATCAGCTGCCGCAGGCTGCGCACCCCGAGCACCGAGACGTCCGGGACGAGCATGGCCTCGGCCGCGCACTGCTGCGGGACCACGACCTGCCGGTATCCGGCCTCGGCGGCGGCGAGCACCGCCGGCAGGATCCCGCGGACGGGACGCACCCGGCCGTCCAGTCCCAGCTCCCCGATGAGGACGAGATCGGCGATCACCTTCGGGTCGACCACCTCGGCGGCGCCGAGCACGGCGGCCGCCACGGCGAGATCGAAGCCCGCGCCCGACTTCGGGACGGACGCCGGGCTGAGGCCGACGGTGAGCTTCTTCTGCGGCCAGGCGGCGCCCGAGTTCACCACGGCCGCCCTGACCCGGTCCCGGCTCTCGACCAGGGTCTTGTCGGGCAGCCCCACCAGGGAGAAGGTGGCGACCCCGGGCTCCAGGTCGGCCTGGACCTCCACGACCACGCCGTCGACGCCCACGAGGGCGACCGAGCAGGCCCGTGCGAACCCCATCAGGCCGCCCCCCTGACGTGCTCCACCACGGGCCCGCCGCGCCGCGGCAGGAGGACACCGACGAGGTCGATGCGGACCCCGCCCGTGGGTGGTCCCCCGTGGTCGGCCAGCCAGCGCCCGGCGAGCCTGCGCAAGCGCTCGGCCTTGGCGGGCCGCAGCGCGGCCATGGGATGTTCGAACTCCCCCGCCCGCCGGGTCTTGACCTCGCACACGACGAGGGCGTCCCCGTCCCGGGCGACGATGTCGATCTCCCCGCCGCGACACCGCCAGTTCCGCGCGATCACGGTCATCCCGGCTTCGGTGAGCCGCCGCGTCGCGAGGTCCTCGCCGTACCGCCCCAATGCCTGCTGTGCCACGCCCTTCGCGTTCATCCGGCACCACCTCCGGCACCGACGATCCCGCGTCCCCGCCCACCTAGTGGATCTTGGTGGACAGCCGGGGCGATGTGGAAAACCGCGTCACCCCGGCGAGGGAACCGGCCCGGAGGCCAGCTGCCGGAGGAGGCCAGTTGCGGGAAGGAGATCAGCCGCCGGAAGGAGGTCAGCTGCCCGGAAGTTCGAGATCGCTCTTGTTGAGCTCCTCGATGTTCACGTCCTTGAAGGTCAGCACCCGCACCTGCTTCACGAACCGAGCCGGTCTGTACATGTCCCAGACCCACGCGTCGGCCATCGAGACCTCGAAAAAGACCTCCCCCTGTACCGAGTGCACCTGCATCTCGTAGTCGTTGGTGAGGTAGAAACGGCGTTCGGTCTCGATCACATACTTGAACAGCCCGACGACGTCGCGGTACTCGCGATAGAGCTTCAGCTCCATCTCGGTCTCGTACTTCTCGAGGTCCTCGGCACTCATGGCATGTTCCCCTTCAGCCGTGCGTCCCCCTATTGTGCGCCAGGCCCGTGCGCCCCTAAACGATTTCCGGGGCCAGGTTCACGGGCGCACCCGGGGGACCGTCGTCGAGCAGCGTGCGGAGCAGCTCTGCGAGTCTGGTCGGGTACACCGTCTCATGGGCCGCAAGCAGTTCCTCGGAGGTCCACCACCTGGTGCCCGAGACGCTCCGTCGCTCCAGCTCGGTGAGGCCTCCCAGCACGGTCGCGGTCTGGGTCGTCCGGGCCAGGAAGTACCACTCGTCCTGCTCCCAGCGGCGCCCGTCGAAGGGGAACGAGCAGTAGCGGTGCCACAGCACCGGCCCCAGTTCCACGTCGGTGATCCCGGTCTCCTCCGCGAGCTCGCGGAGCGCGGCCTGTTCCCGGGTCTCGGCCCCTTCCAGGCCTCCGCCCGGGGTGAACCACCAGTCGTCCGCCGGGTCTCCCGGCTCGAAGCCGTGCATCAGCAGGATCCGGTCCTCGGGGTCCAGCAGGATCACCCGTGCCACCTTGCGCGGCGCGACCGGCGCTTCCCGCCCTTCCCGCTCCTCCGGCCCTCCCGGCCCCGAGCCGGCCCCCGGCCCCGCCGGGGCGTCAGCGGACATCGGCCCGCTCCCGCCTCCGCCCGCGCCCGAGAACCCGTACGACCGGCCCGTACGCGGCTCCGAGCACCACCAGGGCGGCTCCGCCCACCACCGCGAACACCTGGAGCAGCAGCGGCCCCGGCCCCGAGGTCCCGCCGGGCAGGGCGGCGTAGGCCGCGGGCCGCTCCACCATCGCCATGTCGGGCCAGGCGAGGGCGTCGACGCGGCCCTGTACCGCCGAGCGCGCCACCGTCCCCTGTCCGGCCTCCTCCAGGTGTGCCCGGGAGTCCAGCGAGGCTCCGCGCCGGTCGCCGAGCAGGAAGAGGTTGCCCTCGGGCACCGTCACCTCGAACGGCGTCCGGGAGGCGGACCCGCCCGGAGCGCCCGCCACGTCGAGCTTCTCCGCCTCGATGTACGGCTCGTCCAGCTCCTTGCCGTTGACGGTGAGCCGGCCGCCGTCACCGCAGCACTTGACCGTGTCCCCGCCGACGCCGACGACCCGCTTGACCATCGGCGAATCGCTCCACTGCCCGTCCTTGAAGATCACCACGTCCCCGCGGCGCACGTCCCCGCCGGTGATCCGCTGCGCCAGCACGCGGTCTCCGGGCTTCACGGTGGGCATCATCGAGTCGGTCGGCACCGTGTACGGCTGGTACGTGACGGCTCCCCACACGAACCCGCCCAGGAAGAGCACAAAGCCGATGGCCACGGCGACTCCCGACAGCATGCTGCCGAGAGCACCGCGGCCATCGCCGTCACCTGCTCGTATTGCTTGTGTTCCGCCCATTGCAAGCGCCCCCACACTCGGAGATCGATCGACCTGGGCGGCACCCTACCTGCCGGTACGCCCCGCGGTCAGCCTCTGCCTGCGCCACAGCACGACCGGCACCGCGCCGGCGAACCCGAGGGCCGCGGGGCCGAGCCCGACCGGAGCCAGCCCGGCGGCGTCCAGACCGAGCGCGGTGGCCTTGGTCTGCGTGCCGATGCCCGGCTGGTCGTAGGTGTCCGGGACCGGCAGGGTGGACCAGCGGGTGATCGGCCAGGCGACCACCACGGCGCGTCCGACGACATCGCTGACGGGCACGAAGCCCTGGGTGGGGTCCTGCTGGTGGTAACGGGAGTCCTGCGAGTTCTGCCGGTGGTCGCCCATCACCCAGATCTTGCCCTTGGGCACGGTGAGCGGACCGAAGGGGAAGTCGTCGCACGGGGTGTTGCCCGGGAAGATGTACGGCTCGTCGAGCTCCTTGCCGTTGACGATGACCGGTCCCCCCTTCTTGCACTCGACCGTGTCGCCTCCGATGGCGATCGTCCTCTTGATCAGGTCCTTCTCCTCGGCGGACGGCATGAGGCCGATCCAGCTGAGGGCCTTCTGCGCGATGTTGGGGTCCGGGGTGGGCTCCCCGCTCAGCCAGTTCGACGGGTCGTGGAAGACGACGACCTCACCGCGCTCGGGCTCCGATCCGAACCACGGCGTCAGCTTGTCCACGAGCACCCGGTCGCCGCGCTGCAGGGTGTTCTGCATCGAGTCGGAGGGGATCGAGAACGCCTGCACCAGGAAGGTCTTGATCAGTAGGGCGAGCAGCAGGGCGATTCCGATCAGGAGCGGCAGCTCCTTCCAGAACGACCGGTGCGAGCGTGCCGCGGCGCCGTCCTGCGCGTCGCCGTCGTTCTCGACGGCATCGGGCCCGGAGGAGTCGTTCGGCTCCTCGCCACCCTCGTCGCGTCCGGATCGTGCACCAACCGCCACGTCCCCCACATCCACTCCTCGTTCGGAAATCGACGCCCGGCCCTGATGAGGCACGGGCCCTCCCCTCCCTTAACGAGCGGGAGTTCCCGAAGGCGCGGGAGACCAAGGACACACTATGCGAATGGGGAGCCGCCCCGGCGCCTACGGGGCGCGCGGCGACCGCCGCGCGCCTGGTCGGGAACCATGCGGAAGGTGGCGGGCTGTTCCAGCCGGTGCCAGTGACCGAAGGGCCAGGCGATCACGACGGCCTCGCCGACCACGTCCTTCTCGTCGATCGTGCCGTGGAAGGCCTCGTCGAGGTGGTAGCGGGAGTCGGCGGAGTTCGCCCGGTGGTCGCCCATGACGAAGATCCGTCCGGCGGGCACCTGCACCTCGAAGCGGATCTCCGAGGGCACGTTGCCCGGGTTCACGTACGGCTCGTCGAGCGGCGATCCGTTGACACTGACCCGGCCCCGGGCGTCGCAGCACTTCACGCTGTCCCCGCCGACGCCGATGACCCTCTTGATCAGGTCCTGTTCGTTCGCCGAGGGCAGCAGGCCGATGAAGGTGAGGGTCTGCTTGATCTGCTTGATCCCCACCGGGTCCTCGGCGGGCTGGACGCTGTCGCCGCCCAGCCAGCCTCCCGGATCCTTGAACACGACCACGTCCCCGCGCTCGACCTCGGAGCCGAACCACGGGGTGAGCTTGTCCACCAGGACCCGGTCGCCGATCCGGATCGTCTGCTCCATGGAGCCCGACGGGATGAAGAAGGCCTGGACGAGGAAGGTCTTGAGGATCAGGGCGATGCACAGCGCGACCACCACGAGCAGGGGCAGCTCCCCCGCCCGGCGCGTACGCCGTCTGCGCCGGACCCGGCGGGCGAGGCGGCGGCGTTGGGCCCGGCCGCCGGGCTCCGCGGGCTCGGCCGGCGCGTCCCGCTCCGGCTCCGGGTCGGCGTCGGCATCATCGTGGCCTTCGTACCGGTCGCCCCGCGGGCGCCCGCGGCTACCCACGGCCACCGCCCGCGGAACCCGCGTCGCCCCAGCGCGACACCGGCCAGCCGATCCAGTCGGCCCGCCCGATCACCTTCTCCACCGGCACCATCCCCCCGCCCGGCTCCCCCAGGTGGTCCCGGGAGTCCCGGGACTGGGAACGATGATCACCCATGACCCACAGGGTCCCAAGGGGCACGACGACGCGGAACGGCACTTTCGATCCCGAGTCGCCGGGGAAGAGGTACGGCTCGTCGAGCGGCACCCCGTTGACCTTGATCCGGCCGTTCTCGTCGCACACCACGTCGTCGCCGCCGACGCCCACGACCCGCTTCACGAAATCGGAGTCCGAGGGCTCGGCCAGCCCGAGGACCGAGGCCGCCCCGTGCAGGGCCTCGCCGATCGGATTCCCGTCCGGTTCCTCCCGTACGAAGGAGCCCGTGCCGTCGAAGACCACGACGTCCCCGCGCTGCGGAGCGCCGCCGAAACGGTACGCCAGCTTGTTGACCAGCACCCGGTCCCCCACGGCGAGCGTGGGCTCCATCGAGCGGCTCGGAATCAGGAAGGGCTGGAGCACGAAATTGCTGAACAGCAGCAGGAAGACGGTGCAGGCCACGCCGAGCAGCCCGGCACGCTGCCAGGTCAGCCAGCCGGCCGTGCCGTGGTCGGGGCCCGGGTCCGCGCCGGAGTCGGACCCGGGGCCGGGGTCCGCGCCGGGGTCGGAACCGGGACCGTGGCCAGGACCGGGGCCGTCACCGGAACCGGGGCCCGGGGCGGGCCCCGCTCCGGAAAGCACGAAACGCGACCTCCCCTCCCCCTCGTCGGGGGAAGAGTGGCCGCGCTGCGTGTGAGGTGCTTCGGTGTCCATCGGGGGCGAGCCTATCCGGCCTTCCCCTGAACTCCGGGAGCAGTTCAGCGGTCGCGCTTCTCCTTGATCTTCGCGGCCTTGCCGCGGAGCTCACGGAGGAAGTACAGCTTGGCGCGACGCACGTCACCGCGGGTGACGAGCTCGATCTTCTCGAAGATCGGGGAGTGGACCGGGAAGGTACGCTCCACGCCGACGCTGAAGGAGACCTTGCGGACCGTGAAGGTCTCGGAGACGCCCGAGCCCTGACGGCGGATGACGACACCCTTGAACTGCTGGATACGGGAGCGGTTGCCCTCGATCACGCGGACGTGAACGTTGACGGTGTCACCCGGGCGGAAGGCCGGGAGGTCCGAGCGCAGGGTGGCGGCGTTGACGCCATCGAGCAGGTGAGACATGTGATTCGTCTGCTTTCTTCGCATGACGCCACAGGTCGCCGATGCGGGGTTTCCGGAGAGAATTCGGGAGCCGCGGGACTCGGCGGACGACGGTCCCCCTGTGGCAGGGGCGTCCGCGAGCACACAGCAGCCGCCTATTCTTCCACGGTCTGGGGCCTGCGCCAAAATCGGCCGTCGGGAGACGGCTTCCAGCCGAGGATGCTCAGCAGCTCGCGGTCCTTCTTGTCGAAGGCGGAGGCCTCGCAGCGCTCGATCAGATCCGGGCGGTTGGCCGCCGTACGCCTGAAGGCCTCGTCGCGGCGCCACCGGGCGATCTTGCCGTGGTGCCCGCTGACCAGCACGTCCGGGATTCCGTGGCCGCGCCACTGGGGGGGCTTGGTGTAGACGGGCCCCTCCAGCAGGTTGGCCATGTCCCCGGCCGCGAAGGAGTCGTCGCGGTGCGATTCGGCGTTGCCGAGCACCCCGGGCAGCAGCCGGGCGACGGCCTCGGTGACGACCAGGACGGCAGCCTCGCCGCCGGCCAGGACGTAGTCGCCGATGGACACCTCGTAGACCGGGAGGCGGGTGGCGTACTCGTCCATGACCCGGCGGTCGATGCCCTCGTACCGGGCCGGGGTGAAGATCAGCCAGGGGCGTTCGGAGAGCTCGACGGCCAGTTCCTGGGTGAAGGGCCGGCCGCTGGGGGTGGGGACGACGATGACGGGCCCGTGCGCGCCCGCCTCGTAGCCGTCGGCCAGCGCCGCGTCCAGGGCCTCGCCCCAGGGCTCGGTCTTCATGACCATGCCGGGACCGCCGCCGTACGGGGTGTCGTCCACCGT
This sequence comes from Streptomyces sp. NBC_00335, assembly GCF_036127095.1. Taxonomy (GTDB): domain Bacteria; phylum Actinomycetota; class Actinomycetes; order Streptomycetales; family Streptomycetaceae; genus Streptomyces. Next base: position 2,429,915 of record NZ_CP108006.1, read on the forward strand.
GTTGTGCCGGTCGTACGTCCAGTCCCGCAGGTCGTGGACGTGTACGTCGAGCTGGCCGCGCGCCCGCGCCTTGCCGACCAGGGAGACGTTGAGCGGTTCCAGGTACTCGGGGAAGATCGTGACGACGTCGAGACGCATCAGGCGTCTTCCCCGTTCACGCCCTCGGCCGGGTCGCCGTCGGCGTCCCCGTCGGAGTCCGCTTCCCCGGCTTCCTCGTCCCGGGTGGAGACGACGATCGCCTCGCGCTCGTCGATGAGACCGGGCGGCGGGGTGATGACGCAGCGCTGCTCGTCGAGGTCGATCTCGGCGACGATCTCCTCGACGAAGGGGATCATCACCTCGGTGCCGTCCGGCCGCTCGACGATGAACAGGTCCTGCGAGGGCAGGTGCGAGATCTCGGTGATCCGGCCGATCACGGTGCCGTCTTCGAGGACGACGTCGAGGTCCATCAGCTGGTGGTCGTAGTACTCGTCGTCCTCGGCCGGCAGCTCCGCCGGGTCCACGTCGGCGATGAGCAGGATGTTGCGCAGCGCCTCGGCGCCGGTGCGGTCCTTGACCCCGGCGAAGCGCAGCATCAGCCTGCCGCTGTGCACCCGGCCCGTCTCGACCGTCAGCGGTCCCGCCGACGCCGGGTCGGTCCGGAGCACGGCGCCGGGTCCGAGCCGCAGCTCGGGCTCGTCGGTCCGCACCTCGACGGTGACCTCACCCTTGATCCCGTGGGCGCGGCCGATCCGCGCGACTACCAGCTCCACTGCATTTTCTCCTGTTCAGACGACGACGGGCCGGGGCGGGCGTATGCCCTCCCCGGCCCGTGCCGGTGATTCAACTGCTCAGCGGACCTGGTCCACGTCGACGAGGTCGACGCGGATCCCCCGGCCGCCGATGGCGCCCACGACGGTACGCAGAGCACGTGCGGTGCGGCCGTTGCGGCCGATCACCTTGCCGAGGTCGTCGGGGTGGACCCGAACCTCCAGCACCTGCCCGCGGCGCAGGTTGCGCGAGGCGACCTGCACTTCGTCGGGGTTGTCCACGATGCCCTTCACGAGGTGCTCAAGAGCCTCCTCGAGCATGCTCAGGCCTCGGTCGACTCGGCGGTCTCGGCCTCAGCCTCGTCCGCCTTCTTGTCGGCCTTCTTCGCCTTCTGGGTAATGGCTTCGCCCTTGCCCTCGCCGATGCCCTCGAGGGCCTTGGCGAACTCGTCGAAGGAGCGACGCTTGTTCTCCTTCGTCGCCGGCTGCAGCAGCGGCGCGGGGGCCGGGAGGCCCTTGTGCGCCTGCCAGTCACCGGTGAGCTTCAGGATGGCGAGCACAGCCTCGGTGGGCTGGGCGCCGACCGACAGCCAGTACTGCGCACGCTCGGCGTTGACCTCGATGCGCGACGGGTTGTACGTCGGGTGGTAGATACCGATCTCTTCGATCGCGCGACCGTCCCGACGGGTACGGGCGTCGGCGACGACGATGCGGTAGTGCGGCTGGCGAATCTTGCCGAGGCGCTTGAGCTTGATCTTGACTGCCACTGGAGTGGTGTCTCCTGAACTTGACGTGGTTGGGCACATGAGATGCCACGTGGGGTTGCGGTACTCGGGTGCCCGATGGACGCGTCAGCCGGAGGAGAGAGGGGTCCTATGCGACTGTCGAGTACAGCTGTCCATTGTGCCACACGCCCGCGGCGCGCTCGGCCGGGAGGTCGCGCAGCTCACCCGCCGGGTCAGGAGGCCACCGCGATGGCCACTTCGGGGATGCGGAAGGGCTTCATGCAGCCTCCGCACACGATCGGGGCCTGGGCCAGCACGGACGGGACCACGCGCACGTTGCGCCCGCAGTCGCAGACCGCCTTGACGCGCACTCCGCCGCCGGAGGACCCGTGCCGGGCGGCCGGTCCGCGGAAGCTGCGCTTGGTGTCGGCGGCCGTGGCGACCGTGTGGGCCCTCAGCGCGCGCTGGAGGTGCTCCATGGTGGGGCGGTAGCGCTTCTTCGCCTCGGGATTGAGCGAGACCAGGGAGAAGCCGCTGCTCGCGTGCGGCTCGTCGGTGTGGTCCAGCCCCATCTCCTCGGCGATCGCGAGGAACCTGCGGTTGTGGTAGCGGCCGGCGCGCGAAGTGTCACGCACTCCGCGGGCTGCGGCGATGCCGTGGACTGCCTCGTGCAGCAGTCGCTCGAAGGAGAGTTCGGCGCCGCAGGCGGACGAGGACTCTCCGATCAGGGACTCGGGCGCGGCAAGGTCAGGCAGCTCGGGGTGGTACCGCTGAATATCGGCCCACGCCTGCGCCAGCTCTGCGGCGAGAACAGGTGGTGTCGTGCTCACGTCGTGACAACGAGCCGGGGTGCCCCGGTGTTCCGATTCCGGGCCATTCCAAATTTTTTGCACGTACCAGTCAGTTCAGTCTCATGCGTCCCGACGAGGACGGGTGCGCATATCTCAGGAGGAGTCGGTACGTAGTGAGGCCCACCAGCAGGCCACGACGGGCACAGCCCCGGCGTGCGGCAGGTGCCGCGCGCCGGGGCGTGAGAGCCGTCAGCCGCAGCGGCTAGTACGAGCGCGCGACGATCGCGAGGTTACCGGGGGCGTCGTCCGCCTGCGGAACCGACCCGTCCTCGGCGATCAGGCAGCGTACGGACACGGCCTGCTCGGCGAGCTTCGCCTCGCCCTCGGGGCCGAGGTCGGCCCACGGGATCCGCGCCCAGCCACCGGCGATGGCGGCCTCGGCGGCCTCCTCGATGGTCGAGACGTCGGACGTACGGGCGATGCGGCGCTCGCGGGACTCGCGCAGCAGCTGCTCCTGGTCCTCCTCCAGCACCTTGGGCAGCAGGGCGGCGAGGTCGGAGATCTGCACGGCCTCCTTGCCGCCCGGGATCCGGCGGGCCAGCATCGCGGTGCCGGCCTCCAGGTCGCGGGGGCCGATCTCGACGCGGACCGGTACGCCCTTGAGCTCCCAGTCCACGGCGCGGCGGCCGAAGGGGGTGTCGACGCGGTCGTCGACGAACACCCGCAGGCCCGCGGCCTTGAGCTGGGCGCCCAGCTCGCGGACCTTCGCCACGGCCTCGTCGCCCTTGATCGCCATGACGACGACCTGGACGTGCGCGAGGCGCGGCGGGACCCGCAGGCCGTTGTCGTCGCCGTGCGACATGATCAGGCCGCCGACCATGCGGGTCGAGACGCCCCACGAGGTCTGCCAGACGAGCTCCTGCTTGCCTTCCTTCGACAGGTACTGCGTGTTGAAGGCCTTGGCGAAGTTGGTGCCGAGCTCGTGGCTGGTGCCGAGCTGCAGGGCCTTGCCGTCGCCCATCATGCCCTCGAGGGTGAGGGTGTTGATGGCGCCGGCGAAGCGCTCCTTGGCGGTCTTGCGGCCGAGCACGACGTCGATGCCGAGCACGTTGGTCATGAAGTCGCCGTAGACGTCCGTGTGGATGCGTGCGGCGTAGTCGCGGGCGTCCTCGTACGTGGTGTGGGCCGTGTGGCCCTCCTGCCAGAGGAACTCGCTCGTACGGAGGAAGATGCGCGGGCGCATCTCCCAGCGGACCACGTTCGCCCACTGGTTGATCAGCAGGGGCAGGTCGCGGTAGCTCTGGACCCACTTGGAGAAGTAGTCGTTGATGATCGTCTCGGAGGTGGGGCGGACGACGATCGGCTCGTCCAGCTCCTTGCCGCCGCCGTGCGTGACGACCGCGAGCTCGGGGGCGAAGCCCTCGACGTGCTCCGCTTCCTTCGTCAGGTACGACTGCGGGATGAACAGCGGGAAGTACGCGTTCTGGGCGCCCGCGTCCTTGATGCGCGCGTCCATCTCCTGCTGCATCCGCTCCCACAGGCCGTAGCCGTACGGCCGGATGACCATCGTGCCGCGGACCGGACCGTTGTCGGCCAGCTCGGCCTTGTTGATCAGATCCTGGTACCAGCGGGGAAAATCCTCCGCCTGGGGGGTGAGAACGGGTGCCTTTGCCATGGCGCGAATGGTACGGCGCCCGGAGTGCCGAACGTGAATCGGGTGCGAATCGGGTGGCGCACTCCTCTGGACGCGGGGGCGAATCGGGAGTTCTCTGGCAACGGGGGCAAGGGGGCGACACGGAATCAGGAGCGCTCTTTCGATGACACCGACGCCGACGGCGACGCTTGTCGCGCGGGACTGGGCGGAGATCCAGGAACGGATGCTGGTACCGCTGTACGAGGCGGTCTACGACCGGCTGGAGGTCGGGCCGGGAGACCGGCTGCTCGGCCTCGACTGCGGGGCCGGGCTGGCCCTTCTGCTGGCCTCGGGCCGGGGAGCCCTGGCCACGGGTGTGGAGACGGATCCGGCACGCCGCACGCTGGCCCGGGAGCGCCTCCTGGAGGTCCTCGCGGCCCCGCCCGCGCCCGCGGTTCCCTACGACGTCCTACTAGCCTTCTCGCCCGCTCCGGGCGCCCTGGCGGCGGCCCTGCCGGCGCTGCGCCGGCCCGGCGGCGCGGTGGTGCTGGCCGACTGGGGTCCGGCGGAGCGGTGCACCGTGCCCTCGGTCCTGGGCGGCGGGCCGGCGCCGCGGGACCTGGACGCGATGGCGGCCGAGGCCGGGCTGGTGCCGGACGGATCGGGGCGGGTGTTCTGCCCGTTCGGGTACGCCGACGTGGACAGCGCGGTGCGCGGGCTGCTGTCGACCGGGTTGTACGAGTGCTCGGACCCGGTCCAGGTGGAGAAGGAGCTGGCGGAGGCCCTTCACCCGTACGAGCGGGGTGACGGGGCCGTCTGGCTCCCGAACATCTTCCGGTACGTCATCGCCCGGACGGCGTAACCGGCGCAGGCGGCGTGACGGGCGCCGTGCGGGGCCGCGGACCGGCCCCGCACGGCCCTCGCTCGTGCGGCGCTCACTTGTGGAGGCGGGGGATCCCCGCGGCGGCGTAGGCGGCCGCTTCGTCCAGGGTCTCGTTGGCCATCAGGGCGTCCGCGAGGGCGTCCAGCTTGTCGCGGTTCTCGCGCAGGAGGAGGCAGGCCTTCTCGTAGCACTCGTCGACGATCCGGCGCATCTCGTGGTCCACCGCGTCGAGGGTGGCGGGGGCCGCGGAGAGGCCGTAGGGGCTCTGTCCGTCCGAGGGGATGGCGGTGAGCCGGCCGATGCGCTGGCTCATGCCCCAGCGGCCGACCATGCCCCGGGCGATGTTGGTGACCTGTTCGAGGTCGTTCTCCGCGCCCGTGGTGATGACGTCGTAGACGGTGTGCTCGGCCGCCATGCCGCCCAGCGCTCCGATGATGCGGCCGCGCAGGTACTCCTCCGTGTAGGCGTACCGGTCCGCCTCCGGCGTGGAGAGGGTGACGCCGAGCGCACGGCCGCGCGGGACGATGGTGATCTTGCGGACCGGGTCGGCGCCCGGCTGGAGCATGCCCAGCAAGGCGTGGCCGCTCTCGTGGTACGCGGTGCGGCGGCGGTCCTCCTCCGACATGACCAGCGGCCGTTCCGCGCCCAGCTGGACCTTTTCCAGCGCGTCGGAGAGGTCCGACTGGGTGACTTCCTTCTGCTGGCGCTTCACGGCGAGCAGGGCGGCCTCGTTGGCGAGGTTGGCCAACTCCGCTCCGGTCATGCCCGGCGTCGTGCGGGCCACTTGGGCGAGGTCGACGCCGACGGCGAGCGGGATGTCCCTGGTGTGGATCCGCAGGATGGCTTCGCGGCCGCTCTTGTCGGGCGGGGAGACGACGACGGTGCGGTCGAAGCGGCCCGGCCGGGTGAGCGCCGGGTCCAGGACGTCGGCCCGGTTGGTCGCGGCGAGGACGACCACGCCTTCGGAGCCGGAGAAGCCGTCCATCTCGGTGAGGATCTGGTTCAGGGTCTGCTCGCGCTCGTCGTGGCCGCCCATGCCCGCGCCGCCGCCGCGCACCCGCCCGATGGTGTCGATCTCGTCGATGAAGACGATGGCGGGGGCCACTTTGCGGGCCTCTGAGAAGAGTTCGCGCACCCGGGACGCGCCGACGCCGACGATCATCTCGATGAACTCGGAGGCGGAGGCGGAGAAGAACGGCACCCCGGCCTCACCCGCGAGGGCGCGCGCGAGCAGGGTCTTGCCGGTTCCGGGCGGGCCGGCGAGCAGGACGCCGCCGGGCATGCGGGCGCCCATCTTTCGGTACTCGTCCGGGTTCTTGAGGAAGTCCACGACGTCGTTGAGCTCGCCCTCGACCTCGTCGATGCCGGCCACGTCCTCGAAGGTCGTGCGCTTGGCGCCCTCCAGCTCGACCGGCTTGGGCGGCGTCTTGCGCCCCAACCCGCCCATGCCGCCGCCCATCGCCGATCCCATCCGGCGGGCGATGACCACCCACAGGAGGACCAGCAGCAGCATCGGGGCCAGGGAGATCAGCAGATTGGCCAGGAAGCTGCGCTGCACGACGACCGGGGAGGCGGTGACGACGACGTTCTGCTTGGTGAGGTTGGCCCACAGGTCGTCGTCGGCGAAGGCGGGGCGCTGGGAGACGAACTTCTTGTAGGTGCCCTTGTCGCCGTCCGGCTTGGGCTGTTCGGTCTTCAGCTCGCCCTGGATCGCGTCGCCCTTGGCGTAGATCTTCGAGACGTTGCCGTTCGCGACCTGCTTGCTGAACTCGGTGTACGAGATGGTCGGCTCGTCGCCCTCGTTGAAGAAGGACAGCACCAGGTTGGTGATCAGGTAGACGATCAGGGCGGTGAGGATCAGGCCGCGCCAGCCGCCGGGCATCCGCTTCTTCGGCGGCGGAGCGGGGGGTGCGCCTTCGGAGCGCCAGGGCGTATCGGCCCGGTCGCGGGGCGGTACGGGGGTGGGGCTGGGCACGTAGGCCTCCTTCTGCCGTCCTCCCGGCTGACCATAAGCGACAAACCGGACCATCGCCCCTGGCGGCGGGCCACACGGCGAAGCCCCGGCCGGAGTGGTCCGGCCGGGGCTCGCGTGGCTCCGTACTACTCCTTCGCGTACCGCTACTTCATGAACTTCTTGAACTCGTCCGGGAGGTCGAACTCATTGGCGGACTGACCGGACTGGGCGCCGGTCGGAAGGCCGAACGGGTTGCCGCCGGCGGCGGGCTCGATCGCCTCCGGACCGGCCTCGCGGCGCGCGGCTGCCGCGGCCTCTTCTTCCTTGCGCTTCATCGGGTTGCCGCTCTTGCGCTTGCCCTTGGCCTGCTTGACCTGCTTCTTCTGCCGGCCGGGTCCGCCGCCCATCCCGGGGATGCCGGGCATGCCCGGCATGCCACCGCCCTGGGCCATGCGGGACATCATCTTGCGGGCCTCGAAGAACCGCTCGACGAGCGACTTGACGGCGCTGACCTCGGTGCCGGAGCCCTTGGCGATACGGGCGCGGCGCGAGCCGTTGATGAGGTGCGGGTCCTGGCGCTCGGCCGGGGTCATCGACTTGATGATCGCGGCGGTGCGGTCCACGTCGCGCTCGTCGATGTTGTTGATCTGGTCCTTGATCTGCCCCATGCCCGGGAGCATGCCGAGCAGCTTGGAGATCGAGCCCATCTTGCGGACCTGCTCCATCTGGGACAGGAAGTCGTCGAGCGTGAACTCCTTCGGGCCCTTCTGGAGCTTGGCCGCCATCTTCTCGGCTTCGGCCTGGCTGAAGGTCTTCTCGGCCTGCTCGATCAGGGTGAGCATGTCACCCATGTCGAGGATCCGGCCCGCCATGCGGTCCGGGTGGAAGGCGTCGAACTCGTCGAGCTTCTCGCCGTTCGAGGCGAACATGATCTGCTTGCCGGTGACGTGCGCGATGGACAGCGCGGCGCCGCCTCGCGCGTCGCCGTCGAGCTTGGAGAGCACGACGCCGTCGAAGCCGACGCCGTCGCGGAAGGCCTCGGCGGTGTTGACCGCGTCCTGGCCGATCATGGCGTCGACGACGAAGAGGATCTCGTCCGGGCTGACGGCGTCGCGGATGTCCGCGGCCTGCTGCATCAGCTCCTGGTCGATGCCGAGGCGGCCGGCGGTGTCGACGACGACCACGTCGTACTGCTTGGTGCGCGCGTACTCGATGGAGTCCTTGGCGACCTGGACCGGGTCACCGACGCCGTTGCCCGGCGAGGGGGCGTAGACGGCCACGCCGGCCCGCTCGGCCACGACCGAGAGCTGGTTGACGGCGTTGGGGCGCTGGAGGTCGCAGGCGACGAGGAGCGGGGTGTGGCCCTGCCCCTTCAGCCACAGGCCGAGCTTTCCGGCGAGGGTGGTCTTACCGGCACCCTGGAGGCCGGCGAGCATGATCACCGTGGGCGCGGTCTTGGCGAAGCGCAGCCGCCGGGTCTCGCCGCCGAGGATCGAGACCAGCTCGTCGTTGACGATCTTGAGGACCTGCTGGCCCGGGTTCAGGGCCTTGGAGACCTCTTCGCCGCGGGCGCGCTCCTTGACGTTCGCGATGAAGGAACGGACGACGGGGAGGGCGACGTCGGCCTCGAGGAGGGCGATACGGATTTCCCGCGCCGCAGCGTCGATGTCCTGCTCGGAGAGGCGGCCTTTGCCCCGGAGGGACTTGAAGGTCGCGCTGAGGCGGTCGGAAAGCGTATCGAACACGGTGGTCGCGATTCCTCGGGTCGGGGGCGTGTGGTCGTCCCCCAGGGTATCGGGCCGCGCCACCCCCTTGGCCCTGCGGGCGGCATTCCCCCTCCGGGAGCCCGGCGCCCCGACGGAGCCGCTGCGCGGCCGGAGTCCCCTACCGCCCTTCGCCCGTTCCCCGGGGCTCCGCCCCGGACCCCGCGCCTCGCACGCCGGCGGGGCTATTTGCAGCCCCACCGGCGTGTGAGGCGTTTCGGGAAGGGGCGGGGTGGGGGAAGGCTCCGCGCAGCGGCTGCCGGGCTACGTCAGGGCAGCCTGGACCGCCCCGGCCAGGGTGGCCGCGGCGGCCGGATCCAGTGGTTTGCCCTCCACCGTGGTGACGTACAGCGTGTCCACCGCGTTGGCGCCGAGCGTCGACACGTGCGCGCTGCGGACCCTGACCCCGGAGGACTCCAGCGCGCGCCCGATCCGGTGCAGCAGCCCGACCGCGTCGGGCGCCCGCACCTCCAGGACCGTGGCGAGCGAGGAGACCTCGGGCACCACCGTGACCCGGGGCGGCGGCGGGACCACCCCGCGCCGGCGCGGGTACGCCGCTTCGCGGTCCGCCAGCTTCGACGGGACGTCCAGCGAGCCGTCCAGGGCCCGCACCAGGTCGGTGCGCAGCCGCGCGGCCTCCGGCAGGGAGCCGTACTCCGCGGCCACCCGCCAGCGCAGGACCAGTACCTCGCCCAGCTGGTCCGGGAGCTCCATGGAGCGCAGGTCGGCCGCGCGCACGGTGAGCCGGTGCAGTGCCAGTACGCCGGCCGCCGCGGGCAGTACTCCCGGCTGGTCGGGGACGGCCACCACCAGTTCCACGCCGACCGCGTCCTCCTCCTGGCGGGCGTGCAGGGCCAGGACCGGCTCGCCGGTGCGCAGCGCCTCCACCGCGAGGCGCTCCTGCTCGGTGGTCGGGATCTCCAGCTCGGTCGCGGCCGGGGCGGCGCCGCGCAGCACGGCGGCGACCCGGTCGACCAGGTCGGCCACGAGGGAGCCGCGCCAGGCGCTCCAGGCCGCCGGGCCGGTGGCGAGCGCGTCGGCCTCCGTCAGCGCGTGCAGGATCTCCAGCGTGCCGGGCGAGCCGACCGCCTCGGCGACCGCCTTGACCGTGGCCGGGTCGTCCAGGTCCCGCCGCGTGGCGGTGTCGATCAGCAGCAGGTGGTGGCGTACGAGCACGGCCAGCACGGCCACGTCCTCCGGGTCGAAGCCCACCCGCAGTGCCATGTCGCGCGCGATCGTCTCCCCGGCCACCGAGTGGTCGCCGGGCCAGCCCTTGCCGATGTCGTGCAGCAGCGCGGCCATCAGGAGGAGGTCGGGGCGGCCCACCCGGCGGGTCAGCTCGGAGGCCCGCACGGCCGTCTCGACGAGGTGGCGGTCCACGGTCCAGGTGTGCACGGGGTTGCGCTGCGGCCGGCACCGCACCCGCTCCCAGTCGGGCAGCAGCTTCGTGATGATCCCCTCGGCCTCCAGGGCCTCCCACACGGCCACCGTCGGCTCCCCCGCGCCCAGCAGGGTCAGCAGCTGCTCCCGGGCCTCGGCCGGCCACGGCACGGGCAGCGGCTTCGCCTGCGCCGCGAGCCTGCGTACGGCGTGCAGCGAGACGGGCAGTCCGGCCTGGGCGGCGGCCGCGCCGAAGCGCAGGGGCAGCACCGGGTCCCGGTCGGGCCGCGCGGCCAGGGCCAGTACGGCCTCGCCGTCGGACTCGACGACGCCTTCGGCGAGCGGCGCCCGCTCCGGTACGGAGCTGCGGGTGCCGAGCAGTCCGCGGAGCCGGGGGCGGGCGGACCGCGCCCGGAGCACGCGCCCGACCTCGCGCCAGGTCACGTCACCGGCGTACGAGACCACCCGCGCGGCCTCGTACACCTCCCTGAGCAGGGCGTCGGCGTCGAGCAGACCGAGCTGCGCCGCCACCGGCGTCTGTTCCTGGAGGGAGAGCCGTTCGGTGGCGCGGCCGGTCACCAGGTGCAGCGCGTCCCGGGCGTCGAGCAGCCGGCGCCGTGCTTCGGCGAGGCCCTCGCGCGGGGCGTCGGCCAGCCAGGACGCGGCGACGGCCCGCAGCGCGGTGACGTCGCGCAGTCCCCCGCGGGCCTCCTTGAGGTCGGGTTCCAGCAGGAAGCGGAGCTCCCCCACGCGCTCGGCCCGCTCGCGGCACAGGGAGTGCAGCTGGGGCAGCCGTTTGGCGGCGTGGTTGCGCCAGTCCGCCAGGACGGAGGTGCGCAGTCCCGCGAGGAGCCCGGCGTCGCCCGCGACGGGCCGGGCGTCGAGCAGTCCGAGGTGCACCTTGAGGTCTTCGGCGGCGGTCTTGCGGGCTTCGCCGGGGGTGCGCACCGAGTGGTCGAGGGCGACGCCGAGGTCCCAGACGGGGTACCAGAGCCGGTCGGCCAGGGCGGCCAGCGCCCGCGGTTCGGCTTTGCCGTCGTGGAGCAGGACCAGGTCGAGGTCGCTGCGGGGGGAGAGTTCGGCGCGGCCGTAGCCGCCGACGGCGACGAGGGCGGCGCCCCGCACGCCCGTCTCCCGTACGGCGGTGGCGAACAGCGCCTTCAGCCAGTCGTCCGTCAGGGCCGCGAGGGCGGAACGCCGGGAAGGCCCGGACCGCGACTCCTCCTGGAGGAGTCGCAGCCGGGCCGCGGCGTACCCGCTGGGTCCCGAGTCGGCCGTGCTGCCGTCAGTGGTCTCTTCGACGCTCGTCACCCAGGGGTTCCAATCAGTGAGGGCCTGTCCGGTCAGTCGTGCCGGGCTCCCGTGCCCTGGCACGCACGCTCGCCGCGTTGTCGTCGGTCACCGACGCTCCGCGTCGATTCCCTCCTCCGCCTTGCGAGCGCACGCGCCAGGCCCCGCTCGCTTACCCGGCCCGACCGACCGGACAGGCCCTACAGCGCGTCAGCGCCGCGCTCGCCGGTGCGGACCCGGATGACCGAGTCCACGGGGATGCTCCACACCTTGCCGTCGCCGATCTTGCCGGTCTGGGCGGCGTCGACGACGATCCGCATCACGTCTTCCGCGTCGCCGTCCTCGACGAGCACCTCTATGCGGATCTTCGGGACGAGGTCCACGGTGTACTCGGCGCCCCGGTAGACCTCGGTGTGTCCGCGCTGGCGGCCGTAGCCGCTGGCCTCGGAGACGGTGAGTCCCTGGACTCCGAAGCGGTGCAGGGCTTCCTTGATCTCGTCCAGCCGGTGCGGCTTCACGATCGCGGTGATGAGCTTCATGCGTCAACCTTCTTGCTCGCGGCGGCAACAGGGGCGGGGACGGCGGTGCTCCGGGAGGAGGAGCCGCCGCCGGCTCCGCTGAAGTCGTAGGCGGTCTCGGCGTGTTCGACCTGGTCGATGCCGGAGACCTCGTCGTCCTCGGTGACCCGCATCCCGATCGTCTTGTCGAGGAGGAAGGCGAGTACCGCGGATGCCACGAGAGAGTAGGCCAGGACGGAGAAGACTCCGATCGCCTGCTTGCCGAGCTGCTCCAGGCCGCCGCCGTAGAAGAGGCCCGCCACGTCGGACTGGACCCCGCCGGTGGCGAAGAGGCCGACGAGCAGGGAACCGAGGACACCGCCGACGAGGTGGACTCCGATGACGTCGAGGGAGTCGTCGTAGCCGAACTTGTACTTCAGGCCGACGGCCATGGCGCACAGGACACCGGCGATGACGCCGATGGCGATCGCGCCGAGCGGGGAGACGGCGCCGCCGGAGGGGGTGATGGCGACGAGGCCCGCGACCGCGCCGGAGGCGGCGCCGAGGGTGGTGAAGGAGCCGTGGCGCAGCTTCTCGTAGCCGAGCCAGGCGAGCATGGCGGCGGCGGTGGCGACCTGGGTGTTGACGAACATGACCGCGCCGACGCCGTCGTCGTTGCCGAGCCAGGAGCCCGCGTTGAAGCCGAACCAGCCGAACCACAGCAGACCGGCGCCGAGCATCACGAGCGGGAGGCTGTGCGGGCGCATCGGGTCCTTCTTGAACCCGACGCGCTTGCCGATGACCAGGATCACGCCGAGGGCCGCGGCGCCCGCGTTGATGTGGACGGCGGTGCCGCCGGCGAAGTCGATGACCCCGAGCTCGAAGAGCCAGCCGCCGGCGCCCCACACCCAGTGGGCGACGGGGAAGTAGACGATGGTGACCCAGAGGGTGATGAAGAGGGCCCACGCGCTGAACTTGACGCGGTCGGCCAGGGCGCCGCTTATCAGCGCCGGGGTGATGATCGCGAACATCAGCTGGAAGACGGCGAAGACGTAGACGGGGATGGTGTACCCGTCCCACAGCTCGGTGATGCCGATGCCGCTGAGTCCCACGTAGTCGGAGGTCCAGCCGATGAGCGAGCCGGAGTCGGCGCCGAAGGCGAGGCTGAATCCGTAGAGGACCCAGAGGATCGTGACGATCCCGAGGCTGATGAAGCTCATCATCAGCATGTTGAGGCTGCTCTTGACGCGGACCATGCCTCCGTAGAAGAAGGCGAGTCCCGGGGTCATCAGCATGACCAGGGCGGAGCAGATGAGCATGAACCCGGTGTTCGCGGAAGACAGCGTGGGTGCGTCTGCCGCGAGGGTCGTGATGGCTGATGCCATCGGCGTCTCCTCGTCGTCGGTACGTTCGCGTGCGGGCGATCGTGAAAACCTGAGCGGCGCTGGTTCGTGAATCAGGCCTGAGGGTGTTCCGGCCCGGGGGCTGGCCGGTTATTGGCCCTGAGATTCGCGCAGGCCGGTTTCCGGCGGCGCCGCTGGGTGTTTCGCGTCGATGACGAAGAGGTCCGGCGTGTTACGCCTCCATGAACGAGTGGTTCATGGAGGCGCCGGTGGAAAACCCGGCCGCGGCGATGACCCGGGGAACCTGGCTGGGGGAGCCTGATCGGGCTTCACGGGGTGACTGCCGCGGCCGGGGGCCTGGGGGCGGCCGGGTGGCCGTCAGACGGCCTCCGCGGCCTCGGGGAGGCGGGAGGCGAGGTGGTCGGTCAGCCGCACCACGTCGGCGACGTCGCCGTACTCACGCGCGGCGGTGTCGACGGTCTTGCGCAGCCGGGTGTTGACCCGTTCGGACCGCACCTTTCCCGCCACGTCGAGGGCGCGGCCGACGAGGACGGTGGCCTGCTCGGGCTCGCGCTGGAGCAGGTGCACGGTGGCCATGCCGATGAGGTTGAGGGCGTAGGAGCGCTGGTGCTCCTCGTCCTTCTCGAAGAGCTCGACGGCGCGCCCCATGATCGGCTCGGCGAGGGAGGCGTACATGGGGCTGCGGCCCGCGACGTAGGCCAGGTCCCGGTAGGAGTGGGAGTTCTCGCCGTTGAGCTCGGCCTCGGAGAAGAAGCGGATCCAGTCGGGCTCGGGCTCGGCGTCGAAGCCGACGTCGGAGAAGGTGTCCTCGGCCATCCGCACGGCCCGCTTGCAGCGGCTGGGCTGGCCCATGTTGGCGTAGGCGCGGGCCTCCATCGCATACAGCATGGCCTGGGTACGGGGCCCCGCGCAGTCGCGGCTGCCGTACTGGGCCAGGTGGATCAGCTCCAGGGCGTCCTCGGGGCGGCCCAGGTGGATCATCTGGCGGCTCATGCTGGAGAGGATGTACGAGCCCAGGGGCTTGTCCCCGCCCTCCTTCGCGGCGTGCAGCGCGAGGACGAAGTACTTCTGCGCGGTGGGGTGCAGGCCTATGTCGTAGCTCATCCAGCCGGCGAGTTCGGCGAGCTCGGCGGCGACCTTGAAGAGCCGCTTCATGACCGGGGCCGGGTGGTTCTCCTGGAGCAGGTCGGTGACCTCGTGGAGCTGGCCCACGACGGCCTTGCGGCGCAGTCCGCCGCCGCACTGGGCGTCCCACTGGCGGAACATCACGGTGGTGGCTTCGAGGAGGTCCACCTCGGGTTCGGAGAGCCGGGGCGGCCGGTGGCCGCTCAGGGCGCCCGCCGGCCCCGCCTCCCGGGGTCCCGGGTCGGCGGCCGGAACCGGTACGAGCCAGCGCTGCATGGGCTCGATGAGGGCGGGACCGGCGGACAGGGCGAGCGAGGTCCCGAGGAAGCCGCGGCGGGCCAGCATCAGGTCGCTGCGGGAGAACTCGCCGAGCAGCTCGATGGTCTGCGGGCCGGCCCAGGGCAGGTCGACGCCGGAGACCGAGGGGGTCTGGTGGGCGGTGCGCAGGCCGAGGTGCTCGATGGCGACGACGGATCCGAAGCGCTCGGAGAAGAGCTCGGACAGGATCCTCGGGACGGGCTCGCGGGGCTGTTCGCCGTCGAGCCAGCGGCGGACCCGGGAGGTGTCGGTGCTGATGTGGTGGGCGCCCATCTGGCGGGCGCGGCGGTTGACCTGGCGGGCGAGCTCGCCCTTGGACCAGCCGCTGCGGACGAACCACGACGTCAGCTGCTCGTTGCGGACGGTGGCGTCCTGCGGGGAGTCCGATGCGGCATCTGTGTCCCGGTCCGGCATGCCGGACGACGACACGTCGGACTCCGCACTCGTTCCGCTTGCGCCGTTGCCGCTCACTGGAACGCCCCCATCCGTCAGTCTCTTCAACACGAAACCCAGTCGGGAAACGATCTTCACAGGTCCTTCACGCCATGCCTCCGGCATACCCGCGAACCCGTCTTCCTTCGCGCTTCGTGCACCGAAAGTAATCCTACGATCACCCCTCCGGCGAGGTCGATCCCGGAAACGCCACCATTCGCCACCCCTTCGAATGAACTCGCCACCCGCCAGGCGCGATTCACTTGACACGAAGGCGGAACCGATCGGTTGGACAGGAGCGCGCCGGGGCGCGCGCGGCGAGGAGTGCGCCGGGCATCCCGGCAGCCAACGCAACCAGCCGATGTCGTAACCACCGGCACGTCCGACCCGTTGGAGGGGGCATGGGCATGGGCTTCACGATCGGCGGCAGCCGCGGCACCAAGGAGTTCCGTTCCGGCGCTCGGCGCCGCGGCCGGACGTCGGAGTGCACGACGGTGGCGGAGTACACCGGACTCTGGGGCTGGGACGTGGTCCCCGGCGCCCGGGCCGCGGGGCCCTCCCGCGACTGTTCCTGCGGTCATACGAGTTGTGGTGCGCCGGGGGCGCATCCGCTGGCCCTCGCTCCGACCGTCCCGGCCGGCGCCACCCTCGACGAGGTCACCGAGACCTGGAGCGGGTACCCGGGCGCCGCGGTACTGCTCCCCGTCGGCCGCTCCTTCGACGTCATCGAGGTGGCCGAGGAGGCCGGGCGGCGGGCGCTGGTCCGGCTGGAGCGGATGGGCCTGCCGCTCGGCCCGGTGACCGCGACCCCGGACGGCCGGGCCCGGTTCTTCGTCGCCCCGGGGGCGGCGGCCGGGCTGCCGCAGCTGCTGTACCGGATGGGCTGGGACGACGCCGGTCTCGATCTGCGCGCGCTGGGCCAGGGCTCCTACGTCACCGCCCCGCCCTCGGACTTCGCGGGCCTCGGCCCGGTGAGCTGGATGCGTCCGCCGGCTCTGGACTCGGCCGGGGATCCCCCGCAGGCCCGCCTCCTGCTGGGCACCCTCGCCTACCTCTGCCACCGGCTGCGCCGCGCCTAGCTCCGCACCTGGCTCCGCCCGTGCACCTGCCCGCGGCCCCGCCCATGGCAATGCCCCCGGGTCCTGGGGACCTCGGGGGCACTGGCCGGCGTAGGAGCGTCGGGCGCGGTCAGTCGCCGATCAGGGCGTCGACGAAGGCCTCCGGCTCGAAGGGCGCCAGGTCGTCCGCGCCCTCGCCGAGGCCGACGAGCTTGACCGGGACGCCGAGCTCGCGCTGGACGGCGATGACGATGCCGCCCTTGGCGGTGCCGTCGAGCTTGGTCAGCACGATGCCGGTGATGTCCACGACCTCCGCGAAGACCCGGGCCTGGGTCAGGCCGTTCTGCCCGGTGGTGGCGTCCAGGACCAGCAGGATCTCGTCGAGCGGACCGTGCTTCTCCACGACGCGCTTGACCTTGCCGAGCTCGTCCATCAGGCCGGTCTTGGTGTGCAGGCGGCCCGCCGTGTCGATGAGCACCACGTCGGCGCCCTGGGCGATGCCCTCCTTGACCGCGTCGTAGGCGATCGAGGCCGGGTCACCACCCTCGGGTCCGCGCACGGTGCGCGCCCCGACCCGGTCGCCCCAGGTCTGGAGCTGGTCGGCGGCGGCGGCGCGGAAGGTGTCCGCCGCGCCGAGCACGACGCTGCGGCCGTCGGCGACGAGCACGCGGGCGAGCTTGCCGGTGGTGGTGGTCTTGCCGGTGCCGTTCACGCCGACGACCATGATGACGGCGGGGGTGTCCACGCCGCTCTCGGTTTTCACGGCGCGGTCGAAGTCGGTACCGAGGAGCGCGACCAGCTCCTCCTTCAGCAGGGCGCGCAGATCGGCGGGGGTGCGGGTGCCGAGCACCTTGACCCGCTCGCGGAGCCGGTCCACCAGTTCCTGGGTCGGAGCGACACCGACGTCGGCGATGAGGAGGGTCTCCTCGATCTCCTCCCAGGTGTCCTCGTCGAGGTGCTCGCGGGAGAGCAGCGTGAGCAGTCCCTTGCCGAGCGTGTTCTGCGACCGGGCGAGGCGGGCGCGCAGCCGGACCAGGCGGCCGGCGGTGGGCTCGGGCACCTCGATCTCGGGCGCGGCCGGAACCTCGGCGACGGGGGCTTCGGGCTCCGCGACCGGGGCCTCGGCCTCGGGCAGCACGACCTCTTCGATCGTGCGGCGCGGCTCTTCCGCCGTCGGTGCGGCGTCCTCCCCCACCTGCGGCTCGGCGGGCGGGGCAGTGATGGTCGGCGTGCTGGGCGGGGCCGTGGGGGGCAGCTGCTTCTTCTTGCGGCTGCTGACCACGAGCCCGCTGATCGCACCGACCGCGACCAGGGCGATGACTACGGCAAGGATGAGGATTTCCATAACCAGCCCAGTATCGGCCACGCGCACCCCGGGGCGGGGACCCTGGAGGTTCATACCGGGCCGTAAGCCTCTGTTTGTGGTTTTTGCGGCAAATCTACGATGATGAGCAGCCCCCCATCACACCCCCGCCTCCCCCACGGAGTACACCTATGCCTGCCGAGACCGCCGTCGAGTCGCGCGGCCTGGAGCCCGTCCCGGACGCCGAGCGCCGCGGCCGGGTCCGCGAGCTCGTCCCGACCTGGGTCGCCGCCAACATCAGCGTGCTGCTGCTGACCATGGGCGCCGGTCTCGTCATCTTCAACAAGCTGAACATCTGGCAGGTGCTCGTCGTCGCGATCGCCGCGCCCGTGGTCTCCTACGGGCTCGTGGGGCTCATATCCATCGCGGGCAAGCGCGGCGGCTCCCCCGGCATGGCGCTCTCCCGGGCCGTCTTCGGCCAGCGCGGGAACCTCTTCCCCGGCGCCCTGATCTGGGTCGCCCGGTGGGGCTGGGAGACCATCAACGCGGTCAGCGGCGCCTACGCCGTCCTGACCGTCCTCGACCTGGTCTTCGGAGTGAAGAAGAACACCACCCTGATCGTCGTCACCCTGCTCTTCTTCGTCGGCTGCACCTTCCTGGTCTCCGGCCTCGGCATCAACGCGCTGCGCGTCTGCTCCAAGTGGTCCACGTACCTCTTCGGCGCGTTCAGCGTGCTCGTGCTGGGCTACCTGATCGCCGAGACCGACTGGTCCGCCGTCTTCGCCAAGCCCGCCGGCTCCACCGCGATGATGATCGCGGGCATCGGCACCATCGCGGCCGGCGGCATCAGCTGGGTTCCCTCCGGCCCGGACTTCACCCGCTACCTTCCCCGTACCGCCTCCGCCCGGGGCATGGTCGGCGCGACCATCAGCGGCGCGGCCGTCGTCGTGATCCCGATGGTGCTCATGGGCGCGGTGATGGCCGTCGCCACCCCCGACCTGGCCACGGCGCAGGACCCGGTGTCCTTCATCGGCGAACTGCTGCCGACTTGGATCGCGGTCCCGTACCTGCTGATCGCGCTCGTCGGCATGCTGCTCATCAACTCGATGTCCATGTACTCGGCGGGCTTCACCGCCCAGACCCTCGGCATCAAGGTCCCGCGTGCGGCGGCGGTCAGCGTCAACGCCGTCATCAGCCTGGTCTTCGGCTTCCTGCTGATGGTGGTCGCCACCAGCTTCTTCGGTTCGTTCATCTCCTTCCTGACCCTGCTGGCCGTGGCCTTCTCCGCCTGGATCGGCGTCTTCGGCGTGGACATGCTGCGCCGCCCCTCCTACGACGGGGCCGCGCTGCTGGACACCACGCGGAGCAGCGCCTACTGGTACCGGGGCGGTTTCGCCTGGCAGGCCATGACCGCCTGGGGCCTGGCCCTGGCGGTGGGCCTGCTGTTCACGAAGGTCGACTGGTTCAGCGGCCCGCTGGCCACCACCTGGATCGGGCAGAACGGCCTGGGCTGGGCGGCGGGCATCGTCACCTCGGCCGTGCTGTACGCGGTCCTGCCGCGCACGCCGGCGACTCCGGCGGCTCCGGCTCCGCAGGCCCCGGCGGACGAGCGGGTCCCCGCCGGATCCCTGTCCAACTGACGCCACGTCAGCTAACGTCCCCCTTCGCCCGCCCACCCACCTCCGGCGAAGGGGGACTTCTCCATGCCCATCACCGTGGCCCGGTTCAACCTCATCGACCCGAACGGCACTCCGGAAACCCTCTCCGCCCGCTACAAGGCCGCGCTGGAGATGGCGAAGTACGCGGACGACCGCGGGATCGACACCATCCAGACCGAGGAGCACCACGGCACCGACAACAACTGGCTGCCCTCCCCCTTCGCCTTCGCGGGCGCGGTCTTCGGCGCCACCCGCCGGATCGCGGTCACCGTCTCGGCGATCATCGGCCCGCTGTACGACCCGCTGAAGGTCGCCGAGGACATCGCCGTACTGGACCTGCTCAGCGGCGGCCGCCTCGTCACGGTGGCCGGCATCGGCTACCGGCCCGAGGAGTACGAGCAGCACGGCGTGGAGTGGGGCCGGCGCGGCAAGCTCCAGGACGAGCTGCTGGAGACCCTGCTCAAGGCCTGGACCGGCGAGCCGTTCGAGTTCCGCGGCCGTACCGTACGGGTCACCCCGCGGCCCTTCACCCAGCCGCACCCGCTGCTCCTGGTCGGCGGCAGCTCGGAGGCGGCGGCCCGCCGGGCGGCCCGCCTGGGGCTGCCGTTCTTCCCGAGCGCGCACCTGCCCGAGCTGGAGGCGTACTACCACGCGAAGCTCGCGGAGTACGGCACGGAGGGCTTCTGCATGATGCCGGCGGCCGAGACCCCGCTGCTGCACATCGCGGAGGACCCGGACCGGGCGTGGGACCAGTACGGCGAGCGGTTCCTGCACGAGGCCGGGATGTACGCCTCCTGGCAGTCCAAGGACATCCGCAGCGCCGTACGGTCGGGTGCGCACACGGTGGAGGAGCTGCGCGCCGAGGGCGTGTACCGCATCCTGACCCCGGACGAGGCGGTCGCGTACGCCCGCGGCGCCGGCGAGGCCGGGAACCTGGTGCTGCACCCGCTGTGCGGCGGGATGCCCGTGGACGAGGGCTGGCGGAGCCTGCAGCTCCTGTGCGAACAGGTGCTGCCCCGCCTCAAGGACTGAGACGGGGCAGTACCCGCTGCGGGAGGAGAGGGGCTGTTGGCGGGGTCGGTCAGCCCATCTCCTCCAACGCCTTGCCCTTGGTCTCCGGCACCCACTTGAGGATGAACGGGATCGAGAGCACGGCGAAGACCGCGTAGATGACGTACGCCCCGGACAGGTTCCAGTCCGAGAGCGTCGGGAACGAGACGGTGATGACCCAGTTGGCGATCCACTGGGCGGCGGCCGCCACGCCGAGGGCCGCGGCGCGGATGCGGCCCGGGAACATCTCGCCGAGCAGGACCCAGACCACCACGCCCCAGGACAGGGCGAAGAAGAGCACGAAGCAGTTGGCCGCGATGAGGGCCACGAGCCCCTGGGCGTGCGGGAGGGCGATGTCGCCACCGCTGGTGTCCTTGTAGGAGAAGGCCCACGCGGCGAGCGCGAGGGAGATCGCCATGCCCACGGACCCGATGAGCGCGAGGGGCTTGCGGCCGATGCGGTCCACGAAGACCATCGCGATCACCGTACCGATGATGTTCACGACGGAGGTCTCGAAGGAGTACAGGAACGAGGAGCTCGGGTCGATGCCGACCGACTGCCACAGCGAGGAGCTGTAGTAGAAGATCACGTTGATGCCGACGAGCTGCTGGAAGACGGAGAGGCCGATGCCGATCCAGACGATCGGCAGGAAGCCGAAGCGGCCGCCGAGGAGGTCCTTGAAGGTGGACTTCTGCTCCGAATGGATGGCGCTGTCGATCTCGCGGACGCGGGCGTCGGCGTCGATGCCCTCGCCCTCGACCTCGCGCAGGACCGTCTTGGCCTTCTCCATGCGGCCCGCCGAGACGAGGAAGCGCGGGGACTCGGGAATGGCGAAGGAGAGCAGGCCGTAGAGCACGGCCGGGACGACCATGACGCCGAGCATCCACTGCCAGGCTTCCAGGCCGCCGATCTTTCCGCGCTGGTCGCCGCCCGCGAGGTTGAGGATCCCCCAGTTGACGAGCTGGGAAATGGCGATTCCGATGACGATCGCGGCCTGCTGGAACGAGGCGAGCCGGCCGCGGTAGGCGGGCGGGGAGACCTCGGCGATGTAGGCCGGGCCGATCACCGAAGCCATGCCGATGCCGAAGCCGCCGATGACCCGCCAGAGCGCCAGGTCCCAAAGGGCGAACGGCAGGGCGGAGCCGATGGCACTGGCCGTGAAGAGGACGGCGGCGATCTGCATGCAGCGGATGCGGCCGATCCGGTCGGCGATCCGGCCGGCGGTGGCCGCGCCGAGGGCGCAGCCGATCAGCGCGGCCGCGATCACCTGGGCGAGCGTGCCGGAACCGACGTCGAAGCGGTCGCGGATGGCCTCGACGGCGCCGTTGATGACGGAGCTGTCGTAGCCGAAGAGGAATCCGCCCATCGCGGCGGCCGCGGTGATGAAGATGACGTGCCCGAGGTGGTCGGGCTGCGATACGTGGCCGCCGCCTGAGGCCTGGGGCGGCGTCGTCCTGCTGCTCAAGGTGCGCTCCTGCGTGCCGGCTGTGGTGACGGGCTGAGGGTGTGATCCCTCCCAGTGGCACACAGGTCAAGATCGGGCACCACCCGGAGGGGCCATCGGAGCGCACGTGCCCCGCATCGGCGCGGCCACACCCGGCCGGCCCGTCAGCGGAGGCGCTGGCTGATGACCTTCGAGACGCCGTCGCCCTGCATCGAGACCCCGTAGAGCGCGTCGGCGACCTCCATCGTCCGCTTCTGGTGCGTGATCACGATCAGCTGCGAGCTCTCCTGCAGCTCCTCCATGATCCGGATCAGCCGCTGGAGGTTGGTGTCGTCGAGGGCGGCCTCGACCTCGTCCATCACGTAGAACGGGCTGGGCCGCGCCTTGAAGATGGAGACCAGCAGGGCCACGGCGGTCAGCGAGCGCTCACCGCCCGAGAGCAGCGACAGCCGCTTGACCTTCTTGCCCGGCGGCCGGGCCTCGACGTCGACGCCCGTGGTCAGCATGTTGTCCGGATCCGTCAGGATCAGCCGGCCCTCGCCGCCGGGGAACAACCGCGAGAAGACCCCCTCGAACTGGCGGGCCGTATCGCGGTAGGCCTCCGTGAAGACCTCCTCGACCCGCTGGTCTACCTCCTTCACGACCTGAAGGAGGTCGGCTCTGGTCTTGCGCAGGTCCTCCAGCTGCTCGCTGAGGAACTTGTGCCGCTCCTCCAGCGCCGCGAACTCCTCCAGCGCCAGCGGGTTGACCTTGCCGAGCTGCTGGTAGGCCCGCTCGGCCGCCTTCAGCCGCTTCTCCTGCCGGGCGCGTACGAAGGGCTCCGGCCCGGCGTCGGGATCCGGGGCCTCCCCGTCCGCGGACGGGCTCGGCGGCACCGGCTGGTCGGGCCCGTACTCGGCGACCAGCCCCGCGGCCGCCATCCCGAACTCCTCCAGCGCACGGCTCTCCACCTGCTCGATCCGCATGCGCTTCTCGGCGCCGAGCACCTCGCCGCGGTGCACGGAGTCCGTGAGCTTGTCGAGCTCGCCCTTCAGGCCGCGGCCCAGTCCCCGGGCCTCGTCGAGCTCGCGCTCGCGCACGCCCTTCGCGTACTCGGCCGACGTGCGCTCCCCCACGGCGCGGGTCAGCGACACCTCGATGTGGGCGAGCAGCTGGCGGGCTCCGGCGGAGACGGCCGCGGCCACCTTCGCCTCGTACCGCAGCCGTTCCCGGCGGCGTTCGGCCCTGGCCCGGGCCTCCCGCTCGGCCCTGGCCCCGCGGTCGAGGGAATCGGCCCGGCCGGCGAGCCCCTTGACCCGCTCCTCATGGGTCCTGAGCTGCAGCCGGGCCTCCATCTCGGTCTGCCGTGCGTTCGCCCCGTCGGCCGCGAGCCGGTCCCTGCGCGAGGTGTCCGGCTCCTCTTCCGCGGGCATCTCCTCGGCGACGGCGAGCCGTTCCGCGCACTCCTCTACGTCGGCCAGCGCCTGCTCCAGCGCATCCTGCGCCGTGGCTGCGGCCGCGGCGGCGCGCTCGGCTTCGCCCAGCGCCCCCTTCGCCTGCCCGGCGAGCCGGCCGAGCTGCTGCGCGACCCCGGCCCGGGCCCGCTCGGCGGCCCGCCGGAGCTCCCCGAGCTCCTCGACCCGGGCCCCGGCCGCCACCCGGCGCGCATCCGCGGACTCCTTCTCGCCCGCCAGCACCAGACACCGGCCGTCCAGCCGTGCCAGCTCCGCCGCCGCCTCGTCGACGGCGGCCTGCACTTCGATCAGGCTCGGCACCCCGGCGGACCCGCCGTGCGCGAGGTGCGCCCCGAGCACGTCCCCTTCACCGGTCACGGCCACGAGTTCGGGCCGCGCGGCAACCAGCGCCTCGGCCTCATCGAGCCCCCCGACCACCACGAAGTCCCGCAACACCCACGCCACGGCCCGCACCACTTCGGCGTCCCCCTGCACGAGCCCCCCGGCAGCAACGGCACGCACGAAGTCCCCACCAACCACGGAGACCGACCCCACCCCAGCCACCCCAGCCACCACTTGAGGCACGGGGCCCGGCACACCCAACCCCGCCGCCACCTGAGGCACGGGGCCCGGCAAATTCAGCCCCGCCGGCGTTTGAGGCGCGGGGTCTGGGGCGGAGCCCCAGTTTCGGGAAGGGGCGGGGTGGGGGAAAACCGCCCCCGCCGCAACCCCACCGGCAGCCCCAACCCCGGAAACCCGCTCCAGGCCCACGGGGCCCACGCCGGCCCCCGGGCCCGAGTCCGGGGCCTGGGCCTGGGCCGGGGCCGGGGCCGGGGCCGACGCCGGATCCGGGGCCTGCCCCGGGACTCCCGCTCCGCCCCCAACCACCGAACCGCCGGAGGCCACCGCCTGCCCCGGGACTCCCGCCCCACCCCCAACCACCGAACCGCCGGAGGCCACCGCGCCGGGAGCAATCAGGAACGCGGCCCTCCCCGCCTCCCCGTCCCGCAGGTACCGAATCGCCCCGGCCGCCGCCGCCGTGGACGTGACGGCCACCGCGTCCGCCACCGCACCCAGCGCCGCCGCCACGGCGACCTCGTACCCCGGGGTCACGGACAACCGCTGCGCCGCCGGACCCAGCAGCCCCTCCAGCCGCGCGGCGAGCAGCTCCGCCGTACCGTCCTTGCGGCGCAGCCCCATCGCCAGGGCATCCCGTCGCGCCGACACCGCCGCCTTCGAACGCTCCGCCGCCGCCAACGCGTCCCGGGCCTCCCCGAGTCCGGCCTCCGCCGCCGCCAGCTCGGCCCGCGCCGCCTCGTACTCCCCCGGCCCCGAAGCGGAACCGGAAGCATCAGCCGCCCCCGGGGACCCCGGGGACTCCTCCTCCCCGACCTCCCGCGCCAGCGCCTCGTACTCCTCGCGCGCCTCTTCCGCCCGCGCCCGCGCCCCGTCCCGCGCCACGACCAGCCGGTCGATCTCCGCCTGGGCCGCGCCCGCGCGGGAGCGGGCCGCGCCCAGCCGGCCCGTCAGCCGGGCCAGCGCCTCGCGCCGGTCGGCGATGGCCCGCGCCACGTCCCGTAGCCGCCGTTCCTCGTCGGCCAGCGAGCGCTCCAGCTCGGCCCGGTGGGCGACCGTGTCCTCCAGGGCCCGCGCGGCGGCCTCCAGCGCGGCCGTCAGTTCCGCCTCCTGCTCGCGGATCCGGGCGGCCTCCTTCTCCATGTCCTGCGGATCCCGGCCGTGGCGCTCGTCCTCGGCCGGCGCCGAAGCGGAGGTGACCCGGGCGTCCGCCAGCGACACCGTCCCGCGCACCCGTTCGGCGAGCTGCGACAGCTCGTACCAGGTCTGCTGCGCCCGCTGGAGCCGTGGCGCGAGTTCGCGTACGGCCTCCTCCAGTTCGGATTCCCGCCGCACCGCCGCCGCGAGCTGCGCCTCGGCCGCCTCCTTGCGCTCCTTCAGGGCCGCCTCGTCCGCGATCTCCGCGTCGAGCGCGCCCTTGAGCGTCACGAGGTCGTCGGCGAGCAGCCGCAGCCGCGCGTCCCGCAGGTCCGCCTGGATCACCGCCGCGCGCCGGGCCACGGCCGCCTGCCGGCCCAGGGGCTTGAGCTGGCGCTGCAGCTCGTTGCCCAGGTCCTGCACGCGCGCGAGGTTGGCCTGCATCGCGTCGAGCTTGCGCAGCGCCTTCTCCTTGCGCTTGCGGTGCTTGAGCACTCCGGCGGCCTCCTCGATGAAGGCGCGGCGGCCCATCGGATCGGCGTGCAGTACGGAGTCCAGCTGGCCCTGTCCGACGATGACGTGCATCTCGCGGCCGATGCCGGAGTCGGAGAGCAGTTCCTGGATGTCGAGGAGGCGGCAGGTGTCACCGTTGATCTGGTACTCGCTGCTGCCGCCGCGGAACATGATCCGCGTGATGGTGACCTCGGCGTACTCGATGGGCAGCGCGCCGTCGGAGTTGTCGATGGTGAGCGAGACCTCGGCGCGGCCGAGCGGCGGGCGGCCGGTCGTGCCGGCGAAGATGACGTCTTCCATCTTCCCGCCGCGCAGGGACTTGGCCCCTTGTTCGCCCATGACCCAGGAGAGCGCGTCCACCACATTGGACTTGCCGGAGCCGTTGGGGCCCACGACACAGGTGATGCCCGGCTCGAAGCGCAGGGTGGTTGCGGAGGCGAAGGATTTGAAGCCACGCAGGGTCAGGGACTTGAGGTGCACGCCGCCGGACTCTACCTTTCACGTTCGGTTTCGCCCATGAAGGTGCAGGGCAGATCAGACGTTAAAGGAATGGGCCCCCACCTGGCGCAACGCCGCCTGACGGCCGCGTCCGCAGGTGGGAAAGGCGGCATGGAGCGGAACGGAAAGAAAGAAGGGACGCCGAAGCGTCCCTTGCAGATCATGCGGTTCTGTTGATCGAGCGACGAGGGAGCGCGGATCAGGTGAGCGCAGGCTCCGCCTGGGGTACGTCGAGGTCGATGCTGTCAAGCAGCGAGTCTCCGTGCTGTGCGGCGGCCGCGTTCAGAGCGTCGTTTTCGGACTGAATTCGTCCGAGCTCGGACTCGAGGTCCTGGACGCGCTGCTGAAGCCGTCGCATCTCGGCGAGGAGTCGCGGGTCGGAACCGCCGACGTAACCGAGAAGCGCCTTTGCCATGATGGATGGTCCTCCACACTGAGTGACCGACCGAAGCGGTGTGGGTCGTGAGGGAATCGCACCCGCGGATGTCCGGCAGCGACTGTCAGTCACTGCATCGATCTTTGGCTGACACTGTGTACTGCCAGCACTGCCAAACAGCTCAGGTGCGCGGGGCTTCCAGCGTCTCACCAAAAAGTTTGACGGTCAACACGATCACGCCCCGTATCGGCGGGCATCCCGGCCCCCGCAAGGGGCGTGGAGATCATCCTCGTCTCCGAGCCTTCCACGGATCGGCCGCCCCGGCAACGCGTCGGCGACGAATGCGCAGTTCCGACCGCATGCGAACCATCCGGCGATGTGTTCAGTACATGATCAGTCGATCGCTCACCGGATCGCGAACCCGTCGTAGCCGCCGCGCGGTGTGCCCCAGATCTCTGTCACCCCGTCCACGTTCCCGGGCGTGTCGGCGCCGTGCAGCCACGCCAGGAGCCGGTGGCAATTCTCACGTTGACCTTCGGCCACCACCTGTACTCGCCCGTCGTCCAGGTTGAGGGCGAAGCCGGCCAGTCCGCCGATCTCCATGGCGTTGGCCCTGGTGAACCAGCGGAAGCCCACTCCCTGTACACGGCCGCGCACCCAGGCGGTCATGCGCACATCTTCATTCATGCCTGAACGCTAACCGGGCAAACATTTCCGGGTCACCTCACCCCCTGTCGCCATGGCGTACAGTCGCGCAGCAATGAGCTCACCCATTTGGGTGAGTAAAGGTTGATCTTGAACCGCTGATCCCGCAGTGCTGATCTCAAACCCCCAGGAAGGTGAGCCGCGATGGGACGCCACCGACTCCACGCCGCGCCGCGCCCCGGCGGCAAGCGCCGCGCCGCCCTGCGAGGCGGTCTGCTCGGCGCATCCGTGGCCGTCGTCCTCGGCACGGCAGCCGTCACGACGGGCGTCGTCCCGGTCGGATCCTCCTTCCCCTACGTAGGGGTCACGACCGCGGGCTCCGACGCGAAGACCGCGGAGGCGAAGGCCAAGGCCTCGCCGAGCCCCGAGAGCGCGTTGCAGCAGCAGGGCGGCCTCGCCAACCTGTCCGGCCGGGCTTCCGCGGGAGCGAGCACCCCTTCCTCCTCCCCCACCCCCTCCGCCTCGCCGTCCCCGTCGGCCACCCCTTCCCCGTCTCCCTCCAAGGAGCCGTCGAAGACCCCGGAGGCGAGCCCCACCCCGACCCCGGTGAAGCCGAAGCCTTCCACGCCGAAGCCTTCCGCCCCCGCGGCCCCGGCGGCCCCGCCCACCTCCGCCGGCCACTCCGCCGAGGAGTCGGCCGTACTCACCCTGGTGAACCAGGAGCGCGCACAGGCCGGGTGCGGTCCGGTCCGGGCGAACCCGCCGCTGGCGGGGCTGGCCGGAGCCTTCAGCAAGGACATGGCCGTCCGTGGCTTCTTCGACCACACGGACCCCGACGGCAACAGCCCGTGGGACCGCGCCACCAAGGCGGGCATATCGGGGATGGGCGGCGAGAACATCGCCCGAGGCCAGGGCGACGCGGCGGCCGTGATGAAGGCCTGGATGAACAGCCCGGGCCACAAGGCCAACATCCTCAACTGCGAGTTCCGCACCCTGGGCGTCGGCGTGTACAACGCCGCCGGCGGCCCCTGGTGGACCCAGGACTTCGGCTTCTAGCAGCAGCTTCCGGCAGCACAACGGGCGGGGGCACGGTCGCGCGCGGCGGATATCGCCGCGCCCGACCGTGCCCCCGCCCGTTTCTCCGTACCGCGCCCCTGCCGGACGGTCAGCGCCCGGCAGGGCCGTACGTCAGACCATCAGCCCCTCAGACCGAGGCCAGGGCGGCGCGGCCGGCGAGCAGGACACGGGTCTGCTCGGTGACGCGGCCGCCGAGGTGCTCGGCGGTGGCGATGTCGGCCTTGTGGACGAACTCGGGACCCTGGTCACCGTTGGACTGGGCGGCGGCGCCGTCGAAGAAGCCGAGGCGGTTGAGGTCGTTCTCGGAACCGGTGCTGGAGTTCCAGCCCGGCTTCAGGCCCAGGTTGACCCAGCTCATGCCGTGCTGGGAGGCCAGCGTCTGGAAGTAGTCGAGGGTGTTGCCCTTGTCGCCGGACTTGGACCCGGAGTTGGTGAAGCCCGCGGCGACCTTGTCCTGCCAGCCGCCCGCGAACCAGATCTTCGAGCTGGCCTCGGCGAAGACGTGGAAGGCGCCGGAGGCGGTGCCCATGTAGGTCGGAGAGCCGAAGACGATCGCGTCGGACGCGGTCAGGAGCTCCCACTTCGCTTCATCGATCTCGTCGACCTTGATCATGTGCACGGTGGCACCGGCGTCGAGGGCGCCGGCCTTGACGGCCTCGGCGATCACGGCGGTGTGGCCGTAGCCGGAGTGGTAGGCGATCGAGATGACGGGGGTGAAGGTGGTTGCAGACAAGGCGGGTCTCCCTCGGAAAACACCGTGGGGGGTCACGGCGTTGCGCGGTGTGTTAACTACCTCGAGGAAAGCACTAACTTTTTGAAAGCGCAACCTGGATGGCTGGCGCTGCGCAGTAGTAGGCTGAAATCATGCAGACTCCAGGGTGTGGCGAGGCCGGGGACGACGGCACGCCCGAACAGGCCTCCGACTCCTTCGGTGCTTTCGATGTGTTCGCTCGCACGTGCCCCTCCCGCGAAACGCTGGAACACGTCACGGGTCGCTGGGGCAGCCTCACGGTCGGTGCCCTGTCCAAGGGGCCGTGCCGGTTCAACGAGCTGCGCCGCCGCGTGGACGGTATCAGCGAGAAAATGCTCTCCCAGACGCTGCACGCGCTGGAACGCGACGGCATAGTCAACCGGGAGGCCCAGCCGACCAACCCGCCCCGCGTCGACTACGAGCTCACCCCGTTCGGCGCGGAGGTCGCGCAGCGCGTGGACGCGCTCATCGGGCTGCTGGAGGGCAGCATGCCCGCGGTGCTTTCTTCCAGGTCCGCCTACGACGCCACGCGCGAAGGCCGCTGGCAGCGCGGGCAGAAGTAGCTCGACCGGTTCATCCAGGGCCGGCGCCTCATCGGGGTGCCGCAGCGGCGGCAGGGCTCGTCCTCCCGCCCGTAGGCATCGAGCGAACGATCGAAGTAGCCGGACTCGCCGTTGACGTTGACGTAGAGGCTGTCGAAGCTGGTGCCGCCCACGGCGAGGGCCTCGTTCATGACGTCCCGGACGTGGCCGAGGAGTTCCGTGCTCCGGGGGCGCGTGAGCGTGGCGGTGGGGCGCTCGTAGTGCAGCTTGGCGCGCCAGAGCGATTCGTCCGCGTAGATGTTGCCGACCCCGCTGATCAGCGACTGGTCGAGCAGCGCCCGCTTCACCGTGGTGCGCTTGGCCCGCAGCGCCAGGTGGTAGGCCGCCTCGTCGAAGAGCGGGTCCAGGGGATCGCGCGCGATGTGCGTGATGACGTCGGGCAGCCCGTCCTCGCTGTCGGGGACACAGGGGTGCAGCGACAGTCCGCCGAAGGTCCGCTGGTCCACGAAGCGCAGCTCGGTCCCGGCGTCGTCCCCGAACCGCACCCGGATGCGCAGGTGCTTCTCGTCGGGCGCCCCCTCGGGCTGCACGAGGAGCTGCCCGCTCATCCCGAGGTGCCCGAGCACGGAGTGTTCGCGCTCCTCCAGCGGCAGCCACAGGTACTTGCCGCGCCGCTGCGGCACCCCGAAGGTCTCCCCCGTGAGCCGCGCCGCGAAATCGGCGCCGCCGCCCTCGTGTCGCCGTACGGCCCGCGGGTGCAGGACCTCGACGGCCGTGACGGTCCGCCCGGCCACCCAGCGTTCCAGCCCGCGCCGCACCACTTCGACCTCGGGCAGCTCGGGCACGGTGTTCCTCCGGAGGGTTCGGATCGGGCTCTCTCCCGCGAGCGTACCGACTGCCCCTGCGGGGCTCGTCCCCCACCCGCCCTTCCCCGGGCCCTGCCCGGACACCCCCTGGA
Source organism: Streptomyces sp. NBC_00335 (assembly GCF_036127095.1). Lineage (GTDB taxonomy): Bacteria > Actinomycetota > Actinomycetes > Streptomycetales > Streptomycetaceae > Streptomyces. The sequence goes on from NZ_CP108006.1 coordinate 2,459,838, forward strand.
ACCCCGGCGGGGCCGATCGCGTCCGGAAACGGGTCCGCCCCGCCACCTGCCGGAGCAGGGGGCGGGGCGGGGAGTTCCCGGAAGAACGGTTCAGGCGTTCGGCGCCGGGTCGGCGGGGGTCGTCGCCCCGTCGGCCTCGTCCGGAGCCTCGGCCTCGGTCGCGGCCGGAGCCTGGACCTCGGCCGGAGCGGCGCCGGACACGGAGCCCGCAGCGGTACTGATACCGCGCCACGCGGACTCGGCGGCCTGCTGTTCCGCTTCCTTCTTGCTGCGTCCGACACCGGAACCGTAGGAGGTCCCACCGACGCGCGCGGCGGCGGTGAAGGTCTTCTCATGGTCCGGGCCGGTCTCGGTGACCAGGTATTCGGGAACGCCCAGACCCTCGGCCGCCGTGAGTTCCTGGAGACTGGTCTTCCAGTCCAGGCCGGCACCGAGGTTCGAGGACTTCTCGATGAGCGGATCGAAGAGCCGGTGAACCAGCTCCGAGGCCGCGTCGAGGCCCTGGTCGAGGTAGACCGCGCCGATCACCGCTTCAAGGGTGTCGGCGAGGATGGAGGCCTTGTCCCGGCCACCCGTACCCTCTTCGCCCCGGCCGAGCCGGATGAAGGAGCCGAGTTGGAGGCCGCGGCTGACCTCCGCCAGTGCACGCGAGTTGACTACCGCGGCCCGCAGTTTGGCCAGTTGGCCTTCCGGCAGGTCGGGGTGGGTCGTGTACAGCGTGTCCGTGACCACCAGGCCCAGCACGGAGTCCCCGAGGAACTCCAGCCGTTCGTTGGTGGGCAGACCGCCGTTCTCGTACGCGTACGAGCGGTGGGTCAGCGCACGCACCAGAAGGGCGGACTCGAGTCGATACCCGAGCCGCCCTTCCAGAAGCACGTGGGACGAGGCCGCGTTGTTACTGACTGCCTGCTTCTCAGCGTTGGACAGCTCAGACATTGCGCCTCTCACCAGCCGCTCAGACCTCGAGGACCTGGCGCTTGTTGTAGGTGCCGCAGCTCGGGCACGCAATGTGCTGGAGCTTCGGCTCCTGGCAACGCTCACACGAAACCAGGGTGGGGACCGCAGCCTTCCACTGCGACCGGCGGTGGCGCGTGTTGCTGCGCGACATCTTCCGCTTCGGAACAGCCACGGCTACTTCTCCTGCTTCTCGGCGGCGCTCTGAACTCCGTCGGAGGCAGTGCCGCTCATATTGTCCTTCTCGACGCCCTGATCGGTGACGAGTCCCTGCAATGCCGCCCAACGGATGTCGACGGCGTCATGGTGGTGGTCCGGGTCGTCGTTCAGGCTGAGCCCGCAATCGGGGCACAGTCCGAGACAGTCCTCCCGGCACACCGGCTGCAGCGGCAGTGCAAGCACCACCACGTCGCGCAGCACGGATTCGAGGTCGAACAAACCGTCCTCGAGAAAGAGCGTGTCCTCGTCGTCCTCGGCGTCGTCGGCCGGCTCCGCCTTGGAGCGGATCCGGTCGTCGGCGTCAGGGTACGAGAACATCTCCTGGAAGTCCGCCTTGAGCTCACACTCGACGGCCTCCAGACACCTTACGCATTCCCCGGTTGCCGAGCCACGGGCGGTGCCTGTGACAAGCACCCCTTCCATGACCGACTCCAGGCGGAGCTTGAGGTTCAGCCGACTGCCTTCCGGCACTCCGATGACTCCGGCGAGACCGAGGTCCGCCGGCGCCGCGATCTCACGGGACAGCCGCAGCATGGCACCAGGACGCCGACCCAGCTCGTGCGTGTCGAACACGAGGGGGTTGCGGTGGTCGAGGTGGGTGTTCAGGGCTGTTCCCGCTTTCACAAAATCACTGGAGACTGCTGAAGATCAAGATTTCCGCCACTCAAGGGCAGCATGGATCGCGGTGCATACGCGCGACCGAAGAGCCAGGATACCCGCCGCTTCGCTCTGAGCCCAATCCAGGTCCGGAAGCGATCAGCGGCCCTGCTCGTACTGGCGCAGCTGGTCCAGATTGATCATGCTCGTGTCGAAGAAGCTGGTCTCGTCGAGCGCGGCCTGCTGGTCGTGCGTGCCCTGCTGGGGCTGCTGGTAGCCGCCGTACGGGTCGGGCTGCTGCTGCTCGTACGAGACGGCGTACGGGTCGGGCTGCTGCTGGACCTGCTGGTAGCCGGCGTAGGGGTCCTGGTACGCGTAGGCGTCCTGCTGGACGGGCTGGTGGACCGGCTGCTGGTAGGCGTAGGCGTCGTACGCCGGCTGCGGCTCCGGCTGGGCCTGTGCGGGGATCAGCGGCGCCTGCGGCTCGGCCAGCCCCGCCAGGAAGTCCGCGTCGCTGGAGGAGCGCGACTGCTGGTGCCCCGCCGCGTCCTGGGCGGCCATGTGCACGCCGAGGTCGTCGGTGGCCACGCGGCCGAGCAGCTTCTGCCGGCCCCGGCCGACGGCCTCCAGGGTCTTGGAGAGCACCGCTTCGAAGGTGGCCAGCTTGGTGTCCACGTAGTCGTCGGCCTGCCGGCGCTGCGTCTCCGGGTCGTGGCTGCGCTCGGGCGCCTCGGCGTCCGGGTAGCCCTGGTCGTCCAGGCCGGGCCCGCGGCCGAGCAGCTTCTCGCGGCCCCGGTCCACCGAGCCGATGGTCTTGGTGAGCACGACCTCGAAGTTCGCGAGCTTGCTGTCGACGTAGTCGTCGGCCTCGGCCTTGACCTCGTCCGCCTCCCGGCGGGCCTCCGCCAGGATCCGGTCCGCCTCGTCCTGGGAGCGCCGCGCGACCTCGGTGTCGGAGATCAGCGAACCGCGCTGGGCGTGCGCCGACTCGATGATCCGGTCGGCTTCGCGCCGGGCCTCCTCGACCATCTGCTCCCGGCCGCCGATGAGCTCCTGGGCCTGTGCGAGCGAGCCCGGCAGGGCTGCCCGTACCTCTTCCAGCTGGGCGAGCAGCTCCGCGCGGTTGATCACGCACGAGGCCGACATGGGCATGGACCGGGCGCTGCCGACGGCCGCGACGATCTCGTCGAGCTTCTTCTGCACGTCCATGGGTGCTCGCACTCTCTCGGCCCCGGGCGGTTCCCGAGACGGACGGGACGACTGTAAGGCCACCGGCCCGGGAGCCGACACCGGCTGACTTCGGGTCAGGGGGCGCCGGCGGCCGGGCTCAGCGCCGGGGCAGGCGCTCCAGCAGCGCCGCGTGCACGTGTGCGGGCAGCAGGTGGGCCACGTCCCCGCCCCAGGCCGCCACTTCCTTGACCAGGGAGGAGGACAGGAAGCTGTAGGTGGGGTTGGTCGGGACGAAGAGCGTCTCGACGCCCGACAGGCCCATGTTCATCTGGGCCATCTGCAGCTCGTAGTCGAAGTCGCTGACGGCGCGCAGGCCCTTGACGATGGCCGGGATCTCGCGCTGCTTGCAGTAGTCGACGAGGAGCCCGTGGAAGGACTCGACCACGATGTTCCCGTAGCCGGCGGTCGCCTCGCGGATCAGCTCGATCCGCTCCTCGACGGTGAAGAGCCCCTGCTTGGACTGGTTGATCATCACGGCGACGTGGACCACGTCGTAGAGCCGCGAGGCCCTGCCGATGATGTCGAGGTGTCCGTTGGTGATGGGGTCGAACGACCCCGGACAGACGGCGCGGCGCAACTGCATTCCCTCGTTCCCGGGTGCGGGCTTCATGACTCTTCGCTGATGGAGGCGGCGCGACCGTACCAAAGGGTGCCCTCGCCGTACTTCCTGGAGCGCAGCGGCTCGAAGCCGTCCGGCCACGGGAAGGCCCCGCTGCGGGTCCTGCGCTCCACGGTGACGAGCGCGTCGTCGGTGAGCCAGCCATTGGACCGGAGTGTGAGGAGGATCTCGCAGAGGTCGGCGTGCTCCACCTCGTACGGCGGGTCCAGGAAGACCACGTCGTACGGCTCCCCGTGCGCGGCGCCGGCCGCGATCTGCTCGGCCTTGCCGGACCGGAATTCGGCGCCGGGCAGGCCGACCGACTTGATGTTGTCCTTGATCGCCTTGGCGGCCTTGGCGTCGGGCTCGACCAGCAGCGCGTGGTCCGCGCCGCGGGAGAGCGCCTCCAGGCCGACGGCGCCGGAACCGGCGTAGAGGTCGAGGACGCGGGCCCCCTCGACTCCGTGCAGCGACTCCAAGGTGGAGAAGAGACCCTCGCGCATCCGGTCCGAGGTGGGGCGGGTGCCGGTGCCGGGCGGTACGGCGAGGCGTCGCCCGCCGGCGCTTCCGGCGATCACGCGGGTCATCTGGGGTCCTTCGGTGGGCGGGGCGGAGGATGGTGCAGGGCTTCAACGATAGGTCGTGCCCGTCACCCCTTCTCCAGGTACTGCTCGCGCTCGGTGTCCAGCAGGGCGTCCAGGGCGGTCCGCAGCCCCGGCAGCTCCGTGAGCTCGGGGTCCGCGGCGACCACGCGGGTGGCCTCCTCCCGGGCCTGGGTGATGACCTCCTCGTCCTCGATGACCGCGAGCATCCGCAGCGAGGAGCGCACTCCGGACTGGGCCTGGCCGAGCACGTCGCCCTCGCGGCGCTGCTCCAGGTCGATGCGGGAGAGCTCGAAGCCGTCCAGGGTGGCGGCGACGGCCGCGAGCCGGGCCCGGGCGGGGCTGGCCTCGTGCATCTCGCTGACCAGCAGGCACAGTCCCGGGGCGGAGCCGCGGCCGACGCGGCCGCGGAGCTGGTGGAGCTGGGAGACGCCGAAGCGGTCCGCGTCCATGATCACCATGACGGTGGAGTTCGGGACGTTCACCCCGACCTCGATGACGGTGGTGGCGACCAGCACCTTGACCTCGCCCGCGGTGAAGCGGCGCATGACGTCGTCCTTGTCGGCGGGGTCCATCCGCCCGTGCAGCACCTCGACGGACAGTCCCGCGAGCGGGCCCCGGGTGAGCTGCTCGGCGATCTCCAGCACCGCGAGCGGGGGCCGCCGGTCGCCGTCGTCCTCGGCCGCCTTCTTCTTGGCGCCCTTCGCTCCCTTGGCGCCCTTGCCGTTCTCGTCCTCCCCGTCGCCGATGCGCGGGCAGACCACGTACGCCTGGTGGCCGTTCTCCACTTCCTCGCGGACCCGCTCCCAGGCCCGGGCCAGGAAGTGCGGCTTGTCCTTGGCCGGCACCACGTGCGTGGCGATCGGGGAGCGGCCGGCGGGGAGCTGGTCCAGTACGGAGGTCTCCAGATCGCCGAAGACGGTCATGGCGACCGTGCGCGGGATCGGGGTGGCCGTCATGACGAGCAGGTGCGGGGGCTGCTTGCCCTTGGAGCGCAGGGCGTCGCGCTGTTCCACGCCGAAGCGGTGCTGTTCGTCGACGACGACCAGGCCGAGGTCGTGGAACTGCACCTTGTCCTCGATCAGGGCGTGCGTGCCGATGACGAGCCCGGCCTCCCCGGTGATCAGGTCGAGCAGCGCCTGACGGCGGGCGGGCATCCCCATCGAGCCGGTGAGCAGCACCACCTTGGTGCCCCGGTCGGAGCCGCCGAGCATGCCGCCCTCGGCGAGCTCGCCCATCATCTCGGTGATGGACCGGTGGTGCTGCTGCGCGAGCACCTCGGTGGGGGCCAGCATGGCGGCCTGCCCGCCGGAGTCGACGACGGCGAGCATGGCCCGCAGCGCGACCATCGTCTTCCCGCTTCCGACTTCGCCCTGGAGGAGGCGGTGCATGGGGTGGTCGGTGGCGAGGTCGTCGAAGATCTCCTTGGAGACGGTCCGCTGGCCTTCGGTGAGGGTGAAGGGGAGCTTGGCGTCGAAGGATTCGAGGAGGCCGCCGGGGGTGGGACGCCGGGGTACGGCCGGGAGCTGGGAGTCGGCGTGCCGGCGGCGGGCCAGGGCGACCTGGAGGACGAAGGCCTCGTCCCATTTGAGGCGGCCGCGGGCGTCCTCGATGTCGGCCTTGGTGACCGGGCGGTGGATCTTCAGCAGGGCCTCGGTGAGCGGGACCAGTCCGCGGTCCTCGCGCAGGGCCGGCGGCAGCGGGTCGACGACCTCCTGGGCCGTGGGGAGCACCGCGTCCAGGCACTTGGCGATCTTCCAGGACTCCAGCTTGGCGCAGGCCGGGTAGATCGGGATGAGCTGGCTCGCGAAGGCGGCGGCCGCGTCCCGGTCGGAGGCGTCCTCGCCGAGCGGCTCGTAGGCGGGGTGGGCGAGCTGGAGCTTGTGGTTGAACATGCCGACCTTGCCCGCGAACATCGCGCGGCTGCCGGGCAGCAGTTCCTTGTGCGGTTTGTGGACGCCGGAGCCGAAGAAGACGAGCTGGAGCCGTCCGCTGCCGTCGGTGATGGTGACTTCGAGGCGCTTCCCGCCGCCCCGGCTGCCCTGGTACGTCAGCAGCCGCGCGTCGGCGACCTGCGCGACCACCGTGACGTGTTCGTCGATCTGGTCGGCGAGTTCGGCCAGCGAGGTCAGCTCGCCGCGCTCCGCGTACCGCCGGGGGTAGTGGTGGAGCAGGTCCAGGGCCGTGTGCAGGCCGAGCTGCTCGGCCAGCACCTTCGCGGTGGCGGGGCCGAGGGTCTTCTTGAGGTCTTCGTCGAGCGCGGGCACGTGTTCCATTGCACACCATCGCGCCGACAACCCGGCTATTCCACCCCGATGAGCAGCGGCGCCGACCAGCGGCCGCCCTGATAGGTGACGGTGTCCACGGCGAGGTGGCCGTGCTGGACGTACGCCTCCAGGCGCTCGGCCAGCTCGTCCGGAACCTCGGGGCCCAGGACCAGGGTGACGAGTTCGCCGCCGGATCCGAGCATGCGGGCCAGGACGGCCTCGGCGGTTTCGGCCAGGCCCGTGCCGATGACGGCGATGTCGCCGTCGATGAGCCCGAGCACGTCGCCGGCCTGGCAGATGCCGGCCGAGGTGAAGGACTGCCGTTCGGCGATGGCGAGTTCGCCGTAGCGGGTGGCTCCGGCGGCCGCCGTCATGGCGACCACGTCCTCGTCGAAGGTGCCGTCCGGGTCGTGCACGGCGAGCGCGGCCAGGCCCTGGACCTCGGAGCGGGTGGGGATCACGGCGACCCGTACGCCTTCGGTGCGCGCCTGCTGGGCGGCGGCCGCCGCGACCGCGCGCAGTTCGGCGCCGTTCGGGAGCAGGACGACCTCGCGGGCGTGCGCCTCGCGGATGGCGTCGGCCAGTTCGGCGATGGCCGGCGGTTCTCCGGGCCGGGCGAGCAGGGTGGTGGCGCCCGCCTCTCCGCACAGCCCGGCCAGCCCCTCGCCCTGGACCACGGCGACGACCGCGCGCTGGGAGCGTTCGCCGCGGGCCCGGCGGCGTTCGTCGCCGAAGTGCGTGATGCGGATCCGGTACGGCCGCCCGGCGTCCACCCCGGCCTCCACGGCCGCGCCGGGGTCGTCGACGTGGACGTGGACGTTCCAGAGCCCGTCGCCGCCGACCACCACGAGGGAGTCGCCGAGGGCGTCGAGCCGGTTGCGCAGCCGGTCGACTTCGGTCTCGGCGGCCTCCAGCAGGTAGATCACCTCGTAGGCGGGTCCGCCGTGCTCCTCGGGGCAGGGCTCCTGCGGCCTCGGGACGGGCACGGCCCGGCCGCGTACCGGCTCGGGGGCCGGCTCCCGCCCGGACAGCGCCTGCCACAGGGCCCCGAGTACGGCGACCAGTCCGCAGCCCCCGGCGTCGACCACTCCGGCCCGGCCCAGTACGGCCAGTTGCCCCGGGGTTTCGGCGAGGGCCGCGCGGGCTCCGTCGTAGGCGGCCCCGGCCACGTCGGCTGCGGTCCCGGCGGCGCGGGCGGCGGTCTCGGCGGCTTGGGCGGCGGCGGTGGCGACGGTGAGCATGGTGCCCTCCACCGGGTGCGCGACGGCCCGGTACGCCTCCTCGGCGGCCCGGGTCAGCGCCTGCGCGAGCAGCCGTGCGGGATCGCGTCCGGCGTTCTCGTCGCCGAGTACGTCGGCCACTCCGCGCAGCAGCTGCGCGAGGATCGTCCCGGAGTTGCCCCGGGCGCCTATCAGGGCGCCGTGCGCGAAGGCCCGGACGGCCTCGGGGAGGGAGGTCGCCGCTGTGCCGTCCGTCACTGCGTCGAGGAGGTCCCCGAGCTCGCGGTCGGCCGATTCGGCGGTCAGGTAGAGGTTGGTGCCGGTGTCCGCGTCGGCGACGGGATAGACGTTGATCGCGTCGATGTCCTCGCGGGCGCGGCCCAGTGCGGCCAGGGCCAGCGAGCTCCAGGTGCGTACCGCTTCGGCGTTCAGGGGGTACGGCTGAGGCTGGTGCGCCACCGGGCGTTCCTCCTTGTGCGGGCCAGGGTTCACCGCAGGGTAACGAAGGACTGCCGGGCGGGCGGGACCCCGGGGCGGGGGCGGCCGTGGACATGGTAGTTTTCTTGGACCGAGGCAGTCGTTGTATGCTGCTCCGGTTGCCCGATGAGAGTCGGGCCATTCCCCCCGGCAAACCACTTCAGATCTCTGATACCGGTGCGCCGGGATTCACTGTAAGTGCATCTGAAGTCTTTGGAGTGACCTGTGGCTGCCAACTGCGACGTTTGCGCCAAGGGGCCGAGCTTCGGCAACAGCATTTCCCACTCGCACCGCCGCACCTCGCGTCGCTGGAACCCGAACATCCAGCGTGTCCGTGCCGTGGTCAATGGGACGCCGAAGCGCCTCAACGCCTGCACCTCGTGCATCAAGGCCGGCAAGGTCTCGCGCTGACGCCTTCCGTCGTAGCGCAGCCCTTTCCGGTTGCTGAGAAGGCCGGTCCACCTGGTGGACCGGCCTCTTGCTTTGCCTGATCGAACATGATCAAACCTGTAGGGCCTGCTCCATCCCGTGATCCACGGGGCGGAGCAGGCCCTACAGGCGTTTCGGCACGCGTTCCGGCACGGGCCGGGTTCAGCGCCACCGCCAGGCGTGGTCCACCGGTCCGATGCCCGCGCCGAGGGCGAACCCGGCGGCGATGGCACCGGTGACGTACTCCTTGGCCTCGGCGACGGCCTCCGGGACGGTCCGGCCCTTGGCCAGGCCCGCGGCGATCGCGCTGGCGAGCGTGCAGCCGGTGCCGTGGGTGTGCCGGTTGTCGTGGCGGGGGGCCCGCAGCCAGCGTTCGTCGGTGCCGTCGGTCAGGAGGTCCACGGCCTCGTCGCCGTGGGCGGCGAGGTGGCCGCCCTTGATCAGCGCCCACGCGGGCCCGTACGCGAGGACCGCGTCGGCGGCCCGGCGCATGTCGTCCTCGCTCTCCACGACGACTCCGGTGAGCTGGGTCACCTCGTCCAGGTTCGGCGTGGCCACGGTGGCCCGGGGCAGCAGTTCTTTGCGTACGGCGTCCAGCGCGGTGGCGGCGAGGAGCGCGTCCCCGTGCTTGGAGACGCCGACGGGGTCCACGACGGCCGGGGCGGCGGTCGCGGCGAGCAGCTCGGCCACGGTCTCCACGAGGGCGGCGGAGGACAGCATGCCCGTCTTGACGGCCTGGACGCCGATATCGTCCACCACGGCCCTGTACTGGCCCTTCACGGCCTCCGCGGGCAGCTCCCAGACGCCTTTGACGCCCAGCGAGTCCTGCGCGGTCACAGCGGTCACCACGCTCATGCCGTGGACCCCGAGCGCCAGCATCGTCTTGAGGTCGGCCTGGATGCCCGCGCCGCCGCCGGAATCGGATCCGGCGACGGTCAGGCACAGCGGCGGGTGCGGGCGGGGTACGGGCATCCCACTCATCGCGGGGTGTCCTCCGCGGCCGCGTCCCCGCCGAAGTGGTCCCAGCCGCCGGTGGAGGCCCAGGGGGCTCCGTCGACGGTCACCTGGGGCAGGGCGGAGCGGTTCTGGACCTCGCCGATGACCTTCCAGCGGGCCGGGAGCTTCACGTCCGGCGGGAAGGTGGCGACGATCGCGTGGTCCTCTCCCCCGGTCAGGACCCACTGGAGCGGGTCCACGCCGACGGCCTGCCCGATGTCGTGCATCTGCGTCGGGATGTCGACGGCCGCCGAGCGCAGGTCGATCCGTACCTTGCTGGCCTCGGCGATGTGCCCGAGGTCCGCGATCAGGCCGTCGCTGACGTCGGTCATGGCGGTGGCGCCGAGTCCGGCGGCGGCGGGGCCCGCGTGGTACGGCGGCTCGGGGCGCCGGTGGGCCTCGACGAAGGCCCGCGGCGAGCGGAAGCCGCGCGAGAGCACCGCGAAGCCGGCCGCGGACCAGCCGAGCCAGCCGGTCACGGCCACGACGTCGCCGGGCTGGGCGCCGGAGCGCAGCACGGGTTCGTGGTTGCGCAGGTCGCCCAGCGCGGTGATGGCCACGGTGATGATGTCGCCGCGGACCACGTCGCCGCCGACCACGGCCGCGCCGGCGACCTGGCATTCGTCGCGGATGCCGTCCATCAGCTCGGTGGGCCAGGTGGCCGGCAGCTCGGCCGGGACGACGAGGCCGAGGAGCAGCGCCGTCGGCACCGCGCCCATGGCGGCGATGTCGGCGAGGTTCTGCGCGGCGGCCTTGCGGCCGACGTCGTAGGCCGTGGACCAGTCGCGCCGGAAGTGCCTGCCCTCCAGCAGGATGTCCGTGCTCGCCACGACCCGCCGGTCGGGGGCCGACACCACCGCGGCGTCGTCGCCCGGGCCGACCCGGACCGCCGGGGTGGTGGTGAGCCGTGAGGTGAGCTCCCGAATGAGCCCGAACTCCCCCAGCTCGCCCACAGTGCCCTTCATCGCTGTGCCCCTTCTTGCCCAGTCCGCTTGCGGTCGCGAGCCGTCACAGCTCTGGGTACCGTCAACAGATACGTCAACTTCTGCTCTCCGTACGCCCCGCCCTGCGCGCGGCCGGACCCGCGGGTCTCCCCGCGGCGCTCGGCGACGCGGTACCGTGGCGTCCCTTCTTCCCCGGGCCCACCCGTCATCCCCGGGCCCACCCGAAGGGTAGGGGAAATGATCCTCGTGGCCGCCCTGGAGGTTCCGTGGTACAGGCGTACATCCTCATCCAGACCGAGGTGGGCAAGGCGTCGTTCGTCGCCGAGTCCATCGCGCAGATCGCGGGGGTGATCCAGGCCGAGGACGTGACGGGCCCGTACGACGTGATCGTGCGCGCCCAGGCCGACACCGTGGACGACCTCGGCCGCATGGTCGTGGCCAAGGTCCAGCAGGTGGAGGGGATCACCCGCACCTTGACCTGCCCGGTCGTCCATCTGTAGCCCCCGTCTACTCTTGGCCGGTGATGTCACGACACCGCCGGCCCTTCTCTCTGCTCGCCGCACTGACCGCGCTGGCCGCCGCTCCGGCGGCCCTCGCGGGCTGCGCCCCGGGTGAGTCCGGGGCCCGGGTGGAACCGCCGTCCGCTCCGCCCGCCGACGTCGCGGGTCTCTGTGCGGCGCTGCACAAAGAGCTCCCCGGGACGGTGGCGAAGCTGGACCGGTCCTCGACCGTGCCGGAGTCCGACCTGACCGCCGCGTGGGGCGGCTCGGCGATCGTACTGCGGTGCGGTGTCGGCAAACCCGTGAAGATGCTGGATCCGAAGCAGGACGGCATCGAGGTGAACGGTGTCGGCTGGCTCGTGGAGCGGCTGGACGACGGCGGGGTCCGGTTCACCACCGGGCTGCGGCTGGCGTACACGGAGGTCTTGGTCGACAAGGAGCATGCCACGGATGCGGGGATGCTGGTGGGCCTGTCCGCCGCGATCGCCAAGACCGTTCCGGTGGGCATCTCGTCTTCCTGACCTTCCCGGACCCGCCCGCGCGGACGACGACCGCCCACCACCTTCCTCGTGTGAGGGGGCGGCGGGCGGTCCTCTTCCGTGTGCGGCTTCGTTCCCGGGGCTAGCGCAGTCCGGTGGAGCGGCGCAGGGCGGCCTGGATCAGGCGGTCCACCAGCTCCGGGTACTCGATGCCCGACTTCTGCCACATCAGCGGGTACATGGAGATCGGCGTGAAGCCCGGCATGGTGTTGATCTCGTTGATGACGAAGGTGCCGTCCTCGGTGAGGAAGAAGTCGGCACGCACCAGGCCCTCGCAGGACGCGGCGTCGAAGGCCTCGATCGCGAGCTTCTGGACTTCGGCGGTCTGCTCGGGGGTGAGCGGGGCCGGCACGATTCCGGAGGCGGAGTCGATGTACTTCGCCTCGAAGTCGTAGAAGTCGTGGCTGGAGACCGGCGGGATCTCGGCGGGCACGCTCGCGCGCGGTCCGTCCTCGAACTCCAGGACCCCGCACTCGATCTCGCGGCCGCGCAGCAGCGCCTCCACGATGATCTTCGGGTCGTGGCGGCGGGCCTCGCGGATCGCGGCGTCCAGTCCGGCGGGCTCGTCGACCTTGGTGATGCCGATCGAGGATCCGGCGCGGGCCGGCTTGATGAACAGCGGCCAGCCGTGCTCACCGGCGAACTCCGCGATGCGGGCGAGGGCGCCCTCGCGGTCGTTCTCCCACTCGCGGGGGCGGATGGTCACGTACGGGCCGACGCGCAGTCCGAAGGACGTGAAGACGCGCTTCATGTAGTCCTTGTCCTGGCCGACGGCCGAGGCGAGGACGCCCGAGCCGACGTACGGGACGCCGGAGAGCTCCAGAAGGCCCTGGAGGGTGCCGTCCTCGCCGTACGGGCCGTGCAGGACGGGGAAGACGACGTCGACCTCGCCCAGGGCCTTGGGAACGGCGCCCGGCTCGGTGTAGACGACCTCGCGGCTGGCCGGGTCGACGGACAGCACGACGGCGCCGTCCTCGGAGTCCGCGAGCTGGTCGACGTTCGGGAGCGTGCCGCCGGAGATGGCCATCCGGGCGGGCTCGTCGGCGGTCAGCGCCCACCGGCCGTCCGTGGTGATGCCGATGGGCAGCACCTCGTACTTGGAGCGGTCGATGGAGCGCAGGACGGCGCCCGCGGTGACGACCGAAATGGCGTGTTCCGAGCTGCGGCCGCCGAACACGACGGCCACGCGGGGCTTGCGGCCCTGCTGCTCAGGGGTCTGGGGGAGGTTCTCGCTGCTCATATCGCCACGAGGGTACCCGCTCGTGCGTCCGGAAAGCAGTCAGCGCCGTTCCGGTTTGGCGCTGCGTCCCATGAGTTCCTTGAGCGCGACCAGGGTGGGCTTGCCGTGGTGGACGATGTCGACGACCGTGTCGGTGATCGGCATGTCCACTCCGTGGCGGCGGGCCAGATCGGCCACGGACTGGCAGGACTTGACGCCCTCGGCGGTCTGCTTGGTGACCGCGATGGTCTCCTCCAGGGTCATCCCGCGGCCGAGGTTGGTGCCGAAGGTGTGGTTCCTGGAGAGCGGAGAGGAGCAGGTGGCGACGAGGTCACCGAGGCCCGCGAGGCCCGAGAAGGTGAGCGGGTCGGCGCCCATCGCCAGGCCCAGGCGGGTGGCTTCGGCGAGGCCGCGGGTGATGAGCGAGCCCTTGGTGTTGTCGCCGAGGCCCATGCCGTCGGCGATGCCGACGGCGAGGCCGATGACGTTCTTGACGGCGCCGCCGAGCTCGCAGCCGATGACGTCGGTGCTCGTGTACGGGCGGAAGTACGGGGTGTGGCAGGCGGCCTGGAGGCGCTGGGCGGCGGCCTCGTCCACGCAGGCCACCACCGAGGCGGCCGGCTGCCGGGCCGCGATCTCGGCGGCCAGGTTGGGGCCGGTGACGATGGCGATGCGCTCGGCCGGGACCTTCGCCACCTCTTCGATGACCTCGCTCATCCGCTTGGCGGTGCCGAGTTCGACGCCCTTCATCAGCGAGACGAGCACGGTCTCGGGTGCCAGCAGCGGGGCCCAGGCGGCGAGGTTGCCGCGCAGGGTCTGCGAGGGCACGGCGAGGACCGTGAAGTCGGCGCCGGCCGCGGCCTCGGCCGGGTCGGTGGTGGCGCGGATGTTCGCGGGGAGTTCGACGTCGGGGAAATAGTCCGGGTTGGTCCGGCCGCCGTTGATGGCGTCGACGAGCTCTTGGCGGCGGCCCCACAGGACCACCTCGCAGCCGGCGTCGGCGAGGACCATGGCGAAGGCCGTGCCCCAGGAGCCGGTTCCGAATACGGCTGCCTTCACGGGACGTGTCACTTGTTGCCCTCCCCTGCGGCCTTGCGCCGCTGCTGCGCCCTGGCATTGCGATGGTCGTACGGCTGCGGGGGCGCACTCTCGCCCCGCAGTTCCTCCAGCAGCCCGGTGATGGCCGCCATGATGACTTCGGTGACCTCCCTGAGCACGTCCGGGGTGGGTTCCCGGTCGTAGTACGCGGAGAGGTCAACGGGCGGCCCGGCGAGGACCTGGAGGGTTTTGCGCGGGAACAGGCGGACCTTGTTCTCCTTGGCGTAGGGCGGCATCGCGAGATTCGCGCCCCACTGGGCCACCGGAATGACGGGGGCCCTGGTCATCAGGGCCACGCGGGCGGCGCCGGTCTTGCCGGCCATCGGCCACATGTCCGGGTCCCGGGTGAGGGTGCCTTCCGGGTAAAAGGCCACGCATTCGCCGCGTTCGATCGCGTCCACGGCGGCCCGGAATGCGTCCAGGGCGTTGGTGGACTCCCGGTAGACGGGGATCTGGCCGGAACCGCGCAGGATCGCTCCGACAATGGGGACCTCGAAGAGGGCCGCCTTGCCGAGCAATCGGGGCACCCGGCCGGTGTTGTACTGGAAGTGCGCGTAGGACAGCGGGTCCAGATACGAGTTGTGATTGACGGCGGTGATAAATCCGCCCTCGGTCGGAATGTGTTCCATTCCCCGCCAGTCCCGCCTGAAGAGCACTACCAGCGGCGGTTTCGCGATGGCCGCCGCAAGGCGGTACCAGAAGCCGATTCTGCGGCGGGACACTCGGACACCTTCCTCTAGGACCGGTGCGCGGCTTGGGCACCCCGGGGACGGACAAGTGTGGCCCCGGGTCCGGTCTCTGTCGAGAACACCGTACGCCCCGGACACCCGGACCAGACCCCGGGTCGCCCGGCATGAGGTGACAATGGGGCTCCGCATGACCCGGCCATGACCCGCACATGGTCTGAGCGGCGCGCGAGCGTGCCGGAGGGAAGGGGTCCGTCACGAACGCCGTCTGGAGTCTGGTGGTCCCGCTGAAGCCGCTCGCGGTGGCCAAGAGCCGCCTCGCGGCGGCCGTGGGGGCGTCCCGGCCGGGGCTCGCCCTGGCGTTCGCGCTGGACACCGTCGCGGGGGCGCTGGCCTGCGCGGCGGTCGCGGATGTGGTGGTCGTCACGGACGATCGGGCGGCCGGGGCGGAACTGGCGCGGCTGGGGGCCCGGATCGTGCCGGACTCCCCGGCGGCCGGGCTCAACGCGGCGCTGGCCCATGGGGCGCGGGAGATACGGGCGGGCCGGCCGGGGGCGGCGGTGGCTGCCATGAACGCGGATCTGCCGGCGCTGCGGCCACCCGAATTGCTACGCGTGCTCGAAACCGCTTCGGCATTTCCCCGGGCATTTCTGGCGGATGCGGCGGGAATCGGGACGACCCTGCTTTCCGCTGCTCCGGACGTGGAATTGGCGCCCTCGTTCGGCGGCCCCTCACGAGCCCGGCATTCGGCCTCGGGCGCCGTGGAAATGGCCCTCTGCGGCGTCGAGAGCATCCGCCGGGACGTGGACACGGGGGCGGATCTGCGCACGGCCCTGGCCCTCGGTGTGGGGCGTCATACGGCCCGATACAGTGCCCGTATGCAGGCGACCGCGTACACGTACGACTCCCAGACCCGCAGCGGCAGTGTGCTGCTGGACGACGGCACCCCGGTGCCCTTCGAGGCCCCGGCGTTCGACGCGGGCGGCCTGCGGCTGCTGCGTCCCGGACAGCGGGTCCGGATCGAGACGGACGGCGAGGGCGCGGGCCTGCGGATCACCCTGGTCACCCTGCAGACCTTCTGACGCCGGACCTCTCGCACGCACCGCGGGCCGGCTTCCCCGCCGTGGGGAAACCGGCCCGGCGTGTGTGACTCGTTGCCCTACTTGGTCTTGCGGGCGGTGGTCTTCTTCGCGGTGGCCTTGCGCGTCGCCGTCTTCTTGGCGGGCGCCTTCGTCGCAGCGGTGGCCTTCTTGGCCGCCGGGGCGGTCTTCTTCGCGGTGGCGGTGGTCTTCTTCGCCGTCGCCGCGGCCTTCTTGACCGTGGCCTTCTTGGCCGCGGGGGCGGCCTTCTTCGCCACGGCGGTCTTGGCGACCGTCTTCTTGGCGGTGGCGGTGACCTTCTTGGCCGTGGCCTTCTTCGCGACCGTGGTCTTGGCCGCGGCAGCCGCCTTCTTCGCGGGTGCGGCCTTCTTCGCGGCGGCCTTCTTGACCGTCGCCGAAGCACCACCGGTGAGGCTGCCCTTGGGCGCCTTCTTCACCGATACCTCGCCGCCCTTGGGCAGCTTCTTGGTGCCGCTGACCAGGTCCTTGAAGCCCTGGCCCGCACGGAAGCGGGGAACAGAGGTCTTCTTGACCCGGACGCGCTCACCCGTCTGGGGGTTGCGGGCGTAACGGGCCGGGCGGTCGACCTTCTCGAACGAGCCGAAGCCCGTGACCGAGACCCGGTCGCCCGCGACGGTCGCGCGGACGATGGCGTCCAGTACCGCGTCGACGGCGTCCGCGGCCTGCTGACGGCCGCCCAGCTTGTCGGCAATCGCTTCTACGAGCTGCGCCTTGTTCACGTCTTCCCCTTCGGAGACTTCGCCAGAACGAATGTGTTCAAGCTTATTTCGCACGTTAGGCGGATATATACCGCAAATCAAACACGAAACGGGCTTATCACCCTAGTGCCGCAACGTTGTAGGCCGTTACGGAGTTCCTTCGCATCAGTCGCCTTCAGGGAATCGACCCTCGTCGAGGTCCTTCATCAACCTGTCCAGGCGCCTTGCCGCGTCGGCGAGATCATGCTTCGCCACGGCCGTGACGACCAACAGCTTCCGGGACAGCGCCATCCTTACGCCCTCCGGGACTTGCAGTGTGCGCACCCTTGTGTGTGCTTCTTTCAATCGGTCGGCGACAAGTCCGTAGAGCTCAAGTTGACTGTCGCGTTCCATGCACAGATTGTGCCATCTGGGGCGAGTTGTCGCCTCACGGGGCCTCAACACACGACTGTGCCCCCTGCCGGATGGCAGGGGGCACAGTGTTGCCTATGTGATCACCCAAAGGCGAATAAGCGCTGATCAGGCTGGAATCACGCCTGAATCGTGCTCGGCTTGAAGGCCGGCCGGACGCTTTCGTAGGTGGCGATGTCCCCTTCGTTCTGAAGGGTGAGAGAGATGTCGTCCAGACCCTCCAGCAGCCGCCAGCGGGCGTTGTCGTCGAGTTCGAACTCCGCTACGACGCCTTCGGCTCGGACCTGGCGGTCGACCAGGTCGACCGTGATCTCGGCGGTGGGGTCGGCCTCGGTCAGCTTCCACAGCTGCTCGACGGTCTCCTGCGGCAGGACCACGGTCAGCAGACCGTTCTTCAGCGAGTTGCCGCGGAAGATGTCGGCGAAGCGGGAGGAGATGACCGTCTTGAAGCCGAAGTTCTGCAGGGCCCAGACGGCGTGCTCGCGCGAGGAACCGGTGCCGAAGTCGGGGCCGGCGACCAGGACGGTCACGCCGGCGCGCTCGGGGCGGTTGGTGATGAACTCCGGGTCCTTGCGCCAGGCCTCGAAGAGCCCGTCCTCGAAACCGTCGCGGGTGATCTTCTTGAGCCAGTGGGCCGGGATGATCTGGTCGGTGTCGACGTTGCTGCGGCGCAGCGGGACGGCCCGGCCGGTGTGGGTGGTGAAGGCTTCCATCGTTCTCAGACTCCTGCGGGCGCGGTAGCGGCGGACGACCCAGCCAGGTCGGCGGGCGAGGCCAGGTGGCCCAGCACCGCGGTGGCGGCGGCCACCTGCGGGGACACCAGGTGGGTGCGCCCGCCCTTGCCCTGCCGGCCCTCGAAGTTGCGGTTGGAGGTGGACGCGGAGCGCTCACCGGGCGCCAGTTGGTCGGGGTTCATGCCCAGACACATCGAGCAGCCCGCGTGCCGCCATTCGGCGCCGGCCTCCTTGAAGACCTTGTCCAGGCCCTCCGACACGGCCTGCAGGGCGACGCGGACCGAGCCCGGGACGACCAGCATCCGTACGCCCTCGGCGACTTTGCGGCCCTCGATGATCCCGGCGACGGCGCGCAGGTCCTCGATGCGGCCGTTGGTGCAGGAACCTACGAAGACGGTGTCGACCTTGATGTCGCGCAGCGGCTGTCCGGCGGTCAACCCCATGTACTCCAGGGCCTTTTCGGCGGCGTTGCGCTCCGAAGCGTCCTCGTACGAAGCAGGGTCGGGGACGTTGGCCGACAGGGGCGCGCCCTGGCCGGGGTTGGTGCCCCAGGTGACGAACGGCGACAGCGTGGTGCCGTCGATGACCACCTCGGCGTCGAAGACGGCGTCGTCGTCGGTGCGCAGGGTCTTCCAGTACGCGACCGCCGCGTCCCAGTCCTCGCCCACGGGGGCGTGGTCGCGGCCCTGGAGGTAGTCGAAGGTGGTCTGGTCGGGGGCGATCATGCCCGCGCGGGCGCCGGCCTCGATCGACATGTTGCAGATGGTCATGCGGGCTTCCATCGACAGCTGCTCGACGGCCTCACCGCGGTACTCCAGGATGTAGCCCTGGCCGCCGCCGGTGCCGATCTTGGCGATGATCGCCAGGATCAGGTCCTTGGCGGTGACGCCCTCGGCCAGCGCGCCGGTGACGGTGATGGCCATCGTCTTGGGGCGGGCCAGCGGCAGCGTCTGGGTCGCCAGCACGTGCTCGACCTGGCTGGTGCCGATGCCGAACGCCAGCGCACCGAAGGCGCCGTGCGTGGAGGTGTGCGAGTCACCACACACCACGGTGGTGCCCGGCTGGGTCAGACCCAGCTGCGGTCCCACGACATGGACGACACCCTGCTCGACGTCGCCCAGCGAGTGCAGGCGCACGCCGAACTCGGCGCAGTTCGACCGCAGCGTCTCCAGCTGGGCCCGGGAGACCGGGTCCGCGATCGGCTTGTCGATGTCGATGGTGGGGGTGTTGTGGTCCTCGGTCGCGATGGTGAGGTCCAGGCGCCGGACCTTGCGGCCGGCCTGCCGCAGGCCCTCGAAGGCCTGGGGGCTGGTCACCTCGTGCAGCAGGTGCAGATCGATGAAGAGGAGATCGGGCTCGCCCTCGGCGCGCCGGACGACATGGTCGTCCCAGACCTTCTCCGCGAGTGTCCTACCCATCGCTTTCCCTCCGGCCGGCCGGTTGTGCCGGCGCTTGATAGAGATCTTGTGCGCCTGATCGCCCGTACCCCACGTCCCGGACGACGGCTCGGACCCAGTGGTTCGTGGACCCGCACATACAGACTCGCTGGTTCTTGGAAAAATTGAACTTGCGTTTCACAGTGTGAGACGCGAATATCGTTTCATGGACAACTCTAGCGGCGTCGGCGTTCTCGACAAGGCAGCTCTGGTATTGAGCGCACTGGAGTCCGGTCCGGCCACCCTCGCCGGGCTGGTCGCGGCGACAGGGCTCGCACGACCCACGGCACATCGCCTTGCCGTGGCACTGGAACACCACCGGATGGTGGCGAGGGACATGCAGGGCCGGTTCATCCTCGGACCGCGGCTGGCGGAACTCGCCGCCGCGGCCGGCGAGGACCGCCTGCTGGCCACGGCCGGACCGGTGCTCACCCACCTCCGGGACGTGACGGGAGAGAGCGCGCAGCTCTACCGGCGTCAGGGCGACATGCGCATCTGCGTGGCGGCCGCGGAGCGGCTGTCGGGCCTGCGGGACACCGTCCCGGTGGGCTCCACGCTCCCGATGAAGGCCGGTTCGGCCGCGCAGATCCTGATGGCCTGGGAGGAGCCCGAGCGGCTCCACCGCGGCCTGCAGGGCGCACGCTTCACGGCGACGGCGCTCTCGGGTGTACGGCGTCGCGGCTGGGCGCAGTCGATCGGCGAGCGGGAGCCCGGCGTGGCCTCCGTCTCGGCGCCGGTGCGCGGCCCCTCGAACCGCGTGGTGGCCTCCGTATCGGTCTCCGGGCCGATCGAGCGCCTGACCCGCCACCCGGGGCGCATGCACGCCCAGGCCGTCATCGACGCGGCCGCCCGGCTGACCGAGGCCCTGCGCCGCTCCAGCTGATACCCCTCCCCCATTCCCCCCGGGCCCGGGGGCGCGTGAGACGCCGCACACGTCCGCACACGCGCCTCCGGGCCCGTACTTCTTGCGCCCTGTCCGGAAACGACGAAGAGGCCCTCCGCGATGAACGCGGAGGGCCTCTTCTGTGCGTACCCCCGACCGGATTCGAACCGGCGCTACCGCCTTGAGAGGGCGGCGTGCTAGGCCGCTACACAACGGGGGCTAGCTGTTACTGCGGTACTGCGCTGGGCTACCAGGACTCGAACCTAGAATAAGAGAACCAGAAACTCTCGTGTTGCCAATTACACTATAGCCCAAAGGTCTAGACCAACTAGACACCGTACCCCCGACCGGATTCGAACCGGCGCTACCGCCTTGAGAGGGCGGCGTGCTAGGCCGCTACACAACGGGGGCCCTAGCGATCCTGCATCAAAACATCCGGGTGCGACCCTGGAAATCTCGCGGGAAGGATCTGTACCCCCGACCGGATTCGAACCGGCGCTACCGCCTTGAGAGGGCGGCGTGCTAGGCCGCTACACAACGGGGGCAAGCACTGCGTCACTACTGAACTGCGCTGGGCTACCAGGACTCGAACCTAGAATAAGGGAACCAGAAACCCTCGTGTTGCCAATTACACTATAGCCCACCAAAACTCAAGACCCTGAGGGACTTTCGTTCGGTTAGCGCCTCCGGCCCGGCCTTTCGGCCCGCTCGGGCGGCGCAGAAAGAACATTACCGGATGCCTGACCGTGCTCCAAAACGGGTATCCCCGGCCAGCACCTGCGGGAGCCGGTCGAGTCCGGCGATTCGGTGCACGCCCTCCGGCCCGGGACCGCGCGATCCGTCACGGTCGAGCCACACGGCCGTCAGCCCGGCGTCACGGGCGCCGCGCGCGTCGATCTCCGGCTGGTCTCCCACGTAGACCACTTCCCCCGGCTCCAGCCCCATCTCGGCGCACGCGGCGAGGAAGGCGCCGGCCTCGGGCTTGCTGACGCCCAGCTCCACGGCGCACACCAGGACCTCGAAGCGGTCGCGCAGGCCGAGGTGGCGCAGCTTGGGGTCCTGGTTGGCCACGGAGGAGTTGGAGAGCACCCCGTGCCGGTAGCCGCCGGCCAGGGCGTCCAGTACGGGCACCACGTCGGGGAAGAGCTCCCAGGCGGCCGTGTAGTGCTCCACGTACCGCCCGAACCAGTCGTCGGCCTGTGCATCGCTCATGTCGGGCTCCCCGAGGAACTCCCGCACCCGGTCGCGGCGCTGCCCCTGGAAGGTGCCCTCCCCGGCCGCGAACCGCTCCCAGTGGCGGTCGGTGATCCGCCGCCACAGCGCGAGCGCCTCGCGCGGAGCCCCGTACCGCTCCGCGATGCCCTCGTCGGCCAGGTGCGCCGCGAGCCCGGCCCGATCGGCCCCGGTGTAGTCGAAAAGGGTGTCGTCGATGTCCCAGAGCACCGCACGGATCGCCATACGGCCGACCCTACGCCGGGGCCCCGTCCGCCGGGGGCACGACGAAGAAGTCCGTCAGGAAGCAGGTCACCTCGCCGGCCTCGTCCCGTCCCACCCAGGTCGGATAGACGCCGTCACCCCAGCCCGAGGTGAAGCCCGCGAGCGTGTCTCCGTCCGGGCCCGTCGCCAGGAACACCTCGGGGCCGTCCCCCACGGTCTCCATCGCCGCCCACACCGGGCCCTCCTCGTCCTCCGTCCCGGGGAAGGACCCGTCGGCGGACGCGTCGTAGAAACAGCCGGTGCCCGCGTCCACCCCGTAGCCGAAGAACTCGTCGTCGCCGAGCCGCGCGATGTCCTGCCCGTCCTGGAGCGCGAGCTCCCAGGTCACGGCCGGTACGTCCCGGATCACGAGGCGCGCGGCGGCGACCCGCGTGTGCGGACTCGCCGCCGGCGCCTCCCCCGGCCTGGTCAGCGTGGCTATCGCGGCCTCCACCCGGTACCGGCCCGGGGACACCTGCGTGGTGAACGGGGCGATGTCCCCCGAACCCAGGTAGACGAAGGGGTCACAGGCCACGACCCGGCCCGTGGGCAGGGACAGTTCGCCCACGGGGGCCAGGGAGAGAACCCCCCTCTGCCCGCTCTCGTACGCGAAGGAGTGGCCCGGCGTGAAGTGCAGGGCGTAGTCGGGTGCGGTCATCGGCATGGTGCGGGCCCTCCGGGGAGCGTGTGATCGACTCCGCGGACCGTAACGCCCGGCACCGACAACGCCGTAGGGGCGGCAGCCGGTTCGGCTGCCGCCCCTACGGGGGATGTGCGGGTCAGGCGGTGAGCTTCGCCAGGGTCGCGTCGATGCGGGACAGCGAGCGGTCCTTGCCCAGGATTTCGAGGGACTCGAAGAGCGGCAGTCCGATCGTGCGGCCGGTGACGGCGACACGGACCGGGGCCTGGGCCTTGCCGAGCTTGAGGCCGTGGGCCTCGCCGGCGGTGAGGACCGCCTGCTTGAGGGACTCGGGGTCCGACCAGTCGGCGGCGGCGAGGTTCTCGCGGGCCGTGGTGAGGAGGGCCGCCGGGTCGCCCTTCATCGCCTTGTCCCACGCGGCCTGGTCCTCGACCGGCTCCTTCAGGAACAGGAAGTCGACGTTGGCCGTGATGTCGGACAGGACCGTGACGCGGGTCTGGGCGTACGGCGCGATGCGCTCCCAGGCGGCGGCGTCGAAGTCCTCGGGCGCCCAGTTGGCGTGCGGGGCCTGGAGCCACGGGGCGCAGCGGTCCGCGAAGGCCTTCGGGTCGAGCAGGCGGATGTGGTCCGCGTTGATCGACTCGGCCTTCTTGAGGTCGAAGCGCGCCGGGTTGGCGTTGACGTCCGGGATGTCGAACTTCTCCACCATCTCCTCGATCGAGAAGATGTCCTGGTCCTTGGAGAAGGACCAGCCGAGCAGCGAGAGGTAGTTCAGCAGGCCCTCGGGGAGGAAGCCGCGCTCGCGGTACAGGTTGAGCGAGGCCTCGGGGTCGCGCTTGGAGAGCTTCTTGTTGCCCTCGCCCATCACGTACGGCAGGTGGCCGAAGGCTGGCACGGCCTTGGCGATGCCGAGCTCGATCAGGGCCCCGTAGAGCGCGATCTGGCGCGGGGTGGAGGACAGCAGGTCCTCGCCGCGCAGGACGTGGGTGATCTCCATCAGCGCGTCGTCGACCGGGTTGACGAGCGTGTAGAGCGGGGCGCCGTTGGCCCGGACGATGCCGAAGTCCGGCACGTTGTCGGGGGTGAAGGTCAGCTCGCCGCGGACCAGGTCCGTGAAGGTGATCGGACCGTCGGGCATCCGGAAGCGGACGATCGAGGTGCGGCCCTCGGCCTCGTACGCGGCCTTCTGCTCCGCGGAGAGGTCGCGGCACTGGCCGTCGTAGCCGGAGGGCTTGCCGGCGGCGCGGGCCGCGTCGCGGCGGGCGTCCAGCTCCTCGGTGGTGCAGTAGCAGTGGTAGGCGTAGCCGCCGTCCTGGAGCTTCTGCGCGACGTCCTTGTAGATGTCCATGCGCTCAGACTGGCGGTACGGGGCGTGCGGGCCCCCGACCTCGGGGCCCTCGTCCCAGGTGAAGCCGAGCCAGCGCAGCGAGTCGAGCAGCTGGCCGTAGGACTCCTCGGAGTCGCGGGCCGCGTCGGTGTCCTCGATGCGGAAGACGAACGTACCGCCGTGGTGGCGGGCGAACGCCCAGTTGAAGAGGGCCGTGCGGACCAGACCCACGTGGGGGTTGCCGGTCGGGGACGGACAGAAACGTACGCGGGGGGTCGCGTTAGCCACGCTTGATCACCTTGTTGGTGAGAGTGCCGATGCCTTCGATGGTGACGGCGACCTCGTCGCCGACGTTCAGGGGGCCGACTCCGGCCGGGGTCCCCGTGAGGATGACGTCGCCCGGGAGCAGCGTCATGGCCTCGGTGATGTGCACGATCAGGTCCTCGATGGAGCGGACCATCTGGCTGGTGCGGCCGAGCTGGCGCTGTTCGCCGTTGACGGTGCACTGGATGGTCAGGTCGCCGGGGTCGAGGTCCGTCTCGATCCAGGGGCCGAGGGGGCAGGAGCCGTCGAAGCCCTTGGCCCGGGCCCACTGCTTCTCGCGCTGCTGGACGTCGCGCGCGGTGACGTCGTTGGCGCAGGTGTAGCCGAGGATGACGTCCTTGACGCGCTCGCGCGGGACCTCGCGGCACATGCGGCCGATGACCACGGCGAGCTCCGCCTCGTGGTGGAGGTCCTGGGAGAAGGACGGGTAGGCGATCGGGTCGCCCGGGCCGATCACCGAGGTGGAGGGCTTGAAGAAGGTGATCGGGACGTCCGGGACCTCGTTGCCCAGCTCCGCCGCGTGCTCCGCGTAGTTGCGGCCGATGGCCACGACCTTGTTCGGGAGCACGGGCGGCAGCAGCCGGACCTTGCTCAGCGGGACCTTCGTGCCCGAGAGCTCGAAGTCCGCGAACGGGATGCCCTTGATGATGTCGAGGACGAGCTCACCTTCGGACGCCGCGAGGGCAGTGCTGCCCTCGACCGCGCCGAACGCGACATTGCCGTCGATCGAGAACCTGGCGATGCGCACGTGTTGCGTCTGCCCCTCTGTATTTCCGCTGGCTGGAGTCTGCGGGCTCCAGGCTAACGCGGTGGGGGCCGACGCTTCGCGCGGCTTTCGCCGGACACCCCCTACTGCGCGGCGGTGGCGACCGGCGCGTTCATGAGGATGGTGCGGCGCGGGTTCGCGGTCTGGGTCGGCAGCTCGACGGTGTGCTCCGGGACCGGCACCGCCTGCAGCTCCTCGGCGTCCTTGAGGTGCGCGAGGGTGGTGCGGCGCGGGTTGGCTATGTTGCGGAACATCATCGTCGTCTTCATCGGAGTGCGAAGCCCTCGGCTCACTAGGTCGGATGGTGGCGGCGGGTGCCGCCGGAATGCCTTCGGAGTGCCGCTTGTCGCTCGCGGCAACCCTGTAAAGCTCAAGGCTAAACATCTGAATCCCCCGCCGAACCGGGAAGTAATGGCCACGGCTATGTGAGTTTGCTCACCAGCGGCCAGGCATTACGGGCATAACGGGCAGTCAATTCTGCCCTACAAAACGGACATTGCGCCACTGAATGCGCCATTCCGCTCCCGATCATCGCGACTGGGACAGCATGCCAGGCGCGGGGTTTGGGCGGCGTAAGTCCGATTCCGTATGAATTGGCACGCACGACGGGTAGTGCACGCGTCACCAGACGTGACCGACTGTCCAGGGCGGGACTCGCACCTTGTTGGAGATCCGCCTCTGTGCTGGAATTCGCGGGACCGCCGCGGGAATCAGCCGGCGCGCAGATGGCGCGAGACAGCGCCGAGCGCGGCGGCAACGGAGAGGGAGACGCGCCGGTCACCGACGACCACCATGGGGCGCATTGCCCCACGACTCGACACCGTCCCACCGGTCGCCCGGCGGGACGCCTGGTCCAGAGGTTGCGACGCTAGTGCAGGGACGATTCAAGAGGGATGACAAGGGGTCTCCCCAGGCCCGTCAGGGCCGTGGGGAAGCCGCGCCGGAGCAGGACCCGCGCGGCGGGACCGACCGTGGCTCCTCGCCCCAGCACGCCCAGAACCGCGGGCCGGCTGTCGAGAGCGGGGGCCCCGACGGCTCCGCCCCGGCGAAGCCCAAGGGCCGGGCCAAGCCCAAGGCCGGCGCCAAGGCCGACGACGAGTCGGGCAGCCGCGACGTCGCGATACCCCAGACCTCCCGCGGGTCCGGTTCACGCCTGGCCATGCAGAACTGGCGCATCAGTACGCGACTGGTGTCGCTGCTGACCCTGCCGGTCGTCGCCGCCACCACCCTCGGTGGCTTCCGCATCAACGACTCGCTCAACGACATCGCGCAGCTGGAGCACATGCAGCTGCTGACGACCATGACGCGGCAGGCCACCCACCTGGCCGCCATGCTCCAGGCCGAGCGTGACAACTCCGCCGGCCCGCTGTCCGTCGACCGCTCCGGGAAGCCCAGCAGCCTCGTCACGGGCGTCCGCGAGTCGACCAACACCGCCGTCAAGGCCTTCGCCGCAGCGACCGACAAGGTCGACGTCGCCGAGGGCAACGACGAGACGCTCAGGTCGATCCGCAACAACATCCTGCAGATCGCCCACGGGCTCAACAACCTCGAAGAGATCCGCAAGGGCGCGTACCAGAACGGCGCCCAGCAGACCGTCACCGAGTACAACGCGCTGGTCGTCTCGCTGCTCTCGCTCTCGCAGGAAATGGCGCAGGCCACCTCGAACCCCGAGATGATCAAGCGCACCCGCGCCCTGGCCGCGTTCTCCTCCGCCAAGGAGTACGCCTCCATCCAGCGCGCGATCATCGCCGCCGCGCTCCCGGCCGACCCCACGAAGCCCGGCAACCTCAGCGAGAACGACCGGCTCTACGCCCGCTCCGCGCAGAACAGCGAAGAGCAGGCGCAGAAGACCTTCGAACTCGCCTACCAGGGCAAGCCCGAGGAGCTCCTCGCCTCGCTCGGCGACGGCAACCAGGAGATCGCCGACGCCGACGGCTACGCGCGCCGCGTCCTCGGGAACAAGGACCAGTTCGCCAAGGAGAAGAACCGCTCCTGGATGAACTGGTACGACTCGGACGACGTCAAGCTCCAGGCCATGGAGATCATCGAGATCACCCTGCTCGAGGACATGGAGCAGAAGGCCCGCGAGCTCAAGAACGAGTCGCAGCGCGACGCCATCATCAACGGTGCGCTGATCCTCCTCGTCCTCGGTGTCTCCCTCGTCGGCGCCTTCGTCATGGCCCGCTCGATGATCCGCTCCCTGCGCCGCCTCCAGGACACCGCGACCCGCGTCGCCCAGGACCGGCTGCCCGAGCTCGTCAAGCAGCTGTCCGAGTCCGACCCGCAGGACGTGGACACGACGGTGGAGTCCGTCGGTCTGCACACCCGCGACGAGATCGGCCAGGTGGCGGCGGCCTTCGACGACGTGCACCGCGAGGCCGTCCGCCTCGCCGCCGAGCAGGCCCTCCTGCGAGGCAACGTCAACGCGATGTTCACCAACCTCTCGCGCCGTTCGCAGGGCCTCATCCAGCGCCAGCTCTCGCTCATCTCCGAGCTGGAGTCGCGCGAGGCCGACCCGGACCAGCTGTCCTCGCTCTTCAAGCTCGACCACCTCGCGACCCGCATGCGCCGTAACGGCGAAAACCTCCTCGTCCTCGCGGGCGAGGAGCCGGGCCGCCGGTGGACCCGCCCCGTCCCGCTCGTCGACGTGCTCCGTGCCGCGGCGTCCGAGGTGGAGCAGTACGAGCGCATCGAACTCTCGTCGGTGCCCGGCACCGACGTCGCCGGCCGCGTCGTCAACGACCTCGTGCACCTGCTCGCCGAGCTGCTGGAGAACGCCACCTCGTTCTCCTCCCCGCAGACCAAGGTCAAGGTCACCGGGCACGCGCTGCCCGACGGCCGTGTGCTCGTCGAGATCCACGACACCGGTATCGGCCTCTCCCCCGAGGACCTCGCCGCGATCAACGAGCGGCTCGCGTCGCCGCCGACCGTGGACGTCTCCGTCTCCCGCCGCATGGGTCTGTTCGTGGTCGGCCGCCTGTCCCTGCGACACGGCATCCGCATCCAGCTCCGCCCCTCCGACTCGGGCGGTACGACGGCCCTCGTCATGCTCCCGGTGGACGTCGCCCAGGGCGGCAAGAAGCCGGCGCCGATGCCCGGTCAGGGCGGTCAGGGTTCCCCCGGCGCCCCCGGTCAGGGTGGCCCCGGCGGCCAGGCGCAGGGCTCGGTCCCCGCTCCCGGCGCGCGTCCCCCCGTGGGCGCCGCCCCGCAGCGCGGCCAGGTTTCCGCCGGCAGCCAGCGCGCGGCCCTGCCGGGCCGCGACGGCGGCCCCGGCGGTCAGCCCCAGGGCCCCGGCCCGCAGGGCGGACGGCCCCCGCAGCAGCAGGGCCCCGGCGGCCAGACCCAGAGCGCCTTCGGTTCGGGTGCTCCGCTGCCCGGCCGCGGCCCGGTCTCCGGTCCCGGCGGCCCGGGCGGCTTCGGCGGTCCGCAGGCCCGTCCGGCCGGCGCCCCCACGGCGTCCGGTCCCGGCGGCTTCCCGCAGGGCAACGGCTTCGAGCGCCCGCAGCAGCCGCAGCAGCCGCAGGCTCCGTACCAGCCCCAGCAGCAGGGTCAGGGGCAGCAGCAGTCCGGCGGCCCGGCCGCCCGCGGCCCCCGGCCGCAGCTTCCGCCGCGCGGTGGCGCTCCCCGTCCGGAGCTCCCGGGCGCGGTCGGCGGACCCGCCGCGATGCCCCAGACCACCAGTTGGGGTGCGGGCCAGCGCGGGCACGACGAGCCGCGCGGCCACGACGAGCTGTCGGGTCCGGGCTCCACGTCCGAGTTCCCCCGCCCCGACTTCAATGCCCCGGCCCCGCAGGCCGGCGGCAACGGCGGCCAGGCCGGCCTCGAAAACGGCGCCACGAGCCAGTTCGCCCGTCCCGACTTCGGCGACCCGGCCTCCACCACCGGCCAGTTCGCCCGCCAGGACTTCCAGGCCCAGCGGCCCGGCGGCCCCGGTGTCGGCGGCTACGCCCAGCCCGGCCAGGCCCCGCAGCCCCAGGGCCGGCAGGCCCCCGTACCGCCTGCGCGCGCCGAGGCTCCGCGGCTGCCGCAGGCGCCCCGTCCGGAGGCCCTGCCCCCGGCCGGTCCGGGCACCGGCGAGGGCCGCAGCCCGATCTTCGACACGCTGGAGTCGAACTGGTTCCGCCAGGAGGCCGCCCAGGCCCCCGCGCCGGCGCCGGTAGTGCCCCAGCAGCCGCAGCAGTCCGCTCCGGCGATCGCGGCTCCCGCCTCCCCCCAGCGTCCGCAGCAGCACCAGCTGCCGCAGCGCGGCCAGGAGCAGGCTCCGGCCGAGACCGCGCAGACGGCCACCGGCGCCGTGCCGACCGTGAGCTGGCGCTCCTCTCCGAACGACGAGCTGATGCGGCAGGCCGAGCGCGTGCGCCAGCCCGCCGCCGGCGGTATCACCACGTCGGGTCTGCCCCGCCGGGTCCCTCGGGCGAACCTCGTGGCCGGCACCGCGCAGCAGCAGGCCGAAGCACAGGCCGGCCCCCAGGTTTCGCGGTCCCCGGACGATGTCCGCGGCCGTCTCACCAACCTCCGACGCGGTATCCAGCAGGGTCGGCAGGCCGGCACCACCGGCCCGGCCACCGGCAGTTACCACATCGACCCCACTTACCAGCAGGAGCGATAGTTGAGTTCGATGAGCCAGGCGGCACAGAACCTGAACTGGTTGATCACGAACTTCGTGGACAACACCCCCGGTGTGTCCCACACCGTGGTGGTCTCCGCCGACGGCCTCCTTCTGGCAATGTCCGAAGGCTTCCCCCGCGACCGGGCCGACCAGCTCGCCGCGGTGGCCTCCGGGCTGACCTCCCTCACCGCGGGCGCGTCCCGCATCTTCGAGGGTGGCGCCGTCAACCAGACGGTGGTGGAGATGGACCGCGGATTCCTCTTCCTGATGTCCGTCTCCGACGGATCCTCGCTGGCCGTACTGGCGCACCCCGAGTGCGACATCGGCCTGGTGGGGTACGAGATGGCCCTCCTCGTAGACCGCGCCGGCAGTGTCCTCACCCCGGACCTGCGCGCGGAACTGCAGGGAAGCCTGCTCATCTGACTGCCGCTCTCCCGGCCGGACGGTACTGCCGGCCGGGGGACCGGGGCCGCAGCCCCGGAACCCAGTACCACCACCAGGCCGTCATACCGTCCCCCCACCGGCCGCCCCGTCAGACGGCACGCTGACCTTTGCTGTCCAGCCCGGAGGATCAATGACCCCGCCCCCCGCCTATTCCGATCAGTACGGAGATTCGTACTCGGAAGGCGACCAGCCGCTGGTTCGTCCGTATGCGATGACCGGTGGCCGGACCCGACCGCGCTACCAGCTCGCCATCGAGGCCCTGGTCAGCACCACGGCCGATCCGATGCACCTGTCCGGGCTGCTCCCGGAACACCAGCGCATCTGCACCCTGTGCCGTGAGGTCAAGTCGGTCGCGGAGGTCTCCGCGCTGCTGAACATGCCGCTCGGTGTCGCCCGGATCCTCGTCGCCGACCTGGCGGAGGCCGGCATGGTGGCCATCCACCAGCCGGGCAATGGAGAGGCCGGCGGAACGCCGGATGTAACGCTGCTCGAGAGGGTTCTCAGTGGACTTCGCAAGCTCTAATGGTGGAGCGGCTCCTGCTCGCTCCACCACCTCCGCGAAGATCGTGGTGGCGGGTGGCTTCGGCGTGGGCAAGACCACGTTCGTCGGCGCCGTCTCCGAGATCAATCCGCTGCGCACCGAGGCCGTGATGACGTCCGCGAGTGCGGGCATCGACGACCTGACCCACACCGGGGACAAGACGACCACCACGGTCGCCATGGACTTCGGCCGCATCACCCTGGACCAGGACCTGATCCTGTACCTCTTCGGTACCCCCGGTCAGGACCGCTTCTGGTTCATGTGGGACGACCTCGTGCGCGGCGCCATCGGGGCGATCGTCCTGGTCGACACGCGGCGCCTGGCCGACTGCTTCCCGGCCGTCGACTACTTCGAGAACAGCGGCCTGCCGTTCGTCGTGGCGCTCAACGGCTTCGAGGGGCACCAGCCCTACACCCCGGAGGAAGTCCGCGAGGCCCTGCAGATCGGCCCGGACGCCCCCATCATCACCACCGACGCCCGCCACCGCGCGGACGCCAAGAGCGCGCTCATCACGCTCGTCGAGCACGCCCTGATGGCGCGGCTCAAGTAGGGGCTGCGCGGGGCGAGGGCTTCACCGGCTGGTTTTGGGGGGCGGGCTGTGTCATGCGACACGGCCCGCCCCCTTCGTTCATAACGTTTCGACAGAGAATTGCCGGTAGTTGGCGACAGGGTGCGTTCGCCCGGTGTCACTGCGCTCACAACTGGCCCCGCTTTTGCCGCAGGACGCTCTTTATGTCCGATTTATGTGGGACATAAGGCTCTAGGAATGGCCGATTTCAACTGTTTGGAACACGGCCGTTAACCGTGCTGGAATTCAACGAACTAGCTAGTAGCACCGCCGAGAGGTTGTTGGTCGAGTGAGGCGAAGCAACTCGAGCCCCGCGGATGAACCCGCGCGCGGCAACTTCACCCCGCCGCCGCGCGCGGCCGCGTCATCCTTTGACGTACCCGTGGAACCATCCGTGAGCGGTGGCAGCACCAGCAGGTTCTCGCCCCGCAACTGGCGCGTGCCGACCCGTCTGAACGCCATCCTGCTCGTCCCGGTCCTCGTCGGACTGGTGATGGGCGGCTTCCAGGTGAAGGGGTCCATCGACACCTGGGACGAGGCCAAGGACGCCGAGCAGACCGCCGTCATCGTCCAGGCCGCGGCCGAATACGGCCAGGCGCTCCTCAACGAGCGCGACCTGACCGCCGAGGCCCTGCTCAAGGGCCAGCGCGATTCCGAGCCGGTCCTGAAGGCTTACTCCGCCACCGACGCGGCCAAGGCGAAGTTCGCCGAGGTCGCGAAGGAGCTGCCCGAGGGCCAGGGCCTGGAGCGCCGCCTGGAGCTCTTCCGCCAGGAGGAGCCGAAGCTGGAGCAGGTCCGCAAGACGGCCTACGTGAAGGACTTCGAGACGCCGAAGAAGGCCCTCCCGAAGGCGATGGGCCCGATCCCGACCGAAGAGGGGTACGTGCTGGTCCAGCACTACCTCATGCAGTTCTCGAACGAGCTGGGACTCGGCACCGGCAACGTGACCTCGTACGGCCGCATGGTCTACGCGCTCGAACTGTCCAAGGCCGCGAACTCGCTGCAGCGCTCGGTGGGCACCCACCTGCTGGTGCGGCCGAGCGAGAACGACGACATCCGCAAGGCCCAGCTCGTCGCCTTCTCCTCGTACGCGTACCTCGAAGAGATCGCCATCGGCGAGTACGTCGCCGCCGGCACCGACGAGGACGTCGCGCGCCTCAAGGACATCATGGGCGCGAAGTCCGCGGAGGGCGCCCAGAAGCTCGTCGACGCCAAGAAGGCGGCCGAGGAGGCGGGCACCGTCTTCCGGGCCCCGCCGGTGGTCAACAACTCCGCGCTCACCGGTATGACCGAGGCGATAGCCAGCGGCGCGAAGCCGGCCGCCCTCGCCAACGGCGGAACCACCCCGGCGGCCTGGCAGGCCGCCGCGACCGCCAAGTTCGACGGCTACAACCAGCTCGAGAAGGAACTCCTCGACAAGGCCCTCAAGGACGCCGTAGCCGTCTCCGACGAGGCCCGCAACGACGCCATCCTGACCGGCGCCATCGTGGTCGTGGCCCTGCTCGCCGCCTTCATCCTGGCCGGCATGATGGCCCGCCAGATGAGCAAGGCGATGCGCCGGCTGCGCAACGGCGCCTTCGACGTCGCCGAGCAGCGCCTGCCGATGCTCGTCGACCAGCTCTCGCGCACCGACCCGGGCAAGGTCGACACCCGGGTGGTGCCGATCCCGATCGACTCCCAGGACGAGATCGGCGAGGTCGCCCGCGCCTTCGACCAGATCCACCGCGAGGCCGTCCGGCTCGCCGCCGAGCAGGCCCTCCTGCGGGGCAACGTCAACGCGATCTTCACGAACCTCTCCATGCGCAACCAGTCGCTGATCGAGGGCCAGCTGAGCCTGATCACCGAGCTGGAGAACAACGAGGCCGACCCGGACCAGCTGGAGAACCTCTTCCGCCTGGACCACCTGGCCACCCGCATGCGCCGCAACGGCGAGAACCTCCTCATCCTCGCGGGTGAGGAGCCGGGCCGCCGCTGGGACCAGCCGGTCCCCCTGGTCGACGTCCTGCGCGCCGCCTCCTCCGAGGTGGAGCAGTACGAGCGCGTCGAGCTGTCGGGCGTCTCCGAGGCCGAGATCCACGGCCAGGCCGTGACCGACCTCGTGCACCTGCTCGCCGAGCTGCTGGAGAACGCCACCACCTTCTCCTCCCCGCAGACCAAGGTCCGGGTCAACGCGACGCGTCTGCCCGACGGCCGGGTGATGGTCGAGATCCACGACAAGGGAATCGGCCTGACGGCCGAGGACTTCGCGGACATCAACCACAAGCTCGCCAACCCGCCGACCGTGGACGCCGCGATCTCGCAGCGCATGGGTCTGTTCGTGGTCGGCCGGCTGGCCGACCGGCACGGCATCCGCGTCCAGCTGCGCCCCTCGGGCGAAGCGGCCGGCACCACCTCGCTGGTCATGCTCCCCGACGCCATCACCCACGGTGGCGGTGGCGAGGAGATCCCGGCGGACGACTTCACCGTCTCCCAGATGATCCCGCGCCAGCAGGCCCAGCAGCCGGCCCCGCTGCGCACCGCCGCCGAGCTCGGCTTCGACGACTCGCGCTACGAGGTCCACCGGGCCGACCAGCCGGGTTACGAAGAGCCCGCCGCCGACCCGGTCGGCCGGTCCCTGGGCCGTGAGGAGCGCCGGGCCGCGCTGGAGGCGCAGGTCGGCTACCCGCAGGCGCAGCCCCAGCCGCAGTCGCAGTACGACGAGCCCGCGGCGGACTATCCGGAACCTCAGCCGGAGCACGCGTACCAGCCGTACCAGGGCTACGAGCAGCAGCCCGTGCAGGGCTACGACCTCGGTTACGAATCCGCTCAGGCCGGGCAGGGATACGACGCGTACACCCAGCAGGATTACGCGTATCCGGAACCGGAGTACACGGATCAGCGACAGGAACTCCCGGCCTACGACGGTGGGTACGATTCCCCTTCCACAGCGGCAGAGTGGCCCCAGCAGAACACCTACTCGGGCTCCTACCAGCAGGGATACGGGACCGAATCGGAATCACCGGCCGCTCCCGAACCGGCCCCGGAGCGCGTAGGCTTCGACCGTCCGGGCGCCACGGCCGACGCCGGTCACCAGGTGACCGGGGCGGGCCTGCCGCGACGCGGCAGCCAGCCGCAGCAGCGGCCGGGACAGCAGGAAACGGAGTCCTCCGGTTCCCTCTTCGAGCAGCGGCCGCAGCGTCAGCAGCAGCCCGCGGCACCGGAGCAGGCCACCGGGGAGACGGAAGGCCCCGCCGACTGGCGCTCGAACAACGACGAGCGCTGGCAGCAGGCCGCCAAACTCCGTGAGCCGAAGGCGGGCGGGGTCACCCCGTCCGGTCTCCCTCGGCGGGTGCCCAAGGCCAACCTGGTCGAGGGTGCCGCAGAGACGACTCCGCAGGGCGGCCCCCAGGTCTCCCGGGCCCCGGAGGACGTCCGTGGCAGGTTGAGCAACCTGCGACGCGGCGTCGAGCAGGGCCGCAACGCGGGATCCGAGCAGTCAAGTAACAGCTATGACCAGGAGCGTTAGTGTGAGCGCGATGAGCCAGGCGGCACAGAACCTGAACTGGTTGATCACGAACTTCGTGGACAACACCCCAGGGGTGTCTCACACGGTGGTGGTCTCCGCCGACGGCCTCCTTCTGGCAATGTCCGAAGGCTTCCCCCGCGACCGGGCCGACCAGCTCGCCGCGGTGGCCTCCGGGCTGACCTCCCTCACCGCGGGTGCCTCGCGCATCTTCGAGGGTGGCGCCGTCAACCAGACGGTGGTGGAGATGGACCGCGGATTCCTCTTCCTGATGTCCGTCTCCGACGGATCCTCGCTCGCGGTGCTCGCTCACCCCGAGTGCGACATCGGCCTCGTGGGGTACGAGATGGCCCTCCTCGTGGACCGCGCCGGCAGTGTCCTCACCCCGGACCTGCGCGCGGAACTGCAGGGCGGACTTCTCAACTAGCAGACAGGCAGTGCGTTTCGCGTCACTGCACCATAGGGTGCGGTGGCGCGGTTCCACAGGGAGTACCGCGCACTTGGAGTCGGAGGAGGAAACGTGACAACACCCGGAGGACATCCCTATGGCGGCTCGCAGCAGCCGCAGGGTGGGCACGACCAGAACCGCTTCAACTTTCCTTCCGCTCCCAGCAACCGGCCCTCGCCGGAGCACGACCCGGCCTCCGGGCAGCCGTACCAGCGGCAGCCCTACCCGCAGCAGCAGCAGCCGCAGTACGGCCAGCCGCAGCAGCAGCCCGGCCAGTCGTCCTACCGGTCCCCGCAGCAGCCTCCGCGCGGCGGGCGCCCGCAGGCTCCGCAGGCGCACAACCCGCTGGTGCGCCCGTACGCCATGACCGGCGGCCGGACCAGGCCGCGCTACCAGCTCGCCATCGAGGCACTGGTCAGCACCACGGCCGATCCCGCGCGTCTGCAAGGGCAGTTGCCCGAGCACCAGCGCATCTGCCTCCTGTGCCAGGAGATCAAATCCGTCGCGGAGATCTCGGCACTTCTCTCCATTCCTCTTGGCGTAGCCCGGATCCTCGTCGCCGACCTGGCAGAGGCCGGCCTCGTAGCCATCCACCAGCCCGGCGGCGACGAGTCCGCCGGCGGCCAGCCAGATGTGACACTGCTCGAAAGGGTGCTCAGTGGACTTCGCAAGCTCTAACGGCGGAGCGGCTCCTGCTCGCTCCACCACCTCCGCGAAGATCGTGGTGGCGGGTGGCTTCGGCGTGGGCAAGACCACGTTCGTCGGCGCCGTCTCCGAGATCAACCCCCTGCGCACCGAGGCCGTCATGACGAGCGCCTCCGCCGGCATCGACGACCTGACCCACACCGGGGACAAGACGACCACCACGGTCGCCATGGACTTCGGCCGCATCACCCTGGACCAGGACCTGATCCTGTACCTCTTCGGTACCCCCGGTCAGGACCGCTTCTGGTTCATGTGGGACGACCTCGTGCGCGGCGCCATCGGCGCCGTGGTCCTCGTCGACACCCGCCGTCTCGCCGACTGCTTCCCCGCCGTCGACTACTTCGAGAACAGCGGCCTGCCCTTCGTCATCGCCCTCAACGGCTTCGACGGGCACCAGCCCTACACCCCGGAGGAAGTCCGCGAGGCCCTGCAGATCGGCCCGGACGCCCCCATCATCACCACCGACGCCCGCCACCGGGCCGACGCCAAGAGCGCGCTCATCACCCTGGTCGAGCACGCCCTCATGGCCCGCCTGCGGTAGCCGTCCCCGGCCTTGCACGCCCGGTCGTACGCGCCCGGTCGTACGCGAAAGCCCCCCGCACTCCGAGGAGTGCGGGGGGCTTTGCACGTGGTGCGGGCGGGGCTTGTCGTACTAGCCCTGCCAGCTGCGCGGGCCGCGGAAGCCGGGGGTGCGCTCCAGGCGGCGCCAGCCGGCCTGGGAGCTGGCGGCGGCGGCCGAGGTCTCCTCGGGGGCGGCCGCGGCGCGGGCGAGCAGGATCGCGGTGATCGCGGCCAGCTCCTCGGGCTCGGCGTTGCCCTTTTCTACCTTCAGCAGTGTGCCGGTGGCGTCGCTCATCGGTGGCAGGTCTCCTTCGACGTCTACTGGGGCGGGTTGCCGTGCTTGCGCGACGGCAGGTCGGCGTGCTTGTTGCGGAGCATCGCGAGTGCGGCGACGAGGACCTCGCGGGTTTCCGCGGGGTCGATGACGTCGTCGACGAGGCCTCGCTCGGCCGCGTAGTAAGGGTGCATCAGCTCGGACTTGTACTCCTTGACCATGCGCGCACGCATGGCCTCGGGGTCTTCGGCGTCCGCGATCTGCTTGCGGAAGATGACGTTGGCGGCGCCCTCGGCGCCCATTACGGCGATCTCGTTGGTCGGCCAGGCGTAGGTGAGGTCGGCGCCGATGGACTGGGAGTCCATGACGATGTACGCACCGCCGTAGGCCTTGCGCAGGATCAGCGAGATCCGCGGCACGGTCGCGTTGCAGTACGCGTACAGCAGCTTGGCGCCGTGGCGGATGATGCCGCCGTGCTCCTGGTCGACGCCCGGCAGGAAGCCGGGGACGTCCAGGAGGGTGATGATCGGGATGTTGAAGGCGTCGCAGAGCTGGACGAAGCGCGCCGCCTTCTCGGAGGCGTGGATGTCCAGGACGCCGGCGAGGTGGCCGGGCTGGTTGGCGACGATTCCGACGACCTGGCCGTCCATCCGCGCGAGCGCGCAGATGATGTTGCGGGCCCAGCGCTCGTGGATCTCCAGGACGTCGCCCTCGTCGACGAGCTCCTCGATGACCTTGAGCATGTCGTACGGGCGGTTGCCGTCGGCGGGCACCAGGTCCAGCAGGACGTCGGACCGGCGGTCGGCCGGGTCGCTGGTCTCGTGGACCGGGGGGTTCTCGCGGTTGTTGGAGGGCAGCATCGTGATGAGGTAGCGGACCTCGGAGATGCAGGTCTCCTCGTCGTCGTACGCGAAGTGCGCGACGCCCGAGGTCTCGGCGTGCACGTCCGCGCCGCCGAGGCCGTTCTGGGTGATCTCCTCGCCGGTCACCGCGCGGACCACGTCCGGGCCGGTGATGAACATCTGCGAGGTCTCCCGGACCATGAACACGAAGTCCGTCAGCGCCGGGGAGTAGGCCGCGCCGCCGGCGCAGGGGCCCAGCATCACCGAGATCTGCGGGATGACGCCCGAGGCCCTGGTGTTGCGCTGGAAGATGCCGCCGTAGCCGGCGAGCGCGGAGACGCCCTCCTGGATGCGGGCGCCGGCGCCGTCGTTGAGGGAGACCAGCGGGGCACCGGCCGCGATGGCCATGTCCATGATCTTGTGGATCTTCTGGGCGTGGGCCTCGCCCAGGGCGCCGCCGAAGATCCGGAAGTCGTGTGCGTAGACGAAGACCGTACGGCCCTCGACCGTGCCCCAGCCGGTGATGACACCGTCGGTGTAGGGCTTCTTGGCCTCCAGGCCGAACCCCGTCGCCCGGTGGCGGCGCAGCTGCTCGACCTCCTTGAAGGAACCTTCGTCGAGCAGCAACGCGATCCGCTCACGGGCGGTGAGCTTGCCCTTGGCATGCTGCGCTTCGGTCGCCCGGTCGCTCGGGCCGCGCCGCGCCTGCTCGCGCAGGTCGTGCAGCTCGGCCACGCGCCCGCGGGCGTCCGTCGGCTCGCTCGGAATCTGGTCCACAACGGTCATGTAATGACCTTACGAAGCCGGACCCCAAAAACCCTCCGTCGAATCCACACAGTGTCGGGTGTCTTCCGCTGTCCGTCCCGGACAGAACCGCCGGGGGTGCAGCCGGGCCCACCAGGCAGGACCTTGGTCCATTGTCGGTTTCCCACAAAACTCCCGCCAAGCCGCCTCCAAGGCACCGCCAAGCCACGCGCAAGAAACCCAGAGGTTGAAATTTGAACGGAATGGGTCTAGCGTCGTTGTTGTTGAAAGTTCAACGAGTGCCGGACATCGAGCGGCACCCCCCACCAAGGAGCAGTCATGGGTCTCTTCACCCGCCGCACGCAGGACACCGCCAACACCGCCGTCGCCACCCTCGACGTGGACCCGGCCCTCGCCGCACTCACCGGCGACTACGTCATCGACGCCTCCCACAGCAGCATCGGCTTCACCGTCCGCCACGCGATGGTCACCAACGTGCGCGGCTCCTTCGCCGACCACGAGGGCACCCTGCACCTGGACGGTGCCGACCCCTCCCGCTCCACCGCCTCCATCGACGTGAAGATCGCCTCCATCGACACCGGCATCGGCGACCGCGACGGCCACCTGCGCTCCGGGGACTTCTTCGACGCGGAGACCTTCCCGCTGATGACCTTCCGCTCCACCGAGGCGCAGCAGCTCGGCGGCGACAAGTACCGCATCACCGGCGAGCTGACCATCAAGGACGTCACGCGCCCGCTCTCCATCGACCTGGAGTTCGGCGGCTCGGCCACCGACGTCTACGGCAACGAGCGCGTCGGGTTCGAGGGCTCGGCCGAGATCCTGCGCTCCGACTGGGGCCTGACCTGGAACGCGGCGCTGGAGACCGGCGGCGTGATGGTCAGCGACAAGGTGAAGCTGACCTTCGACATCTCGGCGATCAAGCAGGCGTGACCCCGGGCGGGGCCGGGGCGGCTAGAAGTCGCCCCCGCCGAACCCGCCACCGCCGTCGAAGCCGCCTCCGCCTCCGAAGTCCCCGCCGCCGAAGTCGGACGGGTTGAAGTCGGCCCCGGAGACGTCGCCGCCGTCGAAGCCACCGCCTCCACCATCGAATCCGTTGCCGCCTCCGAAGTCGGAGGCGTAGGCCGGACTGGACATCATCGAACCGAGCATCGTGCCCATGAGCAGGCCGGGCAGGATGCCGCCCCCGAAGTAGCCGCCGGCCCAGGGACCGTACGCCGGGCCGGCGTCGTAGTAGGGGCGCGGACCGTGCTCGGTGTCGACGGTGCGGACCGCCGGGTCCTGACCGTCGCGCAGCCGGACGGCGTCCGCCGCGCAGACCGGGACCGTACGGGCGGCCCCGCCCGACGGGGCCCAGGCGGCGTCCTCGGTGCTCGGCCCGTGGCGCGGGTCGAAGAAGCAGGGTGCGCGGCGCTCGGGCAGCGGGCGGCCCTGCCGGCGCGCGTCGAGGCGGGCCAGCGCGAACCGGCCGTCTTCGAGGGCCTGGGTGACCCCCTTGACCTCCTCCGGATGCTGCACGGAGGCCATGATCTGCTTGGCCTTCTCGTACGAGTCGAGGCCCTGCTCGTAGTCCGCGCGCATGGCGTCGTCGGCGCCGGGCTCACCGGGGTGGAAGTCGAGGCGCTCCAGCTCCTCGCCGAAGGCCGTGATGTCCTCGTCGACGACCACGCTCAGCCGGGCGATGGACTCGCGCCGGAGCTCTTCCTTCTTCTTTCGGTTGCGCTTGACCAGCGCGTACGCCCCGCCACCGCCGACGGCGGCCACCACGCCGAGCCCGATCAGGGCGCCCACCGGGGCCCCGCTGTCGGTGCTCGCAGTGCCCCAGGAGGCGGGGGCCTTGCCCTTGGCCTGGGCGAGGGCCTGGTCCACGAAGGCGTTGAGCTCGGTGTTCGCGTCCGTAGCCCCGCCCGCCTTGACGGCGTCGACCAGGTTGCGGACCGCGTTGCTCGGCATGACGGCCCGGTCGGCGCCGGCGTTGAAGCCTTCCCCGAGCCGGATCGCGTAGAGCCCGGTGATGCCGGTCTCGGTACGGACCGTCTTGAGCACGCTGGCGGCCGGGAACTCGGCGGTGGCGGGCAGCACCGCCACGAACACCGGCTTCCCGGCGTCCTTGATCTTCTGCGCGAGCGCGTCCGCCTGCGCGGGCGACAGCTGCGCCTCGGCGCGGGGGTCCACGTAGACCGGGCCCTTCTTGAGGGCCTGGGCCACGGTGGTGGTCCCGTCCGCCGCCGACGCCTGCGGGGCGACCAGCAGCGCGGTCGCCGACAGCGCCAGCAGCAGAGCGGCCAGCAGCGATCCCATACGTACGGATATAAGCCTGGTCCTCATATCCATGACGCTACCCGAACGGGTGCAATCCTGTGTGAGCTGGACATAAGGGCTATCGGCCCGCGCCGGTCAGACGTTCGACCTATGCTCCCGATCCAGGGGGTGGGGCCGGTGCGGCGCGGACTACTGATGGGACTCGCACTACTGAGTGGCGGACTGCTGACGGCATGCAGCCCGCCCACGTACGACCTCGCCGGGGTGTACAAGGACGACTCGGGGCAGCTCATGGTGGAAGCCGGGCGATGCAGCAACGAAGGGGAGATCACCGGGTTCTATCTGGCCGGCCCCCCGGTGGAGGGGTCGCCCTCCACGACCCGGACCACGGGCCATGTCCGCGGGGACAGCCGCCCGGGGCCGTTTCCCCTCCTCGCCCCGGTCCCGGGTCGGAACGGGGAGCCCGGGGCTCCGCCGTCCTTGGACGCGGGCAGCTATTACCTCAGCTTCGATGTGCTGGAGGACGGCCACTGGGTCCTGTACTCCTCCGCCACCTTGTTCGAGAGCAGGGACATCCAGGCCCTG
Organism: Streptomyces sp. NBC_00335; assembly: GCF_036127095.1. GTDB lineage: Bacteria > Actinomycetota > Actinomycetes > Streptomycetales > Streptomycetaceae > Streptomyces. Next base: position 2,500,332 of record NZ_CP108006.1, read on the forward strand.
GGCCCCGGACAGGTCTGGGCCGACGGCGAGGCCATGAGCCGCAAGCGCTTCCGCGCATACATCAGGGATGCCTGCTGACGCGGAAGCGTCCCAAGGGCGGCCGGGCCTACTCCGCCGGTTCCACGCCCGCGTGGAGGAGGCCGTAGGTGAAGGCGTCTTCCAGGGCCTGCCAGGAGGCGGCGATGACGTTCGGGGCGACGCCCACCGTGTTCCACTCGCGGGTGCCGTCGGTCGTGGTGACCAGGACCCGGGTCGTGGACGACGTGCCGTGTGCGCCCTCCAGGATGCGGACCTTGTAGTCGATCAGCTCGAACTTCGCGAGCTGGGGGTAGAAGCGCTCCAGGGCGACCCGCAGCGCGCGGTCCAGCGCGTTGACGGGGCCGTTGCCCTCCGCCGTCGCGACGATCCGCTCGCCCTTGGCCCACAGCTTCACCGTCGCCTCGTTGGCGTGCGTGCCGTCGGGGCGGTCCTCGACGATGGCCCGCCAGGACTCGATGCGGAAGTACTTGCGCGCCCGGCCCTCGGCCTCGGCGCGCAGCAGCAGCTCGAAGGAGGCGTCGGCGGCTTCGTAGGTGTAGCCCTGGAGCTCGCGCTCCTTGACCCGCTCCACCACCCGGGAGACCAGCGCGCGGTCCCCGCCGAGGTCGACTCCGAGCTCCTTGCCCTTGAGCTCGATGGAGGCCCGGCCGGCCATGTCGGAGACGAGCATCCGCATGGTGTTGCCGACGCGCGCGGGGTCGATGTGCTGGTACAGGTCCGGGTCGACCTTGATGGCCGAGGCGTGCAGGCCCGCCTTGTGCGCGAAGGCGGAGACGCCGACGTAGGGCTGGTGCGTGGAGGGGGTGAGGTTGACGACCTCCGCGATGGCGTGGGAGATGCGGGTCATCTCGGCCAGCGCGCCCGCCGGGAGGACCGTACGGCCGTACTTGATCTCCAGCGCGGCGACGACCGGGAAGAGGTTGGCGTTGCCGACCCGCTCGCCGTAGCCGTTCGCGGTGCACTGCACGTGGGTGGCGCCCGCGTCCACGGCGGCCAGCGTGTTGGCCACGGCGCAGCCGGTGTCGTCCTGGGCGTGGATGCCCAGGCGCGCGCCGGTGTCGGCCAGTACGGTCGCCACGGTCGCGGTGATCTGCGCGGGCAGCATGCCGCCGTTGGTGTCGCAGAGGACCACGACGTCGGCGCCGGCCTCGTGGGCGGCGCGCACGACGGACTTCGCGTACTCGGCGTTGGCCCGGTAGCCGTCGAAGAAGTGCTCGCAGTCGACGAAGACCCGGCGGCCCTGGGAGACCAGGTGGGCGACGGTGTCGCGGACCATCTCCAGGTTCTCGTCGAGGGTGGTGCGCAGGGCCAGCTCGACGTGCCGGTCGTGGGACTTGGCGACCAGGGTGATCACCGGGGCGCCGGATTCCAGCAGGGCGCGGACCTGCGGGTCGGTGGCGGCGGAGCCGCCCGCCCGGCGGGTCGCGCCGAAGGCGACGAGCTGGGCGTGCTTGAAGTCGATCTCCGCGCGGGCACGCGAGAAGAACTCCGTGTCGCGCGGGTTGGCGCCGGGCCAGCCGCCCTCGATGAACCCCACCCCGAAGTCGTCCAGGTGCCGGGCGATCGTCAGCTTGTCCGCGACCGTGAGGTTGATGCCCTCACGCTGGGCACCGTCGCGCAGGGTCGTGTCGAAGACGTGGAACCCATCTTCGACACCGCCGGGATCGCCGGGGCCCGAAGCCGGCGCAGTCGGCTCGGTCGCCTCTGTCGTCGTCATGCTGATCTGACTCCTGTCGGATGGGTGGTTCCGGATGCCCGCCCTCGGGCAGGCCGACGCCACTGCCCCCATCATCGCGCGCTGCCCGATCCCGGCATGTTCGTGGCCGGAAAACGAAAAAACCTCTCGCGGGTGCGAGAGGTCTGCGCGCGGGTCTGAGGCACGGTGGCCGCCTCCGCGAAGTTCTTCCGCGGCTCAGCGGCCACTGGGGACCGGCGCGCTGCTGTCCATAATCATGAGCTGAGCAGGCACGTCGGCAGTCTGCCATACCGCATGCCGCGGGTGGACAGGAATCTCAGCATGCGGGCACGTCTGTCCGAGGGCCGGAGGGCGGGGCGAGCGCGGGGCCAGGGGCGGGGCCGCCGTCCCGGGCCGCGATCTCAGGCTCCGGCACCCGGGGTCAGCGCCTCGCTGAGGAACTCGCCGACGTGCTCCAGGATGTCGCCCCGCCCTATCCCGGGCAGGCCGACGGCGACCTGGATGCTGAACCCGTCGAGCAGGGCCCGCAGCCGGGCCGCGAAGCGGTCCGGGTCGACCGGGCGGAACTCTCCGCGCGAGATGCCCTCGGCGAGCAGGGCCACCAGGTCGCGGTGCCAGGCGCCCTCGATGGCCCCCTGGCGGTCCCGCTCCCCCGGTCCCGCGTTCTGCGAGCGGTTCCAGACCTCCAGCCACAGGGTCCAGTGCGGATCCCGGGCGCCCTCGGGCACGTACAGGTCCACGTACGCCTGCAGGCGCTCGCGCGCCGGTCCGCGGCGGGACAGCAGGGCGCGGCGCCGGGTGCCGAGCGCCGCCTCGCTCCACTCCAGGGTCTGCAGCAGGAGCTCGTCCTTGGTGCGGAAGTAGTAGAGGAGGTGGCCGCTGCTCATGCCGACCTGGCGGCCGAGGCCGGCCATGGTCAGACCGTCCAGGCCGCGTTCGGCGATGGTGGCCATGGCGGCGACCAGTACGTCCTCGCGCGGCGGCGCGTTCTTGCGCGCGGCACGTACCTCACCCGCCACCATGGCCCACTCCTCGTCCCGGCCGCCCTCTCGGGTCAGACCTTCGGCTGCTGCTGGGTGATGCAGTGGATACCGCCACCCCCGGCGAAAATCGTACGTGCGTCGACGAGCGTCACGGTCCGCTCGGGGAACAGACCGCGGAAGATCTCCGCGGCCTCCTCGTCGCGCGGGTCGTCGAAGGCGCACAGGACCACGCCGCCGTTGCACAGGTAGTGGTTGATGTAGGAGTAGTCGACCCACTCCCCGTCCTCTTCCAGCACGGTCGGCGCCGGGATCTCCACGACCTGGAGCTGGCGCCCCCGGGCGTCGGTGGAGGCGCGCAGGATGGCGGCGATGGTCTTGCCGCGCTCGTGGTCCGGGTGGGCCGGGTCGGGCTGGCTGTGGACCATGACCACACCGGGGCGGGCGAAGGCCGCGACGATGTCCACGTGGCCCTGGGTGCCGTAGGTGCCGTAGTCGCCGGCCAGGCCGTACGGGAGCCAGATCGCCTTGGTGGTGCCCAGGTGGGCGTGGATCTCGGCCTCGACCTGCTCGCGGGTCCAGTCGGGGTTGCGGCCCTTGCCGAGCTGCACGGTGTCGGTGAGGAGCACGGTGCCCTCGCCGTCCACGTGGATGGCGCCGCCCTCGTTGACCAGCGCGGTGCTGTAGGTGCGGGTCCCGGCGAGGCCGGAGATCTCCCGGGCGATCTTCGAGTCGTGGTCCCAGCGGGCCCACTCCTGGGCGCCCCAGCCGTTGAAGGTCCAGTCGACGGCGGCCAGCTCGCCGGCGTCGTTGGTGACGAAGGTCGGGCCGATGTCGCGCATCCAGGCGTCGTCGAGCTCGCGCTCGACCAGCTTGATGTCATCGCCGACGACGGCGCGGGCGCTCTCCGCGTCACCGGGCGAGACCACCAGGGTCACCGGCTCGTACGAGCGCACCGCGCGGGCGACGGCGCCCCAGGCCTCGCGGGCTTCGGCGAGCTCCTGCTCGTTGGTGAAGGTGGGGTTGGGGCTGGGCCAGGCCATCCAGGTGCGCTCGTGGGGCGTCCACTCGGCGGGCATCCGGAATCCGTTGTCTACCGGCTTGGCGGCGTTGCTCATGGCAGGGGTCCTTAAGGCTTACAGGAAGTACAGGCGGTTGAGGGAGACCGATTCGGCGGCTTCGGAGCGCAGCGGTTCCCCGTCGAGGGAGACGAGTCCGCTGCGCGCGTCCACATCGACCGCGCCCACCCGGGAGTTGAGGAGCAGGTCGCCGGGACCGATGCCCCGGGTGCCGCGGACGGCGACCCGGCGCCTGCGGGTCGGCATCTCGTCGCTGCCCAGGGCCGCCGCGGCGGCCGAGACGAAGGCGACGGAGATATCGGCCGCGGTGGCCCCGTACGAGCCGAACTGCGGGCCGAGGACCAGCGGTTCGCAGGTGTCGGTGGCGGCGTTGGGGTCGCCGGTGACCCCGTAGGCCGGGAAGCCGGACTTGAGGACCAGCTGCGGCTTGGCGCCGAAGAACTGGGGGCGCCACAGAACGATGTCGGCGAGCTTGCCGACTTCGATGGAGCCGATCTCGTGGGACAGGCCGTGGGCGATGGCCGGGTTGATGGTCAGCTTGGCCATGTAGCGCAGGACGCGGGCGTTGTCGTCGCCCTCGCCGTCGCCGGCCAGCGGTCCCAGCTCGCCCTTCATCTTGGCGGCCATGGCGAAGGTGCGGCGGATGGTCTCGCCGGCGCGGCCCATGCCCTGGGCGTCGGAGGAGGTGATGCCGATCGCGCCGAGGTCGTGCAGGACGTCCTCGGCCCCCATCGTGCCCGCGCGGATCCGGTCGCGGGCCATGGCGGCGTCGCCGGGGAGGTCCGGCTTGAGGTCGTGGACGGAGACGATCATCCCGTAGTGCTCGGCGACCGCGTCCCGGCCGAAGGGCAGGGTCGGGTTGGTGGAGGAGCCGATGACGTTCGGGACGCCGGCCATCTTCAGGACGTTGGGGACGTGGCCGCCGCCGCAGCCCTCGATGTGGAAGGCGTGGATGGTCCGGCCGTCCAGCACCCGCAGGGTGTCCTCGACGGACAGGCACTCGTTGAGGCCGTCGCTGTGCAGGGCGACCTGGACGTCGTGCTCCTCCGCGACCCGCAGGGCGGTGTCCAGGGCTCGGGTGTGCGCGCCCATGTCCTCGTGGACCTTGAAGCCGGAGGCGCCGCCTTCGGCGAGGGCCTCGATCAGCGGGGCCGCGTCCGAGGAGGAACCGCGGGCCAGGAAGCCGATGTTGACGGGCCACGCGTCGAAGGCGTTGAAGGCGTGCTTCAGCGCCCACGGCGAGTTGACCCCGACGCCCCAGACCGGGCCGAACTCCTGGCCGATGATCGTGGTGACGCCCGCGGCGAGCGAGGCCTCCATGATGCGCGGGGAGAGCAGGTGCACGTGGGTGTCGACGGCGCCGGCGGTGGCGATCATGCCCTCGCCGGAGACGATGCTCGTCCCCGTGCCGACCACGACGTCGACCCCGTCGAGGGTGTCGGGGTTGCCGGCCCGGCCGATCGCGTGGATGCGGCCCTCGCGGATGCCGATGGAGACCTTGCGGATGCCGAGGACGGCGTCGATGACCAGCACGTTGCTGATCACCACGTCGCAGGTGTCGCGGACGGCGGCGGCCTTCAGGTGCAGTCCGTCGCGGGCCGTCTTGCCGAAGCCGGCCAGGAACTCGTCCCCGGGCCTCTGCGAATCGGACTCCACGCGGACGGTCAGCCCGGAGTCGCCGAGCCGGACGCGGTCCCCGGCCCGGGGGCCGAAGACGGAGGCGTACTCGTGCGGGTCGATGTGCCGGCTGCCGGGTGCGCAGTGGTCACTGTGGCGGGTCTGCTTGCTCACGCCTGGTCTCCGTCCGTGGCGTCGGTTCCATCGGTCGCGTCGGCTCCGTCGGTCGCGCCGGTGCCGTCGGTCGCGCCGGTGCCGTCGGTCGCGCCGGCTCCATCGGTCGCGCCGGTGCCGTCCGTGCCGAGGTAGCCGCAGGCGGCCGCGCGGCGCAGGGCTTCGGCCTTGGCGCCCGGGGCGTCCAGCGGTCCGTCGACCAGCCCCGCGAAGCCGATCGCGATGCGGTCCCCGCCGATGGGGACGAGGCCGACCTCGCCCTCGCCGTGCGGGTCGAACCGTACGGACGAGCCCGCCGGCACGCACAGCCGCATGCCGTACGCCGCCGCGCGGTCGAAGTCGAGGCGCGGGTTGGCCTCGAAGAAGTGGAAGTGGGAGGTGACGCTCACCGGCACCGCGGCGGTGTTGCGCACGTGCAGGTGGACCACGGGCTCCGGCTGGGGGGCTCCGGGGCCGGGTACGACCGCGCCCGGGGCGTCCTCGCCCAGGCCGACGGCGCCCCGGATCGGGGACGAGACCACCGCGAGGCGGGATCCGTCGTCGAAGACGGCCTCCACGTGCACCTCGGTGACCACGTCGCTGACGCCGGGCAGCACGTCGGCGGGGCCCAGCACGGAGCGGGCCTCCTCGATGGCCTCCGCCAGCCGCTTGCCGTCACGCGCGGCCTCGCAGACCGTGTCCGCGATGAGCGCGGTGGCCTCCGGGACGTTGAGTTTGAGTCCGCGGGCCCGTCGGGCCCTGGCCAGTTCCGCAGCGCTGCGGAGAAGCAGCCGGTCGCGCTCCGTAGGGGTCAGCCGCACGCCGATCCACCACCCTTTGAGTCGATGGGTTAGAGCATCACTCTAACTCTTCATTTCCCTGCAATGAAGCATTGACCTGAGACCAAGGCTTAGGTCACATTGAGTGTCGCTCAAACATTGCGTTGCCACCCCCCGCCCTGCCAAGGGAGTCCCCCCATGCCCATCGAACAGCGCGGAGTCGACACCATTCCGGAGGAGGAACGGACGAGCGGTCCCCGTGACCTGATCTCGATCCTCCTCGGCTCCAATCTCTGCCTCGGTGTGATCGTCTTCGGCTGGCTGCCCCCGTCCTTCGGACTGGGTCTGTGGCCGTCGGTCACCGCCATCGTGACCGGCACCCTCGTCGGCATCGCCTTCACCGCGCCGCTGGCGCTCGTCTCCCTGCGCACGGGGACCAACCTGTCCACCTCCAGCGGCGCCCAGTTCGGCGTCCGCGGCCGGCTCGTCGGCTCGGTGGTCGGGCTGCTGCTCTCCCTCGGCTACACCGCGCTGACCCTGTGGATAGGCGGCGACGTGATGGTCGGCGCCCTGTCCCGGCTCACCGGGCTGCCGGACACCGGCGTCTCCCGGGCCGTGATGTACGGCGTGCTCGCCGCGTGCACCGTGGTCGCGGCCGTCTTCGGCTACCGGCTGCTGCTGCGCATGAGCAAGGTGCTCTCCATCGGCATGGTGCTGCTGCTGGCCGTCGGCGTGTTCGCCTACGCACCCGACTTCACCACCGCCGCCCCGCCCGACACCGCGTACCTGCTCGGCTCCTTCTGGCCGACCTGGCTGCTCGCCGCCGTCGCGGCCGGGCTCAGCGGGCCCGTCGCCTTCATCACCCTGCTCGGCGACTACACCCGCTACGTCTCCCCGCGCCGGCACAGCTCCCGCAAGGTGCTCTGGTCCACCGGGCTCGGCCTGCTCATCGGGCTGCTGATCCCGCAGCTCTTCGGCACCTACACCGCGCTCGCCGCCCGGGCGGGCACCGAGTACGCCGGGCCGCTGGTCGGCGCCGCGCCGTTCTGGTACCTGGTTCCGCTGCTGGTCGCCGCGGGGGCCGGATCGGTCGGCAACGCCGGGCTGATGCTCTACTCCATGGGCCTCGACCTCGACGCCATCGTCCCCAAGGCCACCCGCACCACGGCCACCGTGATCGCCGCGGCCGTGGCCACCGCGTTCGTGTTCGTCGGCTCCTTCTCGTGGGACGTACAGGCCGCGATGACCTCGTTCGTGCTGCTGCTGACCGCGATCGGCACCCCGTGGGCCGTGATCACCCTCATCGGCTACGTCCGCTGCCGCGGCCACTACGACGCCGAGGCCCTCCAGGTGTTCAACCGGCGCGCCAAGGGCGGGATCTACTGGTTCCGCGGCGGCTGGAACATCCCGGCCACCCTCTCCTGGGCCGTCGGCGCGGGCATCGGCCTGCTCGCCGTGACCACCCCGTTCTACGAGGGCCCGCTGCTGGCCCTGACCGGCGGCGTGGACTGCTCCTTCGTCCTCTCCGGCCTGACCGGCGGCCTGCTCTACGCGGCCCTGACTGCCCGTACCGCCCCCGCCCCGGCGGCGGAGGCCGTCGAGGAGCCGGTGGCCGCCTGAGCCGCCGATCAACCCTTCGGCCCGCCGTGGCGTCTCCCCGTACAGCGGTGGCCGAACAGGACACGGCCGCCACCAACGACACGGAGGGGCGTCGTGGAAGAACTCGCATACGTGGCGGGAAGGATCGTCAAGGGAGTCGCGGGCCTGGCCTACGTCTTCGGTGAGGCCCTGGTGGGCCTCGGCCCGGAGGGGAAGAACCAGGAGCCCAAGAAGAAGCGCGAGGGCGAGGCGGACGAGAAGGGCTGACCACGCCCCTCCCGTCGCCCCTCGCATCCGAAAACCCGAAGGCCCCCCGCGCGATGCGCGGGGGGCCTTCAATCCGTTCGGGACGGGACGGACTAGCCCAGCGGGTGCATCCAGCCGTGGGTGTCGGCCTTGTGGCCGGTCTGGAGGTCCAGGAGGGCCTTGCGGAGCTTCATGGTGACCTCGCCGGGCTCACCGGTGCCCTGGGTCCAGTTCGCGCGCTCCGACTTGACGGAGCCGACCGGGGTGATCACGGCGGCCGTACCGCAGGCGAAGACCTCGGTCAGGGTGCCGTTCTCGTTGTCGCGCTTCCAGTCCTCGGTGGTGATGCGGCCCTCTTCGGCGGTGTAGCCGAGGTCGCGGGCGATCGTGAGGAGGGAGTCGCGGGTGATGCCGGGCAGGAGCGAGCCGGTGAGCTCGGGGGTGACGATGCGGTCGCCGTACACGAAGTACAGGTTCATCCCGCCCATCTCCTCGATCCAGCGGTGCTCGACGGCGTCGAGCCAGACCACCTGGTCGCAGCCGTGCTCGGCGGCCTGGGCCTGCGCGACGAGGGAGGCCGCGTAGTTGCCGCCGGTCTTGGCGGCGCCGGTGCCGCCCTTGGCGGCGCGGACGTACTCCTCGGAGAGCCAGACGGAGACGGGCTTGACGCCCCCGGGGAAGTACGCGCCGGCCGGGGAGGCGATGACGATGAAGAGGAACTCGTTGGCCGGGCGGACGCCGAGGCCGACCTCGGTGGCGAACATGAAGGGCCGCAGGTAGAGCGAGGCCTCGCCGGAGTCCGGCACCCAGGCGCGGTCCTGCTTGATCAGCGCGTCACAGGCCTCGATGAACAGCTCGGTCGGCAGCTCCGGCATCGCCATGCGGCGGGCGGAGGCCTGGAAGCGCTCGGCGTTGGCCTGCGGGCGGAAGGTGGCGACGGTGCCGTCGGGCTGCTTGTAGGCCTTGAGGCCCTCGAAGATCGTCTGCGCGTAGTGCAGGGTCATGTTCGCGGGGTCCATGGACAGCGGCGCGTACGGAACCAGCTCCGCGTCGTGCCAGCCGCGGCCCTCGGTCCACTTGATCGTCACCATGTGGTCGGTGAAGTGGCGGCCGAAGCCGGGGCTCACCAGGATCGCGTCGCGCTCCGCGGCGGACAGGGGGGTCGAGGAGGGCTTCAGCTCGATCGTGGGCGTCGTCGTCATGAGTGCTTGTCCTTCACCGGTTTTGTAGGGCGGACCGCGCTCACGGCGTACTAGGACGTCCGAGCTTCCCCGTTTTCCACGGCCTCGCGTTCGATTATCGCGCGCGAGGGGCACTTCGGTGCAACGGGGTGAATGCGGCCCAGGGGAGATGGTGACACCCGGGGCCGCACAGGAAAAGCCGCCGGGTGCGGTGGTCGCGACCCGGCGGCTTCCTGGAGGTGGGGCTACCGGGTCAGCCGGCTACTCGCGCGGCGAGGGCGTCGCCGATGGCGTCGGTGGAGCGGAAGGTGCCGTCGCGCTCGGCCAGGTCGGCGGAGACCGCGTCCTCGATGCGGGCGGCCTGGGCCTCGTAGCCGAGGTGGCGCAGCAGGAGGGCGACCGAGAGGATCGTCGCGGTCGGGTCGGCCTTGCCGGTGCCGGCGATGTCCGGAGCAGAGCCGTGGACGGGCTCGAACATGGACGGGAAGGCGCCGGTCGGGTTGATGTTGCCCGAGGCGGCCAGGCCGATTCCGCCGGTCACGGCGGCGGCCAGGTCGGTGAGGATGTCACCGAAGAGGTTGTCCGTGACGATGACGTCGAAGCGCTCCGGCTGGGTGACGAAGAAGATCGTCGCGGCGTCGACGTGCAGGTAGTCGGTGGTGACCTCGGGGTACTCCTGGCCGACCTTGTCGAAGATGTTCTTCCACAGGTGACCGGCGTAGACGAGGACGTTGTTCTTGTGGACCAGCGTCAGCTTCTTGCGCGGGCGGCCGTTGGCACGCTCGTACGCGTCACGGACCACGCGCTCGACGCCGTACGCCGTGTTCAGGCTGACCTCGGTGGCCACCTCGGCCGGGGTGCCGGTGCGCAGGCTGCCGCCGTTGCCGGTGTACGGGCCTTCGGTGCCCTCGCGGACCACGACGAAGTCGATCTCCGGACGGCCGGCGAGCGGGGTGGCCGTGTTGGGGAAGAGCTTCGACGGGCGCAGGTTGATGAAGTGGTCGAAGGCGAAGCGGAGCTTCAGCAGCAGACCGCGCTCAAGGACGCCCGACGGGACCGAGGGGTCGCCGATGGCGCCCAGCAGGATCGCGTCGTGGTGCTTGAGGGCCTCCAGCTCCGCGTCCGGGAGGGTTTCACCGGTGCGGTGCCAGCGCTGGGCGCCGAGGTCGTATTCCTTGGTCTCCAGCTTCACATCCTGGGGCAGGACCGCGGTAAGGACCTTGAGGCCCTGAGCCACGACTTCCTGGCCGATGCCATCACCGGGGATCACTGCGAGATTGATGCTGGTCGACATGGTGGAACCGTACTCCTTGTCCCATCCCTCAGACATATCGCGTCCACCATGTGGACGCGATATGTCCCGGGCCGGAGGGACGCTCAGCGGCGGGTCAGTGGCTGGTCAGCGGCCGGGCGGCAGCTGGTCGACGACCGGGCCGCAGCTGGTCAGTGACCGGTCGAGCCGCCGTTGTCGCGGCGGTCCAGCGCGCGCTGGAGGGCGGCGGCGGCGTTCTTGCGGTCCGCGTCGGCGGCGGCGGAGCGGCGGACGCGGCGGGCGGTGGTGGAGGGGGTGTGCGTCATGGTGATCGACTCCTTGAGATCACGGCGTGGCGGGGCCACGGATGAGGGGTTCCTTCAAGGCGCCGGAAGAGGCGGGGAGCGGTGCGCGGCAGGGGTTGCCTGCCATGGGGCGCGCGCTCTCGACCGCCATTCGCCGGATCGGCGAGACGTTCGGCTTCTACAACGTAGGCCAGCTCCCGCTGTATGTCTCCGCAATTACTCGGACTTCCTACTATCTGAGACGCCGTACGGCCCGAAAGGCCCCTGCGCGGGCTCCGATTTCAGCCGCCTACGGCACGAAGTTCCCTGATCAGAGCCCGTACGGCGAGGGTGGCGGCGGATTCCGGTGTGGTGACGTACCCCACGCGCCTCACCGGCCCCTCGGGGCCCAAACCGGTGACGTCGACCGCTCCGGTCGCCTCCCTGAGCGACAGCTCGGGCATGATCGCCATCCCGAGCCCCCGGCCGACCATGGTCAGCACCATCGCGTCGTCCTCCGCCTTGACGGTCGCCCGCGGGATCCAGTCCTGCGCCAGCCACCAGGTGCGGGTGTGGGAGCCGCAGTTCTCGTCCCAGTCCATCAGGGGCAGCGCCTTCGGGTCGGGATGCCCGGCCGGATGCACCAGGGCGTACGCCTCCTCCACGAGCACCCCGCTCAGCAGGCCGGGCGGCAGCCCCCGCGCCACGCCCAGCGTCGCGATGCCGAGGTCCGCGCGGCCCGCGGCCACCTCCCCGGCCGCGCCCGCGCCGAGCTCGCGCACCACCCGGACCTCGGGGCGGATGCCGGGGTGGCGGGAGGTGAGCCGTTCCAGGGCGGGCGGCAGCAGGTGCAGGGCCGCACTGCGGAACGCGGCGATCCGCAGCACGCCGTCCAGTGCCACCGGATCGGCGGCCCGGCCCGCGCCCCTCGTCTCCGAGCCCATGACCTCGTAGAGCCGCAGGATCCGGCGGGCGTGCCCGACGGCCCGCTCCCCCGCCGGGGTGGGCGAGGCGCCGGTCCGGCCGCGCTCGAAGAGCACCGCGCCGAGCTTGGCCTCGCTGCCGCGCACCGAGTGCGAGACGGCCGACTGGGTGAGGCCCAGCGAGGCGGCCGCGGCGGAGAACCCGCCGCGCTCGGCGACGGCCACCAGCACCCGCAGTTCCTGCGGGAGGAGCTCGGCCACGGGGCCTCACCTCGTTCTATGAGCGTCGTTCATGGGCCTGCGGCTTCCATGAGCCAAACCCCCTGCCCGGCCCGGCGATTCCCTCCTAGCGTCCTCGCCATGACCACGAACACCGCTCACGCCGTCCACCAGATCGCCCGGCCGGCCGGCTTCCCCGCCGCCGGCGACTTCGCCTACGTGCAGAGCCCCGTGCCCCGGCCGGGGCCCGGCACCGCCCTGGTGGAGAACCTGCTGCTCTCCGTGGACCCGTACCACCGCGGCCTGATGGACGGTGACGAGGGCGGCTTCGCACTCGGCGCCCCGCTGGAAGGCCGCTCGGTGGGCCGGGTCATCGCCTCGCGCGACCCCGGCCTCGCCGAGGGCGACCTGGTCTTCCACCGCGAGGGCTGGCGCACCCACGCCCTCGTCACCCTGGGCGCCGGCGGCACCCGCAAGCTGCGCGGCCACGAGGGCGTCCCGCTGGAGGCGTACCTCTCCGTCCTCGGCGGCACCGGCCTGACCGCGTACGCCGCCCTGACCCGCACCGCGAGCCTGCGCGAGGGCGAGGACCTCTTCGTCTCGGCCGCGGCGGGCGGGGTCGGAACGGCCACCGGCCGCATCGCCCGGCTGCTCGGCGCCCGCCGGATCGTCGGCAGCGCCGGGTCGGCGGCGAAGGTCCGCCACCTCACCGGGGTCCTCGGCTTCGACGCGGCCTTCGACTACCACGACGGGCCGGTCGGCGAGCAGCTGGCGCAGGCCGCACCGGACGGCATCGACGTCTACGTGGACAACGTCGGCGGTGACCACCTGGAGGGGGCGATCGGCGCGCTGCGCGAGTACGGGCGGATCGCCTGGGTCGGCGGGATCTCGATGTACAACGGCGACCGCTCCCCCGCAGCGCCCCGCAACCTCTTCGAGGTCGTACACAAGTCGCTGCGCCTGGAAGGGGTATTGGTTCGAAATCACACCAATCTGCAGGACGAGCTGGAGGACTTTCTCGTCCCCCACCTGCGCAGCGGCCGGATCGGTACCGACACCACCGTTGTACAGGGGTTTGATCACACGGTGGAGGCCTTCCGGGGCATGCTCCGAGGGGAGAATCTGGGCAAGATGCTCGTACGGGTCGACGGCTGAATCCAGCCAACCGGATGTTCACCGAGTTCTTACCGCACGGATGTAGACCTTTGGCGCTGCTGCCGCCACTCTTGCCGTCAATGTGCCAGCGGGGCACTTGAGTTGGAGGCGAGCAGCCAGTGACACCTATCAGCCGCAGAGGATTCGTGGGGATCGGCGCCGGGCTGATGGCAGGGGCGACCCTGCCCGCGATCGCGCCGACCTCGGCGGCCGCGGCCACCGCGTCGGGCACGATCACCGACGTGAAGCACGTGGTGATCCTGATGCAGGAGAACCGCAGCTTCGACCACTACTTCGGCAGGCTGAAGGGTGTCCGCGGTTTCGGTGACCGCGCGGCCGGCAACATCCCGGGCGGCTGGGGCATGTTCAACCAGCCGAACTGGGGCGGCCGCCAGTACCCGTGGAAGCTCAGCTCCACCCCGCCGGCGGGCGGGGTCGACGGCGAGACCCTCGCCCAGTGCAACGGCGACCTCCCGCACAGCTGGACCTCGCAGCACGCGGCCTGGAACAAGGGCCGCATGGACAACTTCGTCACCGGCGTCGGCAACACCCGCACCCTGGGGTACCTCGACCGCGGCGACATACCGTTCCACTACGGCCTCGCCGACAACTACACCATCTGCGACGCCTACTTCTGCTCCACCCTGAGCGCGACCGGCCCCAACCGCACCTTCCTGTGGAGCGGCAAGATCGACGCCTCCAGCAAGGACGGCGGCGACGAGTCCGGGCTGACCTGGGAGACGTACGCGGAGGCCCTGCAGCGCGCCGGGATGAGCTGGAAGGTGTACCAGAACGCCCAGGACAACTACGGGGACAACGGGCTCGCCTACTTCAAGAAGTTCACGGACGCCGCCCCCGGCAACCCGCTGTGGGACCGCGGCATGGGCTCCGTCCCCAAGGTCACCGGCTCCACCCCCGACGACATCGCCGCCGCCATCCGCGCGGACGTCGTCGCCGGCACCCTCCCCCAGGTCTCCTGGGTCGTGGCGAACGAGGCCTTCTCCGAGCACCCGTACGCCCCGCCCGGCGACGGCGCGCACTTCGTGGACCTGGTCTACCGCGCGCTCTCGGCGAACCCGGAGGTCTTCGACTCCACCGTCCTCTTCCTCAACTACGACGAGAACGACGGCTTCTTCGACCACGTCCCGCCGCCGGTCGCCCCGCCCGGCACCGCCGGCGAGTACCTCGACGGCGTCCCGATCGGTCTCGGCTTCCGCGTCCCGATGATCGTGATGTCCCCGTGGACCCGCGGCGGCTGGGTGAGCTCCGAGGTCTTCGACCACACCTCCGTGCTGCGCTTCATGGAGAAGTGGACGGCCGCGCTGGGCACCCCCGCGAACTGTCCGAACATCAGCGCGTGGCGCCGCAAGGTCACCGGCGACCTGACGGGCGTCTTCGACTTCGCGCACCCGGTCTACGGGGTTCCCGCGGGTCTGCCCTCCACGGCCAAGGTCATCGGCCAGTCGACCTGCGGCCCGCTCCCCAACCCGGTTCCGCAGGACAACGCGCAGCCGGCCCAGGAGGCGGGGACGCGGCCCGCCCGGGCCCTTCCATACCAGGTCAACGGGAACCTGGACCGCTTCGAGTTCGGGTCGGGCGGCAAGATCCTGGCCTGGTTCTCGATGACGAACGCGGGCGCCGAGGCGAAGCAGGCGGCCCACTTCTCGATCCACCCGCACCAGCACCGGGACACAGCCGCCTGGCAGTACACGGTGGACGTCGGCGCCACGTCGACGGACTACTTCAACATCGGCACCGGCAGCGGCTCCGGCAAGTACGACATCTCGATGTACGGGCCGAACCGCTTCCTGCGGCGCTTCATCGGCGACGCGTCGAAGGCGGGCAAGTCGATCGAGGTCGCGTCCCGCTTCGCGGTGGAGCCGGGCACCGGCAAGACGGCGCTCTACCTCAAGATGACGAACGCCTCGGCCTCGCCGGTCACCTTCACGATCCGCGCGAACGCCTACCGCACGGACGGCCCGTGGACGTACACCGTGCCGGCGAACTCCTCGCGCGAGGACTACTTCAACGCCGTCGCCTACAACAACGGCTGGTACGACCTCACGGTGCTCGCCGACTCCGACGGCACCTGGTCGCGCCGCTACACGGGCCACATCGAGACGGGCGCCCCGAGCATCAGCGGCAGCTAGAGCACATCGCCCTCGCGCCAGTCGAAGGACAGCGGCCCGGCGGTGGGATCGAGCAGCACCCCACCGCCGGGCGGCGTCCACACGTACGTCGACCCCTCCTCCTCGGGCAGCCGCTCGGGCCCGCGCGGCCCGAGCACCCCGATCTCCCCGCCCCACACCCGCCAGCCGCGGCCCGCGTACAGCCGGGCCCCGTCGGCGGAGGCGCTGAGCGCCCCGAGCACGTAGGCCCGCTCGACGACCCCCTCGACCGCCTCCATCACCACGCCGCCGAGCCCGCGCCGGCGCCGGTCGGCCCGTACGGCCACGGCCTCGACGTAGCCGGTGCGCAGCGCCCGCCCCCGGTGCAGCACCCGCCGCTGCACGACGCTCCCGTGCGCCACGAGCTCCCCGCCCTGGTGCACCAGCACGTGCATCCCGCCCAGCGCGTGCTCGAAGTCCTCGTCCCCGAAGTCCCCCTCGAAGGCCCCGCCGAGCAGCTCCCGCACCCGCCGCAGCTCCCCCTCGGCCAGCTGCGCGGTGTGGCGCAGCGATACCTCGTTCACGCCTGCCCCTCCAGCCATCCGGTGTACCAGGTACGGAAGTCGGGGCTCTCCGGCGTACGGCTGCCGAAGTCCTGGTCCAGGAACCAGACCTCGCCGGTCAGCGGTCCGTTGACGACGAGCCGGGAGTACATGCCGCAGCCGTGGTCGGCGAGCACCAGCGTGCCCAGCGTCAGGCCTTCGTCCGGGTCGTACCTCAGTCCCTCGTCGAACGGCCGGGGCTCCCTCATGGGGCAGGGGGCGGCCAGCCGGCCCGGCCTCCGGTCGTCCGCCCACTCCCCCTCGGCGGCCCCGTCCTCGTCAGTGGACGGGTGCGGGGTCACGAGCGGCATCAGTCCGTACGCGGGACCGGCGGGACCGTCACCCACGCGGGCGACGAAGGAGCGGTACTCCGGGGGCAGCCGGCATCCGTGCTCCTCCTCGAAGGCACGGATCTCGGCCTCGGGAAGCGGCGGAGCCAGCTCGTACCGGTGATTGCGGGCGCCGTGGCGCAGGGCCCCCGGGTCCTGCGCAGCCATCTGCCGCAGCCTCGTCCGTACGGCTCGCGCGTCCCATTCGCCCATGGCGCGACCGTAGCAAGCGCCGTCCCCCCACCGCTCGTATCCGCTATGCGGACATGAAATATCGCCCACCGGCCGGATTGGGCCGACGCGGCTCTGGCGGTCTGGACCATTGGCTCGGCAGACTCGGCCCCATGTCTCCCGATACCCAGCAGTGGACCCCGATCCACGGCCAGCCGTACCGTCCCGCGCCCTACCGCCCCGAGCGGATGCCGAGCGGGGAATCCCTCGCGCGGGCCGCCGAGTTGCGGACGCGGATGGACGAGCGCAGGACCGTACGCCACTTCTCCCCCGACCCGGTGCCCGAGCAGGTGGTCCGGGACGCCATCGCGTGCGCCGCGACCGCGCCCTCGGGGGCGCACCAGCAGCCGTGGACCTTCGTCCTGGTCAAGGACCCCGCCGTACGGGAGCAGATCCGCGCGGCCGCCGAACAGGAGGAGCAGCTGTCCTACGACGGCCGGCTCGGCGACGAGTGGCTGGCGGCCCTGCGCCCGATCGGCACGGACGCCGTGAAGACCCACCTCACCGACGCCCCGGCCCTGATCGTGGTCTTCCAGCAGCGCTACTGGCTCGGCGAGGACGGCACGAAGCACAAGCACTACTACGTCGACGAGTCGGTCGGCATCGCGGTCGGCATGCTCCTGTCGGCCCTCCACCTCTCCGGCCTGGCCGCCCTGATCCACACCCCGAGCCCGATGCGCTTCCTCTCCCACGTCCTGAACCGCCCCGAGAACGAGAAGGCCTTCGCGGTCATCCCGGTCGGCTACCCGTCGGACGACTGCGAGGTCCCGGACCTGATCCGCAAGTCCCTGGACCAGGTCATCGTCGAGGTCTAGGCGGACCGCCGGACATGAAACCGCCCCCGCTCCGGACTTGGGGGTACCGGAACGGGGGCGGGGTTCAGCGGGGCTGGGATCAGCCCATGTGGGGGTAGCCGTAGTCGGTCGGGGCCACCAGGGTCTCCTTGATGGAGCGGGTCGAGGTCCAGCGCATCAGGTTCGAGGCCGCGCCGGCCTTGTCGTTGGTGCCCGAGGCGCGGCCGCCGCCGAAGGGCTGCTGGCCGACGACAGCGCCGGTCGACTTGTCGTTGATGTAGAAGTTGCCCGCGGCGAAGCGGAGCTTCTCCATCGCGTCGGCCGCCGCGTAGCGGTCCTGCGCGATGACGGCGCCGGTCAGGGCGTACGCCGAGACGGACTCCATCTGGGCGAGCATCGCGTCGAAGTCGGCGTCCTCGTAGACGTGAATCGCCAGGATCGGGCCGAAGTACTCGGTCGTGAAGACCTCGTTCTCCGGGTCCGTGCACGCGATGACGGTCGGGCGGACGAAGTAGCCCTCCGAGTCGTCGTACGTGCCGCCCGCGACGATCTCGCAGGTCGGGTCCGCGATGGCGCGGTCGATCGCGGCCTTGTTCTTCGCGAAGGAGCGCTCGTCGATGACCGCGCCGATGAAGTTCGTCAGGTCGCGGACGTCACCCATGGTGATGCCGTCGACCTCGGCCGCGAAGGCCTCCTTGAAGCCGTCGTTCCAGATCGAGGCCGGGACGTAGGCGCGCGAGGACGCCGAGCACTTCTGGCCCTGGTACTCGAAGGAGCCGCGGGTCAGGGCGGTCTTCAGGATCGCGCGGTCCGCGGACGGGTGCGCGACGACGAAGTCCTTGCCGCCGGTCTCGCCGACCAGGCGCGGGTAGGACTTGTACGTCTCGATGTTGGTGCCGACGGTCTTCCACAGGTACTGGAAGGTCTTGGTCGAACCGGTGAAGTGGATGCCCGCGAGCTCGGGGTGGGTCAGCGCCACCTCGGAGACGGCGATGCCGTCGCCCGTCACGAGGTTGATGACGCCCTTCGGCAGGCCGGCCTCCTCCAGGAGCTCCATGAGGAGGACCGCGGAGTGGGTCTGCGTCGGGGACGGCTTCCACACGACCACGTTGCCCATCAGGGCCGGGGCGGTGGGCAGGTTGCCCGCGATGGCCGTGAAGTTGAAGGGGGTGATCGCGTAGACGAAGCCTTCGAGCGGGCGGTGGTCGCTGCGGTTCCACACGCCGGCGGAGTTCGCGACCGGCTGCTCGGCCAGGATCTGGCGGGCGAAGTGGACGTTGAAGCGCCAGAAGTCGACGAGCTCGCACGGGGTGTCGATCTCGGCCTGCTGCGCGGTCTTCGACTGGCCCAGCATGGTGGAAGCGGCCAGCTTCTCGCGCCACGGGCCGGACAGCAGCTCGGCGGCGCGCAGGATGATCGCGGCGCGGTCGTCGAAGGACATCGCGCGCCAGGCCGGGGCGGCGGCCAGCGCGGTGTCGACGGCTTCCTGGGCGTCGGCCTGCGTGGCGTTCGCGTAGGTGCCGAGGACCGACTTGTGGTCGTGCGGCTGCACGACGTCGAAGCGCTCGCCGCCGCCCATCCGCTTGACGCCGTTGATCGTCATCGGGAGTTCGATCGGGTTCTCGGACAGCTGCTTCAGCTGCGTTTCGAGACGCGCGCGCTCCGGGGTGCCGGGGGCGTACGAGTGGACCGGCTCGTTGACCGGCACGGGGACCTGGGTTACAGCGTCCATGATGCGGGGTGCTCCTTGAGCTAGTGGGAGGGCCTAGTTCTTGGTGATCATCGAGCGGAGGAAGAAGAGCAGGTTGGCGGGCTTCTCCGCGAGGCGCCGCATGAAGTAGCCGTACCAGTCGGTGCCGTACGCCGTGTAGACGCGCATGCGGTGGCCCTCGGCGGCCAGCCGCAGGTGCTCCTCGCCGCGGATGCCGTACAGCATCTGGAACTCGTACTCGTCCAGCTTGCGGCCCGCCTTGCGGGCGAGCTCCTGGCCGATGGCGATCAGGCGCGGGTCGTGGGACCCGATCATCGGGTAGCCCTCGCCCTCCATCAGGATCTTCAGGATGCGGACGTACGCCTTGTCGATCTCGGCCTTGTCCTGGTACGCGACCTCGGCGGGCTCCTTGTAGGCGCCCTTCACGATGCGCACGCGGCTGCCGGCCGCGGCCAGGCGGCGGGCGTCGGCCTCGGTGCGGAACAGGTACGCCTGGATCACGCAGCCGGTCTGCGGGAAGGTGCGGCGCAGCTCCTCGTGGATGGCGAACATCGAGTCGAGGGTGGTGTGGTCCTCGGCGTCCAGGGTCACGGTGGTGCCGATGGCGGCGGCGGCCTCGACGACCGGGCGGACGTTGGCGAGGGCCAGCTCGTGGCCGCCTTCCAGCGCCTGGCCGAACATGGACAGCTTCACCGACATCTCGACGGTCTCGCCGAGGCCCAGGTGCGCCAGCTGCTCGATGAGCTGGAGGTAGGCGTCACGCGCGGCGTGGGACTGCTCCACCGTGGTGATGTCCTCGCCGACGACGTCGAGGGTCACCTCCAGGCCCTTGCCCGTCAGGTCCTCGACGATCGGGATGACCTGGTCGACCGTCTCACCGGGGATGAACCGGTTCACCACGGGCTTGGTCACCGGGGCGGCAGAGACGATTCGGCGCATCTTGTCGCTGCGCGAGGCGGCGAGGATCGCGGGACCCAGCACGGGGTACCTCCAACGGGGGCGGACAGAAGGAGACATTCAGCCCGCGCCGGGACGACGGAGGCCATAAGGAAAACGCAAGTAAAACCACCGTGAAACCTAGGGATCTCCCCGATCCTCTGCCATCGACAGCTGTCACGCATCCGTGGCCCGGATCTCATACATCTGTCTGAAGAGCGGCTTCGGGGGTGGGAGAATGTGCGAGTGAAAGGCGATTACCAGGACCTGGTGGACGAGATTTCGGCGCTGCTCGGCGCTCCGGCGACGCTGGAGAACCGGGACTTCCGCCTCATCGCCTTCGGCGCGCACGACAGCGATGACGATCTGGTCATGGATCCGGTACGGACCCGCTCGATCCTGACCCGCCAGTCGACGGCGGCCGTCCGGGCCTGGTTCGAGGGCTTCGGCATCGCCCGCGCCACCGGCCCGGTCCGGATCCCGGCCGCCCCGGACGCGGGCGTCTTCCGGGGGCGGATCTGCCTGCCGGTGCGCCACCGCGGGATCGTCCAGGGCTACGTATGGCTCCTCGACCAGGAGCCCGGCCCCGACGCGGAGTCCCTGGCCGCCGCCATGGAGGTGGCCCAGCGGATCGGGCTGCTGCTCGCGGAGGAGGCCCGGGCGGGGGCAGACCTGTCCCGGGAGTTCCTCGCCGTGCTCACCGCCGGGCGCGGCTGGCACCAGGACATGGCCGTGGCCGCGCTACGGGCGGCACTCGGCCCGGGCGCCGAAGGACCGCACGCCGCGGTCTGTGTGAGCCCGTGGTCCGGCGAGGCCCCGGCTTCGGTCCCGGGAGCGGCGGCCGTGTGCGTGGCGCCGGCGCGGGGGGCCGGCGAGCAGGAGCCCCGCCCGGGCGGCGGCGGGCCCGCGGGGCAGTCCCTCGCGGTGCTGATCAGGCTGCGCGGCGCGGACCCGCTGGCTCCGGCCCTCACGGCGATCTCCCGCCTGATGCCCCGCACGGCAGCCGGGGCAACCGCGGCGGCCGCGTCCGGCGGGGCGGCCGGAGCGGCCGGAGCGGCCGGGCCGCGCGGCGGCAAAGCAGCCACCCCCGGGGCCGCCACCGGAGTGACCGCCGGGGTGTCCGACCCCGTGCGGGCGCTCACCGAACTGCCCGCCGCCTGGCAGCAGGCCACCGCCGCCGCCCGGGCCGCCGCCGCCGGGCCGAGGCTCGGGCCGGTCGCGCAGTGGTCCGCGATCGGGCCGTACCGCATGCTGGCGTCCGTCGCCGAGGAGGCCCTGGACGACCCGGTGGCCCGCGCCCTGCGCGGCCCGGCCAATCCCGAACTGGCCCGGACCGCCGAGGTGTTCCTGGACTGCGCCGGCCAGGCGGGCCGCGCGGCGGCGGCCCTGGGGATCCACCGCCAGACCCTGTACTACCGGCTGTCCCGGGTGGAGCAGCTGACCGGCCTCGACCTGGACGAGGGCGAGGACCGCCTGCTCCTGCACATGGCCCTCAAGGCCGCCCGCCTGCACGGCTGACCGGGCCCCCGGCGGCGGGCCCCCTCAGCCCCCCTCAGCCCCCCGAGTACCCCAGCGCACGACCCGACACCGCGTCGATCAGGACCCGGTTCCCGAGCGGCCGGGTCAGCGTCACGGGGACCGTGGCCTTCAGCAGGATCGCCGGACACGCCGCGCCCTTCGGATGCTTCTCGGAGGGCAGGATGCGGGCGCCGAGGACCACCGTGTCGGCGCCTTCCAGGACTTCGACGGCGACTCCGCCGTCGCAGGCCCCGTGTCCGGATTCCACGGTGAAGGCGGCGCCGGTGGGGTCCACCACTCCGTGGCCGAACACCTCGGCGACGCCCCCGTCGAAGGGCTGCCGGGGTTCGATCGGCGGCCCGGGGGGCTCCGCGTTCGCCAGGGCGACCCGGGCGAGCGGTTCGGTGTACCCCTCCAGCTCGAAGAACCACACCGGGACGAGGGCGGGCCCCCGGCTGGTGTTCAGGGTCAGCTCGCCGGAGCGGGCGCCCGTGACGGTCAGAGGGCGTTCACGGGTGGGCGCCCGGCCGGTGAGCGCCTCGTACGTCGCGGTCGCGCTCAGCGTCGTGACGTCGAGGCCCGTGCCGTCGGACCAGCGGATCCGGACGGACTGCCCGGGCCGCGCGGGCAGTTCGCCGCGCAGGGCGAAGTTGCGCTCCGCGTAGGCGGTCTTGTCGTACCCGTCGCGGAAGGCGCCGGACGGCAGCCGCACGGGGTCCTCCAACAGGTGGAACCCCTCGCGCCACTCCTTCAGCGCCGCCGAACCCTCCCAGGCCCGCGCCACCTCCGCCATCCGCGTACGGAGGCCGGGCGCGCCGCCCCGCGCTCCGCCCGCGCTCCCGCAGCCGGCCACCGCCACCGCCACCGCAAGGAAGAACACCACCGCCGCGCTCACCGTACGTCTCACAACTCCCCCTCCACCCGGTCTGGTTCGGGAGTGGGACGGGGCCGGCGCGGCGGCGGTTCCGACTCCGCTTACGCGTCCCCGGCCGGCCCGTCCGAGACCTTCGCCTTCCCCATCGCCGCCACCGCCCGCCGCATCCCCTCCGTCAGTTCCGCCGGGGTCGCGGCCGACGCGGGGTCGAAGAGCCACTGGAGCATGAACCCGTTCAACAGGGCCTGGTAGAAGGCGCCCGCGGTCCGCAGGTCCTCCTCCGTCAGGTCCTCCTCGGGCAGGCCGGTGAACATCGAGACCAGCCCCTTGCGCCCCTCCCCCTGCGAGGCGGCGAGCATCGACCGCAGCTGCGGCATCCGGTCCCCGGCGAGGGCGATCTCCATGCTGGCCGACCAGACCGGCCCGGATGCCTCGTGACTGGCGTGCACTCCGTCCCATACCGAGCGGAAGCGCTCCAGCGAACCCCCCTCGCCCTCCACCCCGGCCGTGAACTGGTCACCCCATTCCTGGATGACGGCGATGTAGGCCTCCGTCATGAGGGCGTCCTTCGAGCCGTAGTGGTAGCCGATCGAGGCCAGGTTCGCGCCCGAGGCCTTGACGATGTCGCGGGCCGTCGTGCCCACGAAACCCTTCTCGACCAGGCACTTCTTGGCGCCTTCCAGCAAGTCTTCGCGATGTCCCATGCCGTCACGGTAGCCAAGACACCCGTCCAAGACAAACGTCCTACACAATCGTTCTATACAGCCGTACTAGACAGGTGTTTATGACGCTTGTACATTGCTGCTCATGACGAACCCCCAGAACCCCGCAGCGCGTCTCGCCGGTCGCAGGGAATGGACCGCCTTCACCGTTCTCCTGCTCCCCCTGCTCCTGGTCTCGATGGACGTCTCCGTCCTCTACTTCGCCATCCCGGCCATCACCCGGGAGCTGGACCCCAGCGCCACCCAGCAGCTCTGGATCTTCGACAGCTACGCCTTCGCCCTCTCGGGCCTGCTCATCACGATGGGCTCGCTCGGCGACCGGATCGGCCGCCGCAAGCTGCTGCTGGCCGGCGCGGCCGCCTTCGGACTCGCCTCCGTCGCCGCCGCCTACGCCTCCAGCGCCGAGATGCTCATCGCGGCCCGGGTGCTGCTCGGTATCGGCGGCGCGACCCTGATGCCGTCCACGCTCGCCCTCGTGCGCAACCTCTTCCAGGACGAGCGGCAGCGCGGCAAGGCCATCGCGCTCTGGTCCGGCGCCATGACCGGCGGCGTCGCCCTCGGCTCGGTCATGAGCGGAGTGATGCTGAACCACTTCTGGTGGGGCTCCGTCTTCCTGATCAACGTGCCCGCGATGCTGCTCCTGCTGGTCCTGGTCCCCGTGCTGGTCCCCGAGTTCAAGGACCCGGCGCCCGGCCGCTTCGACCTGCTGAGCGTGCCGCTGTCGATGGCCGCCGTGCTGCCGGTGGTCTACGGCCTCAAGGAGATCGCCGCCGAGGGCTTCGGCCCGCTCCACGCCGGCTGCCTCGCCGCCGGCCTGGCCTTCGGCTGGCTCTTCGCGCGCCGCCAGCGCACCCGCGGCGACGCCATGGTCTCCCGGACCCTCTTCCGGGGGCGCGGCTTCGGCGCCGGCATCGGCCTGAACACCGTCGCCGCCTTCGCCATGATGGGCTCGGCCTACTTCACCACCCAGTACCTGCAGTCGGTGCTCGGCATGGACACCCTGGAAGCCGCCCTCTGGAGCCTCGCCCCCTCGCTCCTCATCGGCGCCGCCGCCCCCGTCGGTGCGGCCCTCGCCCAGAAGACCGACCGGGCCTACGTCGTCTCGGGCGGCTTCGTCCTCGCCGCCGCCGGGTTCGCCCTGATCAGCCTGGTGGACACCGACTCGCTGTGGCTGCTGCTGACCGGAGCCGGGGTCCTCGCCTGCGGCATCGTCACCGTGATGGCCCTGGTCTCCGACATGGCGCTCGGCTCCGCCCCCGCCGAGAAGGCCGGCTCGGCCGCCTCCCTGCTGGAGACCGGCCAGGAGTTCGGCGGCGCCCTCGGGATGGCCGTCCTGGGCAGCCTGGGCACGGCCGTCTACCGCTCCGACCTGGCCGGCTCCGAGCCCGCCGTGCGGGAGACCCTCGGCGGGGCCGTGGCCACCGCGCAGGAGCTCGGCGGCGCGGCCGGCGGGCAGGTCCTGACGGCAGCCCGGGAGGCCTTCGTACACGGAATGCAGTACGCGGCCTGGGGCGGTACGGTCCTGCTCCTCGCGGCGGCGGTGCTCGCCACGGCCCTGCTCCGGGGACGCGGAGCCCCGGCCCCCGCCCCGGCTCCGGCGGAGCCGGCCCCGGCCGGCGAAGCGCTCGCGCGCTGAGCGGCGTAACGGGGCGGGACACACGAAAGGGCCCGGGGTCTCCCCCGGGCCCTTCGCTCTGTCCGCTGCCGCAGCGTCAGCCGAGGCTGACCGTACGGGCCGAGACGGCGCCGATCTCGGTGGCGATGTCCGCGAGGACGTTCACCGGGGCCTCGGCGTCGACGGTGAGGACCGCGAGGGCCTCGCCGCCCTCTTCGGCGCGGGCGACCTGCATGCCCGCGATGTTGAGGCCGGCCTCGCCGAGGATGCGGCCGACGGTGCCGACCACGCCCGGGCGGTCGGCGTAGCGCAGGACGATCATGTGCTCGGCGAGCGCCAGGTCCACGTCGTAGTCGCCGATGCCGACGATCTTCTGCAGGTGCTTCGGGCCCACGAGCGTGCCGGAGACCGAGACCTCCTGGCCGTCCGACAGGGTGCCGCGGACGGTCACCACGTTGCGGTGGTCCGGGGACTCCGAGGAGGTGGTCAGGCGGACCTCGACACCGCGCTCCTGCGCGAAGAGCGGGGCGTTGACGTAGGAGACCGTCTCGTCGACGACGTCCTCGAAGACACCCTTGAGCGCGGAGAGTTCGAGCACCTTGACGTCGTGCTGGGTGATCTCGCCGTAGACCTCGACGTCGAGGCGGACCGCGACCTCGCCCGCCAGCGCGGTGAAGATGCGGCCGAGCTTCTCGGCGAGCGGCAGGCCCGGACGGACGTCCTCGGCGATGACGCCGCCCTGGACGTTGACCGCGTCGGGCACGAGCTCGCCGGCGAGCGCGAGGCGCACCGACTTGGCGACCGAGACACCGGCCTTCTCCTGGGCCTCGTCCGTGGACGCGCCGAGGTGCGGGGTGCAGACGACCTGGTCGAGCTCGAACAGCGGGGAGTCCGTGCAGGGCTCCTTCGCGTACACGTCGAGGCCGGCGCCGGCCACGCGGCCTTCCTTGATGGCCGAGTACAGCGCGGCCTCGTCCACGATCCCGCCGCGGGCGGCGTTGACGATGCGGACGGACGGCTTGACCTTGTGCAGGGCCTCGTCCCCGATGAGACCGAGGGTCTCGGGGGTCTTGGGCAGGTGCACGGTGATGAAGTCGGCGACCTCGAGCAGCTCGTCGAGCGTCAGCATCTTGACGCCCATCTGGGCGGCGCGCGCGGGCTGCACGTAGGGGTCGTACGCGACGATCTTCATGCCGAAGGCCGACATGCGCTGGGCGACCAGGACGCCGATGCGGCCGAGGCCGACGACGCCGAGGGTCTTCTCACTGAGCTCGACACCCGTGTACTTGTTCCGCTTCCACTCGCCGTTCTTCAGGGCGGTGTTGGCCTGCGGAATGTTGCGGGCCGTCGCGACGAGCAGGCCACAGGCCAGCTCGGCGGCGGTGACGATGTTGGAGGTCGGCGCGTTCACGACCATCACGCCGGCCTTGGTGGCGGACGAGACGTCGACGTTGTCGAGACCGACGCCCGCACGGGCGACGACCTTCAGCTTCTTGGCCGCGGCGATGGCCTCGGCGTCGACCTTGGTCGCGGAGCGGACCAGGATCGCGTCGACGTCCACGATCGCGGGGAGCAGCTCCGCGCGGTCGGCACCGTTGCAGTGCCTGATCTCGAAGTCCGGGCCGAGCGCCTCGACAGTGGCGGGCGACAGCTCTTCGGCAATGAGTACGACAGGTTTCGAGCTCACGTGGGTCATCCTCACAAGTCCAGTGCGGACGGCCGTCCCGACGGCCGCAGGCGGTGGAGGGGGGTAGCCGCGTGGAAGACGCACGACACTGTGGGCCTGACGCGTTGTGTTGAGCAGTGTAGTGGCGGATCCGGAAGGGAATTCCGCCTGTACGGAAGGATCACCCGCACGAGATTGGCCGGGGTGGACAAGCGGTCCCCCGGAACCCGGTCGGGGCCCCCGTCGTACGGGTGCCTGAGCCGATGTGCCGCGGGGCCGGGACGCACCGTCCCGGCCCCGCGGCGGAGCGGATCAGCTCTCGTCGTTGTCGACCCAGCTCATCAGCTTGCGCAGCTTCTTGCCGGTGGTCTCCAGCAGGTGCGCCTCGTCGGCGCTCTTGTACTCGTTGTACTTCGGCAGACCGGCCTTGTACTCGGCCATCCAGGTGTTGGCGAACTCGCCGCTCTGGATCTCCGCGAGGACCTTCTTCATCTCGGCCTTGGTGGCGTCCGTGATGATGCGGGGACCGGTGATGTAGTCGCCCCACTCGGCGGTCTCGGAGACCGACCAGCGCATCTTCTCCAGGCCGCCCTCGTACATGAGGTCGACGATGAGCTTCAGCTCGTGCAGGCACTCGAAGTACGCGATCTCGGGCTGGTAACCGGCCTCGGTCAGCGTCTCGAAACCGGCCTTCACCAGCGCGGAGGCGCCACCACAGAGAACGGCCTGCTCACCGAACAGGTCGGTCTCGGTCTCCTCGGTGAACGTGGTCTTGATGACGCCGGCGCGCGTGCCGCCGATGCCCGCCGCGTACGACAGCGCGAGCTCGAAGGCGGAGCCGGTGAAGTCCTGCTCGACGGCGGCGATGCAGGGCACGCCGCGGCCTTCCTCGTACTGACGACGGACCAGGTGACCCGGGCCCTTCGGCGCGACCAGGGCGACGTCCACGTTGGTGGGGGGCTTGATGAAGCCGTAGCGGACGTTGAAGCCGTGGCCGAAGAAGAGCGCGTCGCCCTCTTCCAGGTGCGACTCGATGGAGGCGGCGTAGATCTCGGCCTGGAGCGGGTCCGGGGTCAGGATCATGATGACGTTCGCCCAGGCCGCGGCTTCGGCGACGGGCAGGACCTTCAGGCCCTGCTCCTCGGCCTTGGCCTTGGACTTCGAGCCCTCGTGCAGGCCGACGACGACGTCGACGCCGGAGTCACGGAGCGACAGCGCGTGGGCGTGGCCCTGGCTGCCGTAACCGATGACCGCGACCTTGCGGCCCTGGATGATGGACAGGTCGGCGTCGTTCTCGTAGAACAGCTCGGCCACTGGGATATCTCCTTGGTGCGCTGGTGTTGCTCCCACCGTACGGCGGGGAACGGAATACGTGGTTCTCGGTCTCGCCATACGAGCGAGCGAGAAACGGACGGGCGGGACACGACCGGGCCGGAGTCACCGGCCCGGCCGGTCTCAGGCGCTGCGGTCGAGCGCGCGCAGGCTGCGGTCCGTGATGGACCGGCCGCCGCGCCCTATGGCGATCGTCCCGGACTGGACGAGCTCCTTGATGCCGAAGGGCTCCAGCATCTTGAGCATCGCGCCCAGCTTGTCGGTGCCGCCGGTGGCCTCGATGGTGACGGCCTCCGGGGAGACGTCGACGGTCTTGGCGCGGAACAGCTGGACGATCTCGACGATCTGCGAGCGCGTCTCGTTGTCGGCGCGGACCTTCACCAGAACGAGTTCGCGCTCGATGGCGTTAACGTGCTCCAGCTCGACGATCTTGAGCACGTTGACCAGCTTGTTGAGCTGCTTGGTCACCTGCTCCAGCGGGAGGTCCTCGACGTTCACGACGATGGTGATGCGCGAGATGTCGGGGTGCTCGGTGACACCGACCGCGAGGGAGTCGATGTTGAACCCGCGTCGGGAGAACAGTGCGGCGATCCGGGCGAGGATGCCGGGCGTGTTCTCGACCAGGACGGAGAGCGTGTGCTTGGACATGTGAGTCGTTCTCTCTCTCAGGCTCTCTCGGCTCAGTCGTCTTCGTTGTCGCCGAAGTCGGGGCGGACGCCCCGTGCGGCCATGACCTCGTCGTTCGAGGTGCCGGCGGCGACCATCGGCCACACCATGGCGTCCTCGTGGACGATGAAGTCGATGACGACCGGACGGTCGTTGATCGCGTTGGCCTCGGCGATGACCTTGTCCAGGTCGGCCGGGTCCTCGCAGCGCAGTGCCACGCAGCCCATGGCCTCGGACAGTTTGACGAAGTCCGGGACGCGGGTGCCCATGCGGGGGGCGGCCGACTCACCGAGCTGGGAGCCGACGGCCGTGTCGGTGCCCGTCTCGCCCGCGTGCAGCACGGTGTTCGAGTACCGCTGGTTGTAGAACAGGGTCTGCCACTGGCGGACCATGCCCAGCGCACCGTTGTTGATGATCGCGACCTTGATCGGGATGTTGTTCAGGGCGCAGGTGGCCAGTTCCTGATTGGTCATCTGGAAACAGCCGTCGCCGTCGATCGCCCAGACGGTGCGCTCCGGCATGCCGACCTTGGCGCCCATCGCGGCGGGGACCGCGTAGCCCATGGTTCCGGCGCCGCCGGAGTTCAGCCAGGTGCGGGGCTCTTCGTAGTTGACGAAGTGCGAGGCCCACATCTGGTGCTGGCCGACGCCGGCCGTGTAGATGGTGCCCTTCGGTGCCAGCTGGCCGATCCGCTCGATGACCTGCTGGGGGGAGAGCGTGCCGTCCTCGGGCAGGTCGTAGCCCAGCGGGTACGTGTCGCGCCAGCGGTTGAGGTCCTTCCACCAGGCGGTGTAGTCGCCGGCGTTGCCGTCGTTGACCTCGGCCTGGACGGCCTGGATCAGGTCGGCGATGACCTCGCGGGCGTCACCGACGATCGGGACGTCCACGGCGCGGTTCTTGCCGATTTCGGCCGGGTCGATGTCCGCGTGGATGACCTTGGCGAAGGGGGCGAAGCTGTCCAGCTTGCCGGTGACCCGGTCGTCGAAGCGGGTGCCGAGCGCGATCAGCAGGTCCGACTTCTGGAGCGCGGTCACGGCGGTGACGGCACCGTGCATGCCGGGCATGCCGACGTTCTGCGGGTGGCTGTCCGGGATGGAGCCCAGGGCCATCAGGGTGGTGACGACCGGGACGCCGGTGAGCTCGGCGAGGACCTTCAGCTCGGCGGTCGCGCCGGCCTTCATGACGCCGCCGCCGACGTAGAGGACCGGCCGCTTGGCGGCGGCGATCATCTTGGCGGCCTCGCGGATCTGCTTGGCGTGCGGCTTGGTCACCGGCCGGTAGCCGGGGAGGTCCTGGGTCGGCGGCCACGAGAAGGTGGTCTTCGCCTGCAGGGCGTCCTTGGCGATGTCGACCAGGACCGGGCCCGGGCGGCCGGTGGAGGCGATGTGGAAGGCCTCGGCGATGGTCCGGGCGATGTCATCGGCCTTGGTGACCAGGAAGTTGTGCTTGGTGATCGGCATGGTGATGCCGACGATGTCCGCCTCCTGGAAGGCGTCGGTGCCGATCGCCTTGGAGGAGACCTGGCCGGTGATCGCGATCAGCGGCACGGAGTCCATGTGCGCGTCGGCGATCGGCGTCACCAGGTTCGTGGCCCCCGGACCGGAGGTGGCCATACAGACGCCGACCTTTCCGGTGGCCTGCGCGTAGCCGGTGGCGGCGTGGCCGGCGCCCTGCTCGTGGCGGACCAGGATGTGGCGGACCTTCTTGCTGTCCATCATCGGGTCGTACGCCGGGAGGATGCAGCCTCCCGGAATGCCGAAGACGGTGTCGCACCCCACCTCTTCGAGAGAGCGGATGAGGGACTGCGCACCCGTGACGTGCTCAACTGCGGCGGTCTGGTGTCCGCCGGAACGGGGCCGCGGCTGCGGATGGTGGGCCCCGGTGGCCTGCTCGGTCATCGGCATTCTCTTCTCGAAGCTGAGGGTTTTGCGAGGAGTGTTTTACGAGATTCGACGTTGCCAGTGCAACAAAAAACCCCTCGTGCCGGGAGGCAAGCGAGGGGAGCGCGTCGGGTGCGTTGAGCGGGGACATGCTGGTCCCAGCTTCAGCCGACGCGCTTTCCAAGTACGAGAATTCGGGTGCGCATGGCATTGACCCTCCCTCCGGCGGGAGGGTGATGTCAAGCGGGTGGGACGGGCGTCTCATTATGTGAGCCTCTGTGGATAACCATCGAGCCCCCTGGGGAACCACCGGCCAACGCGGGTTGGGCCGCGCCGCCCGGTACTGGGAACGTACCGCGCACGAGCGCTCGCCGCAGCCTGTACTCGTCCAGGGGTCCGGAGAAGGCCATTCCCTGCCCATGGCTGCAGCCCATCGCGCGCAGTGCCATGACCTGCTCCGGGAGGTCCACGCCCTCCGCCACCGACTGCATGCCGAGGTCGTTTGCGATCCGCAACAGACCCGCGGTGATCTTGTGCAGCCGGGGGGACTCCACGACCCCCTCGACCAGCCCGCGGTCGAGCTTGAGCATGTCCACGGGGAGCCGGCGCAGCGCGCTGATGGCCGCGTAACCGCTGCCGAAGCCGTCCAGGGCGATCAGTACCCCGAGCCGGCGCAGTGCCGCCAGGCGGCGCTCCAGGTCGTCGAAGGGCACCCTGGGGTCGGAGACGGCGAGCTCCAGGACGAGCGCGCCCGACGGCAGCCCGTTGCGGGTCAGCAGGGCCTCCACGGAGCCCAGCGGCATCGACCGGTCCAGCAGCCGCTGCGCGGTCATCCGTACGGCCACGGGGACGTCGTGCCCGGCCCGGTGGCGCTCGGCGGCCTGCCCGACGGCCTCCTCCAGCAGCCAGCGCCCCAGCTCGGCGGTGCGGGAGGCGTCCGGCACGGCCGGATGCCCGCCCTCGCTGTACTCGGCGACCCGCAGGAACTCGGCGGGGGTGAACAAGATCCCCTGGGCGGAACGCCACCGGGCCTGCGCCACCACGGCCGAGATCTCCCCCGAGGCCAGGGAGACCACGGGCTGGTGCAGCAGGGCGAACTCTCCGTCGTGCAGCGCGGTGCGCAGCCGCCCCGCCAGCTCGGCCTTGCGGACGACCTCGGCCTGCATCTGGGGCGCGTACATCTCGACCCGGTCC
The DNA here is from genome assembly GCF_036127095.1 of Streptomyces sp. NBC_00335. Classification (GTDB taxonomy): domain Bacteria; phylum Actinomycetota; class Actinomycetes; order Streptomycetales; family Streptomycetaceae; genus Streptomyces. The sequence continues at coordinate 2,531,712 of NZ_CP108006.1, forward strand.
TTGCCGGCCGCCTTGGCCCGGTACATCGCGAGATCCGCGTTGCGCATCAGGTCCGAAGGGGTGATGCCGGGGTCCGCGAAGGCCACGCCGATGCTGGCGGCGACCCGGACCTCGCTGCCGGCGATCCGGTAGGGCTGGGCGAGGGTGGTGCGCAGCCGGTCGGCGATCTCGTGGACCTGGTACTCGCGGGCGCTGCGGTCGCGGTTGCCGTCGCCCAGGATCAGTGCCGCGAACTCGTCGCCGCCGAGGCGGGCCGCGGTGTCCCCGGCGCGGACCGAGTCCTGGAGCCGGCGGGCGGCTTCGATGAGCAGCTCGTCGCCGGCCTGGTGGCCGATGGTGTCGTTGACCGCCTTGAACCCGTCGAGGTCGATGAAGAGCACGGCGGTGCTGTGGTCCCCGGCCCGTCGGCCGCTGAGGGCCTGGCGGACCCGGCGGGTGAACAGGGCCCGGTTGGGGAGGTCGGTGAGCGGGTCGTGCTCGGCACTGTGCTGGAGCTGGGCCTGGAGCCGGACCCGCTCGGTGACGTCGCGGCTGTTCAGGATGAGGCCGCCCTGGTGGCGGTTGACGGTGGACTCCACATTGAGCCACTCGCCGTCGCCCGATCTGAACCGGCACTCGATGCGGGTGGTCGGCTCCTCGGCAGGCGGCGCGGCCAGGAAGCGGCGCACCTCGTGGACGACGCGGCCCAGGTCCTCCGGGTGGATCAGGGTGGCCAGCTCGGTGCCGACCAGCTCCTCCGCCTCGCGGCCGTAGACCCCGGCGGCGGCGGGGCTGACGTAGCGCAGGGTGCCGGTGGGCGCGGCGATCATGATGACGTCGCTGGAACCCTGGACCAGGGAGCGGAAGTGGTTCTCCTTCTGGGCCAGTTCCTGGGTCAGCGCGATGTTGTCGAGCAGCATGATGCCCTGGCGGATGACCAGGGCGAGCACGACCGTGCAGCCCGTGAAGACGACGACCCGGTCGACCTTCCGGCCGTCCACCACGTTGTAGAGGATGCCGAGGGTGCAGACGGCCGCCGCGAGGTACGGGGTGAGGGCGGGCAGGGAGCCGGTGATGGGGCGGCTGTGCGGCCGCTCGACGCGCGCGTGGGCGACGGGGTCGTGGCCGGAGCCGGGGCCGGGGTGCATGCGGCGGGCGCCCCAGGGCGCGTACGCGAGGAGGAGCGAGCCGGCGAACCAGCCGGCGTCGAGGAGCTGGCCCGACTGGTACTCGGCGCTGAGCAGCGGCGAGGTGAACAGCGCGTCGCTCAGCACGGTCAGGGCGAGGGCCGCGATGGCGGTGTTCACGGCGGAGCGGTTGGTCTCGGAGCGGCGGAAGTGCAGCACCAGCACCATCGAGACGAGCGCGATGTCCAGGAGCGGGTAGGCCAGCGAGAGGGCCGCGCGCGGGACGCTGCCGGGGGCGCCGGACTGGGCGGTGCGCGCGGCGTGCGCGAGGGCAAGGCTCCAGGAGAGGGTGAGCAGGGAGCCGCCGATGAGCCAGGAGTCGAGGCCGAGGCAGACCCAGCCCGCTCGGGTGACGGGGCGCTTCGCGAGGACGAGCAGGCCCACGATGGCGGGCGGCGCGAAGCAGAGGAAGGCGAAGTCGGCGAGCGAGGGCTTCGGCACGGCCTCGCCGAGGACCACCTCGTACCAGCCCCAGACCGCGTTGCCGCAGCAGCCCATGAGCGAGGAGAACGCGAACAGCAGCCAGGCCGGACGCTCCCGGCTGTCGATGGCGCGGGCGTAGGTGAAACAGGAGACGGCGGCCAGCAGGCCGGCGGCGCTGAGCCCGAAGTCGCCCATGATCTCGGCGAGTTCCTCGGAGCCCCAGCCGAGGGCGGCGCCGACGGCGTACCCGCTGCTGACCACCGCGAGGAGGAGCTGCATCGCCAGCGCCTTGCCGCTACTGCCACCACCGCCGCCGGTGAGGGGCCTGCGGGTCAGCAGCGCCGCCCCCGGGGTGCTCACCGGTCCCCCTCGCTGGCTGGTTCCGGCGCGGTCCAGTCCCGGCACCGTCGCCTCCGGCGGCTTCGCCGCATCGGATCCTTCGTCCATTGGCCGTGCATCGCCCGTCGCCCCCCAAAGTGTCCGATCACTCCCCAGCGCCAGACGTTCGTGGCGCAGCCCCTTGTTCCGGACGATACACCACTTTCGTCACTCAGGGACATAGTTTCTCTACGCTCCGTCACCAACAGGGGAGTTGGGCCCACGGAGCGCATCCGGACGAACGCGGAGCGTGCGCGTCGCGCGCTATTCCGTGATCAACACCGTGTTGTCCACGGGCTCTCCGGCGGCGAACTTCCGGAGCTGACGGGCCACCAGGCGCTTGGCCCGCGGCTCGAACGCCGAGCTGCTTCCGCCCACATGGGGTGTGATCAGGACCCCCGGAGCATGCCAGAGCGGATGGCCTGAAGGCAGCGGTTCCGGATCGGTGACGTCCAGCGCGGCGCGCAGCCGGCCCGACTCCACCTCCGCGAGAAGGGACTTGGTGTCGACGACGGGTCCGCGGGCCACGTTCACGAGCAGCGCGCCGTCCTTCATGCGGCCGAGGAACTCCGCGCCCGCGAGCCCCCTCGTCTCCTCCGTGAGAGGTGTGGAAAGGATCACCACGTCGGCCCCGGGCAGGAGTTGGGGCAGCTCGGCGAGGGCGTGCACCGGCCCGCGCGCCGTGGTGCGCGCCGTCCGCGCGACCCGGACGATCCGCTCGCACTCGAAGGGGGCGAGCCGGTCCTCGATGGCCGCGCCGACCGCTCCGTAGCCGATGATCAGTACGGACTTGTCCGCGAGGGCCTCGTAGAACCCGAAGCGCCACTCCTCGCGGTCCTGGCCGCGCACCATGCCGGGGATCCCGCGCAGGGAGGCCAGGATCAGGGTGAGGGTGAGCTCGGCGGTGCTCGCGTCGTGGACGCCCTTGGCGTTGCACAGCCGTACGCCGGGGGCCAGGTCACCGAGGCCGCCCAAGACGTGGTCGACCCCGGCGGTCAAGGTCTGGACGACCCGCAGGTGCGGCATCGCGGGCAGCGGGCGCAGGGTGACGGCCGGGGACTTCATGTACGGGGTGACGTAGAAGACGCAGGCGGCCGGATCGGCCGGGAAGGTCTCCTCACCGTCCCACTGCCGGTAGCGGAAGGAATCGGGCAGTCCCTCGACCTCCTCGGCGGGGAAGGGGAGCCAAACGTCGAGGGTCTCGGGAATCTCTGCGGTCATGATCAGGAGGCTATGCCAGGGGATCCGGATCGAGCCGTTAGTTTGTGTGCCGGACCGGGAGGACCAGGGGGGACGCACGGTGGAGCGCAGGTCGATCGGGGCGGGGGCGCTGACGGTGGGTGCCGTCGGCCTCGGCTGCATGCCGATGAGCGGGGCGTACGCGCCTTCGCGAAGGCGGCGCGAGGACTCGCTGCTCACCGTGCACACGGCCCTCGACCTGGGGGCGAACCTGCTCGACACCGCCGATCTGTACGGCCCCTACACCAACGAGCTGCTGCTCGGCCGGGTGCTGCGCGAGCGCCGCGCCGACGCCTTCGTGTCCGCGAAGGCGGGGCTGCGGGCCGACGGGGTGCACGTGGTGGCCGACGGGCGCCCCGGGTACCTGCGGCGGGCCTGCGACGCCTCGCTGCGGCGGCTGCGCACCGACGTCATAGACCTGTACCAGCTGCACCGGGTGGACCCGGACGTGCCGGTCGAGGAGTCCTGGGGCGCGCTGGCGGAGCTGGTGGGCGCGGGGAAGGTGCGGGCGCTGGGCTTCTGCGCGCTGGGGGCGGGCACCGGGCCGGGCGCGGGGCGGCGCGGGGACCCCGCGTACGAGACGACCGTGCGGCACCTGGAGCGGGCGCAGCAGGTGTTCCCGGTGAGCGCGGTGCAGGCGGAGCTGTCGGTGTGGTCGCCGCAGGCGGCGTGGCGGCTGCTTCCGTGGTGCGCGGCGCGGGGGGTGGGTTTCCTGGCGGCGATGCCGCTGGGGAGCGGGTTCCTGACCGGGACGCTGGTCCCGGGCGAGGGGTTCGAGCCCGAGGACGTACGGGCCAGGCATCCGCGGTTCACGGCGTACGCGATGGCGGCGAACCAGGTGCTGGTGGCGGGGCTGCGGCGGGTCGCGCGGCGGCACGGGGACGGGGTCACGGCGGCGCAGGTGGCGCTGGCGTGGGTGCTGGCGCAGGGTCCGCAGGTGGTGCCGGTGCCCGGGGCCGGGCAGGCGCGCTGGGCGGCGGAGAACGCGGGGGCGGCACAGGTGCGGCTGACCGCCGAGGACCTGGTGGAGCTGGCGGAGCTGCCGGTGCCGATGGGGGCCTGAACCACTCGATCGAGTGTACGAGTGGCGGAACTTGGGGCATGGTCGGCGCTGTTGAGTCGTGTGAGGGCACGATCGGAGGACCGGAGGGGAGTACGGCGATGCGATACGGACACGAGCAGGGACAGGGACAGGGACGGGAACCGGAGGGGGCGGGGCCGGACCTGGAGCGGGTGCAGGGTCGGGCGGGGGCGCCGATGCGGTCGTACGGCGCCCCGCGCGGCCGGGCCCGTGGGGTACTGGCGGCGTTCGCCCTGGCGGGATGCGGGGCGCTGCTGGCGGCGGGGTGCGCCCCGCCGAACGGCGCCGGAGCCCGGCCGAGCGATGCGCCACCGGGCACGAAGGCGGGCTCCGCGCCGCCGGCGGCCTCGGGCGCTCCCTCCGCCTCCGCTTCGGCCGCGGGGCCGCCGGCGCCGCCTGCAAAGGGCCAGGTGACGGTGACCGGCGTGGCCGCCCAGGGCCTGGAGTCCCCGTGGGGGGTGGCTCCGCTGCCCGACGGGAACCTGCTGGTCGCCTCGCGGGACAAGGGCACGATCAGCCGGGTCGACGTGGGCACGGGCGCCGTGACCCCCGTCGGCAAGGTGCCCGGGGTGGCCCCGGGCGGCGAGGGCGGGCTGATGGGCCTGGCCCTGTCCCCTTCCTTCGCCTCGGACCTCATGGTGTACGTCTACTTCACCACCGAGTCCGACAACCGCATCGCCCGGCTGCGCTATGACGAGAAGAGACCGGCCGGCGAACAACTGGGCGCGCCCGACACGGTGTTCAGGGGGATCCCCAAGGGGCTCATCCACAACGGCGGACGGATCGCCTTCGGCCCGGACAAGATGCTCTACGCCGGGACGGGCGAGACCGGGGAGACCGGGCTGGCCCAGGACAAGAAGTCGCTCGGCGGAAAGATCCTGCGGATGACCCCGGACGGGGAGCCGGTGCACGGCAATCCGGAGGCCGACTCGGTCGTCTACTCGTACGGGCACCGCAATGTGCAGGGCCTCGCCTGGGACAAGGACAAGCGGCTGTGGGCGGCCGAGTTCGGGCAGAACACCTGGGACGAGCTGAATCTGATCGAGCCCGGCGCGAACTACGGCTGGCCGGAGGCCGAGGGCAAGGCGGGCAAGCCGGGGATGCGCGATCCGGTGGCGGTGTGGAAGACCGACGAGGCCTCACCGAGCGGGATCGCCTGGGCGCAGGGCTCCGTCTGGATGGCCGGGCTGAGGGGGCAGCGGCTCTGGCGGATTCCGCTGGCCGGGGCGGAGCCGGCGGCTCAGCCCGAGGCGTTCCTGGCGGGCGAGTACGGCCGGCTGCGCACCGTGGTGCCCCTCGGTGGGGACAGATTGCTGCTGGTCACGAGCGAGACGGACGGGCGCGGGTCGCCGGAAACCGGCGACGACAGGATCCTGACACTGACGGTGCGATGACCGGCGGGCCCCGGCAGGGGGACGAAAGGTGCGGTGGACGCGATGTTCAACATGATCGAGGAGCTGTTCAGTCCGGGGCGCAAACACACGGACGAGGAGAAGAAGCGGCTGGAGCTTTCCCGGATCGACGTGAATGACGGCGACCCGGGAAAGGGTCCGATAGACCTGGACTCCGGCAAGGTGCTCATACGCCCGAAGGAGCACCCGGCGGCCTGAGGCCTGATGCCTGATGCCCAGCGGGACGTCGCCTGTACCTACACCTTCGCCTTCACCGTTGCCATCACCGCGTCCCGGCCGGCTGGTGGGCGGCGGGGCCGAAGAGCCGTAGCCGGTGGGCCAGGGCGGCGGCCTCGCCGCGGCCCGCGACGCCGAGCTTCGCCAGGATGTTCGAGACGTGAACGCTGGCCGTCTTCGGGGAGATGAAGAGCTCCTCGGCGATCTGGCGGTTGGTGTGGCCCGCCGCGACCAGGCGCAGCACGTCCCGTTCGCGGCTGGTCAGGCCCAGCGCCTCGACCGGGTCGGCCTCCGGAGCGAGCAGGGCCTTGGCTGCGGCGTCCACGGGGATGAGGGGCAGCCTGGCGCGCTGCGCGAGCAGGGCCAGGTCCTCGCGGAGCCTGCGGGCGCCGAGCTGCTCCGAGGCGGCGTAGGCCTCCTGGAGCAGTCCTGCGGCGGCCTCGCGGTCCCCGCCGGCCGCCAGCAGAGACTCCACGAGCCGGTACCGGGCCCTGGCGAGCAGGTAGGGGCGCTCCAGGGGGCGTACGGCCGCTTCCACGGCCGTCCAGTCGGCGACGGTGTCCCGGGCCTCGGCCCGCAGCAGCTCGGCCCTGAGGTACTCGGAGTGGGCGGTCCACACCGGGGCCGGGGTGGCCAGGGTCCGGGCTGCGGCGCGCAGCACCGTCAGTGCCTCCTCGCGGCCGGCCTCCGCGACCGGCAGGCCACGGGCCTCGGCTTCGGCCGAGGCGGCGGCGAGCAGCAGCGGCCAGGCGTAGCGGTGGTTGCCGAGCGGGAAGCCGTAATCGATGACGGCGGCCACCTCGCTGCGGACGTCGGCCATCCGGCCCTCCCCCGCCGCGACGCCGATCGCGAGGCGGAACAGCGGGATCCGGTGCTGGGGCTGGCCGTCGTGGGACCCGAAGTGGGCGCGGGCGGCGGTGAGCTGGCCGGCGGCCTCGGCGAGTTCGCCGCGGGCCAGGGCCAGGTAGGCCAGCCGTACGACGGCTGCGGCGCGCGGGGCGGCGCTGCTGACGAGGGTCAGGGTGCGCCGGGCCTGCGTCGCGGCCTCCTCCCACCGGCCGACGCTGTACAGGCTCTCCGCCAGGTTCCCCCGGATGTAGGCCTCGGAGTCCATCAGATGGGAGTTCTTGACCAGCTCGGCACCTTGTTCGGCCAGTTCCACGGCTTCGCGGGACCGGCCCAGGCCTTCCAGATGAGAGGTGAGGTTCACGTGCGCACGTCCCACCAGCATGGCGAGTCCGAGTTCGGCGGCCCGGTCCTTGACCGCGTACATCTCGGCGAGGCCGCGCTCGGGGTCCCCCGAGTCGACGAGCAGGCTGCCGACGGTGATCCGGGCGTTGAGCTCGGTGTCCTCGGCACCGACCATCCGCGCGTACTCCACGGCGCGTTCGGCGGCGACCAGGTTGTCGGGCCCCGGCTTGTGGAGCATGCCCCAGCTCGCGGCCCGGACCAGGACGTCGGCGTGCACCTGGGACGGGGGCAGCCCGCGGACGAGCTCCTGCGCCTTGGCGAGCTCCTCCCAGCCGTCGCCGCGGGCGAGGCTGGCGATCATCCGGGAGCGTTCGGTCCAGAACCAGGCGGCGCGCAGTGGGTCGTGGCCGTCCTCAAGGAGCCGCAGGGCCGTCTTGGTCAGCTTCAGCGCGCGTTCGCGCTCGCCGCCGAAGCGGGCCGCGACGGTGGCTTCGGCCAGCAGGTCGAGGCGTTGCAGTGGGGTGGTCGCCGGGTCGCAGCCGCAGGGCGGGTAGACCTCGGTGTAGTCCGCCGGGCGCAGTTCGGTGCGCACGTCCTCCGGTACGGCCTCCCACAGCTCCATGGCCCGCTCCAGCAGGCGCAGCTGCTCGGAGTAGGCGTGCCGGCCCCGGGCGGCCACCGAGGCCGCGAGCACGGCGGGCAGGGCCTTGACCGCGTCGTTGGCGTAGTACCAGTAGGTGGCGAGGCGGATGACCCGCTCCTCCGCGCGGATCAGCGAGTCGTCCTGTTCGAGCTCCTCGGCGTAGCGGCGGTTGACGCGGGCGCGCTCGCCGGGCAGCAGGTCGTCCGAGACGGCCTCGCGGACCAGGGAGTGGCGGAAGCGGTAGCCGTCGCCGTCGGAGGTGGCGAGGAGGATGTTGGCGCCGACCGCCGCGCGCAGGGCCTCGATCAGTTCGTCCTCGGTGAGCCGGGTGACGGCGCGCAGCAGGGGGTACTCCACGGTGGAGCCGCCCTCGGCGACGATGCGCACGACGCGCTGCGCGGCGTCCGGGAGGACTTCGACGCGGACGAGGAGCAGGTCGCGCAGGGATTCGGTGAGGCCGGTGAGGCAGCCACTGGCGCGGGAGGCGACGAGTTCCTCGACGAAGAAGGCGTTGCCGTCGGAGCGGTCGAAGACCGATTCGACGAACTCCTCGTCGGGCTGCGAGGCGAGGATCCCGGCGAGCTGGCGGCGCACTTCGGCCCGGTTGAAGCGGGACAGCTCGATGCGCTGGACGGTGCGCAGCCGGTCGAGCTCCGCGAGGAGCGGGCGCAGCGGGTGGCGGCGGTGTACGTCGTCGGCGCGGTAGGTGGCGACCACGACGAGCCGGCCGCTGCCGAGCGCGCGGAAGAGGTAGGAGAGCAGGTGCCGGGTGGAGGTGTCCGCCCAGTGCAGGTCTTCCAGGACCAGGACGACGGTGCGGTCGGCGGCGAGGCGTTCCAGCATCCGGGCCGTCAGTTCGAAGAGCCGGGCGGTGCTCTCCTCGTCGTGCGGGCCGCGCGGGGTCTCGCCGAGTTCGGGGAGGATGCGCGCGAGTTCGTCCTCCTGGCCGACGGCTGCTGCGGCCAGTTCGCCGGGGAGCAGGCGGTGCAGGGTGCGCAGCGCCGTCGAAAACGGGGCGAAGGGAAGTCCCTCCGCCCCGATCTCCACACAGCCTCCGACGGCTACGACCGCGCCGCGGCGGTCGGCCTCGCAGAGGAACTCCTCGGTGAGGCGGGTCTTCCCGACCCCGGCCTCGCCGCCTATGAGCAGTGCCTGCGGCTCCTGGCCGGCGGCGCGCGTCAGGGCGTCGGTGAGTACGGCCAGTTCGTCGGCTCGGCCGACGAACACCGGGCTGACAGATCTGGTCTCCACGTCGCCGAGCATCGCACAGAGGCCCTGGCCATCGGCACTGGATATTGCTGCGCTTCTCATCACGTGCCGGTTCGCACGGTCTCGCGACGCGGGCTACGCGGCGCGGGTGAACCGGCCGCGCTGCCCTCTCACCGACCCCTCCGGTTCCTGGCTCCGGGAGAAGGAACGGCGGGCCTTCTTCGCTTCCCGGACCAGACGGTAGGCGTCGGCCTCGCGGATGAGGTCTTCGCGGCGGGCGGTGGCGATCTCGTACTCGAACATCTCGTGCTCCCTGGTTCGCGTTTCTCGGACACCTCGTTCGGTGTGATCCAAGATTCGCGCCCCAGGGGGTGCCGGCACATCGGGAGCATGCCGCATCTGCGGGAGCCGGGGGGCCTTAGGCCGGGACCCGAGGTCCCTGAGGTGGCCTAAGGCAGTACCTAGGCGGACCGCCGGACGGCAGCGAACGGACTAGGCGGCGGGGGCCGTCGGGAGGGCGAGGACGTACATGAACGCGAAGGCGATCACGCCGATGGCGGCGACGACGACGGCCGCCCAGGACACGGAGCGGACCCAGGCCGGGAGGGTGCGGCCGGGGGTGCCGAAGGCCGGGCGGGCCAGCACGAAGACGGCGATGAGCAGCGCGATCGTCGACAGGACGCCGTTGAACAGGGCGGTCATGTGCCAGGCGTTGCCGTACAGCGCCTCGATCTTGTCCTCGGTGGTGGTGGCGGTGGCGGAGCTGATCTGGCCCTTCAGGGTCTCGCGCTCGCCTATGACGCGGGAGGTCCAGCTGCCGCTGAGGGCGACCAGGCCGAGACCGGCGGCGACGATCGCGGAGGCTCCGGAGGCGACACCACTGCTCGGCTCCTCGTCGGCCGCGGCATCGAGTTCGTCGAACTCGGCGTCGAGGTCGGCGGCGAGCTCCTCGCCCTGGACCTCCTCGGCGGCGGCGGCGGTGTCCGCGGCGGCCGGGGCGGTCGTCTCGTCGGTGGCGGCCTTCTTCAGGTCGGCCGGGGAGTCCGCCTCGGGAGCGGTCGGGGCGGGGGTCTTCGTGGTGTCCATGCGGGGCACCGTAGGCGGCTTTTCTGAGAGGTTCCTGAGAATCCGGCCGGGCAGCGGGCGGCGCCCCGCCCCGGTCCCCCGGGAGAACCGGGGCGGGGCGGGGGCGAGCGCGCGCGGGGGGTGGTCAGGCGGGGCGGGCCGCGGACCACTCGTGGGTGAGGAGCGCCCAGATCTCGGTGTCCTGGCGGACGCCCCGGTGCAGGTGGTTCTGGCGCAGGACGCCTTCGCGGCTCATGCCGAGGCGCTCGGCCACGGCGAGGCTCTTCTTGTTGCCGGTGGCGGCGTGCCATTCGACGCGGTGCATGCCGCGCTCGCCGAAGGCGTAGTCGATCAGGACGCGGCAGGCCTTCGTCACCAGGCCGCGGCCGGCCGCGGCGGGCTCCAGCCAGCAGCCGATCTCGCAGTTGCCCGTCCCCGCGTCGAACGCCGGGAAGAGCACCCCGCCCACGAGGGTGCCATCGAGCCGGATCCCGAAGAACCGCGCGCCGTCCTCCCCCGCCGTGAGCGCGTACTTGGCCAGCAGGGCCCGGGCGGACTCCAGGTCGGACGACCGGTCCGGGAAGCCGACGTACTGGCCGATGAACTCGCGTCCGCGTTCGATGTGGGCGAAGAACTCCTCCGCGTGCCGGGCTTCCAGCGGGAACAGCTGGGCGTCGTCGGCGAGGTCTATCGAGAACATGCGCGTTCTTCCTTGGCTATCGAGCGGCGGGTGGCCGGATCACCGGGAGCTGGTCGCGGGCTCGGCCGCGTCCTCGCTCGTGGCGGGGTCCGCGCCGGGCCGCTGCAGGGGAAGTTTCGCATGCGGGCGGCGTTCCGGGGGCTCGATGCTGATCTTCGGGAGCCGGCGGTCCAGCCAGGCCGGCAGCCACCAGTTGGCTCCGCCGAGCAGGTGCATCAGGGCCGGGACGAGGAGGGTCCGCAGGACGAAGGCGTCCAGGGCCACGGCCGCGGCGAGCGCGATGCCGAACATGGCGATGATCCGGTCACCGCTGAGTACGAAGGCCAGGAAGACGGAGATCATGATGACGGCCGCCGAGTTGATCACCCGGCTGGTCTCGGCGAGGCCGACGCGCACCGCCCGCTTGTTGTCCCCCGTCTCCAGCCACTCCTCGTACATCCGGCTGACGAGGAAGACCTGGTAGTCCATGGACAGCCCGAAGAGCACCGAGACCATGATCACCGGCAGGAAGGGCTCGATCGGGCCCGCGCTGCCCAGCCCCAGGGGTTCGCTGCCCCAGCCCCACTGGAAGATCGCGACGACGACTCCGAAGGAGGAGGCGACGGCGGCGACGTTCATGGCGGCCGCCTTGACCGGGATGCCTATGGAGCGGAAGGCCAGCAGCAGGAGCACACAGCCGAGTGCGATGACCACCCCGACGAAGAGCGGCAGCTTGCCGACGATGACCTCGGCGAAGTCGTCGTACCCGGCGGTCACGCCGCCGACGTGCACCTGCATGGAGCTGTCCTGGCCGGCGCGCGGGATGACGTCCTCGCGCAGCCTGTCGACCAGCTCGCTCGTGGCCCGGGACTGCGGGGAGGAGTCCGGTATGACGGTGACGACGGCGGTGTCGCCGCTGCGGTTGAAGACCGCCGGCCCGGCAGCGGCCACGCCCCTGGTCGTACGGAGCGACTCGGCCAGCGCGTCCACGGCGACCCGGTCGCCGGCCCCGCCCAGGCGGGCGACGACGGTCAGCGGGCCGTTCATCCCCGGGCCGAAGCCCTCCGCGAGCAGGTCGTAGGCCTTGCGGGTGGTGGACGTGGCCGGGTTGTTGCCCTGGTCGGAGGTGCCGAGGTGGAGGGAGAGCGTGGGCAGTGCCAGTACCACCATGACCGCCGTGGCGACCAGGCCGAGCAGCTTCGGGTGGCGCTCGACGAAGGCCGACCAGCGGGCGGCGAAGCCGGTGACCGCCTCGGGCCGCGGACCCTCGGCGGCCAGCTTGCGGCGCTCGCGGCGGGACAGCGCGCGCATGCCGATGTACGAGAGGAGCGCGGGCAGCAGGGTCACCGAGGCGGCGACGGTCAGGACCACGGTGAGGGAGGCGGCGATGGCGACGCCGTTGAGGAAGTTCAGCCGGAGCACCAGCATGCCGAGCAGCGCGATGCAGACGGTGGCCCCGGCGAAGACCACGGCCCGGCCGGTGGTGGCGACGGCGCTTTCGGCGGCTTCCGCGACCGGGAGCCCGCGCTGGAGGCCCTTGCGGTGGCGGGTGACGATGAACAGCGCGTAGTCGATGCCCACCCCGAGGCCGACGAGGGTGCCGAGCATCGGAGCGAAGTCGGCGACCGGCATCGCGTGGCCGAGCAGGGTGATGCCGAAATAGGCGGTGCCCACGCTGACCAGGGCGGTCGCGATGGGCAGCAGGCTGGCGGCCAGCGACCCGAAGGCCAGGAACAGCACCAGCGCGGCGATGGCCACGCCGATGACCTCGGCGAGGTGGGCGGAGGGGGCTTCGGTGAGGCCGATGGCCCGGCCGCCGAGCTCGACTTGCAGCCCGTCGGCCTGGGTCGCCGGGTTCCTCGCGGCGTCGACGACGGCCTTCGCCTCGCCCTTCGGCACCGAGTCGGCCTGCCGGTCGAAGGTGACCACGGCGTAGGCGGTACGCCCGTCGGGGCTGATCCGGGCCCCGCTGTCGGGCCCGGGACCATAGGGACCGGCGACCGATCCGACACCGGGCAGCCCGGCTATGGAGTCGAGGGCCCGCGTCATGCGCTCCCGCACGGCCGGCGTCCGCACGCTCTGCCCGTCCGGGGCCCGCCACACGATGGTGTCGGTATCGCCACCCTGCCCGTGGAAGCCTTCCCGCAGCAGGGCGTGCGCCTTGGCGGACTCGGTGCCGGGGACCTCGTAGTCATTGGAGAACGCCGTCCCGGCGCCGACCGCGGCAGCGGCGGTCCCGCCGAAGGCGAGGAGCCAGAGCAGGACGGCGACGAGTCGGTGCCGCATGCACCAGCGTGCGAGGGCTGACAACGGACGGGCTCCCTGGTGGTTCGGATCTTTACCGGGGAACGGTCCGTCGGAAAGAACGCGTGAACGCTGAAAACTGAACGCTGGACTTCTGGAATTTTCGGTACGTGCGGGACGTGCGGGACGTGCCGTGTGTGGGACGTGCTGTGCGGGCGGCTGCCGCCGCTTGCATGGTCTACACCTCCACGATCGCAGCGCGGCGTGATCGTTGGCGGCCTTCGTGGGCAGCGTCACAGGTGTTCGGGCAGGCGCGGGACCATGGTCACACGGGGTTCGGAACGGAGGTCCGGCCGGATTGGCCTTCGGGCTCTCAGTCCTCGTCGCCGTCTTCGTTTTCGTCCCCTTCGTCGGCGCGGTAGCCCGGCAGCGAGGGCCAGCGCACGGTGAGCACCACCGAGTCCTCCTCCGCGTACCAGGAGTGGTCGACCCCGCGTCCCCACACGACGTAGTCCCCCTGCTCGGCCAGTACGACGCTCCGGCCGGGGAACTCCAGCCGGAACCGGCCGCTGATCAGCACCTGCAAGGCCGTACGGGACTCCCCGCGCACCCACTGCGCCCGCTCCTCACCCTTGGGGTGGACGCCCCACTTGATCTCCACGTCCGCGCTGTGGCGGGGATCGCCGGGCTCCTTGAAGTGCCCCAGCAGCCAGCCCCGGTCGACGGCGGCGTCGGGGGTGGCCTTGCCGGTGTAGATGGCGGGGTGGGTGGGGTGCGCGGGATTGGTGGGGTGCGTGGGATTGGTGGCGTGCGTGGGGTGCGTGGGATGCGTGGGGTCGCTCACGGGGTGAGGTTAATGCAGTTGTCGGAGCCGTCGGCGGCTGGTGAGCTGGCCCGATGACGATGGATCCGGATGACCTGCTGAAGGTGCGCGCCGAGTTCGACTCCGTGATGCGACGGGATGCGCGGCCCGACACGAGTGACGCGCGCGTGGAACGGGCGGGTGCGGTCGTACGGCAGATCGTGCCCGGCACCGGAGGGAACATGGTGCTCTGGTCGGACCTCGACGAGCACACGGCGGATGCGGCGATCGCGGAGCAGGTGGCGTTCTTCACGGAGCTCGCCGGCCGGGGCGAGGTCCCGTCGGCGGAGTTCGAGTGGAAGCTGTACGGCCACGACCGCCCCGCCGACCTCGGGGACCGGCTGCGCGCGGCCGGCTTCGTGGCGGAGCCTGCGGAAACGCTGCTGGTGGGGCGGGTGGAGGAGCTCGCCACCCTGTCGGTGGAACCGCCGGAGGGCATCACGCTGCGGGTGGTGACCGACGAGGTGGGCGTGGACCTGATGATGGAGGCCCACCGCCGCGCCTTCGGCGCGGATCGCCCGCGCATCAGAGAGCTGATGCTGAACCTGCTGCGGGACGAGCCGGACACGATCGAAGCCGTCGTCGCGATGGCGGGCGACACCCCGGTGAGCGCGGCCCGGATGGAAATGCGCCCGGGCAGCCCCTTCGCGGGCCTGTGGGGCGGCGGCACGGTCCCGGAATGGCGAGGCCACGGCATCTACCGCCTCCTGGTGGCCCACCGCGCCCGCGTGGCGGCGGACCGGGGCATCCGGTACCTCCAGGTCGACGCATCGGAGGACAGCCGCCCGATCCTGGAACGGCTGGGCTTCGATGTGCTGGGGGTGACGGTGCCCTGGGTTTGGGAGGGGTAGGGGCCGGTCCTTGGCTGCGTGGGGTTCCGGGGGGCGTCCCGGCAGTCCAGTGTCCTTTCGGTGTGGGACGGTCCCTCAAGGGCGCTCCCTTTGGTCGCGTCGCTTCGCGATGGCCTTCGGCCACCCTTGACCGACCGACCCACACCGAAACGCCACAAGACTTCCGGGATCCCCCCGGGGAATGGCCGGGGGGAGGAGTGGGGAGGAGCGGCCTCGTCTGAGATGCGCAGCCCCCTTTGGTCGGTGGGCATCCGGATAGGGCTCCGGCAGGACCGTGAGCTCAGCCGGTACGGACGCGCGGGGCGATCAGAGCATCCAGGGCCGGGCGTCTGGACACCCTTCCCGTGACCGTCGACCGCCACCCCGAGCGCAAGGACGCCCACAAGCCCCTCAGGGCCGGTGGGCGCGACAGATCGCTACGTACTCTCGCTCGGCTTAGCGACTAGCGACCGGCCGTGGCTGATCTAGCCGAACTGGCCGATCTCGCCGATCTCGGCGGTCTCGGCGGTCTCGTCGGTCTCGGCGGTCTCGGCGGTCTAGGGGGTGGCTGCGAGGGCGGTGTGGGACGGACGGTGCCGCACGGTGGGAGCTATGGCGGAGGGGAGGGTCAGGAATTGGTGTTGAGGAAGCCGATGGTTACCGCGCCCCACCAGCAGAGCTGGGAGATGAGGGCGGTGGCTCCGCCCCAGAGCAGGAGGCGCGGGGTGGCGGCGGGTGCGGCCGCGAGACGGTGGCCGAGGATGCCTGCCTGGAGACCGTTGAGGGTCAGGAGGACGACGAGCCCGAGCTTGGCGAGGGTGAGGGGCGAGTTGAGATCGGGTTCCAGCATCATCCCGCTCACGACAAGACCACCGAGTCCGGCCCAGATCGGAATGTGAAGCCGGGACGTCGCACCGACCACCTCAGCGAGGGTGCAACGCCTCATGGCCCACAGCAGACCGTAGTAGTCGGCGGACAGAACCGCGCCGAAGCCGACGACGAGCGAGGCGAGGTGCGCGAAGAGCGCCGCCGTGTGCAGCGCCGGATCGGTCTTCACGTGAACGGAAACCCACAGCCCGACCGTCAGAACGATCATCGCCCCAAGCCCTGCGGCCACGACCGTCCACCAAGAGTCGTACAGGCGGACAGGACGAGCAGACAGATCAGCGGCGGGGGACGACATGGCGATGAGCTCCGAAGGCAGGGCAGCCGCGAGCGCGACTTGGGCGAGGTAAGGCTTACCTAAACATCCCATAAGGTCAAAGCCCGTCCACCGCCCAAGACGGATGACACCGCTTCTCCACCCTTTGCCCTCAAATATTCGGCCACACATATCAAGCCATGGGACGGCCTGCAGTCGCCAAGCCGAGTGGGAGGAGAACCGGCCGCGTGCGGCTTATGTCCAGCCAAGGCCGGTCGCTAGCCGCTAAGCCGAGCGAGAGTACGTAGCGATCTGTCGCGCCCACCGGCCCTGAGGCCCTTCTCGTCCACCTTGCGCTCGGGGTGGCGGTCGGCGGTCACGGGAAGGGTGTCCAGACGCCCGGCCCTGGATGCTCTGATCGCCCCGCGCGTCCGTACCGGCTGAGGTCACGGTCCTGCCGGATCCGTGCACAGATGCCCACCAACCAAAGGGGGCTGCGCAACTCAGACCAGGCCGCCCCTCGCTCACTCCCCCCTGGCCATTCCCCGGGGGGATCCCGGAAGTCTTGTGTTTTTCCGTGGTGGGACGGTCCGTCAAGGGTGGCCGAAGGCCATCGCGAAGCGACGCGACCGCAGGGAGCGCCCTTGACGGACCGTCCCACCACGGAAGGACGCTCGACTGCCGGGACGCCGCCCGGCCCCCACGCAGCCAAGGACCAGCCCGCAGCACAGGCCCCCACCCCCACCAAGATGGGCCCGCAGGTAGGGGCGAACGCCTTCCGCCCACCGGGACCAACGGGGCAAGATCTCAGCCATGGCAGCAACGACAGGATCCGCCCACCGCGTCGCCCCTCCCCTCGCCGGGGGCGAGCGCGAGACGCTCCGCGCGTACCTCGACTTCCACCGGGCCACCCTCGCCTGGAAGTGCGAGGGCCTCACCGACGAGGAGTTGCGCCGTCAGGCGTCCCCGCCCTCCACGCTGTCCCTGCTCGGACTGGTCCGGCACATGGCGGAGGTGGAGCGGCACTGGTTCCGGCGCACCTTCGGCGGGGCGGAGGTGCCCCACCTGTGGTCGGACACCCACGACTTCCAGGCCGCCTACGACGCCTCCGGCTCGACCCGCGCCGAGGCCTTCGCGGCTTGGCGGGCGGAGGTCGAGCACGCCCGCACGGTGGAGGCGGCCGCCGAGTCCCTCGACGTGACGGTGCGCGTCGAGAAGTGGGAGGAGGACGCCTCGCTGCGCCTGCTCATGCTGCACATGATCCACGAGTACGCCCGCCACAACGGTCACGCCGACTTCCTCCGCGAGGCAGTCGACGGCGCCACGGGCGCCTGAGTCCACTCCCCGGCGTCGGCCGGTCGACGCCGACGGCGCCGCGGCCGGCGGCCAGGGGCGTCCGGGACCGGCTCACCGGCCCACCGGCCCACCGGCCCTCCGGCCCACAAGCCCATCGCCGCAGAACTTCACCCCCTGGCCACCCTGGCCACAGCTTGACCAGCACCCTCCCGCCCCGGGAAGCTGATGCCCACTCAAACCACCGGCGCTGGGGGGAAATTGACCAGCCAGAATCTACACATCGGGCCGGACGCGGCAGCGGACCGCTACCGCTTACTCCGGTCCATCGGGCGCGGCGGGGAGGCCGTGCTCTATCTCGCGGAGATCGAGCTCGCGGGAGGATCCGAGCCCGTCGTCGTGAAGGTGCTCGACTCCAAGACCACGATCACCCCGGACGTCTTCGACCGGATCAGCCAGAAGTGGAACGAGCAGGCGGAACTGCTGCGCTTCGTCCACCGCCCCGGTGTCGTGGGCGTGCGGGAGCATTTCGAGGGGCCGCCGATCCACCGGCCCGGGGAGTCCTCGACGCTGACCGGGCGGGCCCTGGTCCTGGTCATGAACCACGTCGACGGACTCGACCTGCGGGACTGGCGGGCCGAGCGGACCCTCGCCACGGCCGCCGAGCGGCGCGAAGTGATGCGCACGCTGGAGCAGTTGGCCGACGTACTGGACTGGCTGCACTCGGGGAAGGCCACCCCCTCCGGGCGTCAGGTGATCCACGGTGACCTTTCCCCCGGCAATGTCATGGTCGACGCGCACGGGCAGGCCACCCTGGTGGACTTCGGCCTCAGCAAACTGACCGCCGACCACCAGACGGCCGAGGTGTGGTTCACCCAGGGCTACGCGGCGCCGGAGGTCTTCGAGGGGAAGCGGACCCCGGGCGCGGACCGGTACGCCTTCGGGGCCCTCGCGTACTTCCTGCTGAGCGGGGAGTCCCCGCCCTCGACGCCCGAACTGCTGGCCGGGGCCCTCGTACGGCTGCCGCAGTTCGCCGTACTGGACGCGGAGCAGCGGGCGCGGATCGCCTCCATCTACGCCGCCGACCCGCTGAAGCGTCCGGTGAACCTGGCGGGCTGGATGAAGGACATCCGCCGCGCGGTGGTGTCCACGACCTCCTCCACCTCGCAGCGCGTGGTCCACGACGCGGTGCCGGTACCGCCGGTGGCTCCCGCGGCCGCGGCCCCTGCCCCGCCGAAGCCCGTGGCCCCGCCGCAGCAGCCGTCACAGCCGCCGTCCGCGCCGGTGGCGGCCCCGACGCCGGCCCCGGCCGTCCCGGCGAGTCCCCCGGCGCAGCCGGTGTACGTCCCACCGCCCGTCGAGCCGGTCTACACCCCGCCGCCGGTGCAGGCGAGCGTGCCCGACGGGTACGGTCCCGCGGCCGTGTCCCGTACGGAACCGCTCCCCGAGCCGCCGCCGGCCCCGCGCAAGAAGCGGCGTACCGGGCTGGTGCTCGGGGCGCTGCTCGCCGTGCTGCTGGTGGCCGCGGGCACGGTGGTCGGCGTAAAGGTGCTCGGAGACAAGAAGGACGCGGACGACTCGAACACGGCGTCCGGCGGGGACAAGGCCGCCTCGTCCCCAGCCGTGACGCCGACCGCTTCCGCGGAGCCCACGCCCAGTGATTCCGCTCCCGAGAACTCCGCCGCTCCGTCGGACTCGGCGAGCCCCTCGGCTCCGGGGGTGCCGAAGGACACCAACGTCGCCGATCTGACACTGCTGCCGTCGGTCGGACAGGACAACGACTTCAAGGTCGGCTCCGCCAAGCTGAACACGCGGGAGTACGGGGCCGCCCTCCTCGGCAGCTGCTACTACGGTGCGACCGTCGAGTACGACGTGAACCGCGCCTGGTCCACGCTGGAGTTCACCGCGGGCATGGACGACGGCTCGACCATGGAACAGGCCCGCATCAGCATCTCCGTGGACGATCAGCCCGCGCTCTTCTCGGAGGTGGTCCACCTGGGCAAGCCGGTCACCAAGTCCTTGGACATCAAGGGGGCCCTGCGTCTGCGGCTGAAGGTGGAGACGGGCTGCAAGGACTCCGGCAACGCCGTCATCGCCGCTCCCCAGCTCAAGCGGTAGCCCCGCCAGGCCCGCACGAAGGCGGCCCCGCACCGGAGAACCGGTGCGGGGCCGCCTTCGTGCGTACGGTGCGACTACTCGGAGACGCCCAGCCGCTCCAGGATGAGCTCCTTGACGCGTGCCGCGTCGGCCTGGCCGCGGGTGGTCTTCATGACCGCTCCGACCAGCGCGCCGACGGCGGCGATCTTGCCGCCGCGGATCTTGTCGGCGATGCCCGCGTTGCCCGCGATGGCCTCGTCCACGGCCGCGCCGAGCGCGCCCTCGTCCGAGACGACCTTCAGGCCGCGCTTCTCGACGACCTCGTCCGGGGTGCCCTCGCCGGCGAGGACGCCTTCGAGGACCTGGCGGGCCAGCTTGTCGTTGAGCTCACCGGCCGCCACCAGGGCCGCGACGCGCGCGACCTGGACGGGGGTGATGGGCAGCTCGTCGACGACGACGCCCTGCTCGTTGGCGTTGCGCGCCAGCTCGCCCATCCACCACTTGCGGGCGGCGGTCGAGTCGGCGCCGGCCTCGATGGTGGCGACGATGGAGTCCACCGCGCCCGCGTTGAGGATCGACTGCATGTCGTGCTCGGTGACGCCCCACTCCTGGAGGAGGCGGTTGCGGCGCACGCGCGGCATCTCCGGCAGGCCGGAGCGCAGCTCCTCGACCCAGGTGCGGGCCGGGGCGATCGGGACCAGGTCGGGCTCCGGGAAGTACCGGTAGTCCTCGGCGTTGTCCTTGATGCGGCCGGCCGTGGTGGAGCCGTCCTCCTCGTGGAAGTGCCGGGTCTCCTGCACGATCGAGCCGCCGGAGGAGAGCACCGCCGCGTGGCGCTGGATCTCGAAGCGGGCGGCGCGCTCGACGGAGCGCAGCGAGTTGACGTTCTTCGTCTCGCTGCGGGTGCCGAACTCGGACTCGGGGGTGGGGCGCAGCGACAGGTTGACGTCGCAGCGCATCTGGCCCTTGTCCATGCGGGCCTCGGAGACGCCGAGCGCCTTGATGACCTCGCGCAGTTCGGCGACGTACGCCTTGGCCACCTCGGGGGCGCGCTCGCCCGCGCCCTCGATCGGCTTGGTGACGATCTCGATGAGGGGGATGCCGGCACGGTTGTAGTCCAGCAGCGAGTGGGACGCGCCGTGGATGCGGCCGGTGGCGCCGCCGACGTGCAGCGACTTGCCGGTGTCCTCCTCCATGTGGGCGCGCTCGATCTCCACGCGGAAGATCTCGCCGTCCTCCAGCTGGACGTCGAGGAAGCCGTTGAAGGCGATCGGCTCGTCGTACTGGGAGGTCTGGAAGTTCTTCGGCATGTCCGGGTAGAAGTAGTTCTTCCGGGCGAAGCGGCACCACTCGGCGATCTCGCAGTTCAGCGCGAGACCGATCTTGATGGCGGACTCGATGCCGATCTCGTTGACGACCGGCAGCGCGCCGGGCAGGCCGAGACAGACCGGGCAGGTCTGCGAGTTGGGGTCGGCGCCCAGCTCGGTCGAGCAGCCGCAGAACATCTTGGTCTTCGTGCCGAGCTCGACATGGACCTCCAGGCCCATGACGGGGTCGTACGACGCGAGGGCGTCCTCGTACGACAGCAGTTCAATGGCAGTCACAGTGGAAATTCCCTCTCAGCCCAGCAGGACGTCGTCGTCGCCGAGACGCTTCAGCTCGCGGTACAGGATCGCGAGGCCGGTGACGATGGCGGCGGCGGACACGACGGCGTCGATCAGCTTCAGCGTGTCGTGCTCGGTGCGGGCCTTCTTGGCCTGCTTGACCACGCTGAGGGCACCGAAAGCGGTGGTGCCGATCGACAGGTACGTACCGGACTTGGACTTCCTGAAGCCCTTGGCCTTGGACAGCGCACTCGTGTTGGAACTCACAGCGACGGAGCCTCCTCAAGCAGCGGGTGGCCCCAGCGCTCGACGAAGGCGGCCTCGACTGCGGCACCCACCTTGTACAGGCGGTCGTCCTTCATCGCCGGGGCGATGATCTGGAGCCCGACCGGCAGACCGTCCTCCGGGGCCAGGCCGCAGGGCAGCGACATGGCGGAGTTGCCGGCCAGGTTGGTCGGGATGGTGCACAGGTCCGCGAGGTACATCGCCAGCGGGTCGTCGGTGCGCTCACCGATCGCGAAGGCGGTGGTGGGCGTGGTCGGGGAGACGATCACGTCGACCTGCTCGAAGGCCTTCTCGAAGTCCCGCGTGATGAGCGTGCGGACCTTCTGGGCGGAGCCGTAGTACGCGTCGTAGTAGCCGGAGCTGAGCGCGTACGTGCCGAGGATGATGCGGCGCTTGACCTCGTCGCCGAAACCGGCTTCGCGGGTCAGGGCGGTGACGTCCTCGGCGGACTTGGTGCCGTCGTCGCCGACGCGCAGGCCGTAGCGCATGGCGTCGAAGCGGGCCAGGTTCGAGGAGCACTCGGACGGCGCGATCAGGTAGTACGCGGCCATCGCGAGGTCGAAGGACGGGCAGTCCAGCTCCACGATCTCGGCGCCCAGCTCCTTGAGGAGGGCGACGGACTCGTTGAACCGCTGGACGACGCCGGCCTGGTAGCCCTCGCCTGCGAACTGCTTGACGACACCGACGCGCATGCCGGCGACGGACCCGTTGCGGGCCGCCTCGACGACCGGCGGGACCGGGGCGTCGATGGAGGTCGAGTCCATCGGGTCGTGGCCGGCGATGACCTCGTGGAGGAGGGCCGCGTCCAGGACCGTACGGGCGCAGGGGCCGCCCTGGTCGAGGGAGGAGGAGAAGGCCACCATGCCGTAGCGGGAGACGCCGCCGTAGGTGGGCTTCACGCCGACGGTGCCGGTGAGGGCGGCGGGCTGGCGGATGGAACCGCCGGTGTCCGTGCCGATGGCCAGCGGCGCCTGGAAGGCGGCCAGCGCGGCCGCGGAGCCGCCGCCGGAGCCGCCGGGGACCCGGGTGAGGTCCCAGGGGTTGCCGGTGGGCCCGTAGGCGCTGTTCTCGGTGGAGGACCCCATGGCGAACTCGTCCATGTTGGTCTTGCCGAGGATGACGACGTCGGCTTCCTTCAGCTTGCGCGTCAGGGTGGCGTCGTACGGCGGGATCCAGCCTTCGAGGATCTTCGAGCCGACGGTGGTGGGGATCCCGACGGTGGTGAAGATGTCCTTGAGGGCGAGCGGTACGCCGGCCAGCGGGCCGAGCTTCTCGCCGCGCTCGCGCTTGGCGTCGACGGCGGCCGCCTGGGCCAGCGCGCCCTCGCGGTCGACGTGCAGGAAGGCGTTGACCTTCTCGTCGGTCGCCCCGATGCGGGCCAGGTGGGCCTCGGTGACCTCGACGGCCGTGAGCTCGCCGGAGGCGATCTTCTCGGCGGTCTGGGCGGCCGTGAGCCGGATGATGTCGATGGTGCTGTTGATGTCAGCCATGGTGATTAGTCCTCCCCCAGGATCTGCGGCACCTTGAAACGCTGCTGCTCCTGGGCGGGAGCGCCGGAAAGCGCCTGCTCGGGGGTGAGCGACGGACGGACCTCGTCCGCGCGCATGACGTTCGTCAGCGGCAGCGGGTGGGAGGTCGGCGGGACGTCTTGGTCGGCGACCTCGGAAACGCGGGCGACCGCGCCGATGATGTCGTCGAGCTGTCCAGCGAAGTGGTCGAGCTCTTCGCTCTTCAGCTCCAGACGTGCCAGCCGAGCGAGGTGGGCGACCTCCTCGCGCGTGATGCCAGGCATGCAGCGATCCTCTGGGGGTTCGAGTGTGTAGGTTTCGGCCCCAATCCTATGGGGCCCCGCCCCCGCCCGGCGCCCCGGTTTGCCGCCGGGGCGGTACGAAGGCCCCGCGCGGGCCGATTTCCGCCATGGGGCGGGCCGCCCGTGGGACCGGGCACCGCCCGTGCCCGGCTGCGGATGCACCGCTGCGCGGGGCGAAGTCCCCGCTGCGACCCTTGCCGCTGCGCGGGGCGGAGTTCC
The DNA here is from genome assembly GCF_036127095.1 of Streptomyces sp. NBC_00335. GTDB lineage: Bacteria > Actinomycetota > Actinomycetes > Streptomycetales > Streptomycetaceae > Streptomyces. The sequence continues at coordinate 2,554,799 of NZ_CP108006.1, forward strand.
CCTACCCGCCCTTCCCCCGTTCCCCGGGCTCCGCCCGGACCCCCTGGGGCTCCGCCCCAGACCCCGCGCCTCAAACGCCGGCGAGGCTGGAGTGTGCCGCGCAGCGGCATCTCCAGCCCGTCCGGCGTTTGAGGACCGGGTCCGGGCGGAGCCCGGAGAACGGGGGAAGGGCGGGTAGGGGACGGCCCCGCAGGGCAGGCGTCAGGACGGGACGGTCAGCTCGGCGCGGGCGGCCGCCACGGTTTCGGGCAGGGTGGAGTGGACCGTGAGGTCCGGCCTCGAGAGGGACAGCTGCGTGACGACGTCCGCACGCCGCGGGTAGCCGGGGTCGGCGCCGACGACCAGGCGGCGGCCCGGGGTGGCCGCGGCCGCGCCGAGTTCGTACAGGGTGATCGGCTGGACCGTGAGGGACGCGTCGCACGCCGGGAACCAGAACAACGTCAGGTCCGCCCGCAGCAGGTGCGCGTACTCCCACGCGATCTGGACGTCCGTCTGCGAAGGGTCGGACACGTCGAAGTCCGCCCGCCGCGGGTTGAGCACGACGAAGTCGGCCAGAGCGGCCGCCGCCTGGGGCTGCCAGCGCGGACAGTGCGTGATCCCGCCCGCCAGGAAGACCGACGGCGGGTCGCCCGGCGCGGGCCGGTGCACCGCCGGTGCCTCCACGTACCTCACGGGGACTGCGCCGCCGCCGCGGACGCCGCCTCCGCGGCCAGCTCCGCCGTGATGTCCGCCGGCCGCCGCCAGCCGCGCTCCCCGCGGGCCAGCAGCCAGGCCGTGGCCTCCTGCGGAGGCATCGCGGCGGCGACCAGCCAGCCCTGGACGGCGTCGCAGCCCAGGTCGCGCAGGCGCTCCCACGTCTCGTCGTCCTCGACGCCCTCCGCGACGACCAGCAGGCCCAGCGAGTGGGCGAGGTCCACCGTGCAGCGGACGATCTCCGCGTCCTGGGCGTCCACCGCGAGCCTCGCCACGAACGACCGGTCGATCTTCAGTTCGCTGACCGGCAGCCGCCGCAGGTGGACGAGGGAGGAGTAGCCCGTGCCGAAGTCGTCGAGGGACATCTTCACGCCGTGGCCGGTCAGCCCGGCCATGGTGTCGGCGGCCCGCTGCGGGTCCTCCAGCAGGACGTGCTCCGTTATCTCCAGCTGGAGCCCGCTCGCCGGGACCCCGTGCCGGGCGAGGCGCGCGGCCACGGCGCCCGCGAAGCCGGGGGTGTGGACGTCGCGCGGCGACACGTTGACGGCGACCGGGACCTTGAGGCCCTGGGCCCGCCACCGGGCGACCTGCGCGAGCGCGGTCTCCAGTACGTACTCGGTCAGGTGGGGCATCAGCCCGGAGGTCTCCGCGATCGCGATGAACTCGTCCGGGGAGACCCGCCCGCGTTCCGGGTGCACCCAGCGCACCAGTGCTTCCAGCCCGGCCACCTTGCCGTCGAAGCGGACCTTCGGCTGGTAGTGCAGTTCCACCTCGCCCGCGTCCAGCGCCCGGCGCAGGTCGCCCAGCAGGCCGAGCCGGTCGGGGGTGTTGCTGTCGCGCTTGGACTCGTAGACCTCGACTCCGGTCCGGTCCCGCTTCGCCTGGTACATGGCGACGTCGGCGCGGCGCAGCAGTCCCTCCGCGTCCAGCGCGTGGTCGGGGAAGACGGCGAGGCCGGCGCTGGCTTCCAGGACCAGGGTCAGGCCGTCCAGGTCGAGGGGGGAGCTGAGTTCGGCGACCAGGTTGCGGGCGATCCGCTGGGCGCTGGTGGTGGAGTCCGCGATGGGCAGGAGGACGGCGAACTCGTCGCCGCCCAGCCGGGCCGCCTCGGCGTCCGGGGGCAGGGCCTGGCGCAGCCGGTCCGCGATCTGCAGGAGCAGCCGGTCGCCGGCGAGGTGGCCGAGGGTGTCGTTGACCGCGCGGAAGCGGTCCAGGTCGATCAGGACCAGCGCCGCGCGGGTGCCCGACCGTTCGGCCTGGTCGAGGGCGCTCCAGGCCCGCTCCAGCAGCCACTGCCGGTTGGGCAGTCCGGTGAGCGGGTCCCGCAGCTGCTCCTCGGCGCGCGCCCGGGCGATCCACAGCGTGGAGTCCAGGGCGATCAGCGGTACGGCGAACAGCGGCAGCAGTACGGGCTGCGATTCGGCGACCACGCAGATCAGCGGGGCGATGCCGAGGAGCGCGACGGCGACCAGGGCCTGGCGCAGCAGCGCGGTACGGGCGACCGTGGGCAGTCCCCCGCCGCTCGGGGCGAGCGCGAGCCACAGCAGGAGGCGGGTGACGAGCAGGTAGGCGAGCGCGACGAAGACGACTTCGGGTACCGCGTCGAGCTCCCAGCCGGTGGGCTTCCACGGATCCTCGACGGAGGGCGACTCGCCGAACGCGGCGAGGACGAGGGCGCCCGCGCCGATGCCGAGGATGTCGGTGGCTCCGTGCAGCAGGCCCTGGCGCCAGCGGTGCCTGCGGGCGGCGCCGACGAGGGAGACCACGGCGAGGGAGACCAGCCCGGCGGGGACCCATCCGTAGAGGATGAGGACGCCGAGGGTGAGGGCCGCGCCCGATCCGGTGCCGCCCCACCAGCGGTCGCGGCCGAGGGCGACGAGGTGGCCGACGATGATGCCGGTGAGCAGGGCGAGCGCCCAGCCGACCGGGCCGCCGGGGAACAGGGCGTGACGGCTGGTCAGCGCGGTGACGACGCCGATGCCGAGCACGAGGGCGGCGAGGCCCACGACGGCGAAGGGCAGCGCGGCGCGGCGGCCGGTCGGGCCCTGGCCCGCGCCGGTGTCGAGCGGTCGCGCTTGCGGTGTCCTGGAACCCAGGACACCGAGCCGGCCCGTCCGCATGGACGGGAACTCCCCGCCGAAATCTGGTGACGGGTCGGCGCTTTCGGTGGGTTTCATGCCCGTCCCTCTCACAGCCGGCGATGCCGATGCCACGCGATGGCCCCGATGTCATGCCATCACGGCCGGAATCGTGTCAAGCAGCCGTGCACGACAGGCGCACCCCTCAACAGTAGGACGCGGGAGGCGCCCAGGGGCAGCGGTCGGCGGCGGTTGCCCGAATACGACCCAGCCATCCTCATCAGTACGGTATCCGCCGAACGGGTGAGTTTGGACCAGGACCCTCCGGCCACCCGTCCGATGATCCGACAGGCCACGGGCCCGCCACCAGCCTTGTACCGGCCTCGCGGGGGCCCGGTACCAGCCGTGCCCCCGCGGATGTCACCGCCGTCCGCGCCCGGCGCGCGCCCGCTCGTACGGCCGCACGCCACGCATCCGTTCGCCTTCGCTACTCCGCTTCGGCGTCGCCGTCCACCGGAAGCGCGGCCTCGCGCGCCGCGTCCGGGCCCTCTTCCAGCAGGACGGCGAATCCGGCGTCGTCGAGGATCGAGAGCTTCAACTGCACTGCCTTGTCGTACTTCGAGCCGGGGTTGTCGCCGACCACGACGAAGGAGGTCTTCTTCGAGACGGACCCGGTCACCTTGGCGCCGCGGCTCTGCAGGGCTTCCTTCGCGCCGTCCCGCGTGTGGCTCTGCAAAGTGCCGGTGACGACGACGGTCAGCCCCTCCAGCGGGCGCGGCCCTTCGTCCTCGCCGGAACCTTCCTCCTCCATCCGGACGCCGGCCGCCCGCCACTTGCGCAGGATCTCCTGGTGCCATTCCTCGGCGAACCACTCCTTGACCGAGGTCGCGATGATCGCGCCGACCCCGTCGGTGGCGCCCAGTTCCTCCTCGGTCGCCTGCTCGATCCGCTCGATGGAGCGGAACGCGCGGGCCAGCGCCGCCGCCGCGACCGGGCCGACGTGCCGGATCGACAGGCCGTTGATGATGCGGGCCAGCGGCTGGGTCTTGGCCGCCTCGATGTTCGCGAGCATGGCCAGCGTGTTGGCCTTGGGCTCGCCCTCCTTGTTCGCGAAGAAGGTGACGATCTTCGGCTCGCCGGTCTTCGGGTCGATCTTGGGCTGACCCGAATCCTGGTCCCGTACGTAGGAGGTGATGGGGAGCAGCTGCTCCAGGGTGAGACCGAAGAGGTCGCCCTCGTTCGCCATCGGGGGGACCGAGGGCTCCAGCGGCTGGGTGAGGGCGGCCGAGGCCACGTACCCGAAGTTCTTGATGTCCAGGCAGGCGCGGCCGACCAGGTAGAAGAGCCGCTCGCGCAACTGGGCGGGGCACGTCTGCGCGTTGGGGCAGCGCAGGTCGATGTCGCCCTCCTTCATCGGCCGCAGCGGCGTCCCGCACTCGGGGCAGTCGGCGGGCATGACGAACTCCCGCTCGCTGCCGTCGCGCAGGTCGACCACCGGCCCGAGGATCTCGGGGATGACGTCGCCGGCCTTGCGCAGGACGACGGTGTCCCCGATGAGCACGCCCTTGGCCTTGACGACCTCCTGGTTGTGCAGGGTCGCGAACTCCACCTCGGAGCCCGCGACCGTCACCGGCGCCACCTGGGCGTACGGGGTCACGCGCCCGGTGCGGCCCACGCCGACCTTGATGTCGATCAGCTTGGAGTTGACCTCTTCGGGCGCGTACTTCCAGGCGATGGCCCAGCGCGGTGCGCGCGCGGTGGAGCCGAGCCGGCCCTGGAGGGCGATCTCGTCGAGCTTGACGACGACGCCGTCGATCTCGTGCTCCACCGAGTGGCGGTTCTCGCCGAAGTAGGCGATGAACTCGCGGACCTCGGCGAGGGTGGAGACCACCTTGTTGTGCTGGGCGGTGGGCAGGCCCCACTCGTGCAGCAGCTCGTACGCCTGCGACTGGCACTCGATCTCGAAGCCCTCGCGGGCGCCGATGCCGTGCACGACCATGTGCAGCGGGCGGCTCGCGGTGACCTTCGGGTCCTTCTGGCGCAGCGAACCGGCCGCAGCGTTGCGCGGGTTGGCGAAGGGCTTGCCCTCGGCCTCAACGAGCCGGGCGTTGAGCTCCTCGAACTTCTCCATCGGGAAGTAGACCTCGCCGCGGATCTCGACCAGGGCGGGGATGCGGTCGCCCCTCAGCCGGTCGGGGATGTCGGCGATGGTGCGGACGTTGGGCGTGATGTCCTCGCCCGTGCGGCCGTCGCCGCGGGTGGCGGCGCGGGTCAGGCGGCCGTTCTCGTAGGTGAGGTTGACGGCGAGGCCGTCGACCTTCAGCTCGCACAGGTAGTGGTAGTCGGAGGTGTTGGCGTCCCGGGCCACGCGCTCGGCCCAGGCCGCCAGTTCCTCGTCGTCGAAGGCGTTGTCGAGGGAGAGCATCCGCTCGCGGTGCTCCACGGAGGCGAAGTCCGTCTCGTACGCCCCGGCCACCTTCTGGGTGGGCGAATCGGGCGTGCGCAGCTCCGGGTACTGCTCCTCCAGTGCTTCCAGCGAGCGCAGCAGCTTGTCGAACTCGGCGTCGCTGACGACCGGCTGGTCGTTCACGTAGTACCGGAAGCGGTGCTCCTCGACCTGCTCGGCGATCAGCGCGTGCTGCTCGCGCAGTTCCGCCGGTACGGCCGATTCGCTGCCCTGCTTCTGTTCGGCTGCCATGCCGTGTCCTCCCGTGACCCGTCTCGATCCATCACTCAGGGTTGTCGGCGAGCGACCTCGCCGCCCTGACGCAGTGCGCCTGAACCGCCCGTGCGTAGGCGGGCGAAGCGCCCGCCAGACCGCACGCCGGGGTGACCACGACGGACTCCGCCAGAGTCCCCGGGGTCAGCCCCAGCCTGCGCCAGAGCTTCCTGACACCCATGACGCTACCGCCCGGGTCCGACAGCGGGCCGTCGGTCCCGGGCACCACTCCGGCGAAGAGTTTCGTACCGGCTTCGACCGCTTCCCCGATGGCGTCATCCTCGCGCTCGGTGAGCAAGGAGAAATCGAACGACACGCCCGAGACCCCGGCGCGTCGCAGCAGTCCGAAGGGCACTTCGGGGGCGCAGGAGTGGACGATCACCTCGCCGTCGTGGACGGCGAACAGCTCGCGCAGCGTCCCCTCGACGACCTGCCGGTCGACGGCGCGGTACGTGCGGTAGCCGCTGGCGGAGCGCACCCGCCCGAGGAGGACCGCGGTGAGCGAGGGCTCGTCGTACTGGAGGACGATCTCGGCGCCGGGGATCCGCTTGCGCACGTCGGCCAGGTGCTCGCGCACGCCCTCCGCGAGGGACCCGGCCAGGTCCCGGCAGGCGCCCGGGTCCTGGAGGACGGCCTCGCCGCCGTGCAGCTCCAGGGAGGAGGCCAGCGTCCACGGCCCGACGGCCTGGACCTTGAGCCGGCCCTGGTACCCCTGGGTGAACTCCTCCAGGGCGTCCAGGTCCTCGCCGAGCCAGGAGCGGGCCCGCTTGCTGTCGCGGCCGGGGCGGTCGCTGATCCGCCAGCCGCTGGGCTCGACGTGCGCGTACATGTCCACGAGCAGCCCGAGGGAACGGCCGATCATGTCCGCGCCGGGGCCGCGGGCGGGCAGCTCGGCGAGGTACGGGAACTCCTCGAAGGAGCCGGTGACGGTCTTGGCGGCCTCGCGGGCGTCGCCGCCGGGCAGCGAGCCGACTCCGGTGGCTCCGCCGGGGCGGCTCGCGCTCATCGGCCGGGCCTGACGGTGAGGTCGGTGACCACGGCGTCGCGGGGCAGGTCGACGGCCATCACGATGGTGGTCGCGACGGACTCGGGGTCGATCCAGTCGGCGGCGTCGTAGGACTCGCCCTCCTGGGAGCGGACCTTGGCCTGCATGGGGGTGGCGGTGCGGCCGGGGTAGACGGAGGTGACGCGGATGCCGTTCTCCTTCTCCTCCGCCCGCAGGGAGTCGGCGAGGGCCTTCAGCCCGTGCTTGGAGGCGGCGTACGCGCTCCAGTCGGCGTGGGCGGCGAGCCCGGCGCCGGAGTTCACGAACACGATGGTGGTGTGGGAGGCACGCAGGGTCGGCAGCAGGAGCCGGGTGACCTCGGCGGGGGCGATGAGGTTGACGTTGAGCTGCTGGTGCCAGGTCTTGGGGCGCAGCTCCCCCACCGGGCCGAGGTCCACGATGCCGGCGATGTGCAGGAGCGAGTCGATCCGCTCCGGGATCGCCTGCTTGGAGAAGGCCCACGACAGCCGGTCGGGGTCGGCGAGGTCTCCGACGAGCGCGCTGGATCCGGGGTACCGGTCGGTGAGCTGCCGGGCGCGGGCGGCGTCGCGGGCGAGCAGGACGAGGTCGTCGCCGCGGGCGTGCAGCCGGGCGGCGACGGCGGCACCGATGCCAGAGCCGGCGCCGGTGATCAGGTGAGTAGCCATAGCGCCCATGCTCGCATCCGGGCCGGGCCCCCGGTCCAACCGTCCGAACCCCAGCGGACCGGGTACCGGCGACCGGGGCACGGCAGCCCGGTCCGGCGCACGGTGCCGGTCCCCCGATCCGCGCCCGTCGTCACGGACCGGCGGCCTCGCGGTACGCCCTCTCGATCGCGGTGCGGGCGGCGGCTGCCGTGGCGACCCGAACGGCGGGTGCGAAGCCCCGGCCGACGGGGACGTGCGGGAGCCGGGCGACCAGCGCGGCCCGCGCGTCGCTGCGCGGCCCGGCCCACCGCTCCAGCGCCAGGTCCCGTACCTCGACGAGCGCGGCCGCCCGGTCCGACGCGGGCGGGTCGAAGCGCCCGCCGCAGGCCGCGCGGTGCTCGGACCAGCGGTCCTCCCAGAACTCCACGGTCCAGCCGGGCCATCGGCCGCCGACCGTACGGGCCCGGTCCCGGGCCGTGTTGAGCCACCAGCCGACCCGCCGCCGCTCCGGGTCGACGTGGATCCCGGCATCGGCCCACGACCGGTGGCTCCCGTGGTCCGGGGCGTCCCGGAGCCGTTCGAGCAGGGCGGGCCCCTCCTCGACGGGGTGGTCGTCGATGTCTGCGAGGAGGTGGCAGCGGCCGGGCCCGGGGCCGATGGTGACCACCGCCACGAGCGGGTCCGGGTCGGACAGTTCCTCGCCGTCCACCTCCAGCGCCGGGCCGGGGTACACGTCGCGGGACTCCTCCCGTGGGTCGAGGCCCAGGTGGGCACGCAGGCCGGCCTGCCCGTCGTGGAGCCACCGCACCTCCCAGCCGGGCCACGCGCACCGCAGCAGCTCCAGGGTGGCGGCCCGGGTGCGCGAGGAGGCGGCGGGCCCTTCCCAGGCGAAGAGCAGCAGGAGCCGCCGGGACGGGTCGGCGAGGACGCCCGCCTCGACCATGCCGTCGTCGTACCAGCCGTCCTGGGGTGCGTGGTCACGGAGGAAGGGCAGGGCCACGTCCGGGCCGGCCAGCAGGTCGAGGTCCAGGCCGATCGCTCCGAAGGACGAGTGGTGACGGGTCGGCCCGGCGGGGCCGGCGATCACGAAGACGGCCCGGTTGCCCACGGTCAGAGCCCGGCGGCTTCGCGGAGGCGGTCGGCCGTCTTCGAGGCGTCGTAGTCCGCCGGGACCCCGTCGACGAGGATGATGTCGCCCGCGATGTGGTCGGCGCGCAGCGGGATCAGGGCCTGGTAGGGGGCGGACGCGTACCAGGCGCGGGCCCGCTCCAGGTCCGGGAAGGCGATCACGACGATCGTGCCGGGCCAAGTGCCCTCCACGACCTCGACCTCCTTGCCGTGGACGAGGAAGCGGCCTTCGAAGGGGTCCATGGTGGCCTGGATCTCCTCGATGTAGCGCAGGACGTCCTCGTGCATGGTCTCGGGGCGTATGTGGGCGATGGCGTAGGCGGTCATCTCGGGCCTCTTCTTCCCTGCGGATCGGCTTGTCGGTCCGATCCTGCCTTCCGGTTGCCCCCAAGGCGATTACCTGGCAGGTCATCGGTCAGTGGCATTGACGACCTGAGCCTGCGTCAGTGGTGCGCAGGAGCAGCCGAATTCGGCTGGAAGGTGCGCCGGTAGGCGATCGGGGAGATGCCGAGTGCGGAACGCATGTGCTGGCGCAGCGAGTTCGCGGAGCCGAAGCCGGAGCGGTGGGCGACCAGGTCGACGGGGAGATCGCTGGTCTCCAGCAACTGGCGTGCCACTTCCAGGCGTTGACCGGTGAGCCACTGCACCGGGGTCATGCCGACCTCGTCGCGGAAGCGGCGGGTGAAGGTGCGCAGGCTCATCCGGGCGTGGGCGGCCAGCTCGGCCAGGGCGATCGGCTCCCCGAGGCGCTCCAGGGCCCAGGCCCGGGTGGCCGTGGTGGTGGCGACGGTGGGTTCGGGGACGGGCCGGTCGATGTACTGCGCCTGGCCGCCGTCCCGCCACGGCGGTACGACGCACAGCCGCGCGGCGCGGTTGGCCACGGCCGTGCCGTGGTCCTGGCGGATCATGTAGAGGCAGAGGTCCACGCCGGCGGCGACCCCGGCGGAGGTCAGGATGTCCCCGTCGTCGACGAAGAGCACGTCCTCGTCGAGCTTGACGCGCGGGAAGGCCCGCTGGAAGGCGGGCGCCTTGATCCAGTGCGTGGTGGCGGGCCGGCCGTCGAGCAGGCCGGCGGCGGCGAGCACGTAGGTGCCGGTGCAGATCGACACCAGCCGGGTGCCGGGGCGGATCGCGGCGAGGGCGTCGGCGAGCGGCCGGGGCAGGGGTACGCCCTGCTCCAGCGCCATCATGACGTTGGTCGGCGGGATGATCACCGTGTCGGCGGCCGCGAGGGCCTCGGGCCCCGCCGAGACCCCGACCGTGAAGCCCGCGTCGCTGGTCACGGGCTGCCCGTCGACGGTGCAGACGGTCACCTCGTAGAGCGGCTTCCCGGAGTCGTCGACGGCGTTGCCGAACACCCGGGACGGCATCCCGAGCTCGAACGGAGGGACGCCTTCGAGGGCGAGTACGGCGATCCTGTGCATGGCCAGATCCTGTCACAGGGTGGCCGTACGGCCAACACCATGGCCTCGCTCCGGGAACGAAGCTGGTCCGGCAGCAACAGCGGACACACGTCCGGACACACTTGAGGAGAAACACATGCGCGCCATCGTCGTCAGCCAGTGGGGCGGACCCGAGGTACTGACCGAGACCGAGCTGGACCGGCCGGAGCCGGGCATGGGCGAGATCCTGGTACGGGTCCACGCGGCCGGGGTGAACCCGGTGGACTGGAAGACCCGGGCCAGCGGCGCCCTCATCCCCTGGGGCCCGGTCCCGGCCGTCGGCTGGGACGTGTCCGGCACGGTCGAGGCCGTCGGACCCGGGGTGACCGTCTTCCAGCCGGGCGACGAGGTCTTCGGCATGCCGCGCTTCCCGCACCAGGCGGGCGCCTACGCCGAGTACGTGACGGCCACGGCCCGGCACTTCGCCCGCAAGCCCGAGACGCTCGACCACGTCGAGGCGGCGGCCCTGCCGCTGGCGGCGCTCACGGCGTGGCAGGCGCTGAACGACACCGCCGGCGTGCGGCCGGGCCAGCGGGTCCTGGTGCACGCGGCGGCGGGCGGCGTGGGGCACTTCGCCGTCCAGATCGCCAAGGCGCTCGGCGCGTACGTGATCGGCACCGCCAGCGCCGCCAAGCACGAGGCGCTCCGCTCGCTCGGGGCCGACGAGCTGGTCGACTACCGGACCACCGCTTTCGAAGACGTGGTCTCGGACGTGGACGTGGTGATCGACGCCATCGGCGGCGACTACGGGGCGCGCTCCCTGAAGGTGCTGCGCCCGGGCGGGCACCTGATCACCCTGAACGGCCCGGACGACGTACCGGCCGACGCCGAGGGCTTCCGGACCGGCTGGACCCTCGTCGAGCCGGACCTGGCGGGCCTGAAGGCCATCGCCGCGCTCGTGGCGCAGGGCGAGCTCCGCCCGCTCATCGACACCGTCCTGCCCCTGTCGGAGGCCGCGAAGGCGCACGAGATCGGCGAGCGGGGCCGGACCACCGGCAAGATCGTCCTGACGGTGGTCTGACCGGGCGGCCCGACTAGGCCGTCGCGGTCGCGGTCGCGGACGCCGTGGCCCGGGTGGTCGCGGAGATCGTGGCGGAGCCGACCACGCGGGTGCCGTCGTAGAGGACGATCGCCTGGCCCGGGGCCACGCCGCGGACGGGCTCGGAGAAGCGGACGCGCAGTTCGCCCTCCACCAGCTCGGCGAAGACCTCGGTCTCGCCGCCGTGGGCGCGCAGCTGCGCGGTGTACGTGCCCGGGGCCGCCGCGGTGGAGCCGCACCAGCGGGGGCGGATCGCGGTGAGGGCGGTGACGTCGAGGGCCTCGACGGGGCCGACGGTGACGGTGTTGTTCACCGGGGAGATGTCGAGGACGTAGCGCGGCTTGCCGTCGGGGGCCGGGTGGCCGATCCGCAGGCCCTTGCGCTGGCCGATGGTGAACCCGAAGGCGCCCTCGTGGGTGCCGACCTTCTCACCGGTGGCCTCGTCGACGATGTCGCCCTCGGCCTTGCCGAGGCGGCCGGCGAGGAAGCCCTGGGTGTCGCCGTCGGCGATGAAGCAGATGTCGTGACTGTCGGGCTTCTTCGCGACGGCCAGCCCCCGCTCCTCGGCCTCGGCGCGGATCTCTTCCTTGGTGGTGAGGGTGTCGCCGAGGGGGAAGAGGGCGTGGGCGAGCTGCTTCTCGTCGAGCACGCCGAGGACGTAGGACTGGTCCTTGGCCATGTCGGAGGCGCGGTGCAGCTCGCGCGTGCCGTCCTCGTTCAGGACGACGGTGGCGTAGTGGCCGGTGCAGACGGCGTCGAAGCCGAGGGCGAGGGCCTTGTCGAGCAGCGCGGCGAACTTGATCTTCTCGTTGCAGCGCAGGCAGGGGTTCGGGGTGCGCCCGGCCTCGTACTCGGCGATGAAGTCCTCGACGACGTCCTCGCGGAACCGCTCGGCGAGGTCCCAGACGTAGAACGGGATGCCGATCACGTCGGCGGCGCGGCGGGCGTCGCGGGAGTCCTCGATCGTGCAGCAGCCGCGGGCTCCGGTCCGGAAGGACTGCGGGTTCGCGGACAGGGCGAGGTGGACGCCGGTCACGTCGTGCCCGGCTTCGACCGCGCGGGCGGCGGCGACGGCGGAGTCCACACCGCCGGACATGGCGGCCAGGACGCGGAGGGGGCGGGGGACGCTCGGCAGGTTCTCAGTCATAGCACCGTCCAGGGTACGGGGGAACCGAGCGGGGTCACAGCGCGTTCTCGGTGACAGGGGGTGGATCACCATGGGGAGCAAGAGCGACAAGGGCGGTACGGGCAACAAGGGACGGCCCGGGCGGACCCGCAGGGCGGTGCTGTTCGGCGGGCTCGGGGTGCTGACGGCCGCGGCGGTCGCCGGGCGCGATGAGATCGGGCGGGCCTGGTGGCTGGTGCCGGGGGTCTCCAAGCCGAGGAAGGAGGGCGAGCTGGACCACGCGGGGGCTTCCTGGACGGCGGCCTCTCCGGCGAACTGGCGGCTGGCGGACCGGCCCGCGGACTACCGGGTGGACCGGATCGTGGTCCATGTCACGCAGGGCGGCTTCAAGTCCTCGGTGGACGCCTTCAGGAATCCCTTCCACCGGGCGTCGGCGCACTACATAGTCGGCCAGGACGGCCACATCGAGCAGATGGTGCGCGAGCTCGACGTCGCCTTCCACTCGGGCAACCGCTCCATGAACGAGCGCAGCATCGGCATCGAGCACGTCGGGTTCGTGGACCGGCGAGAGGACTTCACGGACGCGATGTACGGGGCCTCGGCGAGGCTCGCCGCCGACGTCTGCAAGCGGTACGGGATACCCGCCGACCGCAAACACTTCCTCGGCCACTCCGAGGTGCCGGGAGCCGACCACACGGACCCCGGCCGCCACTGGGACTGGGGCCGCTACCTCCGCATGGTCAACGAGGCCGGCGCGGCGGCGGCGTAGGCCCTTCCTTCCCGGTCACGGCACTAGCTGAGCCCCGCCGTGCGGGCGCGGGACACGGCCGGGCCGATGGCCGCGGCGACCGCGTCCACGTCGGCTTGCGTGGAGGTGTGGCCGAGGGAGAAGCGCAGGGTCCCCCGGGCCAGGCGCGGGTCGGTGCCGGTGGCCAGCAGCACGTGGCTGGGCTGGGCCACGCCGGCCGTGCAGGCGGAACCGGTGGAGCACTCGATGCCCTGGGCGTCGAGCAGGAGCAGCAGGGAGTCCCCCTCGCAGCCGGGGAAGCTGAAGTGGGCGTTGGCGGGGAGCCGGCCGTCGGGGTCTCCGCCCAGGACCGCGTCGGGGACCTCGCGGAGCACGGCGGCGACGAGCCGGTCGCGCAGGGCGCCGATCTCGGTGGCGAACTGTTCGCGCCGCTCGGCGGCGAGGACCGCGGCCACCGCGAAGGCGGCGATGGCCGGGACGTCGAGGGTGCCGGAGCGGACGTGCCGCTCCTGGCCCCCGCCGTGCAGGACGGGTACGGGGCTCTGGTCGCGGCCGAGCAGCAGCGCGCCGATCCCGTACGGTCCGCCGACCTTGTGGCCGCTCACGGTCATGGCGGCGAGTCCGCTGTCGCCGAAGCGGACGTCGAGCTGGCCGAAGGCCTGGACGGCGTCGGAGTGCAGCGGGACGCCGAACTCGCGCGCGATGGCGGCCAGTTCGGCGATCGGCATCACGGTGCCGATCTCGTTGTTGGCCCACATGACGGTGGCGAGGGCGAGGTCCTCGGGGTTGCGCTCGATCGCCTCGCGGAAGGCGTCGGGGTGCACGCGCCCGTAGCGGTCCACGGGCAGGTACTCGACCTGCGCCCCCTCGTGCTCGGCGAGCCAGTGCACGGCGTCGAGGACGGCGTGGTGCTCGACGGGGCTGGCGAGGACGCGGGTCCGGGCGGGGTCGGCGTCGCGGCGGGCCCAGTAGAGCCCCTTGACGGCGAGGTTGTCGGCCTCCGTGCCGCCGGCGGTGAAGACCACCTCGCTCGGACGGGCCCCGAGGGCGTCGGCGAGGGCCTCGCGGGCCTCCTCGACGGTGCGGCGGGCGCGGCGGCCGGCGGCGTGCAGGGAGGACGCGTTGCCCGTGACGGCGAACTGCGCGGTCATCGCCGCAGCGGCCTCCGGCAGCATCGGGGTGGTGGCGGCGTGGTCGAGGTAGGCCATGATCCCCCGATTCTACGAGTCCCCCGCACCCGGGTTCCCCAGCCGGTCCCTTCCACCCCCCTGACGGACCCCCGGCCTCCGCGGCGACCCGTCGCTCGGGGCGGGCGAAGTCCCCTACCCGCCCTTCCACCGTTCCCAGGGCTCCGCCCTGACCCGTCGGGCCCCGGGCTGCGCCCGAGCCCCTGGGGCTCCGCCCCGGACCCCGCGCCTCAAACGCCGGCGAGGCTGGATCTTCCAGCCCGTCCGGCGCTTGAGGACCGGGTCCGGGCAGCGCCCGGGGAACGGGCGAAGGGCGGGTAGGGGAACTCCGCCCCCGCAGAGCCGAACCACCCGCACCCGCGTGGCGGTGCGCGCTCCGCGTCAGGAAGGGGCGACCACGCGGGGAGCGCTCGCCAGCTGACGGGACTGGGCCACCAGTCGGTCCTCCGAGTCCCAGACCTCCGCGTCCTCCTCCAGGAAGCCACCCGCGAGGTTCCGCGTGGTGATCGACACCCGGAGCGGACCGGGCGCGGGCCGGTGGCGGATGTGGGTGGTGAGTTCCACCGTCGGGGTCCAGCCGAGCAGGCCGAGGTCGAAGGAGGTCGGCGGGAGCGCGTCCACCGCGAGCAGCAGGGAGAACGGGTCCGCTTCGCGGCCGTCCGCGAGCTCGAACCAGGCGCGCATCTCGCCCTTGCCCGAGGGCTGTCCGATGGCCCAGCCGGCGGTCGCCGGGTCCAGGCGCAGCCGGAGCCGGTCCACGATCGCCGAGCTGCCGGGGATGGGGGCCGGGCCGGCCTCGGGGCCGAGGCAGTCCTCGTAGGCCGGGATGACGGGCGGCAGGGCCGTGGTGTGGACGGAGTCCGGGAGCGCCGCGAGGTCCCCGTAGGAGGCCAGGACGCGGATCCGCTCGATCTCGGCGCCGCTCTCGTCGAACTGGAACAGGGAGGCCTGCCCGGTGGAGAGCGTGCGGCCGACCCGTACGACCTCGGTGCGGATCACGGCGGGGCCGGGGACCGACGAGGTCAGGTAGTGCGCGGAGACCGTGAAGGGGTCCGGGTGCGGCAGGGCCGCCGACAGGGCGCGGCCGACGAGGGCCAGGAGGTAGCCGCCGTTGACGGCGGTGATGATCGTCCACCCGGCGGAGAGGTCCGCGTCGTACACCCCGGGCTCGCCCGCGCGGGCGGTGACGGTGGTGTCGCGGTCGAACTCGCTGTCGCCGATGGACGCCTTGGCAGCTGCGTGTGACATGGAACGACCGTACACCCGAGCCCTACTAAGCGGTAGCTTTCCTTGGTGTGGCGGCCGCTACGGCGCACCGGTCGGGGCTACGGCTCCTCCGACACCGACGAGCGGCGGTTCCACGCGAGGGGCGCGCGCCAGTGGTAGCGGATGGCCAGCAGCCGCAGCACGAAGGTGGTGACGATCGCCAGGCCCGTGGTGATGGCGTTCAGGTTGTCGAAGCTGATGAAGAGCGCCACCATCGAGGCGCCGATGACGGCCGGCACGGCGTACATCTCGCGGTCGCGCAGCAGCGAGGGCACCTCGTTGACGAGGACGTCGCGCAGCACGCCCCCGCCGACGGCGGTCGCCAGGCCCAGCGCGGCGGACGCGGTGAGGCCCAGGCCGTACTCGTACGCCTTGGTCGTACCCGTCACGCAGAACAGCCCGAGGCCGGCCGCGTCGAAGACGTTGATAGCGCGGTTGATGCGCTGGACCTCGGGGTGCAGGAAGAAGACGAGCGCGGCGGCGACCAGCGGTGTGACGAAGAACCCGAGGTCGCCGAAGGCCGCGGCGGGGGTGGCGCCGATGACGATGTCGCGGAACAGGCCGCCGCCGAGGGCGGTGACGAGCGCGAGGACGACGATGCCGAAGACGTCGAAGTTCTTGCGTACGGCGAGCAGGGCGCCGGCCGTGGCGAAGAC
The DNA here is from genome assembly GCF_036127095.1 of Streptomyces sp. NBC_00335. Classification (GTDB taxonomy): domain Bacteria; phylum Actinomycetota; class Actinomycetes; order Streptomycetales; family Streptomycetaceae; genus Streptomyces. The sequence goes on from NZ_CP108006.1 coordinate 2,570,552, forward strand.
GAAGATGCCCATGAGGTCCAAGGTGTGCTGGACTCCGGGCGGGAAGAGATCGTGGATCACGGGAACATTCTGCCGGTCGCCCGGCGGCGGGCCGGAACGGGTGGGGCGCGGCCCCGGTTCCCCGAGGGGGCGGGCCCCACCAGGTCGGGACCGCACCCCGTGCGGCTGCGGGCCGTGGGCCTGGTGCGGCGCCGCCGTCAGGGGCTCCGCCCCCGAACCCCCGCGCCTCAAACGCCGGCGGGGCTGATTTTGCGGGGCGGCGCCGTGAACAGTCGGCCCGCACGGGCCTCATGAGCCCCGCGGCGCCGTGCGCGGGCGGGGCTGATTTTGCCCGGCGGTGCCGGCGGGGCTGGTTCTGCCCCGCCGGCGTTCCGTCAGTCCGTCGGCTTCGCCACCGCGTCCGCCGCGCCCGGCAGGGCCGGGTCGCCCGGGGCCTGGTCGGGGGCGTTCTCCGGGTGGTGGCAGGCCACCTGGTGGCCGGTCTTCAGCGCGATGAGCGGGGGCTCCTGCGTCGTGCAGACCTGGGTCGCCTTCCAGCACCGGGTGTGGAAGCGGCAGCCGGAGGGAGGGGAGATCGGCGAGGGGACGTCGCCCTTGAGCAGGATGCGGCCGCTCTTGGCTCCGCGCCGGCGCGGGTCCGGCACCGGGACGGCCGACATCAGGGCCGTGGTGTACGGGTGCATGGGCGCCGTGTAGAGGGACTTGTTGTCCGCGAGCTCGACGATCTTGCCGAGGTACATGACCGCGATCCGGTCCGAGACGTGCCGGATGACCGACAGGTCGTGCGCGATGATCACGTACGTGAGGCCGAGCTCCTGCTGGAGGTCGTCCAGCAGGTTGACCACCTGGGCCTGGATGGAGACGTCCAGGGCGGAGACCGGCTCGTCGGCCACCACCAGCTTCGGCTTCAGGGCCAGTGCGCGGGCGATGCCGATGCGCTGGCGCTGGCCGCCGGAGAACTCGTGCGGGTAGCGGTTGTAGTGCTCCGGGTTGAGGCCCACCAGGGAAAGGAGGCGCTGGACCTCCGCCTTGAGGCCGCCCTCGGGCTCGACGCCCTGGAGCTTGAACGGGGCGCTGACGATGGTGCCCACCGTGTGCCGCGGGTTCAGCGAGCCGTAGGGGTCCTGGAAGATCATCTGCACGTCGCGGCGCATCGGGCGCATGCCGGACACGCTCAGGTGCGTGATGTCCTTGCCCTCGAACTCGACCTTTCCGCCGGTCGGTTCGAGCAGCCGGGTGATCAGTCGGCCCATGGTCGACTTGCCGCAGCCGGACTCGCCGACGATGCCGAGGGTCTCACCGGGGTAGACCTCGAAGTCGATCCCGTCGACGGCCTTCACGGCCCCGACCTGGCGGCGCAGCAGTCCCTTGGAGATGGGGAAGTGCTTGACCAGGCCGGTCACCCTGAGCAGCGGCTCCGGGGAGGCCACCGCCTGGGCCGGGACGACGGCCGTCTCGTTCTTGCTGTTGTCGGGCGCAGTCATGTCGGTCACAGCTTCGGCGCAATCTCTTCGGTCCAGATCCGGTCCCGCTGCTCCGGGGAGAGGTGACAGGCGGCCCAGTGTCGGCCGGCGCCCTCCGCGGAGGTGTCGACCAGGGACAGCTCGGGCCGTACGGTCCGCGTGACGTCGTCCTTGGGCAGGTCGGCGTACGGGCACCGGGGGTTGAAGGCGCAGCCGCTCGGGATGTTGATCAGGCTGGGCGGCGAGCCCTTGACCGGGATGAGGCGCTCGGTCTGCTCGCGGTCGATGCGGGGCATCGAGCCGAGCAGGCCCCAGGTGTACGGGTGCCGGGGTTCGTAGAACACCTTCTCCGCGCTGCCCCGCTCCACGCACCGGCCGCCGTACATCACGAGGAGGTCGTCGGCCATCTCGGCGACCACGCCGAGGTCGTGCGTGATCATGATGACCGCGGAGCCGAACTCCTTCTGCAGGTCCCGGATCAGGTCGAGGATCTGCGCCTGGACGGTGACGTCCAGGGCGGTGGTGGGCTCGTCGGCGATGAGCAGTTCGGGGTTGTTGACCAGCGCCATCGCGATCATCGCGCGCTGGCGCATGCCGCCGGAGAACTCGTGCGGGTAGCTGTCGACCCGCTTGTGCGGCTCGGGGATGCCCACGCGGTCCAGGAGCTCGACGGCCCGCTTGCGGGCGGTCTTCTTGTCCGCCTTGTTGTGGACCCGGTAGGCCTCGGCGATCTGCTTGCCCACGGTGAAGTAGGGGTGCATCGCCGACAGCGGGTCCTGGAAGATCATCGCGATCTCCCGGCCGCGCAGCTTGCGGACCTCTTCCTCGGGGCTGGACAGCAGTTCCTTGCCGTCGAGCCAGATCTCCCCGGAGATCCGGGCCCGCTGGCGGCCGTACTGGCCGACCCGGTGCAGGCCCATGATGCCCAGCGAGGTCACCGACTTGCCGGAGCCGGACTCGCCGACGATGCCGAGGGTCTTGCCCTTCTCCAGCGTGAAGGAGAGCCCGTCCACGGACTTGACCAGGCCGTCTTCCGTGGGGAAGTGGACCTTGAGGTCGCGTACGTCGAGGAACGCGGTGCCGGGCGCGCCGGAGGCGACGGGCTCGTTCAGTGCGCCCGTCACGGCGGGCGTCGTCGAATCGGTCATGACAGCCTCACTCGGGGGTCGATCACCGCGTACAAGAGGTCGACGACGAGGTTGGCCGCGACGACGAAGAAGGCGGAGATCAGGGTGATGCCGAGAATGACCGGCAGGTCGTGCTCGCTGATGGCGCGGACGGCGCTGTAGCCGAGGCCGTGCAGCGAGAAGGTGTACTCGGTGAGGACCGCGCCGCCCATCAGCGCGCCGAGGTCGAGACCCAGGACGGTCAGGATCGGCGTCATGGTCGAGCGCATCGCGTGCTTGCCGATGACGACGGGTTCCGTCAGCCCCTTGGCGCGCGCGGTGCGGATGTAGTCCTCGTTGAGCACTTCGAGCATGGTCGCGCGGGTGAGTCGCGCGTACATCGCCGCGTAGAGGAAGGCGAGCGAGATCCACGGCAGGACCATGCCGTTGAACCAGGTGCCCGGATCCTCGGCGAAGGTCTTCTCCGGCCGTCCGAACCAGCCGAGCTGGTCGGAGAAGAAGGCGATGGCGAGCATGCCGGTGAAGTAGATCGGGAGGGAGACGCCGGCGAGGGCGAGGCCCATCGCCGAACGGTCCAGGACCGTACCGCGCTTGAGGGCGGAGATGACGCCGGCGGCGACACCGCCGATCACCCAGAGCACGACGGCACCGGCGGCGAGCGAGAGGGTGACGGGCAGCCAGTCGGTCAGCAGCGGCCAGACCTCCTGCTCGCTCTTGAAGGAGTAGCCGAAGCAGGGCGCGGCGCAGTGCGTGACGTCGTTGCCGTTGGCGTACGTGCGACCCGCCACCAGCCCGACGACGAACTTGCCGAACTGGACGAGGATCGGGTCGTCGAGACCCATCTTCTGCCGGATGCCCTCGATGGCGGCGGGGTCGGACTGCTTGCCGACGAAGTACAGGGCCGGGTCCGTCCCGATCATCTTCGGGAAGAGGAAGAAGATTCCGAAGGTCACCAGCGAGATGACCAACAGCATGACGATGACGGCGAAGATCCGCCGGATGAGATATGCAAGCACTGCGCTCGGCCTGGCCGCGGCCCGGGGACGCCCTCTTCTGGAGAGCGCCCCCGAGCCGCCGCCGCGGCCATCACCTGCCCTTCGTGCCTAGCGGGTGTGGCACTGGAACTGAATCGGACGGTTTGTTTACTGGACGCCGAGCGAGGCGTAGTCGTACCGGCCGTTGTACGCGTCCGACGTGTAGACGTTCGTCAGACGGCTGCTGCGCCACGAGATCGTCTTGTCGTAGACGAAGGGCAGGTAGACCGCGGCCTCGGAGACCTTCTGGTTCATCTGCTTGTAGATGTCGCCGGCCTTGACCGGGTCGGTCTCGGCGATGGCCTGGTCGAACAGCCCGTTGATCGCCGGGTCGTTCAGCTCGGAGAAGTTGTTGTTGCCGCTCTGCAGGATGAAGCGACCGTCGACCAGCGGCTGGGAGAAGCCCTGACCGGTCGGGAAGTCGGCGCCCCAGCCCATGATGATGATGCCGTAGCCCTTCTCCTTGACCACCTTCGGCGAACCGATGATGCCGGAGGTCTGGGCGCCGTCGAACTGGTCGATCTGGGCCTCGATGCCGACCTGCTTCAGGGCGTTCTGCAGGGAGACGGCCGTGGCGACCTCGACCGGCTTGTTGTTGCGGACCGCGATGGTGGTCTTGAAGCCGGTCTCCTTGCCACAGGCCTTCAGAGCGGCCTTGGCCTTGTCGACGTTCGGCTTGCCGTCGTTCTTCAGGACCTCGTACGGGTCGTACTTGCCGTCAGCGCCCTTGATGCCCAGCGGCAGCATGTTGGGGGCGATGTCGCCACCGGCCTGCGGGCCGCCGCGGGCGGTCTGCAGGGACTTCTTGTCGGCCGCGTAGATGACGGCCTTGCGGCACTCGATGTTGTCGAACGGCGCGACGGTCTGGGGCATCACGGCGTACCGGATGAAGCCGGTCTGGCCGTTGTCCAGGTTGTCCTTGTGCTCCTTCAGCGCGGTGGCGCGGGCCGCCTGGCCGATGCCGGTCGCGTTGATGTCCAGGTCGAACTCGCCGTTCATCAGGCGCTTGTCCATGTCGTCCGCGTTCGCCATGAACGTGACGGAGATGGAGTCCGGGAGCGCCTTGCGGATGGTGTCCGACTCGGGCTTCCAGTTGGTGTTGCGCGAGAGCTTCATGCTCTTGTTGGGCTCGTACGAGTCGATCTTGTACGGGCCGTTGGAGAAGGGCTTGAGGCCGTACTTGGCCGCGGTGTCCTTCTCCTGCTTGACCGGGCTGGCGGCCGGCATGGCCAGCATCTGCTCGAAGTCACCGTTGGGCGCGGGGAGCTTGAAGATGATGGTCTTCGCGTCCGGGGTCTCGATCGCCTTCAGGCCGAGCTTGTCCGCGCTGGGGTCCTTGTACGGGCCCGGGTACTCGAGCTTCGGGTCGAGGACCTGCTGCAGGTAGACCGGGCCGCCGGAGATGACGTCCTGGGCCCAGGTGCGCTCGATGCCGTACTTGATGTCCTGGGCGGTGACGGGGGTGCCGTCCTCCCAGGTCACGTTGTCCTTGAGGGTGTACTTGTAGGTCTTGCCGCCGTCGCCGATCTCCGCGTTCGCGGTGGCCAGGTCGGGGACGAGCTCGGTGCTCTTGGAGCCCGGCTCCGCCTTGAAGCTGACGAGCTGGCGGGTGTAGTAGCGGGAGAAGTCCCACATGAAGCCGTAGTAGCCGCGCTGCGGGTCCCACGAGTCGGCTTCCTGCGTACCGACGAACTTCAGCTCGCCGCCCGCCTTGGTGGAAGCGTTGGCGACCTTGCCGATGGCGGCGTTGAAGCCGCCCGACGCTGCCGGCTTGTCTTCCTTCCCCTTGCCGTCGTCGCCGCCACAGGCGGTCGCGGACAGCATCGTCGCGAGCACGACGGCCGTGCCGGCGACGAGCCTGCGCTTGGACATGCGATGGGTAGTCACGATGCTCGCAACCCTCCGTTGTGATTCCGGTACGAAGCCGGGTTCCGGTGTGCCCTGCGGTTCTGACCTACGGGTGCCCTGCGGGATGACCTGCGGGGACGGCTAACGGGAGCCCTTCGGGTCGAGGGCGTCGCGGACGCCGTCGCCGAAGAGGTTGAAGGCCAGCACGGTGATGAAGATCGCCATGCCGGGGAAGATCATGAAGAGCGGGTCGTCCTCATAGGTCCGCACGGCCGTCGAGAGGGTCTCGCCCCAGGAAGGCGTGGGCGGCTTGACGCCGACACCCAGGAAGCTGAGCGCGGCCTCGGTCAGCACGTTGGTGGGGATCATGAGCGTCGCGTAGACGGTGATCGGCGCGACCAGGTTCGGGAGCAGCTCGCGGAAGAGGATGTACATCCGGCCCGCGCCCAGGCTCCGCGCCGCTTCGACGTACTCCCGTTCGCGCAGCGACAGGGTCTGTCCGCGGACGATGCGGCCGATGTAGGGCCAGCCGAAGAAGCCGATCACCAGGACCAGTACGGCGATCCGCAGGCCCGATCCTTCGAAGCCCCAGAGCTTGGCCGGGACGACCGAGACCAGCGCGATGATGAAGAGCAGCTGCGGGAAGGCGAGCAGCAGGTCCATGACCCGGCTGATGGCCGCGTCGACCCAGCCGCCGAAGTAGCCGGCGACGATGCCGAAGAAGGTGCCCAGCGAGACCGCCACGAAGGCGGACAGGAAGGCGACCAGCAGCGAGATGCGGGCGCCGTAGACGATGCGGCTGAACACGTCGCGGCCGTTGACCGGTTCGATGCCCAGCAGGAAGTCGCCGCTTATGCCGCCGTAGTCGCCGGCCGGCAGGCCCAGCAGCGGGTCCAGCAGGTCTTCGTGCAATTCCTCCGGGGGGTGGCCGAACGCGCTGACGATCAGCGGCGCGAACAGTGCGACGAGGATCAGCAGGAGCACGACGAAACCGCCGGCCAGCGCGACCTTGTCGCGCTTGAGCCGCATCCAGGCGATGCGGCCGGGCGAGCGGCCTTCGATGGCCTTGGCGGGGACGTCGGCTACGGACACGGGTGCGGGTGTCTCCGCGCTCATGTCGTGCAGTGGTGCCGTCATCGTGGTGGGGACCCCTCTCGGCCGACGGGTGGGCCGGCCCATGCCCGCCGCTGTGGCGGCGTTGGTGCGGAGTGGCGCTCGGAGTGCGAGGTACGGACAAGCGAATTTCCTGAGGCGGGGCAAACCCAGGCAACCGCCGGAGGACTGACCCGCTCTTGGGTGGGGAGTCTTCATCGGGCGCTCGATCAGCCGCCAGACCCGCAGGTGAATGGATGCGCAACCGTGATCTGAGGGTCGAGTTCCCGTTATCCGGACTTCACTGTCGTCTCAGCGGAGCAAGACACCCCGTTCGGTAGGGAATCGGACATGGCGCCCAACTCGGCCTACGAGCATGCCTATTGGGCGTACATCAACGTCGAAATCAGGACAACGCAAAGGCCGCACGGAACGACTGTTCCGTGCGGCCTTGGACCCTATGTCTCAACGATCGGGACGCCCCGGCGGGATGTCCCGCCGAGCGCCTCAGTAGGCGGGCGCCTGTCCCTCGCGGTCGTAGAAGGGGCGGGTCTGCGCCCGCAGCCACATCGCCACCGGATCGTGTTCGTCCGCCAGCGCGACCGTGCAGACGGGCACTCCCTCGGGGACCGCTCCGACCGACTGGCGCATCATCTCCCGTACGGATTCCAGCGCGTGCGCGGAGGCGTCGTACAGGTCGAGCCCGACGGCGAGGTACGGGGACCCCAGCGCGGGCTGCACCCAGGCGCGGCGCAGCGAACGGACGGCGGGCGTGCGGTGCGCGTGCTGCGTGAGCAGCCCGTAGAACTGCGGCAGCTCGATGGCGGGCTCGGACAGCCGCAGCGGGCCGGCCGGCATCCGGTCGAGCCCGGTGGCGATCCGGCGCAGGTCGGCCCAGGGAATGCCGACGCCGCCGCCCTGGGCGTGCGGATTGAGCCACAGCCCCCAGCGGTCGGGGTAGAGGGCGCGGGCGATGTCCCGGCCGGTGACCACCTCGTACCCGCGGTTCCAGCCGCTGACGGCCAGCTCCTGCGGGGAGGTCACGCAGGGCGCGTACCCGATGCCCTCGACCTCCATGCCGCCGTACTGGGCCTCCGGGGAGCCGGGCTGCCCCTGCCAGAGGAGCATCCACAGCCGCCCCTCGGCCAGGGCGTGCAGGAGGGACTCGTAGCTCTCGTAGCGCCCGGGAGTCACCTGGCGCAGCATGTGCTCGACCTGCCCGACCGCGGCCGTGCCTGACGCACTCACCCGGTACCCCTCTTCGTCTGTTCGTCCGCCCGTCGTCCACGCGTGTCGGCCACCAGCTTAAGCGTCACTACGGCAGGTAGAAGGGGCGTACGCGCGTGGTGATGAAGTCGACGACCGGGTCTTCGGCGGCGTCGAGCAGAATCAACTGCACAGGCCAGGGCGGCGGTACGCGGGTCAGGGCGCGGCCCAGCGCCTCCATCGGGGCGTT